>JBCBUC010000003.1:0-208604 GCA_039818345.1 Pseudomonadota bacterium | reverse complement strand
ATCATTCCTGTAATTCATCGGTCCGACAATAAGTCTAGCGCATATTTTGTCCTGGGCCAAACGCAGAGCGTTCCCAATCAGGTCCAAGACCATATGCAAGCGATTTGAAGTTAGAAGTATTCGATAGCTTAAACTCCATTTGGTCTCCTCGTCTGTATATATCAATCCTATAAATGGCGTTCCACTTCACGATCTGCTCGGGCGGCATTCCAGTTCGACACCTGAATACCCATGAAAACACCGATGACGACAATCAAGAAATCAAGCGCGACCGCCGTCCAGTTTTGCGTTTGGACATGCTCAATGATCCGACGAAGTAGCACGCTCTCCCATCTCCTATGCCTGCGCGAAAGCAGCCACCGTTCGCTTGACCCTTAAAACCGTTCAAAGAGCTTTTTGAGGAAGAGCTGAATGCCGCCGCGGTTTTCCTTGCGGTCGAGTTCCTCTTGGCTCGTCAGGAACGTGGTTTGGATCACATAGCGTTCACCCGCAAAGGGAGGATGGCCATGCCAGCTGGTTTCGGAACGGGCAAAGGCGAACACATTGCCAGCAATGGGTGTCACCTCTTCGGCGTAATCGTCCATGCTCTCTTCGCCATTGAGGGCGCGGATAGCTCCGCCTTCTTCGGGATCCCAATCCTCGTTGAGATAGACCAGCATGGTGCAGATCTTTGAAAGGCTGTCATTGTGAATTCGGCCGTCACCGATCTTTGAGAGCTTTCGGACCGTGATCATGCGCGGCTTGTCTTGAAGGTCGAGGTTCAACTTCTCTGACAAGACGTTGGCAAGTTCTTCCGACTGCAGATCGTCGATGAGCTCTTTAAAGCTGCCCCGTGATTCAAGTTTCGACAGCGGCAGGTAGCCTGTCTTGGTGATCTCAGGATAGTCTTCCCGCACGCCTTCGGCTTCATCGGTGGTGAGGGTCTTTTCGGCGACGATATAGGTGAAGGGTTCAGTGCGGGTCCGGGCCTCGCGAAGAGCATCAAAGTTCAGCATGGTGATGGTCCTTAACTGCCAGAGACTTCTGCCTTTTGGTCCTGTTCGGCCTTCAGGTGACGTTCATAAAGTTTCACATCCTTTAACCACCGCCCATACGCGATCGTCATCGAAAACGCGAAACCATAAACGCCCCGCGTGAAGAGCGCTTTGCCCACATAGCGTTTTAAGAAGTAAACAGGGAAGGCAAAGATGATGCGGAACGCAAGGGCGCGCTTGGATTTTTGCTTCACGCCCGCAGCGCGCCTCGTCATGTTGCGCTCTTGCTTTTTGGCTAAGTCCCCGATGTCGGAGAACATGTAGTGCAGCATGAAACCATCAAGTCGCGGGCTTTCGCGCTTGGAGAATTCGAGTTGGTCCCAGGCGGGATGGTCAGGAATTCGGATCCGGCGGCGGTCGTAGAATTTGTTTTTGACGATGATATCGGTGCCCCACCAGGGCTCACCAAAAGGCACAGCGTGCACTTGGCGCAGGCCGTAGACCATGTGCTCGGGCTCGCCGCCGTTCTTGAACAGCTCACGGATCGACCGCGCCATGTCCTGATCAATCACCTCGTCGGCGTCGAGGTCGAGGAGCCAGTCATGGGCGCAGAGGTCTTCGGCCGCTCGTTTCTGCCCGCCATTGCCGCGCCATTCGACGTGATGAACGATTGCTCCGGCTTCTTTGGCAATCTCTTGCGTGCCGTCGGTCGATCCTGAATCGACCACGATCACCTCACGTGCCGCCGCTTTGGCAGCGGTCACCACCGCACCAATACGCCGGGCTTCATTCTTGGTTCGGATATAGGCGGAGACCGGGGGCCGCTCCATCACATGCCCTTTATCAAGTTGGAACGTTAGAGCCATGACGCAGAGCGATGGGGGCCAGCGATGTCAAGACGTGCCGGGGGGCTTCTTAGGCAAGTGGGCCAGCCTGGATCATGGCGGTGCGCTTATGCTCGTCCCGGCCTTTCGGTTTGATGCAATAGGTCCAGAGCGCGTCGACGATCGCGCTCCGGCTCACGGGTTTAGCAATATGGGCGTCTGCCCCTGCACCAAGGCTTTCGGCAACTTGATCGCTCATCGCGTTGGCTGTGAGGGCAATGATCGGGGTTGTGGCAGCACGAGCGCCCGCTTCCCCATCACGAATGCGGCGCGTGGCTTCGAGCCCATCCATGACCGGCATTCTCATGTCCATAAGGACAGCATCAAAGTCACGTGCACGGAGGCAGTCGAGCGCTTCTGCGCCATTTTCTGCCATCACAAAGTCAAGCCCGAGCGGTTTGCAAACAGCGGTCAGCACCTGTCGGTTAACGGCGAGATCTTCGGCAACGAGAACAGAGAGGCCCCGCACTTGTTCTTCGCTCGCTTCTTCGCCGCGCGTCTGACCGTGTTCATTACGTTCGGTTCGTAGGCCGAGGGATGTCCCTTCAAAGGTGAGGGAAAAGGTCGATCCCTGACCTTCTGTTGAGGAAACAGAGAGATCACCGCCCAGGAGCTGCGCCAATTGTTTGGAGATAGCGAGCCCGAGGCCCGTCCCTCCGAAGCGGCGGGATGTGCTGTCCTTGGCCTGTTCGAACTTACTGAAGATGCGCTCCTGGTCCTCTTGTCTGATACCACTACCGGTGTCGCTGACGCTGATGCCAACGATGTTGGCATCAAGGCGCTCAAGGGAAATCTTGACGTGTCCAGCGGTGGTGAATTTGATGGCGTTGGAGACCAAGTTGGAGACGATCTGACGCAAACGGAGCGGGTCGGTATGAACCAGCTGCCCTTCCATGGCTTCATCGTGAATGATCAGTGAAAGACCTTTTTGCTGAGCCAGTTCTGCATAAAGGCTCTGAACATCTTCGATGATCGCGTAAGGCTCGGCTGCAATCCGCTCAATGACGAGTTTACCAGCCTCAATCTTCGAGACATCCAAAATATCGTCAATGAGGCCCAGAAGGGTGCGTCCCGACGACGTCACGACCTGTACATAGTCTTGCTGTTGCGGCGTGAGGCTGGTGCGCTCAAGAGCCTCTGCCATACCAACCACACCATTCATCGGTGTACGAATTTCATGGCTCATATTGGCAAGGAAGACCGTCTTAGCGTCGTTGGCTTCTTCTGCTTGCGCGCGTGCTTTTTCGAGCTCGGCGGTGCGTTCAAGAACCCTTTGCTCGAGTGTTTCAACGAGGTCCGCTAATCGTTTATCCCTCCACACCAGTGCTGTTGCGAGGGCGCCCAATTCGTCATGACGCGTCGATAGGGAGCGGAGCGTGATGCTGGCGTCTTCTGTTTCTGACGCCGCCGTCCGCGCGAGACGAGTCAGTGGGCGGGCGATGCGCCGATAAACAATATAAGCGACCAAGGCTTGCAGCAGGAGTGTTGTGAGAAAGACCGATAGGGCCGCCCGAACGGCCAGCACAAAGGCCTGTGCCGCGATGATGCTGTTGGGCTGCACCGTCAAAAGGATCCAGCCAGGCCCATCAAAGACAGCGTAGGCTACCATCAACCCCAAACCGTCATGCTCGAACGACCCTAATGGTCCTTCGGCGAGGTTCATCAGGTGGTCGATCTCTATCCTTTCATTGAACGCAGCGACATCATCCGCCGTCGCATCTCTTGATAAATCCGTATGCGAAAGAAGTCCGAACTCTTGACTTGCGACAACCACGTCATAATTCGTGCCGTCGTCGACAGAGACGATATCCTCAAGCCAGCCATCAAGGGGAAGTGTGACACCAAAGGCGCCCAGTGTTGTGCCGTCCGCCGCATCAACAGGGGTTTCGCAGCTGGTGGTCACCGACTGCCCAACGCTGTCGTAGATAAAGCTTGAGAGGCCAGAGCAGATCAGGCGCCGTTCGGGGTTACGGGCCCGTGTGATCACTTCAGCGATAGGGGCCGACGAGAAGTCCCAATCCGCCGGTAGATCTCGGCGATAGGTCATCAGTTTGTTGGCCCGGTGGGGCGCAAAAACGATCACGTCACCACGGGTTGATAAAAACCAGAAATTGCTGAACTGCCCCGACAGGCTTGGTCCAAACGTTCGGACGGTTTCATAGGCGGCGATCAACAATTTTCGGTCGTTATCAGTGAGCTCATCGGATCGCGCGACATAGGCCCCTATACCATAAGTACGCTGACCTTCGCCGTTGGCTATTCCATCAAACAAGCCATCGATGCTGCGGCGGGTTCCGTCGCCAAACTCCGGCATCACCGCATCAAGCTTTTTCCCAGCGGCCAGTGGATCGATGGAGGCGTACCTGGCCCACATGCCTTCAAGACTTGCTTGTTGATGGGTCCTTAACTGGTCGAACATCACCTGGTGCTCTGACACCAGCGCGACCGTTTCGTTTTCGAGGTTCGTTAGGCCTTGCGCCTTCATGCGCCGGTACTCGATCGAGAAGCTCAACGACGCGATCGCAAGCGAGACGACCACCGAGGCTAGGCCTGCGATGGTCATCACCCGTCCGATAAGGGAACGTGACCACTTCACTCTCAACACCCAAAAAGCGCCCGTAATTGTTTAGACAGGGGACCTTTTCGGTCGGGTGCAGTGACCGCGCGCAATTTTAGCATTCTTGCTCAGCTTTTGGCGATTTGGTTAAGCCTCGGCGGATTCGGCTTCCTCGTCGCTTTCTTCTTCATCATCCCAGCCCATACGGCCGCGGGCGTCGGCGACGAGCGCTTCGGCCACATCAGGTTTGATGCGGAATTTCTCGAGCATGCCTTCATAGTGCTTTTTCTCGCCGTCGACGCGCTCGGTCCAACCGGTGAGGTCGTCGGCAACACAGCCAGCGAGGTCTTCCACCGACTTCACGCCTTCTTCGGCAAGGGCCACAATCATTTTGAGATTGAGCACCTCAAAGGTAAGCATGTCGTCGTCGACGCCCATCTCGATGCGTTTGGCATCGAGTTCCTGGCGTTCCCGCTCAAGGTGATCGAGGGCACGGGCCTGCAGTTCTTCTGCGGTTTCGTCATCGAACCCTTCGATCAGGGCGATCTCGTTGAGGTCGACATAAGCGATCTCTTCGACCCGCGCGAAGCCTTCGGCGACCAACAGATTGGCGATCATGTCGTCAACATCGAGGACCTCCATAAAGAGGGCGGAGCGTTCGGCGTATTCCTTCTGGCGCTTCTCGCTCTCTTCTTCCTCGGTCATGATGTCGATCTCAAAGCCGGTGAGTTGGCTGGCAAGACGGACATTCTGGCCGCGGCGGCCAATCGCGAGGGAGAGTTGCTCGTCGGGCACGACGACTTCGATGCGCTCAAGCTCTTCGTCGAGAACAACTTTGGCGACCTCAGCCGGGGCGAGGGCGTTGACGACGAAGGTCGCTGTGTCCTCAGACCACGGAACGATATCGATTTTCTCACCAGCCAGCTCGCCAACCACAGCCTGAACGCGGCTGCCGCGCATACCGACACAGGCTCCAACGGGATCGATGGAGCTATCATTCGAGTGCACACCGATTTTTGCGCGGGAGCCTGGGTCACGGGCGACGGCCTTGATCTCAATCACGCCGTCGTAAACCTCGGGCACCTCTTGTTCGAAGAGCTTGGCCATGAATTGGGGGTGATTCCGGGAAAGGAAGATCTGCGGTCCGCGCTGCTCGCGGCGCACATCGGCAATATAGGCGCGAATCCGATCACCCTGGCGCAAAGGTTCACGCGGGATCTGTTGATCGCGACGGATAACAGCCTCGCCCTTGCCTAAATCAATGATAACGTGACCATATTCGAGGCGTTTGATGGCGCCAGAGATGATCTCACCCACGCGGTCCTTGTAATCGTCGTACTGATTGTCACGCTCGGCATCGCGCATGCGTTGGGTGATGGTTTGCTTCGCGGCGAGCGCTGCGACCCGGCCGAAATCAACCGGCGGGAGGGGGTCGGAGAGGAAATCACCGACTTCTGCTTCGGGGTTTTGACGTTGGGCGGCTTTGAGAGAAATCTCGGTTGAGTCGTTCTCGACCTCTTCGACCACTTCCATCAGGCGCCACAGACGCTGCTCACCGGTCTTTGGATCAATCTCTACACGGACGTTGGTTTCCTGGCCGTAACGCGACTTGGCCGCGCGCGAGAGCGCGTCCTCCATCCCCTCAATGACGATATCGAGGTCAATGCCCTTTTCCTGTGCCACCGCGCGGGCGATCTGCATCAATTCTAGTTTGTTGGCGGTAACGGCCATGGGTTACTCCTCGATGTTGTCATCCGATAGGGGATGCACAGACGTTTTTCGAAATCACACCACCTAAGGCCCATCCGTAGGCGGTGAATAACCAGAGAAAAGCAATTGCTACGGATGTCACGAGCAAGAGCACAGGGTTTAAGAACTTGCGTGCTGATCGTTCTTGGCGCGCTTCAGAGATGAGGCCAGTGATGAAGACGGAGAGGATCAGCAAATAGCCCGTGATCACCGGCAACGTCGCCAGCGGCGCTAAAAAGAACTGACACCTGATTGCAACGGAGGCGATCGTCGACAAAAGGGCCGTCGCTGTCAGCCACGATAGCACGGCGAAGTAGTTCTTCGTCGCCTCAAACAGCCAATCCGCTATTTGTGGGTTCGCCAACACGGCCAGATATCGCCTAAGATTGAACCAGCCCATCACCCCACCTTATTGGTTTTCGGACCGTCAGCATTCTCGCTCCACTCAGCGTCGCCTTCTTTCAAGGCGGCTTTGGAGCGGCGGAGGCTCTCGGTGATGAGCTCATCGGTCATGATGAGTTTGGCGGCGGCGATCAGAGAAAAGGGCATCAGCGCGGTCTCGTCCTCGCCCTCAAGGTCGACCAGCACATTGTCATCTTCGACCCCCGCTAGAATGCCCTTGAAGCGTTTTTGGCCTTCAACCGCCTGAAGTGTTTCGATTTTCGCAGCGAAACCATCCCAGCGCTCGAAGTCCTTGAGCCGGGTCAGGGGGCGGTCAATGCCGGGCGATGAGACCTCGAGTGTGTAGGCTTCCTCAATCGGATCGCTCTCTTCCAGCACAGGGGAGATGGCGCGGGAAAGCGCCGCGCAGTCCTCTGCTGACATCGTGCCGTCGGGGCGCTCTGCCATCACCTGCAGCGTTTTGTTGTGCGACCCGGTCACCCGCAAACGGATGAGCTCAAACCCGGCGGCTTCCACCACGGGTGTCAAAAGCTCATCAAGCACGGTGCTGGCCAAGTCGGGCTCCAAAAACAACAAAAGCGGCCCCGGGGGGCCGCTTGGCGAAAAATCTCAAGCTGTTGTTGTCATATAGACGCTGTAATTGCGATTGTCATGTCTCAAATGTGCGCCACTGAACTTTCAGAGCTGTCGATCGCGGTGATCATTGTGAATTACCGCGCGGCGCATCTTGTGGTGAACAATCTAGATGCTCTGCGCGCTGAGCTCACCCCGTTTGCTGAGAGCAGGATCATCATCGTGGATAATCAGTCGCCGGGCGATGATGCTGCGGTGCTCGAGCAGGCCACGGCTGCGTTCGGTGAGATCAAAGTCGTCCGCGCCCCCAAAAATGGCGGCTTTGCCTATGGCAACAATCGTGGGCTGGAGGCCGCAGGCGAGACAGATCTCACCTTCTTTCTCAATCCTGATGCTGTCCCTAAGCCAGGGGCCGTCGCGCAAATGGCGCGCACCATGCTTCACGAACAGAAGGCCGGTGTTATCGGAGCGAAGCTCATCAACAGCGCGGGCGAGGAACGGGCATCTGCCTTTGCCCGCCTGACGCCGGGCCAGGTTTACTTTGGAGCTGGCGGCATCGCTGGTCATTTGTTGACGGGCGGGACGGGCATGGTCCTCTCGCTTGATGCCGGTGACATTATCGAGGCGGCGTGGATTCCTGGTGCTGCGATGATGGTGGCACGCGACGCCATTCAATCCGTGGGCGGTATGGATGAGGGCTATTTTCTCTATTTCGAAGAAACAGACTGGCTTGAGGCTATCAGCCGAGCGGGTTTTCGTATCCTTGTTGATAAACGCGCCGTGGTCGAACATATCGAAGGTCAGTCGACCGGGGTGGTCGGCAGTGCTGGAGCGCGGGATGATCTGCCAGACTATTGGTACGACAGCTGGCGACGGTTTTGGCTCAAGAACCGATCACGAATGGTTGCAGGCTCTGCCGCCTTTGCTTTCTTGGCCGCACTCAGCACACGGCGAATTGCGTTGCTTATGAGAGGCGCAGCCGTGAAAGGTCAGGGTCCGCGGATGAAGACGTTCGTACAACGATGCTTGGTCCCGATCATTCGTGGAGGCGCGCCGTGATACTCGGCAGCACCAATCTCAATCCCAAAGGGATTGGGTTCTGGGCCCTTGTCCGAGAGGATATGCGGACCCAGGACCTTGGTTTTTGGTCCTCCGGCTTTGCCGCTCTCTTTGCCCACCGGTTTGGAAACTGGCGGATGAACGTTCCGCGGCTGATACGTCGGCCAATGACGTGGCTCTATATGCTTCTTTATCGGCATGCCCGGCTGACCCACGGGATTGATCTTCCTTACACGGTTGAGGTTGGGCGGCGGGTCAAGATCGATCACTCGGGAGGCATGGTGTTGGTCGCGCGCTCGATCGGCGATGATTGCACCATTCGGCAGAACACTACCTTTGGCATACGGACGGTCGCTGATCTTCACGGGCGCCCATCGATCGGCTGCAGTGTTGATATCGGCTGCGGCGCTGCGATCTTAGGCCCTATCACCATTGGCGATGGCGCTGTTATCGGCGCCAATTCAGTGGTGACAAAGGACATTCCACCGGGTGCGGTGGCAGGCGGCGTGCCGGCCAAAATCATCCGCGTCTTAGAAACCGCAAATACGTGATTGGCCGGCCTGCGGCTTCGCCTTTCGCCATATAGCGGGTCTTCGGCCAATCATCAGGAGGCTCGCGCCAGTCATTGGCCGTGCTGACCGGCCAGTCAAAGGCCGGGTCCTGACGTTCGAACATTTGCCAATGCATCAAAGTCCAACGGATGTAATCGGCGATGTCCGAGCTGACCCGAAGCTCCGCCCCGGGACGAAGAAGCCTTGCGGCTTCGGTAAAAAAAGCCTGCCCCACCATGCGTCGTTTGTGGTGGCGCTTTTTAGGCCAAGGGTCAGGTTGCAAGAGATAGAGCTGATCAAGCGCGCCATCGGACAGGGCTTCAAGGGCGGGCCGCGCGTCACCTTCTAAGATCCGGACATTCGTCAGTTGATGATCATCGATCAGGGAAAGGAGCTTTGCGACACCATTGATGAAGGGTTCAGCGCCCAAAAAGAGGGTCTCCGGCGCGCGCGCTGCTTGCCATGCGAGATGCTCGCCGCCGCCAAAGCCGATCTCAAAATGGATTGGCCCATCATGGTCCGCAACCATGGACGCGATGGTAGCGGCGCTGAACGCGATCTGCGGCAATAGCTCTTTGACGAGCCTGTCCTGCCGAGGCTTAAGCGGCTTGTCTTGGCGTCTTCCATAAAGGCGACCATCCGCGCGCTCGTGATGCGAACTGGGCGGACGGTTTTCATTGTTGGGCACGTCGGCGGCTTAAAGGGCGGCCTTCAGCGCGTCGACAAGGTCCGTTTTCTCCCAGGAGAAACCGCCTTCTTCGTCCGGGGTTCGGCCAAAATGTCCGTAGGCCGCGGTCCGCTCATAGATTGGTTTGTTGAGACCAAGATGGGTTCGGATACCGCGCGGTGAAAGGTCCATGACTTCCATCAGAACCCGCTCAAGGGTTGCGTCTTCGACTTCGCCCGTTCCGTAAAGATCAACGAACAGCGAAAGCGGCTTGGCAACACCGATGGCGTAACTCAGCTGGATCAAGCAGCGCTTTGCAAGACCGGCGGCGACCACGTTTTTCGCCAGGTAACGACCCGCATAGGCAGCGGAGCGGTCAACCTTGGTGGGATCCTTGCCCGAAAAGGCGCCGCCGCCATGGGGCGCCGCACCGCCATAGGTGTCGACGATGATCTTACGGCCAGTAAGGCCCGCATCGCCATCGGGTCCGCCGATCACGAACTGACCCGTCGGGTTCACATAGAATTCGTCCTCCGGCGGCATCCAGCCATCAGGCAGAACTTTTTCCACATACGGACGGACAAGTTCCTTGATGTCGGCTTGGCTGAGGCCAGCAACATGCTGGGTTGAAACGACCACGGATGATGTTCCCACGGGGACACCATTTTCGTAGCGCACGGTCACCTGGCTTTTCGCGTCAGGAAGGAAGTCTTTTCCGGTTCCGGCATGACGGGCCTCGGCCAGGGCACGGACGATCCCGTGCGAATAAGCGATCGGTGCTGGCATCAACGTATCGGTTTCATCGACCGCGTAACCAAACATGATGCCTTGGTCGCCAGCGCCTTCGTCTTTTTCGTCACCCGCATCGACGCCCATGGCAATCTCTGTTGATTGTCCGTGCACGTGGCAGGCGACATCAGCCTCGCGCCAGTGGAAACCGTCCTGCTCATAGCCAATCGCACGGATGGCGGCGCGGGCGGTCTCGATCATCTCGTCGGCCTCGACGCCGGGTGTACACCGCGTTTCGCCTGCAAGCACCACGCGGTTGGTCGTGACCATGGTCTCAACCGCAACCCGCGCTTCGGCTTGGCGCGCCAGATGGAGATCAACAATGGCGTCGGAGACCCGGTCAGCAACCTTATCAGGATGACCCTCAGATACGGACTCCGAGGTGAAGTAGTACGTCTGGCGCGTCATGCAGCGGCCCTTTTTATCGCGATATAAGGAAAGCCTTATGTCTTCGATAGAAGGTAAGGGCAAGCCGTTCTTGATGTTTCCCTCATCGAACGGCGTTGGCCCGCGGGATCTTATTCAGCGTCGCCAAGGGCGATCAGGGATGCATTGCCGCCGGCGGCTGCCGTGTTGGTAGAGATCACCCGCTCGTCTGCAAAGCGCAGGAGGTAATGCGGGCCGCCTGCTTTTGGTCCTGTCCCCGAGAGGCCCATGCCGCCAAAGGGCTGGCTCCCAACAATGGCGCCAATCTGGTTACGATTGACGTAGATGTTTCCCGCATGGGCAGCTTCAGCGATCCTGGCCGCGACCTCTGTAATCCTGGTGTGAAGCCCAAAGGTCAGGCCATAGCCCGTGGCTTTGATCTCGGAGAGCACCTCATCAAGCGTGCCGGCCTTATAGCGTTTGACGTGGAGAAGGGGCCCAAAATGCTCCTCGGTGAGCGCCTCACCCTCATCGAGTTCGATGATATGCGGCGGGACAAATGTTCCCCTGTCCGGCGCAGATCCTTTCCATCGCAGACCACCATGCCCATCGGCATGGGCGAGAAGTTTCTCTTGCGCCTCGCGATCAATGATGGGCCCGATATCGGTGGTGGGGAGAGACGGATCGCCGACCTTCAACGTTTTGGCACGCCCCTCAATCATGGCGAGGATGCCGTCCGCTACGTCCTCTTGAAGATAGAGCACCCGAAGCGCCGAGCATCGCTGACCGGCCGATTGGAAGGCGGAGGCCACGACGTCATCGGTGACTTGCTCAGGAAGCGCGGTCGCGTCGACAATCATCGCGTTCACCCCGCCGGTCTCGGCGATGAGCGGAAGGATCGGGCCATCCTTGGCTGCAAGCTGGCGCTGAATGATCTTTGCGGTGGCGGTCGACCCGGTGAAGACGACCCCGGCAATGGCCTCGTGGTCGAGCATGGCTTTGCCCACCCGTCCGTCGCCCAGGAGGAGCTGCAGTGCCTCTTGGGGCACGCCCGCCTCATGCATCAGCTTGACCGCCTCATGGGCGATGAGCGGCGTTTGCTCAGCTGGTTTGGCGACGACGCTGTTGCCTGCTGCCAGCGCCGCTGTGACCTGGCCGATAAAAATGGCAAGGGGGAAGTTCCAAGGAGCGATGGCGGCGAAGACGCCGCGTCCCTCAAGACGCAGTTGGTTTTCCTCACCGACGGGGCCGGGCAGCGGATGCGGCACGAAAAGGCGCCGGGCCTCAGCTGCGTAGAACCGGCAAAAGTCCACCGCTTCCCGCACTTCAGCGATCCCGTCCTCAAGGGTCTTGCCAGCTTCGCGCGCGCAAATCGCCATCAGCCGGTCGCGGTGAACCTCCAAAAGATCCGCCGTCCGTTCAAGCGCCAGCGCCCGGGCCTCGACCGGTGTGTCCGCCCAGGCGCGAAATCCCTTTGCCGCTGCATCGACAGCCTGATGGGCGATGCCTTCTGATGCTTCTTTCACCACCGCGATCGTTTCGCCATCGACCGGGCTGATGTGATCTCTTCCGGCGTCGCCGACCTCACCTTCGCCGTTGATCAAGGAGCTGATGGTCGGTGTTCCGATCTCGGCAGCCGCCATCCCACGAACAAGTTCGGTCAGGGCGTGGTTGTCACCAAGGGCGATCCCAGCGCTGTTGAGCCGCTCCCCGAAAATGGCGGGCGGCAGGTCAATCGAGGCGTGGCGGAAGCCGCCAAGGCGCGCGAGCTTTGCTTGCGGCTGTTCCAACAAGTCTTCGTCGCGCACACTATCGTCGTGCACTTGCGCAACGAAGGAGGAGTTCGCACCGTTCTCCAGCAGCCGCCGCACAAGATAGGCGAGGAGGTCGCGATGTCCCCCGACCGGGGCGTAAATCCGGCAAGGATAACGCTCCTCACCGCGATCGGTTCTCACGCCTTGATCCGTGATCTGCTCATAAAGGCTTTCGCCCATGCCGTGGAGACGCTGGAACTCAAAGTCACGCGATTTGCCCATGGCGTAGGCCATCTCGATCAGCGTGGCTGTCGTCAGCGCATTGTGGGTGGCAAACTGCGGATAAAGCCGCGGGGCCGCGGCCAACAGTCTTGATGCACAAGCAAGGTAGCTAACGTCGGTGGCAGCCTTCCGTGTAAAGACGGGAAAATCACTAATCCCTTGCTGCTGCGCGAGTTTGATTTCGGTGTCCCAATAGGCGCCTTTGACGAGCCGCACCATCATGCCACTGTCTTGGTTTTCCGCCAGGGCGGCGGCCCAGTCGCAGACGGCCATGGCTCTTTTTTGATACGCTTGAACAGCAAGTCCGTAGCCGTCCCATCCGCGCAAGGAAGGGTCGCGATAGACTTTCTGGATGATGTCGAGGCTCATCATCAGCCGATCGGCCTCTTCTGCATCGACGGTGAGGTTGAGATCAAATTCCTTCGCGGCGCGGGCAAGATCCAAGAGCTTTGGCGAGAGATCGGCGACCGCTTCGTCCCAATGGCGCGGATGGTAGTTGGGATAAAGCGCGGAGAGTTTGACTGAAATCCCGCGCCTTCCTGGGAAATCATCATGCCGCGACTCCTTACCGATTGCGGCGATCGCTTCGTGATAGGAGGATAAGTAACGATCAGCGTCTGCGACCGTCCGTGCACCCTCTCCAAGCATATCATACGAGGTGCGGTAGCCATGCTTTTCTGGGCCTCGGGCGCGGCGGAGCGCCTCTTCAATCGTTTGCCCAAGGACGAATTGATGGCCAAGATAACCCATGGCCTGGCGAACACCGATGCGCACGGTGGGCATACCGAGACGGCGGGAGAGGTTTTGCAGGGTGTTTTGCGGGGTCTCCCCTGGACGGATCACACGGTTGGTGAGGCCAAGGCCCCAGGCTGCGGCGGCCACGAAAAGACTGTCCGACTTTTTTTCTTGGTGAACCCAGTCTCCGGCGGAGATCTTGTCTTCGATGAGCTGATCTTGGGTTTTGGCATCGGGGACACGCAGAAGTGCCTCCGCCATCACCATCAGTGCTAAGCCTTCTTTGGTGGAGAGCCCGTATTCCCGCAAAAACGCGTCAAGATTGGCACCGCCTTTGGTGCGCCGGCGAATGCCGTCGATCAGCTGGGTGGCGAGGCGGGTGGTGGAATCTGTGACATGATCAGCCGTTCGTGCTGCGTGAATGAGCCGAGGCACCACGGTTTCATCGGCTTCGGCGTAAAGCTCGTTAAAATTCAGGCCTTCGTGGCGAAAGTCGAGCATTGGAGTCTCCACAGCGATTGTGCTGGGGACTTAATCTTTTGGGTCAGGCTTGTCTTGCGTGATCAGGGGTAGGCGAGGAGTAGTTATTCGCTGCTTTCTTCCTCGCCGAGGGTTTTCACCAGATCGAGCACGCGGCGACGGACCTGATAGTCTTTGATCTTGGAGAATGCCCGGCAGAGTTGCATCCCCTCAGGCGTCGAAAGAATGGCCAGGAAGTCTGTCCGGTCTTCTTTTGGTTCGGCGGATCGTTGTGTTTCGGCAAAACCGATGAGTGTCTCGGGACCATCGCCATAGTCGTCATAGAAGAACTGAACAGGAACACTGAGGATCCTGGCAATCTCATAAAGACGTGACGCGCCGATGCGATTGACACCCTTCTCGTACTTCTGGACTTGCTGGAAAGTGAGGCCCAATTCCTCCCCCAAACGGTCCTGACTGATCCCTTGCATCATCCGACGGAGTCGAACGCGACTGCCCACGTGCACATCAATCGGGTGGGGTGCTCTCTTGTTTTCAGAGGTTTGGCTCTTAGCGTTCACGTGTTCCTTACAACCTCATTGTTTTCGAGTGGCCGGATCAATCCCGTGTTGTGCCCCCTTGGTCAACACCAACGTGGCGCAAATACTAAGGAACAGGATCAGAGGCACAATCCCAAGTTGAGTATAAAGTGGCGTTTCCATTCTTTCGGGTAGATAAAAATTGAACCTATTTTGTTGATAAAGTGGTAACGCCTGCAGCAATCTGCCACTGGGGTCGATGATCGCCGAAATGCCCGTGTTGGCCGATCGAACCACGGGCAACCCATTCTCGATGGCCCTCATGCGTGCAATGTCGAGATGCTGTTCAGGGCCAGCGGCATCGCCGAACCAAGCATCATTGGTGACGACGACCAACCAATCGGGCCGTTGGCCCTTGGGGAAAAGGGTCCCGGGGAATACATCTTCGTAACATATCAGCGGAGCAAAGGGGGCGTTGCCGAGGCTGATCGTTCGCGGGCCATCCCCGGCGATAAAGCCGCCGCCGCCCACAGGGCTCAACGACGCGATGCCCAGTGCGTCAAAGACCTCATAAAAGGGAAGCGTCTCACCAAAGGGCACGAGCCGGTGCTTGTCATAAGCGGTCTTTAAAGGGGCGTTGTCGCTTGCCGGTCCAAAGACAAGAAGGGCGTTCGCGTATCCGTCGGGCACTTCGCGGATCGACCCTGTGATCAAATACCCATCTGTAGGAAGAATATCAGATAAGATTGACGACAGGTCTGGAATGCGGTCGAGAAAGGGATAGGCGTTCTCTGGCCATATCACGTAGACGGATTGGTCACCGGTTAACGTGCTCGCGCCATCTGCCGATGCTGTCAGATTGTCCCGCAAACCCTGGCGCCGTTTTTGGGGATCAAGCTTATCCCGCTGGCCCATATTGGGCTGGATGACCAAGACCGCCGCATCATCGCGAAGCACGGTCGGCGAAAGCGACAGCCTAGCACCTCCATAGGCGATGATCACGAGACTGATCGATCCAAAGACTAAGCCTGCTTTTCTTGCCGTCCCAGGCGCCAAAATGGCGGCAGCGGGCAACAGGCTCAAAAGCGTTAAAACAAATCCATAGCCATAGGGACCAAGCGCCGCGAGCGGCTGCATCAGGAGGGTCGATCCTGCGGTTGCCTGCGCCGTCAGGTTCCAAGGAAGCCCTGTCAGAATATGACCGCGAAGCCACTCGGCGATGGTCAAACCTATCAGCAAAGGGACGATCCGCCGAAGTCCATGAAGCGGATAGCGTTTAAGGAGCGCAACATGGATCAAGCCCGCCAGACCGAAAAAGAGGCCTAAAAACAAAAAGAAAGCAGGCAAGACGATGGGAATCATCCAGGCAAAAGCATCAGCCTGCACCAAAAACGCGTTGGCGAGCCACATGCAGCTAATGCCGAAATAGCCAAAGCCAAATGCACTGCCT
This sequence comes from Pseudomonadota bacterium, assembly GCA_039818345.1. Lineage (GTDB taxonomy): Bacteria > Pseudomonadota > Alphaproteobacteria > Caulobacterales > Parvularculaceae > Parvularcula. The sequence continues at coordinate 192,814 of JBCBUC010000003.1, read as the reverse complement.
GTCATGAAAGCGGCCCTGCGCCCGTTTGGATGATCAGTCAGCGCATCAACCAAAAGGGTCAAACCGGTGAAGCTGATTAACAGCAGGGGAAAAAGGCGAAACGGTGCAAAGGCGAGCGCGGCCAAGCAACCAAAGCCAAGCGCCACCAGGTAGCGACGCCATCCTTCAAGGCTCTTGATCCGCAGAAGGCCCGCCCGGGCCGCTGCAAGACTGGTCATGAAGATGTCGGCTCCGGTTTCTCCGTGCTCGAAAAGAGTCGGATGAGAACGCGCCGGACACGCCGTGGATCGGCTTCTGCGATTTCGAACTCATGGCCCGCCGGATGCGGAATAACTTCACCGCGGGATGGAACTCGGCCGGCGAGGCTAAAGACCAACCCGCCAAGCGTATCGATCTCTTCTTCGTCGGTACGAAGGTCCGTCTTAAGACGAAGCGCAAGATCATCGAGCTCGAACCGGGCATCAACATCCCATCGTCCGCCCGGGGTGCGCCTTAAGCTGCTTTCTTCGGCCTCATCATGTTCGTCGCGAATGTCGCCGACGATTTCCTCGATCAGGTCTTCGATGGTGACGAGCCCATCGGTGCCGCCAAATTCATCGATCACCAGCGCCATGTGGATGCGCTCAGCCTGCATCCGCAGCAAAAGCTCCGCGACGGGCATCGACGGCGGCGCATAAAGGAGTTTGCGGACCACGCCGGGCAAGATCTCGGTGTCATCGGCGCAGCCGCCCTCTTGTGCCAACAGGGTCACCACGTCCTTGATATGGACAAAGCCTAAGGGGTCATCGAGATCGCCGCGATAGACCGGCAGCCTCGAATGCCCTGCCTCCGCAAAGGTCGTCAGCACGGTCGACAGCGATTCATGCACATCAACGCCGATGATATCGGCACGGGGGATCGCAACATCGCCCACCCGCACGGTTTCGAGCGCCACGACCCGGCCGATCATGGCCTTTTCGGCGGCCGATAGCTGGCGTTCTCCGCCATTTCCGTCATCCACAACAGCCCGATGCGCGGGTTTCCCCCGCCGGCCAAACAATGCGCTCAAGCCCGATCGCTTGCGTTCAGACGCGAGCGGTTCGGGAGTGTCCTCTCCTCGGGGGGAATGCGCCGCCACGGCGGCGAAACTGGACGGCTCAGAGCCGTCGGGCATGGTCGTCTCCACTTATCGGCCCTGCATCCTCAATAGGGATTGTTGATGCCCAGGCGCGCCAGGATCTTGATTTCCAAGGCTTCCATCGCCTCGGCCTCGTCCTCGCGGGCATGATCATAGCCCAGAAGGTGCAAAACACCATGAACGATCAGGTGGGTTGCATGATCTTTCAGTGAGATCCCCTTATCCTCGGCCTCGCGGGCACATGTTTCATAGGCAAAGGCGAGGTCGCCCAAGGGTTGCACTTCCGTTGGTAGGCCAGGTAAGGGCTCGGCAGGGAAAGATAAGACATTGGTTGGCTTATTCTTTTCCCGCCATTCTGTGTTGAGCGCCTGGACCACAGCATCGGTGGTAAAAAGCGCGGTCACGATCCGCGTGAGGCCCATGTCGGCTGTTTCGTTGCTGGTCGCAGCGACGCATCTTGCCACCAAATCGTTGGGCGACACGCTGGCCCAGGCAGGCTCCTCCACAAGGATCTCCGGTTCTGGGCTCATGGGTCAGATCGCCTAGCTCAAGAGCTCTTCTGTGTAGCTCCAGAGCTTCTCTGCGTCCTCGTTCGAGGAGGCCCAGGACCGAACGCCGAAAAACCGGTTGTCTGGATCGTCGTTGAGCGCACCGATATTGCAATCTTCGCAGAAGACGCCGCCATGGCCTTCGAGCATCGGCGATGTCGCCGCCCAGAGTGTGGTCGAGCAGCCTTGGGCGGGGGTTTTGAAGAGAGGTTTGGCGCGCTCGCTCAACTCTCCGTTTTCGTCCATCCAGCCCATGGCGACTTGCTCCTCCACCGACAGGTGCCGTTGAAGGTCGGTCAAGATCCCGCCGGGGTGGACGGAAAAAGCAAGAAGGCCATCCTCACGTTTGTTGAGTTCACGGGCAAAGAGCGCATTAGCTGTTTTTGATTGTCCGTAGGCTTGCCATTTGTTGTAGGGCTCTTTGGTAAAGTGTGGATCATCCCAACGGATGCCCGAAATTCTATTGGCCGATGACGACAGCGCCACCACCCGCGGCGTGCTCGCCTTGAGGATCGCCGGAAGAAGCTCCGCTATCAGAACAAAATGCCCAATATGGTTGGTGGCGAATTGGCTTTCCCAGCCATCGCCAAGGCGCGTCTCTGGGCAGGCCATGATGCCGGCATTGTTGATCACCAGATCGAGCGGCTTGCCTTCACCCGTCACAGCAGCAGCAAAGCTCTTGACGCTGCTCAGATCCGCTAGGTCCATGGCGGCAACGGTGACGCGATCAATTCCAGCGAGCGCTGCCTCTGCCTTGTCCAGGCTACGGGCCGGCGCGATCACGTCCATGCCGCGTTCAGTGAGTGCCCGAACTGTTTCCAACCCAATTCCAGAGTACCCGCCCGTGACCACGGCGCGTTGCCCGGAAAGATCAATGTCCCCTAAGATTTCAGACGGTTCTGGTTTTCGGTCCCATGGTACATCAAGTTTTATTTGGTCGGTCATTGTCTATCCTCCTCGTTTTCGCGGCGTTGCCGCGTTTTATTGGCCGAAAGCTTCTTGGTGCTGACGGCCATCGTCGCAAATCGTGTCCCACGGCGCTTTTGATCCGACCCAGATATGGTGGGCAACGCGCAGGTTCTCCGTGCCCTCGGTCAATAGGCCTGCTGGAACAAACATGCGGTCGGGATCATTGGATCCGGGCAAGGCTGATCCGCATACACGGCAAAAATAGCTCATCCAGTCCGCATCCGGCTTTTTCCACTGGCTGATGCACGCCTCGCCGCTCGTCCATTGAAAGGCTTCGTTCGGAACCACCACCACAGCCATGCCGCTGTGACCGGACCACCGCCGACAAATCGAGCAGTGGCACATGTAAACATCCGTCAGCTTTTCTTGCACAGAAAAGCTGACGGCCCCGCAATTGCACTGGCCTTTTGCCATGGATCAGGAACCTTGTTGATCAGCGTTTCGCCCATCATAAGCCCGGACAATCTCGCCGACCAGTCGATGACGCACCACATCATCACCGGTAAAGCGGGTGATCGCGACGCCATCGATTGGTTTGAGCAAGGAAATGGCATCTGCAAGACCTGATTGTCGAGGATCGGGAAGGTCCGTTTGCGAAGGATCCCCCGTAACGGCCATGCGTGACCCCTCGCCCAGGCGGGTTAGGAACATTTTCATTTGTGCAACGGTGGCGTTTTGTGCTTCGTCGAGGATAACCGCTGCTCTCGTCAGTGTGCGCCCACGCATAAAGGCCAGTGGTGCGATCTCGATTTCCTTGCTAGCGATCTTACGATCAACGAAATCAGTGTGAAGAACATCGTAAAGGGCATCGTAAAGTGGGCGAAGATAGGGGTCCATCTTTTCCTTTTCGTCACCGGGCAGAAAGCCAATGCGCTCTCCAGCCTCAAGCGCAGGTCGCGAAAGAATAAGTTTTTCGACCTGACCTGAGATGAGCATCGAGGCCGCGTTGGCAACGGCCAAATAGGTTTTGCCAGTACCTGCCGGGCCCACCCCAAAAACGAGCTCGTCGCTCGCGAGCTGCTGCATAAAACCTGCCTGCGCTTTTGAGCGGGGCGCAATGGTTCGTCTTGGGAGAACCAGGCTCGGGTTTCCTTGCGGTTTTTGATTTGAGGGTTTGGGGTCGCGTTTCATCCTCAGCGTGCCTTCGACATCAGCGACGGTGAGTGTTTCTCCGTCCTCAAGTCGGGCGTAAAGCGTCTCTAACACAGCTTTGGCTTCAATCCGGGCGTGCTCGCCGCCGCGCAAGGCAATTTCGTTTGACTGCGCATCAATGCGTACACCGAGGGCATTCTCTATCAGTGTGAGGTGAGAGTCTGTCGGTCCACAAAGATCCCGCACGAGCGCAGCGCGGCCAAACACCAATTTCTGGTCGGTCATAGCGCGCGCATTTTGTCTGGAAGGATTGAGTGGGGTCTTTCGCGGGCTATGCCGTCGGCGACACTGAGCCGGGCAATATCATCTTTATGCTGATCGATTTTCCAGGAGCCCTTGAGGTCACGAACATCCATTCGAAAACCGACGATCGCTTTGATCATCGCCTCAATATAACGGGGCGGAGCATCATCGATAGCCCATGGGGATGGGCGCCCATTCTCGTGGTCGGCCGTCAACTGCTGCAGCATATCCTGCAATTCGGCGGCGTCGTGGAACCACTCAATAGCTCCCCGCGCTTCCACGGCGATATAGTTCCATGTTGGCACCGCGCGCCCGTGTTGAGCCTTTGATGGGTACCAGCCAGGATGGATGTAGGCATCGTCGATGACAAAGCTCGCCACTGCCTCGCTATCAGTGATGGCGTCCTGCCATTGCGGGTTGGGGCGGGCCACATGGCCGAACAGTGTCTCACCTTTGACTGTGAAAGGAACGTGGGTGAGGTCGATGCCTTTTTCGCCTTGAGTGATCAAAGTCCCAAAGCTCTTGGAGCGGATCGTTTCAAATAGGATGTCGCGCCTGTTTTCTTGGTGAACGGGGGGAATGAACATGAAAGCGTCCTAGCTGAGAGTGCCGCGTAAACTATTCGGGCGAACATCTTCGATCCGGATGAGGATGATTTTCCCGAGCGCGCTTTTGGGAGCATCGGCATAGACGGATTGGAGGTAAGGACTGCGGCCGACCAACTGGCCTTGCTCGCGCCCCTGTTTGTCAAACAGCACCGGGATGGTTTTTCCCACTTGTTGGCGATCAAACTCTTGTTTTTGTTCTTGAAGAAGCGCTTGCAAGCGTTGCAAGCGTTCAGACTTGACCTCTTCTGGCACCTGCTTGGCCATGGTTGCGCCGGGCGTGCCCGGGCGGCGGGAATATTTAAAGCTAAAGCAGCTTGCGTAACGCACCTCGCTGACCAGGCTCATGGTGTCGTCAAACGCTTGATCGTCCTCACCCGGAAAACCAACGATCATGTCGCCCGAGATTGCGATATCAGGTCGCGCAGCGCGAACCTCTTCGATCTGACGGATGTAACTCTCTGCCGTATGGCCACGGTTCATGGCCTTCAGGATACGGTCGTTTCCGGCTTGGACGGGTAGGTGCAGATAAGGCATGAGCTTTGGCTCGTCGCCAAATGCCTCGATCAAGCCGCGATCCATGTCGCGGGGGTGCGAGGTGGTGAAGCGGATGCGGTCGAGACCATCGATCTTGGCCAAATGGCGACAGAGCTCGCCCAGGCCCCAGACATCAGCACTGCTACCCGCTGGCGCAGCACCATGCCAAGCATTGACGTTCTGTCCAAGGAGCGTCACTTCACGCACGCCTTTTGAGACAAGGGCGCGGACTTCAGCTGTGATCGCATCGGTCCCGCGGCTAACCTCCGCGCCGCGGGTGTAGGGAACAACGCAGAAGGTGCAGAATTTATCGCATCCCTCCTGGATCGTGACAAAGGCGGTGTAGCCGTCGACGTCTCTGGCTTCTGCGAGCCGGTCGAATTTTTCCTCGACGTCAAAGTCCGTGAACAGATGCTCACCCGATTGGCGCGCGGTCTTGGCGATGATCTCTGGCAGCTTGTGGTAGCTTTGCGGTCCGATGACGAAGTCGACCTGCGGCGCGCGGGCGCGCATCTCCGCACCTTCGGCTTGAGCGACGCAGCCAGCCACCGCGATGGTGCCGCCCCGGGCTTTGACGTCTTTCAGGCGCCCCAGTTCGGAATAGACCTTTTCCGCCGCCTTCTCGCGGATATGGCAAGTGTTGAGGATCACCAGATCCGCCTCATCCGCCGCCTCGGTGGTTTCATAACCAAGGGGTTTCAAAAGGCCGGTCATGCGTTCGCTGTCATAGACATTCATCTGACAGCCCCACGTTTTGACGTGGACGCGCTTTTTCTGGGTATCACGAGGTGTTGTCACGCTTGGCGCTTAGCCCAAACGAACAAGGCCTGTCATCGGCTCTCTTCGAAGGCTTCGGGCGGGGATCGACGCGCGGCCAAAATCCCCATCACGGTGGCCAGGGTCATGATGCCGGCCGCGAGATAAAGCACCTGCATAAAAAGCGTCTCGCCGGTTCCTTGGTTGGCGACGATCACAGCGACAACGCCCCAGACCACTGCGCCGAGGAACGCGGCTGATCGGGCAAAGAACGCAAGGACCGAGGCGGGCACGAGCCACACCATCATGAGTGCTGATGACTCCCGGACAAGAGAGCCAAGAAACGGCTCAACCCCGACGGAGCGCATCGCAAGGCTGAGCCCACCGGGTGATGCCACCAAAAGCCATCCTGCGAGCGCAAAAAGCGGCAGAACAGCCAGCCGATCGCCGATGCTTAAATCGTCAATCTTCCGCGTGAACAGGGCTGCGAGGAAGGCAAAAAGGAGCACAACCTCAAGCACAGCAAAGCTGAGCGGACCTGGTCCAAAAAGGGGTTGATGGACAGACCACACGGTGATCGCGGTGAAAGCGCCAAAGGCGAGCCATCCGACGGTGCCCACCTCGCTTTCACGCCGGCGCGGTGACGCCATCTGCCAGATCGCAAAAAAGAGGCAACCGAGGAACAACGGCCCCCATATCGCAAAGGCGTAGCCCGCAGGGACGAGCGGCGATTCATATAGCCTTGCGCTCGATCCCACGGTCCTGGACCAGCCCAACACTTGGGGCGCGAAGGCAGCCCCAACCTGAGCGATGGCCATCACCATGACCAACAACGCGCGGAAAATGTGCATGGATCAGCCGACCTCGTTCTCGCGACGATCATAAAGAACGCAGCGCTAATGGCCAGGTCTGTTCGCGCGTCAGCTTGAAAGCGCGCGCCGTGTTTCCGCTTCAAGCGCTGCCATGGCCCGGCGATAGGGCGCTGGGCCTGCGCTGATCCGCGCGACCCCAAGGGACGCATAGTGCGCCCGCTGGGTGTCATCACCCATGATCAGCACGTTGATCGGCATGTCGACGGACCCGCAAATGTCTCTGATCAAGTCGTCATCCATCAGCCCAGGCACAAACCCTCCACTGGCCCCGGCGGCGCGGTAGGCCATCAATCGTTCCTTCGCTTCGCTGATAAGCGCTGCGTGTTGAGCCTGGTCTGGCTCTTGAAGAAAGAGGTCTGTGCGGGCGTTGATGAAAAGATCGAGGCCTAAGCGATCGCTCTCTCCACGGATGACCTCGATCCGTCGCACCTGGTCATCGAGTGGGCGGATAGCGCCGCTTGCGATCATTTGGTCTTCGAAATTGATACCAACAATGCCGGTTTTGATCACCAATGCGATGTTCTTTGCCAGCTGATCAAGATCCTCGGCAAACCCCGTTTCGATATCCGCGGAGACGGGAAGGTCGATGACCCTTGTGATCTCGCCCAGGACTGAAAGGAGCGTCTCGAAGGGAAGCTCTTCGCCGTCGGTGTACCCGCGCGCCATCGCAACGCTCGCGCTTCCGGTGGCGATAGCGCTGGCGCCACCTTGGGCGACGGCGGCTGCTGACCCCGCGTCCCAGGCGTTGGTCAGGACGATCGGCTCGCCTGGTTGATGCAGAGATTGAAAGGCGGAGGCTTGGGCTTGCTGCTGGGGCGTTGGCATGGTTTCACTCGTTGATGGCTCAATCTCTTGGAGCACAGATCGATGCCAAAGAGCGCCGCAAATCGGGCAACAACTCGGATCCGAACCCATCAACGCGGTCCAGCCCAGACACAACGCAGACAACAACAATCAGTCTGATGTGGTCATATTGTTAACCGGCCCAAGCGGCTTAGATGAGGCGAATTTAGGCCGCTTATGCAGGTCTATTTTTGGCTCTGCCGGCGACGTTAGTGTATAAGTTGGTTATGTTTCGATCTAATATTTGGTAAGGTGATGTGGATGACCATATCAGAGGAAATAGATAACCCGATCCGTAAGCTCCGTTATTTGACCGCCAAAGATTGTACGCAGCTTCTCTGTACTATCCGAAACGGATTTGACGACGCCGAGAATTTGGAAAATGACCAGGTCTCGTTTCCTCAATATCTAATACCAAACCCCCGAACGAAAGGCTTTTTTCGTCATGGCTAAGCATACCCCAAAATTGCAAACCTAAGCCAAAGTGTGGTTCAAATTGAGAGGGCAAAGTCCCGCCAAATCCGCACCAATGAGTGCGATTTCTTAAAAAAAATACACTTCAGAGGAAACACGGAAATGTCGGCAAATAGAACACCCCGCGATCTCATCAACCTATATTGGGAAGAAGTCTGGAACAACGGGAATGTCGAGTTGATGCGAGAGATTTGCGCAGATCCGATCGTCCGTCATGACGCCAACAGCGTCACAGAGCTGTCACTCGAAGATCAGATCGCCCGCGTATCGCAGCAGTCTAAGAAATCTGAACCCCATTTTTCTCACGAGATTTTAGTGGCTGACGAACACTTCGTTGCGTCTGTTTGGAATATGTACACGCGCAAAGGGCCAGAAAGAAAGCTTTGCGGTATTGAAGTGTTCCAGGTCGAGGATGGAAAGTTCACGCGTTGTTGGAATTCCCCCTATGCCAGCGGACAGTGGGGACGCGATGGCGATTCATCCGTATTGGCAGAATTGCCAAAACCGGGACTAATTTCGAACAGCTCTCAGATCACACCCGAATGGATCCAGGCTGTCTTTCAACATGCTGGCTTAGATATGCCGCGCATTTCGCTCACGTTCCCGCAGCCCATTGGCGAGGGAAATCTGTCCAGAGCTGAACGCGTTGAAGTGACCTATAACGCGAATGCAGCGAATGCGATCCCATCAGTTATTTGCAAATATACGACGAATATTGAGGGCGCCCAGAGACTGGCCAACGTCTTGAACGTTTATAGTCGGGAAGCCGCCGTCTATGAATTGTTTGGCGAACACCCCCCTGTCTCCGCGCCGCGTGCTTATTTGTCCAAAGCAAGCGCAGACGGAAAAGATCTCACACTCGTCTTGGAGGATCTTTCGCAGCGAACGCGACCTGGCAAACAAGCCGACGGCTGTTCGATTGAAGACGCGAAGGCAGTCATTAAAGAGCTTGCCAGCCTGCATAAGGCATATTGGGGCGACCCCACCCTTCAGAATGCCGCCTGGCCCTATGATCGTCGTGCGAGTGCGCCTTCAACTGTCAAGTCGTTCGAGGCTGGCGCCGCGGTCCTGCGCGAGCGATTTTCCAATGTCGTGAACACTGATTATTTGGATCTAATGGACAAATTCACGCCGCATGTCGGCGATTGGATCGCTAACAACCAGTGGCATCATACGCTCATCCACGGGGAACCGCGTGTCGATAATGTTCTGTTCGAGGATGCCGAAACAGGTGTGCGTGCTTGGCTGATCGACTGGCAATTTTCCGGCCTGGGCTCGCCTATGTTCGATACGGCGTATTTCCTTTCTGGCTCCCTCAAGCAAGAGGACCGAGCGTCATGCGAGAAAGAGCTCATCCGAACCCATCAGGAACATATTGCGCAAGATGATCCGACGTATACGTTAGATGTTGCGACGCAAGAATATCGGGCGTCGTTGCCATTCGGTCTTTTCATGACCGTCGGTGCAGCCAGCGTCATGCCGTCCAACGAGGCAACAGATGCCATTTTGAAAACCTTGCTAGAACGCAATATCGCTGCGATTCTTGACTGGGGCCTTGATCAAGAATTTTGAACAAAACGGCGTCATGGATCGTCCAAATGCAGACCTTTCAACCGACCGAAGTTCAGGGTTGCGTGCTGAGCAACATCGCTTGTTCAGAAGACAGAAGGCGTGATCGCTGGGATGATTACCTCGCTGAGTAACGGCGAAGACATCACACAGTAGCGATCGCCTCAGACGCTCTCGCTCGGCCCAAGCGCTCCTCTTCAAATGAATGCGCGGTTGGAGATTGACTAACTCAGCCGTTTCGCTTCCCACATTTGATGAAAGTCAGCGAGCGATTCACCAAATGCTTTGGCGAGCGCTGAAAGCTCGTCGAGTTCTGCGATGAGCGGCGGTGCGATAATAAAGCGTGGCCCGCCATTGCGGACAATAAAGCCCTTGCCGAGCATCGTCATCGTCACTTCGTCGCCGAAATGCGCTTCGTCAAAATCGGGGAGATGCTGATAGGGCGTTGGATCGAGTTCAACGCCGCAGAACAGCCCCACTATACGCAGCTCTGCCACGGCCGGATTCGGCTCCACATATTTGGTCATTTCGCTCAAAAAATATGGTCCGGTTTCAGTTCGTGTACGCTTGATCAGACCCTGCTCTGCGAGTGACTCAATCGCCGCCACTGCCGTCGCGCAGGTGGTTGGATGACCAGCTGCCGTAAAGCCGTGATAAAAGTCAGCGCCAGACTCCAGAATAAACTGCATCATGTCGTCGCTAATGCCAGTCGCCGACAGGGGAAGGTAAGACGAAGTCAAACCCTTGGACATCGTCATCATGTCGCCCGTGAAGCCAAAGTGGTCCTGCCCGAACCACTCACCCATTCGGCCGAAGCCGGCCATCACTTCATCGGCAATCAGTAGCACATCATATTTATCGCAAATGGCTCGTATTGCCGGCCAGTAGCTCATCGGTGGAATTTGAACCCCACCGCCAGCACCCATCACCGGCTCACCGATAAAGGCCGCAACATTATCTGCACCCACACGAAGGATTTCATCCTCCAGCCAGCTTGCTGCACGGAGGCCAAACGCCTCATCGCTTTCGCCATCTTCTTGATAGGCCAAACGATTTGGTGGTTTCACCAGGCCAATATCTTGCCGACCAATACCATAGGCTTGATCGTATTGGGGCAAAGCGCTGATCGCGGTCGTGAAGATCGCGCAGCCATGGTAGGCTTGCTCGCGGGAAATAATCATCCGCTTACTGGGCTTTCCCTTGGCGCGCCAATACATCCAGGCAAGCTTGATCGCGGTTTCGTTGGCTTCCGACCCAGAGGATGAATAGGTGAAGTGCGTGATCCCGTCAGGCGTGATTTCGGCAAGCAATTGTGAAAGCTTCGCCGATGGCTCATTCGTCATGTGGAAGTGAGTCATGTAAAAAGGCAGCTTTGCGAGTTGTTCTTGTGCCGCTGCTATCACTTTCTGGTCGGAGTATCCCAAAGGCACGCTGATCAGGCCGGCGATACCGTCAAAGAAGCGATTGCCTTGATTGTCGATCAAATAGCAGCCATCGCCCCTCACCATGACCAGGCCACCTTCCGAATCATAGACGGCCGGATTCGAATTCGGATGCAAATGTAGCTTGTCCGCCGAAGTAACGGTTTCGTCAGTCCAGTTCGTTTCCGTCAACATTTGCGATTTCCTTTGTTTTTAAATTGGTCACAAGACGCGGCGAACGTGCCGCGACGTTGGCTAGCGTTTCATCGAAATTCGAGCAGGAAGCGATTTGATCCCGCCGACAAAATTGGCTTGAACGTATTTTGGCTCGTCGCGCAGCTCGATCGACTCCACGTTTTGGGCGAGCGCCTTCAAGAATAAGTTCAGCTCCATACGCGCCAGATGCATGCCCAAACACATGTGTGCTCCGTGTCCGAAGGAGGCGTGGCGTGTGCTGCGATCCCGATCTATGTTGAAACTGTGAGGATCGGCAAACACGTCCTCATCGCGGCTGCCAGACGGGTACCAAAGAATGACGGATTGGCCTTCGCGGATGGTTTTGTCGCCGACCTGCGTGTCCTTGTTCGCGGTGCGGATGAAGTGGCGCACCGGAGTCGCATAGCGAATGGCTTCCTCGGTGATCAGCGGGGCAGTATCGTTAGGGGAGTCTTTCAACCGGTCGAACAGAGCCGGGTCGCGCGCGAGCTGATGCACCGCTTCAGATAAGGAATAGCTGGTCGTATCATGACCGGCGGTCGCCACAATGATGTAGTAGCCAAGCCGACCGACCTCATCCAAACGAGTGCCGTCAATCTCGGCGTTGGCGATGATGGTGCCGACATCATCTTTGGGATTGGCGACCTTTTCTTCGGTGAACGCTCTAAAATAGGCGAAGAGATCGGCCACGGTTTGCGCCAACGCGGCTTGTGCATCGACCCCATCTTCGACCTTGCGGCCAATATCGGGATCCTCCGGCCCAAACAATTCCTGCGTGAGCCGCAGCATCAAGCCATAGTCTTGTTCCTTTATGCCGAGCACCGCCATAATGACACGCAGCGGGTATTCGAGAGCCACATCCCGCGCAAAGTCGATGTCGCCGTCGCTTTGCATGAGGACGTCCATGCTGTTGTCAACGGATTCAGAGATCCGCCCGCTCAGCTTGTCCAAATTCTTTGGCATGAACCAAGATTGCGTCAGCAAGCGCAATTGCATGTGGGTTGGCGCATCGTAACTAAGCAGCGTACGGATGCGTACCGTTTCACCACCGGTCTGCACACGGATGGCGTTTTCGTGGTCCAGTGTGGCAATCAGCACGCGCGGTGCGTTGAGGAAGTCTTCCGTTCGCCGTTCAATGTCAAAGATGTCAGCATGCTTGGTGATGTGCCAGAAATCTGGATAGTCTTCATGGGTAGCGAAGTGCACCGGATCGTCCCGGCGCAAGTGTGAGAAGACATTATGGATAGCGTTGATGTCGGCCCAGTTTGCTGAGCCTAACAGAAAAGATGCGTCCTCGCTCACAAGGTGGCCCTCTTGATCAGTGGTACCTTTGTCATGTCACGAAGACCGTGACCCAGATTTTAAAACTGGTCAAGTGACCCGTAATGGGAATTGCAGGATTGCTCGACAATCCTAAGTCCGGCAGGGAAGCCGCGATAGGAGAACACCCATTGCAAACGAAAGACACCTTAAGAGACTTCGAAGGATCGCTGGATTCCTTTGCCTATCAGCGGTTCGGAAACAGGTCCGGTTCTGGCGTTCATGAAAAGGGACGAGAGACCCTCAAGGGCATCCTCGGGGCGACCATTGAAATCCTCGCGGAGCGAGGGTTCTCAGACTTTTCGATGCGCAAAGTGGCCGCGCATCTCGGCATGAAGCTTTCTGCGGTTCAGTACTATTTTCCGACCCGGGATGATTTGCTCCGGTCGCTCGGAAAGTTCGTGGTGTATCGCTATGATATTCAGCAAAAGCTCGTCATCGACCAAGATTACGAAACGCCGCTGGCGCGCCTGGAAGCTTATATTGATTTCTCCTTGGAGCGGGTCCGAGATCAGGCCGGTAACTTCATTATGCTCGGCGAAGCGCAGACAGGGTCTGCTGTGTTGGCGGAAGCGTACAAGGAAGTTTACGCGTTAGATCTCGATGTTCTGTCGCGATTGCTGCGTCCGCTGCTGCCAGACGCAACAAAGACCGAACTCCGCCAACGTGCTGCGTTTATGTCAGCATCCATTGATGGGCTTGAAATCTATCTCAAAACAAATCCGAAACTCACGCCAAGTGTTACTGGCCTGGCTGAGTTCAGCAAGGCCGCGCTGCTTCAAGTTGCGATTGCCAAATAGGGCCAAGGGCGCCTCAAGAAGATTTTTCCGCTGGTATGGCAACAGTCCTGCAAATTTCTATTTTTTTTGTGATCTCAAATCACCCTGTGAATATTTTTTGAGATCATATGTCCTCCGCCAAACATTTGAGACGCGCCATCTGCATCCGCTCACATGCAGTGTTTAGGCAACAAACGCTGCACTCCTGATCATGACGGCAGCGGAACAATCTCTTGGAACGTTGCAAAAATACCAGCGTCTTGAGCGCAGTTGCGGTTGGGTGAATTCCAATAAATCGCAATACTAATCAACGGTATAGGCGTAAGAGACTAGGTCCTCTTCCGCGTGCCCCCTTCGGGGCATCATTTAAAATCAACACCTTCACAAAATAGGTCACTTGACCTTTTTTAATGATGGTGTTTCCATAATGACGTAATCGAATCGAGTTCAGGGCTTAGTCCGCATCGTGAGTTGTTGCGGCTGCACGGTCGTAACTGCGTGTGTCGGGCACCGCATCGTATGGAGATCCGTTCCTCGTTTGGCGCGTCACGCGATGGGAGATGCGGCGCTCTAAGGAAATGATTGCCAAACTGGACGCAAATGGGAGGCAATAATGACAAAGAATGCTCTACTAATCACTGCGGCTGCATCGTTACTATCGAACTTAACGTTCGCGTATGCTCAAGAGGCGGAGAAACCCGAAGTTCGCGTTTTTGACACCATAACGGTCACGGCCCAAAAGGTGGAAGAAAACAGCCAGGACGTACCAATCAGTATTGCGACATTCAGTGGCGATGCGCTGAACGAGATCGGCGTCAGCGGCAGCGACGACCTTGGCAATCTTGTTCCAGGTCTTGAGCTTGGGCGGACCAATGGCGAAGGCTCTCAGCTGATTATCTTCTTGCGGGGGTCTGGACTGAATGATTTCAATTCCAACAATGCAGGTCCAGTTGCGTTGTATTCTGATGAAGTTTACATCAGCTCGCCCGTACTGACGCCCTTCCAGTTCTTCGATGTTGATCGGGTGGAGGTGTTGAAAGGCCCGCAAGGTACGCTCTATGGCCGGAACACGACCGGCGGCGCGATTAAAACAGTCACCAATAAACCGACAGACGAGTTTGAGTTCAGTGCACGCGCCATGGTCGGTGAATTTGAGACCACGGAATTTGAGGCGGCAATTTCTGGACCTATTACGGAGAAGCTAGCCGCACGCGTTGCGATCCAGCACAGCTATTCTGATGGCTTTACCGAGAATGCTTTGGATGGCACCAAAACCAATGGCCATGACATTCTCTCTTGGCGCGGCATTGCTGACTATCAGGCGACCGATAACTTCCTTATACGTGCTAATATTCATGGCGCCAGCAATCAATCCGAAGCGGCAGCACCAAACTTCCTCGGCATCTTCTCTGGTGGCACGGATGCTTTGGGGTATGCAGGAACGGGCGACCCCTTTGTTGGCGAGTATGAGCCCATCGACGATAACGACTTAGATGCCATTGGCGGCTATTTGGAAATGGAGTGGGATCTCGGTGGTGTGACGATCACTTCTATTTCCGCATATGACGAGGTTGATAACTTTAATGTCGATCATACAGATGCCGGACCAAACCAGTTATTGGATGTAAAAGTAGGCACTGAATCTGAAACATTCACTCAAGAGCTCAGAATGGTTGGGAGCACCGACCGCTTCAACTGGCTCGCGGGTCTTTATTACCTTACTGAGGATCTTGACCAAGACTCGGCGACCGATGTGGCGCGCACCGTTCGAAACCTTCCGGTGTCATTCGGCGGAACAGGCGGGCTGCCCGATCCTACTGGTGCGCTCACAGGCGGCTTGCCCGTTGCATTGATCCGGACCATCAATACACAAGAAACCGATACCTTGGCCATTTTTGGGCAGGTTGATTACTTTATTAGCGACAAGTGGACGTTGACGCTTGGTGGGCGCTATACTGACGAAGACAGGAGCTTTGATGGCGCTGGCTTCTTCGACGAGCCTGCTCTTGCACCTGTCCTAGTCCCGATTTACGCCGCTAATGATCTTTCTGCGGATGATGGAGCCTTCTCATGGAAGTTTGGTGTTGATTACCAACCGGTTGACAATGTTCTTCTTTATTCAAGTGCGTCGCGAGGGTTCAAGAGTGGCGGGTTTGATGGCAGTACCGTTGCGTTTCAGCTCGACCCAATTGCCGCTTTGCAGCCATACGATCCTGAATTTGTGAATGCCTATGAAATCGGCGTGAAATCAGAACTCTTTGACGACATGCTTCGTGTTAATGGCGCGGTGTTCTTCAATGACATTAGTGATTTGCAGGTTTTTACACTGATCAACTCAGGCTCTTTACCAGTCACACAATTGACCAATGCTGCTGATGCCGAGGTGTTTGGGGTCGAGCTTGACGTGACCGCTTATCCGATTGATGGGTTGCTCATTAATCTCTCTACGTCTTATCTGGACAGCGAGCTGCAGAACTTTGTCAGCGGATCTGGTGAGGATCTCTCTGGCAATCAGATTGCGTTCACACCAGAAGTCTCTGTTTCGGGTCTTGTGCGCTATGACCATGACTTAGGCAATTATGGTTCCGTCTATGCGCAAACGTCATTCAGCTATAAGGACGACCAGTTCTTTACGACCGAAAATGACCCGCTTGCTGGCCAAGAAGCCTACACCGTGGTGAATGCACGCTTTGGCTATACGACCCCAGACGGACGTTATGGCTTTGCTGTATTCGGTAGAAATATCACCGATAAAGCCTATCTGACCAACGCGTTCGATTTGACTGACTTTGGTTGGTATCAACGCTTCTTTGCACCACCTGCGATGTGGGGCGCAGAGTTAACGGTCGACTTCTAAAAAGTTTGCGTCCCAAGGGCGCATCCTGCTGTTCGTCATTTGATCTATATAATGACTCTTCTGACGCCAGTTGCCGAAACGCATCTGGCGTCTCTTGTTTCCGCAACATTCAAAGGTGACTAGCGTGATCCAGGCAAATGGAATTTGTGACGACCGATTCAGTGCGGTCAAACTCGCGTTCGAAGAAAACTTTAAGAGCCATGGCGATGTTGGTGCGTCTTTTTCTGTCTTCAAAGACGGAGAGCCATTGGTTGGTTTGTGGGGCGGTCATATCACCGAAGACCGCAGCGAACCGTGGCATGAGAAGACGCTGGTAAATGTATGGTCGACAACCAAAGGCATCACGGCGACGTGTTTTGCAATGGCGGTTGATCGAGGAGCACTCGCTTACGAAGACAAGGTTGCTGAATACTGGCCCGAATTTGGTGTCGCCGGAAAAGAAAACGTGACCGTGGCAATGCTGCTTTCCCACCAGGCGGGACTATGCGGATTTAGGGATCCAGCGACACTTGAAGATCTCCTCGATATTGAGTCTGCCGCAACGCGATTGGCCGCAGCCGAGCCATTTTGGACGCCCGGTGAGCAATCTGGCTATCATGCCCTGTCCATGGGCGCTTTGGCGTCATCGCTCCTGAAGCGCGCAGAAGGGCGGTCCGTTGCACAATTCGTTGAAGATGAGCTGCGGCAAGGATTGGGGCTCGACATATTTATCGGCCTTCCTGACTCGGAGAAATCGCGCGTATCTGACTTAATTGCAGCATCTCACACAGATTCAGATGAGCTTGTGCAGATGCCCACACCGCCGCAAATCGCAGCGTTTGCCAACCCACCAATGGAGCCAATTGTCGCGAATTTGACCGATTGGCGTAAAGCAGAAATTCCGTCTGCGAACGGCCATGCAACGGCAAATGCTCTTGCGCAATTGTACAGCGCCCTCGCATCAGACGGAAAAATAAATGGAAAAACGGTTGTGAGCGAGAAGACCTTGAAGCAGGCAATCCGCCCACAGATAGAAGGGGTCGATGCCGTTATATCCATGGATGTCCGGTGGGGGTGTGGTTTCTTACTGAATGCTGATCATTTGTACGGACCTAATCCTGAGAGTTTTGGACATTCTGGCTGGGGCGGGTCCTTCGCATTTGGGGACCCCATGACGGGCCTTGGTGTGGCCTACACAATGAATCAGACAGGAACGGATATCGTTGCTGACCCTCGAAGTCTCGCCTTGATCCAAGCTGTATACTCAAGCTTTGATCAATAAAATTCTTGTCGTGAATGCTCTGTTGGGGGGGAGCATCATGCCAGAAAAATGGGCGCGTATTCGATGGAGGTTGCGCGTTGAATGGACTACACTACGATCCGTAAACCGAAAAAATGATTGTGACACCTGAGGCGATGATCTCTGTGTAAAGAAAAAGAATGGGAGAACGTTCGTGACGGACCTCGTAAAACGCACTGATGATAACGGGCTTTGTTGGCTGACATTGAACCGACCGGATAAGCTCAACGCACTTTCTGTGGAACTCTTTCAACAATTGCGGGGCCACATACTCGATCTGTATCATGACGAAACGGCTCGGGCCATTATCATTCAAGGTGCAGGAAAGTGCTTCTCCGCTGGTCATGATCTTGCGGATATTGCCATAGGTGAGGCCGTTCCATCGCCAGGTTGGCACTCAGAGACACTGCGACTGATGGAGAAGCTTCCAAAGCCCGTCATCGCAGCTGTTCATTCGTATTGCTACACGGGAGCTTTAGAACTTGCGTTGGCGACCGATTTTATCGTCGCTGCCGATAATGCAAGATTTGCAGACACCCACGCGAAATGGGCGCTGACCCCTGTTTGGGGCATGAGCCAACGCCTACCGCGACGGGTCGGAGCCTCGACGGCAAAGAGGCTCATGTTCACAGCTGAAACGATACCAGCCGAAGAAGCGCTTCGAATAAAACTCGCTGAATTGATCCTGCCCGCGGAGTCGTTTCAATCGGACGTCGAGTCCTTTGCACGACAGATACTCGAACACTCCTCGTTCTCGCACGCCGCAAATAAGCGCCTCTTAGATGCAACAGAGAGCACTCGGTTGGATGCCGGATTGCAATGGGAAGTCATGGAGTCAGAAGGCACGGGACCCGATATGGACGAGCGAATTTCGGCTTTCTTGAAAAAATAGATGTTGTTGAATGCAGGTATCATAACCATTTCTGTCGTAGCCTGATGTTTTACTGGACGCCCAGTTCGATCTTGGAAGCTTACTGGGCGCTATGACGCCGACCTCTGTTCATTGAACAGGATTTGCACTTCAGTTCTAATCCTTTTTGATAAGGACACGCTCCGTTTACGGATTGTATAAAAGAGCACCTGTCTGCGGTGAACGACTTTCGTCAATAATTAATTTTATTGATTCAATTTCGCGTGGTTTCTATTATTAGAAATTTGATTTCGATTAAAAGAAATAGACCTATAAATAAAATCACACAAGATATGGCAACAATAACCATGTGTGTCCTTGGAGTGTTGGGGGTTTAGCGACCGCTTTGGGGCGTTTTAAGCCGCTGTGCTGATGTCCGATTTTGCGCCAAACGCGCCGTCGGTAGAGCTAGGCACTCGGAGCTGATCGCGGGGACTGTTCGAACACGCTAGGCTTTAGCCAGGCCCTCACATTTCTTGTGAGTGCCTTGTCTCCTTGAATATCAAGATCGCCTGAGCTTAGGGCCTCACGGTACGTACGATCACCCATCCATACATCTGTCATGGTACGGACAGTACCTGTGAAGTACACGTCAATATCCTGACCCGGATCTTTGAGGCAAAGCTCGACGGAGTCTTTCGAAACCAAAAGCCACCAATCGCGCTGTTCTTCAAGATCGGTGAAAAGAAAGCGGATAACCGCTCGGGATCCAGGGATTGCTGAAGGATCGACGCTGCGCTCTAGATAGAACATCAAGAACTCAACATCAAAATCCTCATCGATAATGGTGTGTTTGGCCCAGCAAATCCCCCATTCGCCAAGCGCGATGAGGACCGGAAGGAGTGCTTGGCAAGCTTGAGTTGGATGGTACTCGTAGCTCTTTTGACCCTGAACCTTCCTTCGAACGACCATGCCTTGTTCCTCTAAGGACTTAAGCCGGTTGGCCAGGAGGGCTGTTGAGATGCCGCCGAGACCGCGTTGCAACTCGTTGAACCGCTGGGCGCCCATGAGGATCTCGCGGACAATAAGGACCGTCCATTTCTCCCCTAGGATTTCAGTCGCCTTCGCGATGGGACAAAACTGACCGTACTTCATAGGAACCTCGGGCTGTTAGAGGAGACAACGACTCTTTTGTGAAGTGCGATACTTCATAAAATGAAGTGCTTTCCTTCATCAACTGAACTTTCGACGACGCCGGAAATCTCCAAATAGGTTCTTGTCGCCGGATGGTTCGGCGTCGAAGTTAAGCAAAGGAGAACAGCAATGCCGCTCGTCACAATTGATGTCATCAAGGACGTATTCTCGCAGGAACAGAAAAAATCCCTCATCACCGGAGTCACGGAAGCAATGGTCGCGGTTGAGGGGGAGGCCATGCGACCTGTCACGTGGGTAAGGATCAATGAGGTTGAGCAGGGAGACTGGGCTATTGGTGGCCAACTGCTCGATGCCGCTTCAGTCCACGCAATGGCTGCTAGCGAGGCGCCTGCTTAAAGCCGTCATATGACATCCGACCGGTCGATAAGAGGATTGATACTGTGTATACAGATTACTTGATCGTTGGCGCTGGTGCTCAGGGGCTCATTATTGCGGATGAGCTGTTGGCCCAAACGGATGCACGTATTTTGTTGGTTGACCGGCGAGACCAGGTTGGTGGGCACTGGAATGAAGCTTACTCCTTTGTTCGCTTGCACCAGCCTTCGGTCTATTATGGGGTTGCCTCCCAACCTTTGGGGAGCGGGCGAATAGAAGAGACCGGTTTGAACGCAGGGCTCTACGAGCAAGCGACTGGGTTGGAAGTGTTGGGGCATTTCGAACAGGCATTCCGCGAGCGCCTGCTATCATCAGGTCGGGTCCAGTTTCTTGGGCTTCATGAATATGATGGTGATTGGAACCAGGAGCATTCCGTTCGGTCTTTGGTCACCAGCAGGCCGATCAACGTCCACATCACGCGAGCGATTGTGGACACCACTTGGTACGGAGTTGAGACTCCCGAAAGCCACCGCTTAGCGTTCGCGGTTGATCCCGGTACGCCCTTGACGACACCAAAACGGCTTCCGGATGACATATCCGGGCATCGTCATGTGACAGTGTTGGGTGGTGGAAAGACCTCGATGGACGTGGTCATCTGGCTTATCGGACAAGGTTTGCCTGCGGATCAGATATGCTGGGTCAGGCCTCGTGAATCTTGGCTGATCAATCGAGAAACAGCGCAGCCGGGTGATGCTGGGCTATTGCGGATGATGGAGAGCCAGACCAACCGTGTTGAAGCCAGTGCTGCGGCTGGGAGTGTTCGCGATCTTTATCTGCAAATGGAAAGGCGTGATGAATTTTTTCGCATCGATCAGTCCGTGTTCCCTGAAATGTTCCACGGGGCTACGATTTCGAGAGGTGAACTCTCCGTCCTAAGGCAGGTAGAGAATGTTGTTAGAGGATTGCGTGTCACATCGATCTCAAGCGGATCGATGCTATTCGGCAGTGAAAAGAGAGAGCTTCCAGCAGATACCTTATTCGTCGACTGCACGGCGAGAGCCTTCAATTTCAAACCGCCAAAGCCCGTGTTTGATGGGCGACGCATCACGCCAAAAGTTATCAGAGACGGACTGGTTTCGTTCAGCGCCGCGGCGATTGCTCACGTCGAAGCCAACTATGAAACTGAAGACGAGAAGAACGCACTCACATCACCCATTCCTTATGAGGAGGACCTAATCACGCTGCCAAAGCGATACTTGACCGACATGATCACCCAAGAACGCTGGTCGAAGGAAAAGGGCCTTCGCAGGTGGGCTAGAGACAGCCGCCTTACGGGTTTCGGTAAGCCTGCAGATGATGAAGCAAAGGCAAAGATCCGTGGGCTTCAGAGCAGAATTCAAGTATCGCGTGACGCCGCCCTTAAAAACCTCAAGGAACTCATCGGCGAAACCACATGAGAAGCCCTGCTTTTTCAACAAAATCACGCCGATTCTGACAGTAAGTGGATCAACGGGAAAGCTTCTTCAGAAACACAAGGTCCCCAGCCTATGCTGAACGACCGATTTGGGGCGTTTCAAGCTGCACGTCTCGGCGCATAATCACGGCGGACAGGACCAATCTCAGTCGTTCGGGATTTTATGGGTCCGGAGACTAGATAGGTCTCAGGGTACGTAGTACTCGAACCCCTTCAACCACTCAAATTTGGGGATTTCTTGGGGGCCTCGACAATAATCATAGTGCTGATAACATTATTAAATCAATATGTTGATTAGATAGTATCGGTCCTCTTCTCGACTGCTCCATAGGCGCCGATATTTCTCTCAGATTGCCCCAGGAGGCGTTCTTTGAGTCTGATGGCGTTAAGTGAGGGAGGCGGACTTGTATCCTTTTGCGCTCCCTGGGCCCCTCTGTGGCTCCAGCGCACTTGGTTCCGATAAGTTGCTAGCCTAACTAATGTGGCGCCAGAAGTCTGTGCAGAACCCAACCATTAGCCAATCCTCATTGGGTGAAATAACCGGAACAGGCGGGCTCTCTGTCCTTGAGCTCGAAGAAAACGAGACTCTTGAGCTCACCCTCGGCCTAATCATTAATCCGTATAGGGTTGGGTTGCTTCGTTCGATTTTTTGGCAACATCCGGACCTGCGGGTCATCCAGGGATGGCGCTTCGGTGATGGACGCGATCGTCCGTTTTAGGCGCGAACCGACCTGTGCGCAGATACACACCCCCAGTGTTTTTCAAGACTTATGAAAAAGTGGTTTCTCCGATACTTTGGTATAGGCGAGGGCAATGAAGTCATCGTCAGAGTTGTGAAGTCATAATCTTGAACTCGTTCGAGTTCCGGGGAGGGTTTATTCCAGTGTTTGCAACCAAGACGTCGATTATTGCAGTTTTAGCGTTCGGTCTGGCCATCAATCTCCCAGCTTTGAGCCAAACCGAGAGCAACGCTGACCCATTCGCGCCGCCTACCCGGGCGTGGGAGCAAGGTCCCATCTACGAAAATGTCATTCCCAAAGACTATGAGACCCATATTATAGCCAACACTCCAGAGGATCGTGCGCGTGCGGAGCGGCTTCTCGACCTCTATGTTCTGTTGGCGGATAAGCCGACCCTTGAGGCTGTGAGCGAATACGTCTCGGACAGTTATATTCAGCACAGCTCTATGCTTCCGAACGGTCGCGAGCCTTTGACCATGTTGTTTGCAGGATCAGCTGCGGAGAACCCCACCTTTATCGATGTTCACAAGATCATCGTCGTGGGCGATTGGGCGATGGCACACGTGAATTTTCGCCAAATGGATGACACGGCTCCTGACGACAAGGGGAGTGCTGCGGTCGACATGTATTTCTTCAATGAGGAAGGTCTGATTACAGAGCACTGGGATGTCATTCAACCAGTGCCCAGTCACCAGCCGAACCCGAACGGTATGTTCGTCAAAGTCTATGAGGGGCAGTAATCCAATGAGCCTGAAAGCACTTTCAGCGGGCACCGTTCTCGCTTCGTTGACCCTCTTGGCGCCGATCGCCAAAGCGGGCACTCCGCTGCCTCCTGCTGCCGATGTCGAGATGCAGTTCTATGATCGGCACAAGATCGATATCAGTAATCTCTATGACTTTTACGAGGGTCTATTGATCGCTGATGCCATGATCCACGACAAGGCGCTGTTTGATGCCGAGACGAAATGGCGTCTCACGCTTCGTCAAATGATCGGGGCAGGGAGCGGTCACCACACAGCGCGTAGTGCCTACCAGCTGTCGTTGATGGATGTGCCGCTTGATGACATCCAGGCGATCTTCGCTCCTGACTTCGTCAAGACGTTGGAGGATGAGCGTCTCAAGGCTGCGTACACCTATATCGACCTTGTCAGCAGTTATCCTTCGACTGCGTCTGGCGATATGCACGCGCTTCTGAGAACACACTACACGGACCGTCAAATCTCTGAGCTTATGCAGCTCGGTTCGGTCAATGCGGCAACAGCCACCCATGACGCAGTGGTTCCCATCGTAACCGATCAGGAAACCGTGGATTGGGCGACAGCCAACCTATCAGCGGTCGGTTGGAGCATTGGGCCCAATGCTGCGACTTCGCCGGAGGAACAGCGCGCTCGTCCCTTCGTGGGAGCGGCGCTCGCCATGGCGCAGGAGGAGATCAAAGCCAATTGGTCTCCGGATGATCTGGGTGCCGTGGACCCAGTCTTTACCACCGATTGGGTGAATTATATCACGGGTTACAACATCCCTAGAGTCACGTTCGATGGTGATTTCGATGGGATTGAACAACCGTTTGATGCGTTTCCGTTCGATAGGCTGAAATGGGCAGCTGAGGGCATCCGTGACGCGAATGTGCCGCCAAGAAGCACGCCACCCTTTGACGTGTCGGCCTATGACTATGACTACTTCGATGGGCCACAAGTGATCGCGTCGAAGGTGCCATATAGTGACCGTCAGCAGTTCGATACGCAATGGAACAGAGCTGTGACCATCGGAACCCTGACGATGGATGAATACATCTTGCAGATGGAACGGACCAAGAGCTTCAAGGAGATCTGGTCGATGTTCTTTGTGTTCCAGCTCGCCAGCGGCTGTGTCCACTGTCAGGCTCACGGTTCTTTCGGGATTTGGGACTATGCAGAAGATGATTACTTCCAAGATGAGATCCCGCCAGAAGATAAGCCTGAGTTGTTGGAATACATCCGCTCTCTGATCGATTTTGAGCGCTCAAGATTTCTCGCGCCAGCTCAAAAGGCGGCCTTGAGAGTCGCGCGGGATTCAGGACGATTGCCCTCCCGCATCACGGCCGCCCATACCGAGGAGCTACGCCGTCATTTCTCCGACCGAGGCGTCCAGGAAACGCTCGCCATACCCGTTCACCTCGCTTGGTTGTCGATCTCGATGCAGTCCATGGCGACGGTGACCGATCAACTGAGCATGTCCTGGGCCATGACGAATCTGGGGCCGATGGGCTGGTCGCCAGGCGTTCACACTGGATTGCCGATCGAACAGCGCCCTTACCATATGAGCCAGCTTTTCGACCGGATGGTTGCGGACATATCGACCGGCAAAGTCCCCGACGCTGCGACGGAATTCATCGGTAAGGACGTTCCGCTGGCGGTCGATAGGGACGGTGATGGAGTAGAAGACGCGTTTGACGGGTTTCCTAGGGATCCTTCGCGCTGGGCGGACACTGACGGTGATGGAACCGAGGACCGCCGCGATCGTGATATCGACGGCGATGGCCTCTCCAATCGTAAAGAGGTCGAACAAGGAACGTTTCCCTATAAAGCGGACTCAGATGGTGACGGTGTTGATGACCGCAAGGAAATCCGTGCAGGAACAGATCCATTGGATCCTAGAGATCTGTAGATAGCGGTCTGCGCAAACGAAACGGAGGCGGCTGAAAAGACGTCCGCCTCCCATCACTCAATAGGTCGCTGGACAACGTCTCACGATGCGTGGGCGAGCAAACGTCGACGAGCGGCGTAGATTCTGAACGCATAGCCCAATGATTGGTGCACACCATGCAAAGAACTCTGTCAATCAAACAGCTAGAGACATCAGGATACGCGCTGGCGGCATCGTTTCTTGTCATTCTCTCGCCAGCATTTGCTCAAGCATCGGACGACGGGAGCGTTGAGGAACTCCGTGCCGAAGTCGAGGAACTCAGAGCGTTGGTTGAGGCGCTTGCCGGATCCCAGGGCGTGAGCGTGGTCGTTGACGGTCGCGGGGCTTCACAACATGACGACACAGTTGTCAGTATCCCAGAAACCCGTGCTCCGTCCAGAGATGGTCTTGAGGCAGCATCGGGGCAAACGTCTGGCACCGGTGTTTTATCCGCACGCCAACCTATAGGGCGGTTCCCTGATGATGCGATTGTGACGGCAGGGGAGTTTGATCGGTCCGTTCGCGTTCCCGGTACAAACGGTGCTTTCCGTCTTGGCGGTGCGGTCCAGATCAACGCCAACTACGATACCGACAATCAAGGCTTTCAACAAATCGGTACACAGCCAACAATCCCCATCGATGGGACCGTGGATGACGGCGACGAGCAGTTTAGCATTCACGCGCGCCACAGTCGGATCAACTTCGATTTCCGAGCCCCGACGCAGTATGGTCAGCTGCGGACCTTCATTGAGTTTGATTTCTTCGGTGACGGCGATGAATTCACCAATGACTATGACCTCCGTCTGCGGCATGCGGCTGCTGAACTTGGGCCTTGGAAGTTTGGACAATTCTGGTCCGGTTTTGTCGATGTCTTCAACATCCCGGAAACCGCCGACCCCGGAGGACCGATGGCTCAGCCTGTGCTCCGCAACCCTGGTATCCACTATGTTCGCGGGAGATACGACGGCTCAAACTGGGGCATTGGGATCGAAAACCCCGCGGCTGATCTGGGCGGCAACACCGACCTGATCGCATCTGAATCAGTGCCCAGCGTCGTGGCATTTGCCAAGCTTCAACGGGACTGGGGTTACATCCGCATCGCAGGGATGAGTGTTGAACTGAAGTCGGACGAAGACAGTGTCATCACTGGCGGCGCGCATCTCTCGGGCCGGTTCAACAGTCCTCTCCCCGGATCAGACCGCAACAACTTTTCCTTTGGTGCCCAAGCGGGAGAGGGCTTCGTTCACCACTTCTCTTCATTCGTGGGCGAATTGGACGGCGTTGTTCTGGACAATGGCGATGTTGAGGCGACCGGTATCATTGGTGCCTTCGGCGCTTATCAGCACTTCTGGACCGAACGGTGGCGTTCCACCTTCACCGCCAGTCTCTTCGAGCTCGACTCTCCGAACACGGCGGACCCGTTGCTTTATTCCGGAGGTGAGCGGTTTAGCGCGAACCTCTTTTTCTCGCCCCTTGAAGGCGTTACTTTTGGCCTCGAGGGTAATTACAACACCATCGAAACGGTGGACGGCTCTGAAGGAGAGGGCACACGGATCGAATTTGTTGGACGCTTTGACTTCTGAGCGGCTGAGTGTCTACTCCTCCGTCAGTGAAGAACCATCCGTTCAGCACCCTCAACGCCATTCATCATGCCCTCCACAGTGGCCTTAAGACATGCTAGGAACTCTTGGATCTTCTTTGTACGGTGGACATCGACATGGGTCACGGTGTAAAATGTTGGACCGGTGGGACGCGGAAGATCGGGAAGAACTCTCACCATGTTCGGATCGGGTTCGGCGATGAAGGCGGGTAAGATGCCAATACCCACACCATCAATCGTTGCTCGAAAGAGTGTGGCCCGGCAGTTGCTGACAAGCACGATGTTGCTTTCAGGCACATCGGCTTCACTCAGTAAATGACGCAGCCAATCGCTCGGCGCTGACTGAACCGACCTCGAAGCGGTCACCACCCTGTGGTCACTGAGGTCGTCGAGCCTCTCAGGCAATCCATACTGACGAATATACCGCTCACTCGCATAGAGCCCCGAGATCGCTTCGAACAGCGGAAGAACCACGTAGCTATCTATCTGAGGCCTGTGCTGTGGCCAAATGGCGATGTCGACCTCACCAAACTCAAGGCCCGGAAGCTCTTCCGTGATTTTTAGTTTAATCTGACAGCCGGGATGTTTCTCCCGAAATTCATCCGATGCTCGAATAGCAATTGGCGCGATTGGTCCCGGCAAGGACACGCTAATTTCGCCTGACAGTTCCGTGCCATGCGTTTTCAGTTGTGCTATGACCTCGTTGTATTTGTGGTCGAGCTCTTCAGCTGATTGCAGCAGTGCTCGTCCGACCTCTGTTGGTGTATAGCCTTTAGGGTGACGTTGAAACAGTTTTTGCCCAAGCGTGTTCTCGAGCTCATCGATCTTTCGCATCACCGTTGACCGATGAACGCCTAGGGTTTCTGCCGCCGCAGACACACTTCCAAGCGATGCAACGAGGTAAGCCGCTCTCAACGCAGCGAGTTGTTCCATGTCGGAGGCTCTCCGGGGCCTCCTGCACGGTATTTATCAATCGGTGCGCTCAGCAAGGACATCTGCCGCAATTTTGGACCTGCGGTCCTGCGCCGCACTGCCCCGTCGCCGATCCACCAATCTGACCAGCGAGAAGAGTCGGCGCAGGCGAAGGGTTACGAAGGCAATGAATGCGGTGAGCACGCCGCATAACATAACCGGCCCGCTTGCTGGGCGGTGTAAGCCTAAAAAGGCGGAGAACGCCGCAAGACATCTCTGCGATATTGACGAAGTCTGTCGGCACGCGGCGCGAAACGATGAACCGCAAAACCCGGACTAGAAAAAATTGTTGGCTGCTCTGAACAGCAAACCGATTGTGAAACCAGATGTAAGGTTTGAGCACAGCTAGTTCTGTTTCTGGCGCACGCCCGCCAAATCCCGAGCGACCGTTATAGGGCGACTTAAGCCACTGACCTAAGCTGCCGCTATAGGGCGGTAGGGCCTCGCCGTTGCCTCTTGGTGGGGAGTCCTGAACCTAGTTTGGGAACTGATCTTCGAGCGCGAGGCGGTAGCCGCCGCTTTCGGTGACCAAGAGCTCAGCCTGGCCGGGGTTGGGCTCAATCTTTTGGCGCAAGCGGTAGACGTGGGTTTCGAGCGTGTGCGTCGTGACCCCGGAATTGTAGCCCCAGACCTCGTCCAACAGCACATCCCGGCTGACCGGCTGTCCACCAGCGCGGTAAAGATATTTGAGGATCGACGCTTCTTTTTCGGTCAGTTTGATCTTTCGATCGTCGCCGGTGATCAGCATTTTGACCGCCGGCTTGAAATCATAAGGGCCGATCTTGAAGATTGCATCTTCTGACTGTTCATGGCTGCGCAAATGGGCCCGCATCCGCGCCAGCAGCACGGCAAACTTAAAGGGTTTCGTGATGTAGTCATTGGCACCAGCATCAAGCCCATTGATCACATCATCATCACCATCCGAACCCGTCAGCATAAGGATCGGTGACTTAAAACCATTCTCTCGAAGCTTCCGGCAGGCATCGCGGCCATCCATATCAGGCAGGCCGATATCAAGGAGCACAATGTCGATATGGGCTTGCGTGACTAGCAGTTCGAGCGCCTCCGAACCCGTACGCGCCGTGGAAAGCTGAAACTCGCTGTGGTCGCCGAATTGTTCAGCGAGCGCGCCAACGAGCAACTCATCGTCGTCAATCAACAGGACCTTGGCTTTTCTTGTCATTCTCGGTGCGTGCCCGTTTTCTCACTCTTACTACAATCGATCCGCGTTCAGACGAAACTGATCGGCTTTTTCATCGTCCGGTCTATCGACGCCGTCGCTTCGGCGAGCATCGAAGTTTCCAAACCAATCCAAAACCATACGACCAGCAAATTCGATCTCTTTGATATCTGTCAAGGTTTGCTGGTGATGTGCAATGCCCAATCCAACGATAGCGAAGAGCGTGTCAACGCTCGCGCGCCCGCGTGGAGTGCCGATCGTGTTAACCCCGTGCGCCAAAGAGACCACTCCCGACCCGGACGTCGGTGGCGCCTAACGACACGGCGGCCTCGTAATCCGATGACATTCCCATGCTGAGGCGGGAAAGACCATGGCTTGCGGCCAGCTTGGCCAACAGCGCAAAATGCGGCGCCGGCGGCTCGCCGATCGGCGGGATGGCCATGAGACCCACAACATTCAGCCCATGGACGGCGCGGCAGTCGTCGAGAAACGCGTCGGCCTCGCTGGGAAGAACGCCAGCCTTTTGCGGTTCCTCGCCGGTGTTGATCTGAACATAAACCGGAAGATGGCGCGCCTGATTGGTCATCTCCTTCGCCAGCGCCGCCGCAATCTTGGGCCGGTCGACGGTTTCGATCACGTCGAACAGTGCGACGGCCTCTTTTGCTTTATTCGACTGCAACGGGCCGATGAGGCGGAGTTCAAGATCGGGGAACGCGTCGCGAAGACCTGGCCATTTGGCTTGGCTTTCTTGCACGCGGTTTTCGCCGAAGATGCGGTGCCCGTGCTCAAGTAGGGGCCTGATCCGGTCGGCATCAAATGTCTTGGAGACGGCCGTGAGGTGGATCTCATTCGGGTCGCGGCCAGCTTCATTGGCCGCCGCGGCGATCTTGCTTTCAACCTCCTGAAGGTTGCTGATCAGGTCCGTCGGGTTCATGGCCGGGAGGTGGCAGAGTTTCGTTCCCGTGTCATCGCTCTCTCCCGCGCTGCGTGGTCGCTGCGTCAAGCCTCCCCGCGACCGTCGACGCTTCCCTTTGCCCTTGCCTTGTTCACTGACCCCAAAAGGACGCCGCACATCGAGCGATTGGTCACAGATTTACCGAGGGGCCTGCCGCCGGTGGCCGTGATCTTTCGTCACGATGCTTTGCCCGAGAAAGATCGGTTCGCCCTTGCGGACGCAGTGCGCGACGAAGTGCAGAGGAGGGGGCATTTCTTTTTGATGGCACGGGCAAGATTGCCGGGTGCTGATGGAACGCACGCCTCTCGTCATCGGGGCTGCTTTCAGACCGCACCGGCCCATAGCCTGGCTGAAGGTATGCGGGCCGTTCACCACGGAAGTGACGCGTTGTTCGTCTCGCCCGTCCTTTCAACGGCCAGCCATCCCGGGGAGCCATTTTTGGGGTTGGGCCGCGCGATGCGGTTGGCCGCTTCGTTGCCGCGCCCTTGTTTGGCGCTGGGCGGTATCGACGAGCGGACGGCACGCACGCTCCATGGCAGCATGTTCCAAGGATTTGGTGCGATTGGTGCGTTTCTAAGGAAGCCTTAGAAGCGGATCGAGGACTCGATCATTAAGGAGGCGGTGTCTTCATCCCCGCCCAGCGCGGCTGGCTTATCGCTCTCAACGAACTGTGCCGCGGCGCCGAGGGTGATGCCTTGGCCAAGTACATAGGCCACGCCTGCTTGTGCCGTTTGGGTGCGCCGGTCGAGGGCATAAGGAACGGCGACGCCATTGGTCGGCCCCACAAGCAGCGAAGCATCGCGCTCGGCATCGGCTTCGCCATAACCCAGCATCATACGCCAATCGCCGGCTTGATACGTGACGCCTGCGTCAAAGGCGAGGTAATCGCTTTCACCGAGCGAACTTTCATCAAGGCCTGCATTGGTGGTCTTGACCGAACCGCCAATGGTGAGATCGCCGTAAGCCAGGTTCAGCCCAAGGGCGAGCGCCTCATAATCTTCAACGAAATCATCATTAAGGGATCCCGTCTCGTCCTGGTCAGCGCGCACAAACGATGCACCGATCCCAAGGAGCAGGCGATCGCCGCCCATGGAGAAACCGTTCTGGTAGTAGAGCGCAGCTTCGGAGACATCGCGCCAGCGTTGGTCGCGCACCAGCACTTGACCGTTTTGCCCCACGATCAGCTCGTTGGTTTGCCCTTGGACAATGTTCCCAAGAGGGGAGCAATCATCGAGCCCGCAGCTTTCAAGCTCCGGCGCATAAGACACCCCCATCTGGAAGTTCCCGATCGCCCCGCCAAAGAGCCCGGCCGGAGGCATGTAGGTGATCTTCGCCGAATTGCCGGAGAAGTCGTTGACCGTGTGCACATCGTTGAAGCCCGAGGGATCGGCCCGCCAGTCATTGACCCCCAACGCCCGAAAAATCGTTGGTGAGGTGACCGCGAGTTTCTCCGCCACGCCAACATCGGATCCAAGCGAGACGCTGCCAAAGCCGCCCTTGGCAAAAACATAGGCGCGATCAACAAAGACATCGGTGCTGTCCGGCCCCACACCCCTTTGCCCGCCAATGGTGAAGGAGGAATAGCGCCCACCGGCTGCGCGGTTGTCAGCACGGTTCCCATCGACCCGCAGGCCGCCGCCTGCACCGAGCTCCAATCCTCGCAAGGCGTGGCTTGTCGCAGTCAAACCAAGGCGGGCGTCAAAATCTGTTTCTGAAACGTCGCCATCGCTGAGGCCGGTTGTTAAAACAGCATCGCCGTCGACGACGATCGGTCCGTCTTGCGCATAGGCCAAGGGTGCCGCGATCAGCATCGCAGCGGCTACCCAGAGCCTCAGCAACAACGTCCCTCGAAACATTCTCGTACCTCTTCACCCTATCTAAGGGAGGATGGGACGAGATGTGAGTGAACAACTTATCACCAAATTGGTTTTCCTCTGCGGTGCGTCTTCCGTGCAACCATATGGAGCGAGGGGGTTTGACTGCAGGAGCCGTGGTGATAACTGCGTGCGAAGTTTGAAAGGTTATGATGTTCCATCCGGAAAACCGCCGTTTGATCAAAGTCTTTGGCGTCGCCGCATTGGCGGCGGCCCTGGCTGCGTGCGCCAATAGTGGCTCGGCCACCACCGCTACGGCGCCCGAGCTGCAATATGGCCAGGTCAACAGATATCTCTGGACCGCGTCCCTCGAGACGATGGATTTTATGCCGCTCGATGCGGTTGATCCCCAGGCCGGCGTGATTCTCACCGATTGGTTTGCCAGTTCAGAGGTTCCGAACGAGCGTTTCCGCACCAATGTGCTGATCCTCGGCAACACCCTCCGGGCGGATGCCTTGCGGGTGCGGGTGTTCAAACAAGTGCAGACCCCGACCGGCTCTTGGGTCGATACACCGATCAACCCCAACACCGAGCGCGAAGTCGAAAACGCTATCCTCACCCGCGCCCGGGAAATTCGCCTCAACTCGCTTGGCTAGACCGAGCGCAGGCTTTTTCATACTGAACGAACAATTCTACGCTGCGGTACGATCCCCGCAGCCCCTTTTCATGTCCGAGTGAAGGCAGACCGCATGGCCAGGTACAATCCCGCAGCAGCCGAACCCAAATGGCAAAAGGCCTGGGAGGAGAAGGATTGTTTCGCGGCCGAACGCCATAGTGATCGGCCGAAATACTACGTGCTCGAAATGTTTCCCTATCCGTCGGGCAAGATCCATATCGGCCACGTCCGGAACTATGCGATGGGTGATGTCATCGCGCGCTTCAAACGAGCCCGCGGCTTCGACGTGCTGCACCCGATGGGTTGGGACGCTTTTGGTCTGCCTGCGGAGAATGCCGCCATGCAGACGGGCGGGCACCCCAAGGAGTGGACCTACGGCAATATCGAGGTGATGCGCGATCAGCTCAAACGCATGGGTCTCGCGATTGATTGGTCGCGGGAGTTCGCGACTTGCGATCCAGAATACTACGTCCACCAACAAAGGCTCTTTTTGGAGTTTTTGAAGAAGGACTTCGTTGAGCGGCGCGAGAGCCTGGTGAACTGGGACCCGGTCGAGATGACGGTGCTTGCCAATGAGCAGGTCGTCGACGGCAAGGGCTGGCGCTCCGGTGCGCCGGTTGAGCGCAAATCGATGTCGACTTGGTTTTTCAAGATCACCGACCGGGCCGAGGATCTTTTAGAGGCCCTCGATGATGGCCGGCTTGAGGGGTGGCCAGCGCATGTCAAAGAGATGCAGCGCAACTGGATTGGTCGGTCCGAGGGGCTGATGATGTCCTTCCCGCTCTCGGGCAATGATCTGCCTCAAGATAAATTGCCAATCTACACAACGCGGCCTGATACGCTTTATGGCGCGAGTTTCTTAGGGGTCGCGCCGGACCATCCGCTGGCGAAGCATTATGCTGGCCAAGATCCTGCATGCGCGGCGTTCATTGCTGAGTGCCAGGCCCAGGGAACGTCTGAGGCGGATATCGAAAAGGCGGAGAAAAAAGGTTTCCGCCTTCCCGTGACGGGGCGTCATCCGTTCACCGATGAAGAATTGCCGGTTTATATCGCGAACTTCATCTTGATGCAGTATGGCACGGGCGCGATTTTCGCCTGTCCGGCCCATGATCAGCGCGATCTGGATTTTGCTCGGAAATACGGCCTAAACGTGATCCCCGTCGTGTGTCCTCCGGATGCTGATCCTTCGTCCTTCGATGTAGGAGATGAGGCCTATGTCGGCCCGGGCACAATGATGATGTCAGGTTTTCTTGATGGTTTGCCTGCGGAGGATGCGCTTCCTGCAGCGATCAAGAAAATCGAAGACATGGGCTGGGGGGAGGGCACAACGAATTACCGCCTGCGTGACTGGGGCTTGTCGCGTCAGCGCTATTGGGGGTGCCCCATCCCGGTCATCCATTGTGACACTTGCGGCGTGGTGCCGGTGCCGGATGACCAGCTGCCCGTCAGCCTGCCGCCGATTGAAGCGTCAGAGTTCAAAACGCCCGGCAATCCGCTTGATCGCGAAAGCACACGCGCATGGCGTGAAGTTCCGTGTCCTGCGTGCGGTGAGCTTGCACGGCGCGAAACCGATACCATGGATACGTTCGTTGATTCGTCTTGGTACTTCGCCCGTTTCGCGTCCCAGCCTGAGAACGCGCCTGTAGAAAAGGCCGAGACCGATCGATGGATGCCCGTCCAGCAGTATATCGGCGGCATTGAGCACGCGATCCTTCACCTTCTCTACGCCCGCTATTTCACACGGAATTTGAAAGACTGCGGGTACACGGATGTGACGGAACCCTTCACCAATCTCTTTACCCAAGGGATGGTGACGCATGCTACGTACAAAGATTCCCATGACGGATGGGTTTTCCCAGAAGATGCTAGACATGTAGATACCGGCAGACTTTGGGATGAGACAGAGATGCCCATTGAAAGTGACCTCGTTTACCGTTTGACCAGGGAAGCGAGGGACGCTGGGGAGAAGTTCTTCTCTGCATATGACGCACAGGTCAGTGCAACCGGCAAGGCGCTTTATCGAGAATCTACGCCTGATGAGAAGGCATATGACGAGCTTGTTCCCGACGAGTTTCCGATTTTGGCTAATCCCATCGAAAAAATGTCCAAGTCCAAAAAGAACGTGGTGGCGCCCGAGGCGATTGCTGACGCCTACGGAGCGGATGCGGCGCGGTTCTTTATGCTCTCCGACTCGCCGCCGGAACGCGATGTCGAATGGACCGACGCTGGCGTCGAGGGCGCCTGGCGGTTTGCCAACCGGGTTTATGAGGCGGTGGCCAAGGGAGAGGGTATCCTAAAAACGGGCCGTACCATCGATGCGGATCTCTCTGAGGATCTCATAGCACTCCGTCGGTCCACGCACAAAACCATCGCCGGGGTGACCGGCGACATCGAGCATTTCCGGTTCAATAAGGCGATCGCGCGGCTTTATGAATTTCTTGGTGCGTGCAAGAACCTATCGACAGACGGCGCGGCAGCCCCCGTGGCGGCCGAGGCGCTGGGCGCTCTGACGCAACTCACCGCGCCTTTTATGCCGCATCTCGCCGAAGAGTGCTGGGAGCTTTTAGGCGGCGAAGGTCTCTGTACAGATGCTACGTGGCCGGACGCCGATGAATCGCTACTCACGCAAGACGCCATCACCCTGCCGGTTCAGGTTAACGGCAAGCGCCGCGGCGAAATCAAAGTGGCGGCCGATGCCGCCGAAGACGTCGTCAAAGAGGCTGCGCTGGCGCAAAATGATGTGGCGCGCTTTATGGAAGGCAAGACGATCCGTAAGGTGATTGTTGTTCCGGGCCGGATCGTCAATGTGGTGGCGGGCTGATGCGCCTTGTCATTCTTCTCGCCCTGACCTTCACCCTAGGCGCGTGTGGGTTTCGGCCGCTCTATGCCGAGCTTGAGGGTGACCAGTCGACATCGGAACAGCTCGGTACACTTTATATCGATAACATCACAGGGCCAAAAGATGCGAGCCTTGAGGTTCAGGACGCGATGCGCACGCGCGTCCCGACCGCAAATGGTGATGAGACCCATGCGGTATCGATCGCACTTCGGGACCGGCGGCGCGCCGTTGCTGTTCGCATTGAATCGGACACTCGCCGCTTTGACTACACGCTGACCGCACGGGTGGCCTATCGCAACCTTGAGACAGATGAGGTGCGCACACAAACGATTGTCAGTATCGTGTCTTACGGCGTGGTGGACAGTCAGTATGCATCTCTTGTGGGCCGAGAGGACGCGGTTCGTCGGGCGGCTCTCGATTTGGCGCGAAAGATTGAGGTCGATATGGCACTCTTCTTAAGGGACCGTGCGCCGGAAAACAGTGGGCCAGGCCTTCTCCGCAACAACCCAAGCGATGATCCCTTGTTCCGTCTTGAGGAGGAGGATTTTGAGGGCTTTCAGCGATGACGGCTCTCAAGGCGAAGGACATCGAAGCGTTCTTGCGCGCACCGGGGGACGAGACCGTTGTCGCCCTCATCTATGGACCGGAACAGGGTTTGGTGCATGAGCGCGCCACCCGCGCGGCCAAGCAGGTCGCAGAAGATCTCGCCGACCCTTGGCGTTCGATCAGCCTGACCGAGCAAGAAGCGGGCGACGCTGCGCGGCTGACGGATGAAGCTGCAGCGCAGAGCTTTTTGGGTGGACGCCGCGTGATCCGTGTTCGTGCTGCCGGTACGGGTGTTGCGGGTGCGGTCAGCTCTCTTCTCAAGGCCGCTGAGGCGGGGACGTTGTCGTCAGCTGGCCTGGTGATTGTCGAGGCGGGCGATCTCAAGAAATCATCCGCCCTTCGCAAGGCCTGTGAGGGTTCAGCCAAGGCCGTGGCCATTGGTTGCTACCCGGAGGGCCAGCGCGATCTGATGGGCGCTGTCCGGCAACAGCTTGCGGATGAAGCGATCACCATCAGCGATGAGGCGATGACCATGCTGGTCGCTGTCTTGGCCGATGATCGTGGCGTGTTGCGGCAGGAGCTTGAAAAACTGATCCTTTATTGTGGCCCCGCCAAGATCAGAAGCCATGAGCCTTATCAGGTGACGGTGGAGGATGTCGCCAATTGTTTGGCCGGTGCACCGCAGGAAGACAGTTTCGCGATCGCGTCGCTGACGCTGGGCGGCCGACCGAAGTCTTTGTCCGAGGCGCTCGCGGCGGCGGAGGCTGCGGGTGTTTCGGTTATCTCCCTCCTCCGGATGACACAAAATCGGATCCAGCGGCTGCTTCCTGCAGCCATGGCCATCGCGCAAGGCGAAGGGGCCGGGGCGGCGATGAAGCGGATGAAGCCGCCCGTCTTTTTCAAAGAGCAGGACGAAACCCTCCGCCAGCTGAAAGCTTGGCCCCTACCGCATCTTGAGCGGGCGGCAGCAGAGATTTATCGCGCTGAAGCCGCCTGCAAAAGAACCGGCGCTCCGGATCAATCGATCGCGGAGCGGGCACTGTTGCGCCTCGCGGCGGCAGGACAGCGATGAGTTTTTCCGTCGGCGTTGTCTCTCTCTACCCGGATATGTTTCCAGGGCCGCTCGGCGCAGGGGTGATCGGCCGGGCGCAAAAAGATGGTCTTTGGGCACTCTCCATCGAAAATCCGCGGGCACATGCCGAGGACAAGCACCACACGGTGGATGACACCCCGGCGGGCGGTGGCCCGGGCATGGTGATGCGGGCCGATATCCTCGCTAAGACGATTGACCATATGACCGCGATACCCGGCCCGCGCCTTTTGCTCTCACCGCGAGGCCGACCCTTTGATCAATCCATGGCGCATA
Source organism: Pseudomonadota bacterium (assembly GCA_039818345.1). GTDB lineage: Bacteria > Pseudomonadota > Alphaproteobacteria > Caulobacterales > Parvularculaceae > Parvularcula. The sequence continues at coordinate 156,051 of JBCBUC010000003.1, read as the reverse complement.
GGCTGGCTGATGGGCCTGGCGCTCTTTTTGTGTGCGGGCGTTTTGAGGGTGTTGATCAGCGCGTGATCGACGCCAGAGGTCTTGATGAGGTGTCGATCGGTGATTTTGTGCTGGCGGGCGGTGAGGTCGCGGCGATGGCCATGATCGAAGCTTGCGTCAGGCTTCTTCCCGGTGTACTCGGCGCGCCTTCATCGCGGGACGATGAAAGCCACGAGAACGGGCTTTTAGAGTATCCGCAATATACAAGACCTCGGTCATTCGAAGGGCGCGCCATCCCGGATGTGCTCCTGTCGGGGGACCACAAGAAAATTGACCAGTGGCGCGGGGACCAATCCCTGGCGCTGACGCGTGCGCGACGACCGGACATGCTCACAAAGGCCGAAAGGCCATCTGGGGCGCGGTCCAATCCGCCGGATAACGAGACGGACAAACGATGAATATTATTGAACAGCTGGAGGCTGAGCACGCCAAAGAGCTTAAAGCCGAAATTCCAGAATTTGCTGCCGGTGACACCCTTCGCGTGCAGGTGCGCGTGAAAGAGGGCAACCGCACACGTCTGCAGGCCTTTGAAGGTGTCTGCATCGGACGCTCTGGCGGCGGCATCAATGAGAGCTTCACCGTGCGCAAGATCAGCTTTGGTGAGGGTGTCGAGCGGGTCTTCCCGGTTTACTCGCCTCTCGTTGAAGCCATTGAAGTCGTGCGCCGCGGTAAAGTGCGCCGCGCCAAACTCTACTACTTGCGTGGTCGCCAAGGAAAATCGGCGCGTATCGCGGAGAAGGTCGACACCAAGCGTCAGGCCGCTGCTGCTGAGAAGAAAAAAGGCAAGGCCAAAAAAGCCAAGAGCGCTGAGTAACGAAGCGTAACGCCACTGCAATTGATCAAGGCCCGCCGATTGTTTCGCGCGGGCCTTTTTGCTTGCTTGCCCAGAAATGGAGGAAGCGAATGGCCAAGATTGTCGGCTTAGGCGGTGTGTTTTTTAAGTCCGCTGACCCGAAGGACCGTAAAGAGTGGTATGCGAAGCATCTGGGGCTTCATCCAGGTGACGGTTACGAGGGCGTGGAGATGCGCTGGCGTCGCCCAGACAACAATCGGCAAAACATGTCGCTGGTCTCGTTCTTCGATCCCGATACCAATTATTTTGGCCAAGGCGGCCAACCGTTCATGCTCAACTTCGTTGTTGATGACCTTGATGGCATGCTGACGAAACTGCGGGCCGACGGGTGCAAAGTCGATGATCAAGTGGTGAGCGAGTCTTATGGGAAGTTCGGTTGGCTTACTGATCCAGATGGTGTGCGGATTGAGTTATGGGAGCCCGCAGGTGAGGCCCCCGACCTCCCCACGTCCTGATCATTCAGATAAGAGGGGTTGCGGATCAGCCCGGAAACCCTCCGGCGTGTTCGCGGCCATCCAGGTGAACGCGGCGTAGGCGGCGACGTTCTGCGCCATGTCATCAGGATCGATCTTGTCGAACGTATCATCGGACGTGTGGTGAAGATCGAAATAGTCCCAGCCGTTTTGGGTCAGTGACACCACCGGCACACCGCGTGCGCTAAGACGGGAGACGTCGGGACCGCCGCGCGAGCGGTTGCTGCCCCGGGCGATGCCGATCGGTTGCAGAACGCGCGCCATGTCATCGACCAGCCCTTCCTTCCCATCGCCGACGCCAGCATCAAGGCGCCAAATCGTTCGGGCACCAAAATCACTCTCCGCAGCAATTGTGTGCAGATGAAGCTCGTCTTCATGGGCGAGGGCGTAGGCCTCTGCCCCCACCAGGCCGACCTCCTCCGCACCGAAATAGACAACACGGATGGTCCGCAGTGGCTGCTCGCCGCTCTCTTCGATATGGTCGAGGATCAGCTTGGCCGCGCCAGTGACAATGGCAACGCCTGCACCGTCGTCGACCGCCCCTGTGCCCAGGTCCCAGCTATCAAGGTGCCCACTGATGAGAACAATTTCATCCGTTTGCCCAGGAATCTCCGCGATCACATTGCCTGATTCGGATTCCTCTTGCGTCTTCACCCCAAGGTCGAGTGAAACCGTCACGGCCCCGCGGTCCAAGGCGCGCTTCAGCTGTTCAGCATCAGGATAACTGAGCGCAGCGGTCGGGACTTTGGGAACGTCAGGATCATAGTTCATTTGGCCGGTATGCGGAAAACGATGCAGATCTGTTCCGACCGATCGGATGAGCGCTGCCTCCGCGCCGCGTCTGCCTGCTTCGATGGCGGCGCCCGATCGCTTTTGGACCGCCACGCCATAGCCTGATCCGTCTTGTGTTCGGGTCATGTGTTCGTCGACGAAAACGATCTTGCCACTGAGGTTCAGATCGACGGGCGCTTCTTGAAGGTCACTCAGCGTTTCAAATCGTACCACCTCACCTATAACGCCGCCACTCGGTGTGCCCACCGTGCCACCAAGCGCTGTAATCTGGAGCCGCTGGGGGAAGGGGCTTTCAATCGCTGCGTATTCGTAGGTCCGCTCCCAGTAGGGAAGCGTGAAAAGCTCAGTACGGACATTGGAGAAACCGAGCGCTTTTAGCTTGGCCTCGGCCCAAACACGTGCGCGGGCTTCAGCCTCTGATCCTGCGAGACGTTGGCCAACCTCGGTGGTCAGGTCCTCGACGACTTGATAGCCAACCCGATCGTGAAGGCCCTTGCGCATCAACTGATCGGCTGTGTCTTTGACGTCGTCCGGGATGCCCTCTGCGAGCGCCGCAGAGGCGAGTGATAGGACAGCGGCGGCGAAGGCGATGTTTTTCATAACATGCAACTTCCCCGACCCAAGCTGTGCGTCAAGTCAGTCGGTGGGGGTATTCTCAAAGAAGCCCGTCATATCGGCGACCGTGGTGCCGCGGCTCACCAAACCCACGGCGACAATGATCTCAATATGATCCACGCCATCATAGACCACGCTCTCCGAACGGACGCCCAGCTCGGTGAGAAGGCGGGCCATTTCGGTTGAGTTTTTCGGCACCACGACATCGTCGTCCGCACCGTGAAGAAAGATCATGTCCGGCGCGTTTTGTGACAAGCGATTGACGGGCTGGGTCGCTTCGAGGTCATCGGCCCGGCCAAAGGCGTCACGGGTCGTGTCGCTGTCGAGCGGCAGGAAGCTGTAAGGCCCCGCAAGGGCGGCAACCGCATCAATGATGTCGGTGCTTTTGCCTTCCGCTTCCAAGAATTCAGGCGCCAGCGCCACCTGCACCACATTATAGGCGCCAGCCGAGTGACCGGAGATAAAAAGCTTCTCAGGATCGCCTCCCCAGCTTTCGGCTTCGTCATGGACGAACGCAATCGCCTTGGCGGTGTCGGCGACAAACTCGTCATAACCGAATTCAGGTGCGAGCCGGTAATTGATCACGGCTGTCACATAGCCCTCGGACGCGAACCTGCGGCCTAGCCACGGGTAATCGTCCTTGCTGCCATAATACCAAGAGCCGCCATGGACAAAGACAAGCACAGGGTGCGGCCCCGCGCCGGTGGGCATGTAGACGTCGAGCTTTTGCCGCTCGAGGTCGCCGTAAGCGATGTCCTTCTCACGCTCCCACTCGCCACGAAGCGAGGGCGTTGCAACGTTGAGAAGCTGCGGGCCTGAGCAGGCGGAAAGGACGAGAGCGAGGCCGACAAGGCATGACATCAAACGCATCTGGGTAAACTGGCACCAATCACTGAGGCGTCAACCTTGCGGCTTGCGCCCTACTGAAAGAACGCTTCGCGCGGCGTCGCCCAGATATCGCAAGTCCCAACGAGGGGGTGCGCGTAGGTGCGACCTGAGGGCTCGCCGCCCAACTTTTTCGCCACGACCTGGGAGGCGCGATTGTTGCGCGCGATGATATGAATGACCTCAGAAAGATCCGCGCGCTGCTCAAGAATCCAGCGGCCAGCTGCGCTTGCGGCCTCCGTGGCGTGGCCGCGACGACCTCGTCGAGGGTGGATCGTCCAACCGACCTCGACACCGGGCTGCCCGTAAGGTGCCCATGGCCCAACGCGGCCGATCAAAAGGCCCGTTGATCGTTCTTCAACCGCGAAAAAGCTGAAACCAACGAGCGCCCAATGGCCTTCGATCATGGCCATCTCCCGCCCGGCCAAGGCGATCGTCTCCGGCCCGGGGAGAAGCGTGGCTTCCACCGCGGGCTGGTTCATCATTTCAAAATAGGCGCCGACATCGGCCATGCGAAAGCGCCGGAGGATGAGCCTCTCGGTCCGGAGAATCTCAGCACCCGGCGCAATCGTTTCCATTAGCCAAGGCTCGGCTCGAGGCGGATGCATGCCTCAACCAAGTCTTCGACCGCTGCGACCGAGTGGTCGAACATCTCTTTTTCTTCTGGTGTGAATTCGATTTCGAGGATCCGCTCAGCACCGTTCTCACCGATCACGATCGGCACACCGACATAACGGTCTGTGACGCCGAACTCGCCATTGAGGTAGGCAGCACAAGGAACAACAACTTTTTTGTCCCTAAGATAGCTCTCGGCCATTTGGATCGCCGACGCAGCGGGTGCGTAATAGGCCGAGCCGGTTTTAAGGAGACCAACGATCTCGCCGCCGCCTTTCCGCGTGCGATCAACGATCGCGTCAATCTTCTCTTGCGTGGTCCAGCCAAGCTTCACCATGTCCGGCAGGCCTACACCGGCGACGGTGGAATAGCGGGTCGATGGGACCATGGTGTCGCCGTGGCCGCCAAGGACGAAGGCTGTGACGCTCTCGACACTGACGTTAAATTCTTCAGCGAGGAAATGACGGAAGCGCGCGCTATCGAGGATGCCGGCCATGCCGACGACTTTGTTTTTGGGAAGGCCGGAGAACTTTTGCAGCGCCCACACCATCGCGTCGAGCGGGTTGGTGATGCAGATCACAAAAGCATCAGGCGCATGCTTGGCGATGCCTTCGCCGACGGCCTTCATGACCTTGAGGTTGATCTCAACGAGGTCGTCGCGGCTCATCCCTGGCTTGCGCGGCACACCAGCAGTGACGATGCAGACATCGGCGCCAGCGATATCGGCGTAGTCCTGGGTCCCGCGAAGGCGGCTGTCATAGCCATCGACCGGCGCGGATTGAGCGATATCCAGGCCTTTGCCCTCAGGGATGCCTTCAGCGATATCGAACAGGACAACATCGCCCAGTTCCTTTTGTGCAGCGATATGGGCGAGGGTGCCGCCGATCATGCCCGAGCCAATAAGGGCGATCTTGTTACGCGCCATGGGGGTCTCCTTGAGATGTGTTTCAAAATGTGACGCCGCGCCCTAGCCGCCACGCGGGTGCGCTGCAACGCTCGTTCGTTGTCGCAAGGGAAGCCATTGTTACCGCGGGCAGTTCCTGCATGCCTCAATCAAAGATAGAGGTGACGTTGATCCATCGCCGCAACCGTTAGGGTTTTTGCTATTTCAGCGACTGGAAAAAATCCCAGGCCAGATCAATTCCGTCGGCGTCTCGGCAGAGGGTTCCGCGGACCACTTCTGGTTCTGCGACGTTGGGGTCAGAATCGGGGATGTTGTGACCGCTGCCCACACCTTCATAGTAGACAACGGTCGGCTCGCCCGCTGGGTCTTCATAGGTCTGCTCGAAGATCTGACACCCATCATTGGGATCACTGTCGGTCAGCATCATGAAGGCTGGTGTCGGAGAAAGAACGCTAAAGGTGTTGTCGGCGAAGTAGTCTACCGTTTCGCGTGCTGACTGTGTGATGGGTGTACCGTCGAAGTTACTAATGGGATCCTCTGTACCCATGAACAAAAAGGTTGGCGGGAGCGGCAGCGATAAGGGCGTTGGCACCGGATTGTTGCTCAAATTGCTGACATAGCTAGCGATGGCTTTCACCTTGCTTGGTCTCTCGACGGCCATGCGCATGGCCATGTCTCCGCCATTAGAGCGCCCTGTAAAGAACACTTGATCGGTATCGACGGTACGGGTCGCGGCAATCTCATCAATCGTCGCAAGCAAAAAGCCGACATCATCCGCGTCGGTGAAAGCAGAGAAACTGTTCCAGCCTTGCAGGTTACCCAGACCATCATCTCCAAAGACACTGAAACCATTAGGGATCACGACAACAAAGCCATTCTCGTCGGCGAGCGTCAGCCAACGACGCGGCGTCTGTCCTTCTTCAATGTACCCGCGCATATTTCCAGAAGCGCCGTGCAATGTATAAATGATAGGTGCATCGGCAGTCACTGAACTTGGTGTGTAGACGGTGTAAATGCGCCGTTCATCATCATGTTCGGTTTGAATCTCGACAAGCGTTCCAAGGGGGGCAGGAGAAATTTGTACGCTGTGTGTTTCGGTATCGGAAAGACCTGCTGAGTCGGTCACGGTGACCTGAAATGTGATGGTGCCGTTGCTGGTTAGGAGCGGGATTGGAACGCTTGCGGTGGACGATGAGGCACCATCAATCAGCACATTGGGTCCCGACGTTTGCGTCCACTGATAAGTCGCTGTGTTCGATCCTGCTGGATCACTGTCGAGGCTTGCGATAAGCGCAATCACGTCACCCTCGTCGGCGGTGAGAGGTGCTGTGATCACGGCCACTGGGAGGGTCTCTGATGGTGCGCTATCGACGGAATTCGATCCGTTGGAGCAGCCAGCGAGGATAAGGCTGATTACCAGAGTTGCATGCAGATGCTGCTTGATCACGACAATTCTCTTTTCGACGTCGCGATATGGAATCCATACGATTGTTGCTGCAATGTCCCGGCTATTGTCACGAACTGTCGCCAAGGGCCTTTCTGTCCGCGCAGGAGTGATGGGCGGTACCTTCTGAGGGTCACCCAAAAAGCGGGCACACCTAACTGCGTGCGAATGGAGTCCTTAGAAAATCCATGACGCATCTTGCTGCACTTCAGCTCCGCATCGACGGAAAGTGCAGCTCTTGGCTATTCAAGCGACCGAAAGAAATCGAGGGCGAGCTCGATGCCTCTACGATGAGCAGCTGAGGCCAAAAAGCGCGCTTTTCATCGGGTTGTTGGTCGGCCAAAAGCCCATCGATGGAACTTCATGGGAAGCTCTTGGCGTTTGTCGCCTCCGTTTGTCTCGCCTTCACGGGCGGAACGCTGCGCGTCGATCTGTCGTCAGAGATACCCACAGTCACCATCTGTAGCGCCCATGGCAGCTATGAGATCTCGCTCGACACCGGGGATGCGCCGGACGCATCAACCGAGCTTTGCTGCGGGGCCTGTGTAGCGGTCGATGCGCCTGATCCCTTTGCTGATAAACCTTGGGCGCCATTGCTCCAGGCCTCGTCCCGTGACGTCGTCGTCTCGATCACTGCTTTCACGAGGACGGCGCCTCAGTGGCGCCAGCCGCCGAGCCGTGCGCCGCCGTTCGTTGTCTAATCACCACGATTGATCAGACAACGAAGGATAGCGATATGAAAAAGACGATTTGCGCGGCTTTGGCCGCAGCCTTGCCCTATGGGCTGCTTCTGGATGCAGCCTTTGCCCATGATGGCCCCCATGCCGCTGACCATGCGCCGATCGGTGTCATGGCTGACCACCGCCACGGGAAGGGGGAGCTGATGTTCTCCTACCGGTTCATGCGGATGGATATGCAGGGAAGCCGGGATGGAACCGATCAACTTTCCCTCCAAGAGATTGCCACCACCGTGCCGAACCGATTTTTTGGCACGCCTGGTCAGCCGCCCACGTTGCGGGTCGTGCCGCTTGAGATGATCATGGACATGCACATGGTCGGGGCGATGGTGGGGGTGACCGACCGGGTCACCTTGATGGCGATGGGGAGCTATCTCACCAACAGGATGGACCACGTCACCTTTCAAGGCGGTATGGGGACCAGTCGCCTCGGAGACTTTACCACTGAGAGCCAAGGGTTCGGTGACACGACCGTGACCGCTATCGTTGGACTTGATCGGGGGCAGAGCGAGACCCGCGAGTTCAACGTCAATCTGGGTGCTAGCCTTCCAACGGGATCGATCACGGAGACGGACACTGTCTTCACACCGATGGGGATGACGCCCAATCTGCGGCTGCCTTATCCGATGCAGCTCGGCTCCGGCACCTTCGATCTCAAGCCCGGCTTCACCTACCGCGACCGCGGCGGCTCTCTCACCTGGGGTGCACAGACGACCGCGACACTGCGTACTGGTGAAAACGATGAGGGTTACACGCTGGGCGATCGTTATGAGGGAACGGCATGGCTCGGATATGTGTTTGACCACGCGGCGGCTGGTTTTCTCCGCCTCAAAGCGGTGAGCCAAGGCACCATCGATGGTCTTGACCTCGAGATCGTCGCACCGGTGCAAACAGCGGACCCTGACAATCAGGGCGGTGACACGGTGGAAGTCTTTGTTGGCCTCAACCTTGCTGGGCAAGAGGGCCGGTTGCGCGGGCACCGTTTTTCAGTCGAGGCGGGCTTTCCCCTCTATCGTGACCTCAACGGTCCCCAGCTCGAGACAGATTTCACCCTGACCGTCGGCTGGCAAAAGAGCTTCTAGCGCTCAATGTGATCACGGCGTGCTTGTCGCTGTCACACTTGCTCACTATTTGGGTCTTGAAGTCTCCTCAAGAATTCAGGCCCCCACCATGTTTGGACGCAAAGAAAAAATGAAAGATGCATCAGAAGAGCGCAAAACGATAGAAAGCGCTCCTTCTGCACCCGCAACCGACCGATTCAGCGACCGCATGGCGCTCGCTGAATCGATGATCTCGCATCATGATGGTCTTTATACGCTAGACCCCGATCCTGCGGCGATTGAGATCGAGAACCCCTTTGAGCCGTTGGACGTGCAAAAGGGGTATGAAAGCGAGTTGCGACGCTTTTTTGACTATTCGATCGAGTACTACCCAGAGTTTGACCGACCACTGACTGTGTCGCAGCTGGGGAATTGGACATCCTTCGTCGACCTTCACGATAAGACGGTGGAGGAGAAATTCCCCATCGATCGCGACATCCGTGCCTATATCACGGCCTTTCGCTTGACCGTCCAACGCAATTACCGCCGGTTTATCCGTCGTCGTCGCACCGATCAGCTGATCTTGATGATGGTCCTGTTTGTGCCCTTTGCCTTTTGGGCGCTGTTGCCCGAGCTTCGCCCAGCAGGCGCACCTGCGGGGTTCGCGGGGCTTTGGCCGTTTTTGAGCAGCCAAGGACCTGGTCAAACCCTGATGGCCAGCATCGCGGTGATGTATTTGGGTAGCTTTGCGGCGCTGCTCTACAATCTCTCCACCAGCAGGCAGGTGCTCGCCAGTACGTTGCATGCCACCGCAGGCGACTTGAAGGCGAAAGTCCAAAGGCGGATCAATAGCCTCCACCAGGGCTACAATCACTCCGTGAAGGCGGTGAACGAGGCCGAGCTCGTCTCAGGGGTTGATGACAGCCAATGGATCGATGACGCCAAGTTTTGGGCGCAGTTGGCGCTCTGGAAGCCGAAGCGGATCGAATATATCGAAAAGTTCTACCAGTCAGAGATGCAGCGGACGCGGGTCCATGCCTTTCGTTGGCGGGTGGGCATGCGCGTTCTTGGTTGGGTTTTGGTGGCGATTTCCGTCATCGCGGCTTCCGCGATCGGCTTGTTCGCTGGTGATCCGATGAGCCTCACCCTTGCGGGTCTGGTCGCAGCGTTGAGCTTTGCCCACTACCAGATCATTCTGTCTAAGCACTATTTGGTGGAGATCACAGATATCCGCCAATTCATCGGTCAGAATGATTGGAAGCGGTTCTCGGATATCAACTTCGATGAGGACTTCGCCGACATCATCCGCCGCGACAAAATGCGGATCCGTCAGGAAAAATCCCGCGGCACCGGCATGGTCGGACGGGCCGCTTAGGCTGTCCGAGGCGATGGTCGATCCTGTGGATCACCATCGCCCAGCATTCTTCTGTGTCCGTCTCACTTAACGCTTGGCGTAGTAATCACGGGTGAGCGCAAAGACCACAGGACTGAGGAGGATCAGGCCCACAAGGTTGGGCGCGGCCATGAGGCCCGTGAGCGTGTCCGCGATCAGCCAGAAAAGGTTCACAATGTTCGCCACACTGCCTTCAAACGCGATCGACATGGCGCCGATGAACACAACCACGATCCAAGAGATCCGGTAAGGCAGAATGCTCTTTTCGGAAAATAGGAAGGCGCAGCAGCGCTCGCCGTAATAGCTCCACCCCAGGATCGTTGTGAAGCCAAAGACGACAAGGCCAAGGGTCACGATGTGTTTGCCGATGCCGGTCAACGTCGCATCAAAAGCTGCGATCGTCAGCGGCGCGCCGGTGTCACACCCCATCGGCTGATCGTCCGACAAGAACGTTTCTAAGTTCAGCGTCGATGGCAAACAGGAATCGCCAATCACACCGGAGGTCAAAATAATCAGTGCGGTGAAGGTGCAGACAATCAGCGTGTCGATCACGGTGCCAAGCATCGCAACGGTGCCTTGGTTCACCGGGTCGTTGTTTTGTGCTGCGGCGTGCGCGATAGGCGCTGAGCCCTGGCCAGCTTCGTTCGAGAAAATACCTCGCGCCACGCCCTTTTGCATCGCCAGCATCAAAAGGCCGATCGAAATCCCTGCCCCTGCCGCATCAGCGCCAAAGGCACGGCTGAAGATAAGGCCGAACGCTGCTGGCACTTCACTGATGTTGAGGAGAATAACAATCAGCCCTGCCCCCATATAGGCGAAGGCCATAATCGGCACGAGACGTGAGGCGACGCCCGCAATCCTTTTCACACCGCCGAGGATCACCGCCGCTGCGCCAACCGAAAGGGCGACGGCAATGATGATCGGCATAAGCCCATAAAGCGCGCCGTCTTGGCTGCCGCCATAGGTTGCGCGGACGGCGTCGGAGATCGATTGGGATTGGATCAGTGCCCCGGTGCCCCACGCGGCCATGATACCGAAACTTGCAAAGGCGACGGCGAGCCATGTGAAGCGCGCGCCAAGGCCATTTTTGATGTAGTACATCGGTCCACCGACATAATTGCCATTGGCATCGGTCTCACGAAACTTGAGCGCTAGGACACCTTCGGAGTATTTCGTCGCGGTACCGACGAGTGCCGTGATCCACATCCAAAAGATCGCACCCGGACCACCAATAGCAATCGCCGCGGCCACCCCTGCGATGTTGCCGGTCCCAATGGTCGAGGACAATGCGGTCATCAATGCTTGGAACGGCGTGACCTCACCCTCTTTGGTCTCGTCAGGGTCGCGCTTCCTCAAGAGTTCCCGGAAGGCGTAGGGGATTTTCACGACGGACATGAACCGAAGGCCGACGGTCAGGTAAAGTCCTGTCAAAAGAAGAAGCGGTAGAAGGAACCACGCACTCCAGACGAAACCGTTCGCGGCTCCAACAAACTCTTCGAAATTCATGGGTGTCGGCGCTCCTTAGCCGTTTCGGTCAAACATCCGACGCTAAGGGCGAGAAACGTCCTTGTCCAGTTGCCCGCATCACGCGCAAAAGGGGAATGGAGAGTTTTTTACGGTGCCTACGGAGAGTTTGGTGTCGATGAGACTTTCTCAGCAACCTGTTCCAGCACCTCGATGACGAGGCTGCGCTGATCGGGGCCAACCTGCGCCAAAAGCAGCTCCATGTTGCGAAGATCTTGTCGCCGGATAGCCTGAACGACATCGAGGCCATCCGGCGTGAGGCGCAAAATCTGCGCCCGCCCGTCCGCGGGATCAGGGCTTTGAGCCAACAGCCCGCGCGCCTGAAGTGCCTTTGACGCTGTGGAGAGCGTTGTTCGTGAAACGCCCAGCGTGCTCGCCAATGCGCTCGGTCGCATCGCCTCATTCTCGAGCAGCAGTCCTAGAAGATGAAAATAAAGCGGATTGAAGGGGATCTTGCCTTCTGCCGGCTGCCCGGCACGTCCAGCCACCAACAGCGAGCGAATGAGCAAATGCACCGATCGTGCGAGGCGTTTCGCGTCATCGGAAAAAGGGCTTGCCGGATCAGCCATCATATCTATTTAGTACGTAGTCCGTATCAAATGGAGAAAGCCATGCGAAACCTGATCGTACCTCTTGTTGTCCTGATGGTGAGCTGCACCTCATCGCAACCTCCAGACGCCCCCCCGCCTTACGTTGATCCGCCGGATGTGGCGACCGAAGGCTTTGTGACCACGGTTTCGGCCGTCGACGTGCCGATGGGCGTTGAGGATTTTCGCGCTTTTTTGCTCGCGAACCCCTTCATCGACTACCTCGAGCCCACCGAGACGATCTTTCCGCCCAGGGGCGAAGAGGTGCTGAAGGGCGAGTGGCTCACCGTCGGTGCGGTCAGGCGGCTGCAATTGGCTGACGGGCACTATGTTATTGAACGCGTTTTAGAAAATGAACCTGAGATCTTTCGTTACCAGGTATGGGTGTTCACCAATGATGCGGCGCGCGGGGTCGAACAGATCGTTGGCGAGCAACGGTTTATCCGATTGGATGACAACCTCACGCGGTTTGAGTGGTCCTATAAGGTCAAGCCCGCTTCTTTTATTACGCGGCCGTTTGTGAAGCGCACCCAGCCGGAACTTCAGCGGTTCATGGATGGCGGTACCCAGGCTTTGGCCGCCGCTGTCAACGAAACGGTGGCAGCGAACCCGTAAGTCATGACCTCCGAGTGTGTGGTGCTTTACGCGCCACGCGTTTAGGCCTTTGATAACGCTCAAAGGTTGGGAGGGCTGCATGGGCTTCATTGGCGCGCTTTATCGGCGGCAACGCACCTACACGGTTATTGGGCTGATCGTTTTGGCGATGGTGCCGTTCTTCTTGGTGTTCATGCAGATCGACGGTCGAACGCTCGATGGTGCGAATGTGTGGCTCAAGCCTTTGAAGTTTCATGCCTCCCTCGGCACCTACTCCCTGACGCTCGCTTTTTTCGCGGCATGGATGTCAGAGAAGGGGCGAAACAGCTTGATCCAGCGACTGGCCGTGTTCGGTTTTGCGGTCGCGATGGCGTTTGAGGTGCCTTGGCTGATCTCAGCCAGTGCGCAGGGCATTCGCTCCCACTTCAATATTGATGGGGGGCTTTACACCTTCCTTTATCCGTTCTCCGGCTTGTTTGCGATCGTGTTGGTGTTCGCGGCCCTCGTGATGGGTTTGTCTGTCCTCAGGGCACGGAAGGAAGCGCGGAACCAAGGCCTTGCGGAGGCGATTGGGTGGGGCCTTGTCTTGACGTTTTTTCTCACGCCGTTGGCAGGCATGATGCTCTCGATGCCGATGGCCGATTATGGCGGATCAAAGAGCGGCTATAATGACGGTATCTTTGGCTGGCGAATGGAAGGCGGCGATCTGCGGGCGGCGCATTTCTTTGCAACCCATGCCCTTCATTTCATTCCAGTGATTGTCCTTGTGCCATCGCTTCTCCTGCCAAAGGGGTTGAGTGTCGGTCTCGCGCGGTTGGTGTCGTTCACTTACGGCGCACTGACCCTTTGGTTTGTTGGGCACATCTTGAGCGGCGGAGATCTGCCGGAGATCTTCCGCTCGCCCTTCTAGCGCCGGCCATCTTCGCTGCTCAGATGCTCATCGCAGAGATAGGTTTCGCTCCGCATCTCGAAAAGCCGGCTTGCCGTCCGCTCAAATTCGAAGGCAAGCTTCCCCGCCGCGTAAAGAGCATCTGGTTCAGCTTCGGCAGAGCAGATAAGCTTGGTGCGGTGGTCATAGAGCGCATCGATCAGTGTTCGGAAGCGTGATGCAGCATCGGCATTGTCAGGTCCCATGAGGGGGATCCGGTCGATGAGTAGGGTGGGAAAGCGGCGGGCGAGGGCAAGATAATCGGCTGCGCCCAATGGCTGCTCACAAAGATCCGCAAACGACATTCTTGCCGCTGCTGGGCTGGCCTCTGGAATGGGGGTCGACCGGCCCGCCACCTCAAGACTGCAGGGAATGACCTTGGTCCCCTTGGTCAGTTCCCTGAATGCCTCGGACATGGCCATGTCGGTCTCAGGCCCGAGCGGCGTCATGTAAAGACCATGCTTTTGAAGGCCGCGCAGGCGATAGTCTTGCTCGGCCACCATCTCGTGCACGGTCAGCGTTTCTTCAATCAGCGTGATGAAGGGCAAGAAGAGCTCACGGTTGATGCCATTCTTGTAAAGATCGCTTGGCGGCCTGTTGGACGTCACCACCAATGTGCCGCCGCGTTCGAACAAGGCTTGAAAGAGCCGGCCAAGCAGCATCGCATCAGCAATGTCTGTCACTTGCATTTCGTCGAGGCACAAAAGCTCAGCCTGCAGAAAAGCGGATTTCGCAGCGTGCGGGATCGGATCGTCAAGCTTGGCACGGCGGGCGCGTGCGGGATGTTTGCGGCGTGCGCTGTCGTTCATCGAACGCCAGGAGGAAATGAACGCGTGCATCTCTTCCATAAAGACATGGTAGTGCACCCGGCGAGTCGGAAGATCGGGCGCCGCCTCGGCAAAAAGGTCCATCAGCAGCGTTTTGCCTGCCCCGACCCCGCCCCAAAGGTAAAGCCCGCTGGGCTCCCGCGGCTTTTGCCAAGGAAGGCTTCTGCCGGTGGCCAAAAGCCTCGTTTCAAGCTCTCCAAAAGCCTCCGCTGCCCTTGCTTGGGCCGGATCGGGCTCCAACTCGCCTGCGGTCAGCAGGTTTTGGTAACTCTGATAGATGCGCGTCATCGCCGGATGAGCTAGGGAAGCCTGGCATGTCTGACAATCTTTCCCTGACCATCGCTGATATCCGGGCTGCGCGGGAACGGATCGCCTCTTTTATCCTCCGTACACCCTTATTGAGGTCTGATGCACTCGACGATCATGCCGGCGGCGCTGTCTTGTGCAAGGCTGAATGTCTACAAGGCACGGGCTCTTTCAAATTGCGGGGCGCGCTCAATCATCTCTTGAGCCTCACTGATGAGGAGAAAGCCCGCGGTGTCGTCGCCTACTCGTCGGGGAACCATGCCCAAGGCGTGGCGCGGGCCGCGAAGATCGTCGGGGTCAGGGCGACCATTGTCATGCCCGCTGACGCGCCGTCCGCAAAGCGCGAGCGGACGGCGAGGGATGGCGCTGAGATCGTTCTTTATGACCGCGAACGTGAAAACCGTGAAGCGATCGGCGCGAGTCTTGCGAAGGAGCAGGGCGCAAAATTGATCCCGCCCTATGATCATGCCCTGACGATCGCGGGCCAAGGCACGGCGGGTCTTGAGATCGTCGAGGATGGGCCGGGGCCGATTGATCAAGTCGTCATCTGTTGCGGCGGCGGGGGTCTTGCTGCCGGGCTCAGCATTGCGGTGCTGGATAGATACCCGGGCGCCAAGATTGTGCTCGCTGAACCCGAGGGATTTGATGACTTTGGGCGTTCCCTTGCCTTAGGCGAGCGGGTGGAGAACACCGCGCTCGGCGGCTCGATCTGTGATGCGTTGCTTGCTCCGGCGCCTGGCGCGCTGACGTTTCCCATCCTCAGAAGCGTCGGTGCCGAGGGTGTCGTGGTCAGCGATGACGAGGCGCTCGATGCTGTTCTCTTTGCTTTCAAGGAGTTGCGGGTGGTGCTCGAGCCAGGCGGCGCGGTCGCGCTGGCCGCGGTGCTGGCGGGCCGCGTTGACACCCAAGCCAAGCGCACAGTCGTCATTCTCTCAGGCGGCAATGCCGACCTTACCATTTTGTCGCGTGCGCTTGAGCGTTGAGCCTTGCGCTCGTCCTGCGGCGGGCGACATACCGTTCCTCGTCGATCACGTTGCTCATCGGAGAACCGTATGACCCTGCGCCGCCCATCCTTGGCGATTATGCTCGCCGCCTTTGCCCTTGCGTCTTGCGAAACCATCGGGAGCATAGGCAATGATCCTGGACCTGCCACGTCCAATTACTCCGTGGAGAGCCGGGTGGTGGAACGCGATCTTGATTACCCCACCTATGAAAAGAACACGCTGGTCGATGAGGCTGAAGATGTGTTTGGTCAGGCTTCGGCTGAAATCGCGGAAGTGATCGATCGAGTGTTTGATGCCGAGGGGCGCCCACAAGCCTATATCGCTGGCGAGGAAGCGAGCGGTGCGTTTGGCGTTGGCCTCGCCTATGGGCGGGGCTATCTTTATCGTCCGGACGCAGAGCCTTTGGAAATCTATTGGCAGGGCCCAAGCCTTGGTTTCGACCTTGGCGGTGACGCGTCCAAGGTTTTTGTCCTCGTCTATAACCTTGGGGAGACCGAGAATATTTTTCGCCGTTACCCCGGAGGCGGTGCCAATCTCTTCTTTGTTGGCGGCGTCGGCGCGGAAGCGATGACAAATGGTCAGACGACGGTGGTTCCTATTCGTACAGGTGTCGGCGCGCGGAGCGGAATCGCGGTCGAATATATCAAATTCAGCCGTGACCGGAGCATCAATCCGTTCTAAAGCGTTTGAACGGTAAGCGATCTTCAAACGCAATGGCGAGGCAGCCTGCGATGATGATCATCGCGCCGACGTAAAGGCGCCAGCTTGGGACTTCGCCGAACACGAAAAAGCCGGCGGTGACACTCATCGGCAGCGCGAGATATTCGAATGGTGCCAAGCGCTGTGCCTCAGCGTGCCGATAGGCTTCGGACATCAACCACCACACGCAGAACGCCACCCCACCTAAGGCAAAGAGCGGCAATAGGTTTGTGACCTTTGGGAAAACCGGCGGTGCATTGGGGGAGGTGACGTTCAGCACCAGCATCAAAAGCAGCAGCAGCGCCGCGGGCATCACATTGCCAAACATCGCGATGGTGTCTGTGTCCTCTTTGCGTGTCCTGAGACGGATAAGGACGAGGGTAAGTGCGTAACCCACCGCAGCGGTGAAGGCAGCAAGTGCCCCCGCGACGCGATTGCCCTCGGGCCCTCCCGTCGCTTGAGCAGACAACGCAAAAGCCGCCCCGCAAAACCCCGCAAGGGCGGCCGCTGTGGCCACCGGCGAGATCTTTTCTTTTAAGATCAACCGGCCCATGGCGGGGACCATCAGGGCTGCCATGAAACCCATCACCGTCGCCTCTGCGAGCGCAATTTGTGTCAGTGCCCAGAAGAAGGAGAGAGCCGTGATCAATTGGACAACGCCGCGCAGCACGTGAAAGCGGATCGCGTCCAGACGAGGCATGGGGCGCTTGCGGACAATAAAAAGCGTCAACGCAAACCCGGATCCGAACACAAACCGCCAAGTCGTCACGGTCAACACACTAAGATCAAGCGCAATAGCCTTCACCAATGTGTCGATGCCCACGCCAAGCGCGACCGCGACTGTCACGATGAGATAGGGCGAAGGCATGGGAAAGACGCTCCAACGATGCCTCTGGATCAAGGCAAGAGCGCGGCTCTAAAATCTCAGACCTGTCTTGGCTACCGATTTTTGCGCGAAACCGGCGCGTGAGCGTCTAGCTCGCTTTCCGGCCAGCGCGTTCAACCAACATCGATTTGATCTCAGCGATCGCCTTTGCTGGGTTGAGACCCTTGGGGCAGACCTGCACGCAGTTCATGATGGTGTGGCAGCGATAAAGCTTGAACGTATCGTCGAGGGCGGCCAGGCGCTCCTCAGTCTGATCGTCGCGGCTGTCTTTGATCCAGCGGCTCGCTTGCAGGAGTGCCGCCGGGCCGAGATATTCGTTTTCGCTGTCCTCTTTGCTGCCGTTCCACCAATAGGATGGGCAGCTTGTTGAGCAGCTGGCGCAGAGAATGCACTCGTAAAGCCCGTCGAGCTCTTCGCGATCCTCTTGAGTCTGATGATGCTCTTTCTCCGGTGCGTTCTCTGCCTGGAGGAAGGGCTGAATGGCGGCGTGCTGCTGGTAGAACTTCGAAAGATCGGTCACCAGATCTTTGACCACCGGTTGGTGCGGCAGCGGGTAGACCGTGATCGGACCTTTGCCAAGTTCATCAAGCCCAGTGGTGCAGGCAAGGCCGTTCTTGCCGTTGATGTTGAAGGCGCAAGACCCACAAACACCCTCACGGCAGGAACGTCGGAATGAGATTGTCGGGTCAAGCTCCGACTTCACTTTGATGAGAAGATCGAGGACCATCGAAATACCCGATGCATCGACCTCATAGGAATCGACGCGGGGATTTTCCCCGTCATTGGGGTCGTAGCGATAGATCTTCACCGTGCGAAGGTTCTGGCCCTCGCCCTTGAACGAGCGACCTTCGCCGGTGACTTTGGAGTTTCGCGGTAGCGTGAGTTCAACCATGGCAATTCCGTACTCGTTCTCAATAGGCTCACGGCGAGCAATACGCCGATCGTGGCTTCGGTGCAAAGGGCGAATCCGCGCGTTTTCTAGCTCATTGGCCGTTACGAAACGGTTCGCTACTCCCCATTGATCCGTTCGACGCGAATGGTCTTACCAAGGGGTTCGATGCGCATGCGTCGGCTGCCAAGCGCGGCTGCTCGAACCTCTACGGTTTGAACCCTATCCATCCTTTGCTTGCTGAAGGAGGTGCTGTCGCTTTCAATTTGGCGCCAGGTTTCACCATTGCTGAGCATCACGGTGAGCTTGCCGTAGGGCGACACGGATGTCTCACGCACTTCAGCGGTGAAGGTCTCAAACCCGCGGGTCGCTTCCTGTGCAAGAGCATCAGCGCGGGATGCGCGCAACTCGGCCTCTTCGGCCCGTTGCTGGGCGAGGAGGAGCTCGGCTTCGAGGGCTTCGATCCGCGCTTGCTCGGTCGCTAAGACCGTTGCGGCCTCGGTTTTCGCCGCGAGGGCTTGGGCTTCGCGTTCCGCTGCGACGAGCCGCTCTTTGCGGCTGAGCGCCTCATCATAGCAGGCGAGCCGGCGCTTATCGCGCTCAATGCCGATGCAATCGAGGACCGCACTGTCCTCGATCGGGGATTGCAGCGCGAGCGATGCGGTCAACAGAAGAGAAAACATGGCCAGGTCCTTGATCGCTTAAGGCCCTGTTTCAGCAGGAAAAGCATCCTTTGCCCAGCCACCATCGTGATCAGTAGCCGGGCCTGTCGTTGCTTTGTTCCTCAGTAGACCCGCTTTTTCGGTTCGATATAGCTGATGTCGTTCGACATCGTCCATGTGTGGACGGGGCGGTAGTCGATATCGGTGTCGCCGTTTTCGTACCAAGCGATCGTGTGCTTCATCCAATTGTCGTCATCGCGCTCGGGGAAGTCTTCCCGGGCGTGGGCACCGCGGCTTTCCTCACGGTTGGCCGCTGAGTCCATCGTGACCATGGCTTGCGCGATCAGGTTGTCGTATTCGAGCGCTTCGACGAGGTCGGTGTTCCACACCATCGTCCGATCGCTGACGGAAATATCGTCCGCGCCTTTTTGTGCTTTTCGGATCAGCTCTTGGCCCTCTTTGAGGACGTCGCCGGTCCGGAAGACGGCTGCATTGTTTTGCATCGTCCGCTGCATTTCCAAGCGAAGCTCAGCGGTGCCGGTGCTGCCATTGGCGTAACGGAAGCTGTTGAGACGATCGAGTGCCTTCTCGCCCGCACCGTTTTTGAACTCTGGAACGGGCTCGGAGGGGTTCAGGATCTCTGCACAACGAAGACCAGCAGCGCGCCCGAAGACCACCAGGTCAATGAGCGAGTTCGAGCCCAGGCGGTTTGCGCCGTGCACAGACACACAGGCCGCTTCGCCGATCGCCATGAGGCCAGGAACGACCTTGTCGTTATCAGTGCCTTCTTTTGTGAGAACCTCGCCGTGATAATTGGTTGGGATACCGCCCATATTGTAGTGGACGGTTGGGATCACCGGGATCGGTTCTTTGGTGACGTCAACGCCGGCAAAGATCTTTGCCGATTCTGAGATGCCCGGCAGGCGCTGGGCCAATGTTTCGGCTGGGATGTGGTTGAGGTGCAAGAAGATGTGGTCCTTATTCGGACCAACGCCGCGGCCATCGCGGATCTCCATGGTCATCGAGCGAGACACCACGTCGCGCGAAGCAAGATCCTTCGCCGACGGTGCATAGCGTTCCATGAAACGCTCGCCTTCGGAATTGGTGAGGTAGCCGCCCTCACCGCGGGCGCCTTCTGTGATCAGAACACCGGCGCCGTAAATGCCCGACGGGTGGAACTGCACAAACTCCATGTCTTGAAGCGGTAGGCCCGCGCGAAGCACCATGGCGTTGCCATCACCGGTGCAGGTGTGGGCTGAGGTCGCTGAGAAATAGGCGCGGCCGTAACCACCGGTGGCGAGCACCACCATTTTCGCGCGGAAACGATGGATCGTGCCATCGGCGAGGTTCCAAGTCATCACACCGCGGCATTCGCCATCTTCCATGATGAGGTCGAGGGCGAAGTATTCGATGAAGAACTCAGCCTGCTGACGGACAGCCTGGCCGTAGAGCGTATGAAGGATTGCGTGACCCGTCCGATCGGCGGCGGCGCAGGTGCGCTGCACAGGGCCCTCACCAAAGTTTTTGGTCATGCCGCCAAAGGCGCGTTGGTAGATCTTCCCTTCTTCGGTGCGCGAGAACGGAACGCCCCAATGCTCGAGTTCGTAAACCGCCGCCGGTGCGTGCTTGCACAGATACTCAATGGAGTCCTGGTCGCCGAGCCAGTCCGATCCTTTGACGGTGTCGTACATGTGCCAGCGCCAGTCATCCTCGCCCATGTTACCCAAGGAGGCGGAGATACCGCCCTGCGCCGCAACCGTGTGCGAACGGGTCGGGAACACTTTGGTGACGCATGCTGTTTTAAGCCCAGCCTCAGCGGCACCGAGTGTGGCGCGAAGACCAGCGCCGCCGGCGCCGATGACAACAACGTCGTACACGTGGTCGATGATTTCGTAGGAACTCGTAGGCATGGTCGCGGACATGGATCGGTCCTTTCTCAGGCGATGAGCGTGATGGCGATAACGGAAACAATGCCGACCGTGCCAATGATCAGGGCATAAAAGGAATTAGCGGTGTGGCTGAGGGATTTAAGTCCCTTGCCATGGAGGTAGTCGTCGATCACTTCACCAATGCCAATCGACATGTGAAGCGGGACCGAGAGGAAGAAAAGAACGAGCAGGCCTGCGTTGTACCAGGTGCTGACAAAGGTCAGCATTTCACTTCGCGTGTCGCCCGCGTGGCTGAGGATCGAGATGATCAGCCAGATCGAGAGCGGTACTTGGACCATCGCGGTGGTCCGCTGACGGATGAAGTGTTTGGTCGATGAACTCGCCATTACGCGCCTCCGTGAACGGAAAAGCCAACGAAAAAGATAACGGCGGTCATCACCAGCGAGCCTGCAAAAGCTGCCCAAGCGGTCTTGGAGCTGAATGATTTGTCAAAGCCATGCCCGGCATCCCAAAAGAGATAGCGGATACCGTTGAGGAAGTGGAAGCTGAACGACAGCGTAAAACCAAAGAGCAAAAAGATGCCGAAAGGCGAGGCCAGAAAACCGCTCACCGACGCAAAAGCTGCGTCTGACATAGCAGCCGATGCCACCCAGATCGTGAACAGGAGAAGACCGATGGCGTTACCAACGCCGGCGATGCGCTGGGTAATCGATGCGGCCATAGTGACCGTGAACCGCCAAACCTGAAGGTGCGGAGAGAGAGGCGCGTTAGGACCCGCGCGCTGGGGTATGGTGTCGGACATCAGTCACTCCAAGCTTTGCGATACCCTCTGCCTTATCTTGACGCAAAGCGGCAAGAGCGCGCGGAATCATCCAACGTAACTTTGCTCAGTAAGGTAAAGAGACTGCTCAATTCTTGGTTGATTGATCGCGAATGCTTATCAGAAACAGTTGCACTGAAGGGTCCGTGGTCAGAGCAATTGCCCGCTCCAATGCTTCGGCCGCCTCGGCATCAGCGCCCAAGGCACGGTGGATCGACGCCAAAGTTGCCCAATAGGGCTGATAGGCCTGTGCTGCACTTTCGATGGATCTCAATTCAGCCAACGCTATCTTGGGTTGGCCGGCATCCAATAGGGCAGCGGCGTAACCACAGCGCCCGCCAATACTGGGAGAGAGCGCGAGCAGGCGACGATAGAGCTCTATGACCGCCGCCCTTGTGTCGCGTCCATCGCGCTGACCAATGATGTGCGCCGAGCCGATGGCGGCTTCGAGCTGATAGCGGCCGGGCTGACGCTGTCCGGCTGCTTGTCGAAGCAGTCCTTCCGCCCTTTCGATCAACGCGTTGTTCCAATCATCAGGGTTGCGGTCCTTAAGGGGAAGGAATGTCGCAGGTCGACCGTCGGGATGAAGTGCCCGCTGCTGGAGCGCTAAAGCGACGAGCCCTTTGGCTTCAGCGCTGCGAGGAACCGCGCGATGAACAAGGCTTGCCAAGTAGAGCGCCTCGTCCAAGAGCCCGTGGGTCTGATCACCGATCGTCAGGGCCGCATAGATCGCATCGAGCACCGCAGTCAGGCGCTCGTGCCAAACCTCTTCGCCTGGCTTTTCAAAAGGGATGCCTGCATCCTTGATCTTCTTTTTGGCGCGCACCAGGCGCTGCGCCATCGCCGCTTCTGTCATCAACCAGCACGGGGCAATGGTGCTTGTCGGTGCGCCAAGCACGACCTGCAGCATCAAGGGTGCCCGGATCGCTTCATCAATCGCGGGGTGTGTGCAGACGAAAAGAAGACCCAGCCGGGGATCGTCGACCGCGCTCGCCTCACTGAGCTCAGTGAGGATCCGAATAAGCTCTGGTTCTCCTGCGGAAGCGGAGGATCTCTTGCGCACCTCGTCCACGTGGCGCCGCTTTGCCGCTGTTAACAGCCAAGCGTCAGGGGACTGAGGAACGCCGGTGCGGGGCCAGGTTTGCAAGGCCGCAGCAAAGGCGTCGCTTAACGCATCCTCCGCTGCGGTGAGGTCGCCGGTACGGCGGGAGAGAAGCCCGAGCAGCCGCGCACGGCTGTCTTTGGCCGCCGCTTCTGCTGCTGCTCGGGGGTCGGTGCTCACGCGCCGCTAAAGTCCGCAATGGGACGAACTTCAACATACCCAGTTGGCGCAGCAGGGCATTTCTCGGCCCAGGCGAGCGCCTCGTCGAGGTTCGGAACATCAATAATGTAAAACCCGCCCAGCTGCTCTTTGCTGTCGATAAAGGGACCGTCCTGCACCTCACGCTTGCCGCCGCGCACGGAGACGGTCGATGCGGTGTGACCATCGGACAGCGGCTCGCCGCTCACCATCACACCTGCCTTTTGCAGCGCTTCGCTATAGCCCATCCACGGCGCCATATAGGCTTCAAAGCCTGCTTCTTGGATCGCGTTGTGCATCACCTGTTCGTCGTCGAAAATCAGCAACATGTATTGCATGGGTCATTCCTTTCTTGGTTGGGGAGCTTATCAACAAGCTCGCCCTCAAGACGGATGAGTTGCAGTCAGATCGACAGGTCGATGCATTTTTTACCGATGGACCGACAAAAAAAGACTGAGCTCCCGTCCGGTGGCCCTTATCGGCTCAGCGTCGCGCCGTGCGCGGGCGAGCACCACGCTGCCATCAAGTCCGGAGATGATGAGGGCAGCAAGATCCCGGCTGCCGCCGCATAGGGGCAAGAACGCATCTTCTGCCCGCTGATAGACCTTTCGCGCCGCTGCAATCACCTCATCCGGTGCACCGGCTGAGGTGATCACCGCCAGGAGCGGGCTTTGCTGGAACTGTGTCCGCTCAGCCCATCGGGCGGTGCCTTCGAACACCCAGCCGACAAAGTCGGTGACCCCTTTGCCGCTGTTGGTGGTCTTGGCGAGGGCGGTGAGGATCTCGTCTTCGAGCCACTCGATCGCCGCTATGGCGACGTCTGCCTTGCCGCCAGGGAAGTGGTGGTAAAGCGAGCCTTTGGGTGCCTGGGCCGCGGTGAGAAGCGCCGCGGTGCCAGTGGCGTGGTAGCCATGCTCCTGGAACAGAATAACCGACGCGCGAATCAAGCGCTCCTTGGTCCGTAAGTCGCCGAGATTGGCCGCCGGACGACCGCCAAAAAGAGCAGCAGGGGAAGGCGCCGCCATTACCGTCCTGCGAGCGCTGCGATGGTCGCGAGCCCCGTTGCAACAAGCCGCGGTTGGCCGTCTTTCTCACCGGAATAAACGCGGGATTGAACGGAGACGGAGGTTTTCCCCGCCTTGATCACCTCACCCCTGGCGCGCAAATCATCGCCGACCGCGGGCGCCAGGTATTGGATCGTCATGCTTTGCGTGACGACATCCCCAACCGATGTCGCCGCGGCCCAGGCCATCGAGATATCGGCGAGGGTCGCGATCAAGCCGCCATGAAGATAGCCGTGGTGCTGGGTCAGCTCTTGCCGTCGCTCGATCTTCACCTCGGCATGCCCATTGCCAGCGGACACCATGCTGAGGCCGATGAGGCCTTTAAAATTGTTGCCACCGGTGACATTGGTCAGCATTTCTTCTGCTGCCGGATCGCGTTCGAATGCCATGCTTTTGTTGCCCATCTTGCCTGCGTTTGGACCTCATATAGACCGACCGGTCTAGAGAGTCGAGCAGCGGGTCCTGCAAGTGGACATGGCTTGGTCATCGGGGCATGGTTCAACGGTCTTTCTTGGGGGTTCGCCATGACCATGTTTGTTCGGCTTGTTGCTGTCGCGGGGCTGCTTTTCGGCACTGCCCAGGCCCAAGAGGCCGATGTTCGGCCCGTGACCGAGAGCCTATCGAGCAACGACATTGCTCGGATCCTGACCCAGGCGGGTCTCTCGCCGACGATGCTTGAAGATGCCACCGGTGCGCCGGTCGCCACCGGTTCGGCGGAGGGCATCATCTTTGTCGTTCGTGCGGTGGATTGCGCGGGACAGCCTGCGCGTTGTGGTCAGCTTGTGCTGTTTGCCAATTTCGATCTCCAGCGCCCAGCAGGGGAGCAGGATTTCCGTATCGTCAACGGGTTCAATGACGGCAACAAAAATGGCCGCGCCTATGTCCTCGAAGGCCGCCGCCAGATCGGTGTTGACTACGTCATTGACCTCACCGGCGGCGTCACCTCCGAGCATATCGAAAACCGCCTCAACCGCTGGCCCGACATCATCGGCACGTTCCAGCAACAGATGAACGATGCCTATACGGGGAGTTAAGGGCGCCGGGCCTGGGATTTTGCCGCTCAAGTCGCGTCCAAACGACAAGACTCTAATCGTTGAAATACCTCGGCCCTCACCAAGCTCGATAACTGACCTCAGCTCCGTTTGGCCCTTCATTTGAATGGAGAGTCCGTCGAACGGTTGGCGAGACCGCTCGATCGAGTATTATCCTCCGTATAAATGCCTAATCGCTCATCCGGATCGCTGCTGGCGTTGCGACCTTGCGGCCGGAGCTTTCGATCAACTGAACGGCTTTTTCGACGTATTCGACGTTGGTCGTCTCACTTCCGAAAGGCGCGTCTTCCAAACCGACACGGATATGAGCCCCAAGAGAAACCGCAGGCTCAATCAGATGCATAACGTCCGCGTCCAGTCCCGATAACATCCAGGGCGCGTTCGGGACCAACTCCGAGAGAAACCGCTCATAGAACGCCAATCCGTGCAAAGTCGGCGGCATCCCAAACAGCAGATTGTCGGAAAACATGAGACGATAGATGGGCGTCTTGAGGTTTTCGACGGTGTCCGCGAGGGCTGCACCCAATCGGGCAAACCCTGGCTCATAAATCGCATAGGCTGGGCGCCAACCGCCTTGCGCTGCGAGCACCAATCCTTCGCGAATGTGATCGGTCGGGTTCGGATAAATGAACCCGTCTTGACCTGAAAAAATCTGCATACGGTGCACAATATTGACGCTACCAGGATCAACAACGCCGCACTCGAGGAGCCCCCGCTCCATCAAGGTTTTGATCGGCGCGTAGCGTTCTTCCAAATTTCCATGCAAAGCTAATGTTGGGTAGACGATGGCGTCGCACTCATCGCGAATGCCCTCAATGATTTGCGAATAGATGTCTGCGTCTTCAACAGGCTCTGCGTTGGCATTGTAGGCGTGGAGATGAATAATCGCAGCGCCAGCTTTGGCGCACGCGACGCCGTCCTTGATGATGTCATCCGGTGTCACCGGTATTTTGGGCTGGAACTGCCTCCCCACAGCGCCGTTCAATGCCACTTCCAGCCATACATCATCTTCGTTTGCCATCGCTCTGGTTCTCCGGCGCTTGCCACGGCACGACGTTAGCAGCGGACATCCATCTGGCCATGGACAACCACAGAACGCCCTTTGTGGGGGCTATGCAGTGGTGTCAGGCAACACCATTCATTGGATCGAGCGCGAGCTCGTCACGCGGCCGATGGATCATTGCGGCAAAGGTGCCTCGACGGTGCCAGCCCTTCGGGACAAGCGATCTGATGATCTGTGATGCGGGCAAGCACATCGAAAACCGCCTCAACTGCTGGCCCCTTTAACGAAGCACCCAACGGTGAGCTCAGCCCCGCCTCGGAAAGTTGCCGACATGATAGCGGTTTTGATCCCCTGAGACCGTCTGAAAGTTGTCGATCAATTTTTAGCTAAGGGGGTTACCAATGAAACGCACACTCACAGGCATCGCTGCCGCCGCCGCGGCCTGGTCATCAGCGTCTGCCAGCCAAATCACCATCGATTTCGACAATGCGTTGCAGAACGTTTCCATCTCGCCCTATTTGGAAGATGGCTTTTTGGTCAATGGATCAGCCACCGACACGGGAATCGTCTCTAGCGGGGAACTCTCTGATTTCATCTTCGAACCAGGGGAGTTTTTCACGCTGTCGCGCGTGGATCTGGGCGATTTCTCGGCGGTTTCTTTCGACTATCGCAGCAGTATCCAAGGCTTCCAGAGCGATGGGTTTAAGGTGACCGGCAGACGGAACGGTCTGGAGGTGGTCGATTATGGTTCGTTTTCCACCTCTTCTGGAAGCCGCGTCACAGCGGATTTGATGAACTCGATCCTGATTGATGAATTGGTGCTGACGGGCAGTGGGCTGAATTCTGCATCGATCCAATGGGATAATTTCGTTTTCGATGCCGCAGCGCCGGTTCCGGTGCCAGCGGCTGCGCCCTTGATGCTGGCTGGCCTCAGCGCCCTCGCTCTTGGTCACCGCCGAAAGGCAGCGTAAGAAACGTTCAGTCTGCAGAGATTCAGTAGGCGGCACGTACTGGCGCCGCCTTTGATCGTCCTGAGACGGATCTATGGCGACGATGTCCTTACTCTGGGATAAAGGACGCGAGCGCCTCGAATTGAGCAAATTTGCCGGCTTTGATGGCGTCGATCAAAAGGTTCCGATCGCTCATCACCAGGAGCTTCATCGCTTCTTGACCATCGGCGGTTACGTCTTCCACCGTGCAGACGCTTTCATCGTCGGCCACCACGTTGTTCGCCGCCAGACGAACATCGCCGTTCCAGTTTTGCATGGCGGTCGCATACATTTGGACGATCTCACCATCGCTGTCTTCCGACTGGGCGAGGCGGGCAGCGGCTTCTTTTAAGTAAGGGCCCGTTCGGCCCGACTCGACGGTGTCCATTTTGAGAAGAACGGAGAGCAGCTCAAAGGCGCCGTCTGCTTGCGAGCGCGAGAAACCAAAGGCGTCGGACCAACCGCAGAAGCGGTAAAGACTATCCGCGACCAAGGCCACTTCGAACGCGTCCATCAGGCGCTCGTCAGGCAGCGCGGCGATGTCCTTTGCAACGCGCAACAAGGGACTGTCGAGTTGTCTGTCCACGCGGACGACCTCGCTCGTTAATATGAACGGGTAGCGGTAGTTCATGTAAGGAAGATCGAGGACATTGGAGTTTTCATCAGGAGGCAGCAGGACGTCTCGTTTTCCAGGCTCCCGAAAAATTGTGATCCGCCCCTCTTCGGAGCCTTTGACGCTGACCCAAAAAGCGCTCGCAAGTACGCTGCCGTCGTCGGCCAGATCGCGAAACTCTAGCCTTAAGGGGCGGCCCCGCGTTTGCGTACAGATTCTGACAATAGCCGCGCCGATTGTGTCGGCTAAGGTTTCGAGTTGAGGACTGTTGGCTGTAAAAAAAGCGGGATCATCGGCGTCCACGGTGGTGACAAAGCCGCGGCCCATGCATGCCCCGCTGCTCAGAGCTTTGGGAGATGTCACGCTTACAGAGCCGCCATTGGTCGCGCCTGAGACGGGGGCACCCATTTCGATGGTCAAGTCTTGCGTTGCGGCCGCGCCTGCCGCCGGCAACATGATTGCAAGACCAACCAGGAAGAGTGAGCGGATGATCGGTTGCGGCATGAAACTCTCCCATGGGCCAAGACCAACGGCAACCCCGCCGCCATGCCTAGCTGTCCTGGGTGCGAGTATTGTTCGCTGGGACCCCGATTTCAAGCGTCCGAGGGCCGGGCGCGCGGTGCCTTATAACGCTTCTTCCTTCGCGCGCCGCTTCCGTAAATGCGGCTCGAGTTCGATCTTCCTAAGGCGGATGTTCTCGGGCGTGATCTCCACGAGCTCATCGTCGCCGATATAGCTGATCGCTTCTTCGAGCGAGAGGCGTCGGGGCGGGGTGAGGCGGACGGCGTCGTCTTTGCCGGCGGCGCGGATATTGGTGAGCTGCTTGGCTTTCAAGGGGTTGACGTCGAGGTCTTGCGGCTTGGCGTTCTCGCCGATGATCATGCCCTTATAGACCTTTTCGCCCGGCCCGATGAACATCACGCCGCGCTCCTCTAAGTTCCACAGCGCAAACGGCACGCTCTCGCCGTCACCGTTGGAGATGAGGGCGCCCTGGCGGCGCGCTTCGATCGAGCCTTTGTGGGGCGCGTGTTCGAGATAGGCGCGGTTCATCACGCCTGTGCCTCTGGTGTCGGTCAAAAACTCAGAGTGGTAACCAATCAGCGAGCGGGCAGGGGCATTGAGGATAATCCGGGTCTTTCCGCCCCCTGACGGCTTCATCTCAGAGAGTTCGGCCTTGCGCTGGGTCAGTTTCTCAATGACCGCGCCGGTATGCTCGTCGTCGACGTCGATGGTGACCTCTTCGATGGGCTCAAGCAGCTGACCTTCGTCGTCGCGGCGGGTGACGACGCGCGGGCGAGAGACCGAAAGCTCAAAGCCCTCGCGTCGCATGTTCTCCATGAGGACGCCCAGCTGCAGCTCACCGCGGCCAGCGACTTCATAGGCGTCGCCGTCATCGCTTTCGCGCACCTGGATTGCGACATCGCCTTCGGCCTGGCGGAAGAGACGTTCACGGATCACCCGCGACTGGACCTTATCACCTTCACGCCCAGCTAGCGGGCTGTCATTCGGTGCGACACGGATTGAGAGGGTGGGCGGATCAATCGGTTGCGAGGGCAAGGCATCGGTGACGGGAAGGTCGCAGAGTGTGTCGGCGACGGAGGCTTTCTGAAAACCTGCAATGGCCACGATGTCGCCGGGGCGCGCCTCATCGATCGGCTGGCGGGCTAGACCGCGGAAAGCGAGCACCTTGGTGATGCGGACCCGCTCGACTTCTTTGCCATCGGCCGACAGTGCTTTTAGGGTCATGCCCGGCTTGGCGATGCCTTGGGCGACCCGGCCGGTGAGGATCCGGCCGAGGAAGTTGTCAGCCTCGAGCGTCGTGGCCAACATGCCGAAGGATTTGCCATCGGCATCATCCGCGACCGGGGGAGGCGGTACATGGGCGATGATCCGTTCAAAGAGCGGGTTCAAATTCTCCCGCGCACCGTTTTCTTCATCATCGGCCCAGCCATCACGGCCTGAGGCATAGAGAACCGGAAAATCGAGCTGTTCATCGTTCGCGCCCAGGGCGGCGAAGAGGTCAAAGGCTTCATCGAGCGCTCGGTCAGGCTCTGCCTGCGGACGGTCGACCTTGTTGAGGCAAACAATCGGGCGGAGGCCAAGGGCGAGAGCTTTCGAGAGCACGAATTTGGTCTGCGGCATCGGTCCTTCGGAGGCGTCGATGAGCAGGACACAGCCATCGACCATTGAGAGGATGCGCTCCACCTCGCCGCCGAAATCGGCGTGGCCTGGCGTGTCGACAATGTTGAGCCGCACTGGCTCAGCGCCCTTGTCCCAAAGGACTGAGGTCGCCTTGGCAAGAATCGTGATCCCCCGCTCGCGCTCAATGTCGCCGGAGTCCATGGCGCGCTCGGCCATCTCTTGGTGGGCTTGCACCGTGCCGGACTGGCGCAGCATCTCGTCCACCAGCGTGGTCTTGCCGTGGTCAACGTGCGCGATGATGGCGATATTGCGAAGAGCTTCCGTCATAAAGCCGCGGATGCCCGGCCCGCATCGCTTTGGCAAGCGAATATGTTGCGGTGCCGAAAAGGGCTGCGGAAACCTTCCCCAGGCGTCATGAGACCACGCGCCGCTCACGTGTTATGCCTATCGTCCGAGCAAGAGGGAGTCCGGCAATGGTAGCACGCGGATGGGCGATCGTCGTAAGCGCAGGCCTTCTTGCCGTCGGCGGGGCGATATCGAGCCAAGTGATCGGTGACGCGGCGCGCGATGCGCTTCAGCCGTCGCGCCAGGTGACGGTGCGCGGTGCGGCGGAGCTGCCGGTCGAAGCCGATGTCGGTGTGTGGCGCTTTTCGATCCGTGTGGTGGCGCCTGACCTGGCTGTTGCGCAATCAGAGATCGACGCCGATGTGGCCGAGGTGCGAGCTTTCTTCGCTGGGACACTTATCGGTGCAGATGCGGTGGAGCTTGGTAATCTCTCTGTTCAGGATGCGCTCGCGAGTTTTTATCGGCCCGACAATTACGATCCGAATGCGCGGTTTATCCTCGACCAAACCGTGGTGATCCGATCCGCGGAGGTGGCGGCACTCGAAGATGCCGTGCGCCAGCAGGGCGTGCTTCTTCGGCGGGGGGTGGCGCTGGCCAATGGCGGGGTGCGTTATGTTTTCAGCGGTCTGAATGAAATCAAGCCGGCCCTGGTGACCCAAGCAACAGCATCGGCACGCGCCAGCGCGTCCCAGTTCGCGGCGGATTCTGGCGCGTCCGTGGGATCGATTGTTCGGGCTTCACAGGGTTACGTCTCGATCCAGCCCCAGCCTGGTTATGAGGATGTCGGCGAATCCGGCAGCCGCTTTAAAACCGTCCGTGTGGTGGTGACGATCGACTACGCGCTTGAAGGTTAGCGCCGGGGTTTCATCCCGAACAACGCCAACGTCGATGCCAGAACGGCAGCATCGCGCCGCGTGCTTCTTGGCTTTGGCGTCTCGCGATCATCATGCTCTTCTGCATCGTCTTCGACGTCATCATCAAGGCGATTAACGCGCTCGGTGATTTCCAGTGTTCGGATCAATCGCTGATACGTGTAGGGAAGGTTATAAGACGCGAACTGAAAGCGCGTCACATAAGAAAAGACCGCAAAGATGGTGCCGACTTCGGCGTTCTCGACAGAAATTGTTTGGTAGAGAGCGAAGAGCAACACCCCGGTGAGCACCACATTCGACAGACCAAACATGATGACTTCGGTGTCGGAGGTTGCGATCTGCCACCGCGCCAGTTTGCTAAAGTGCTCACGCGTATCGCTGCGTGATTGTTGTGCGATGACATCAACCTCGCGCTCTTGCTGATCGCTGGTCCGCCTCGACAAAGAACGGATGCGTCCCGAAAACCCCACGGCGATGATCACCATCACCACAATCGCAATTGCGCAGGCGACGAGCACGGTTTTCGACAAAAACCAAAGCAGCAGCACTGATCCGATGAGATTAATCACCGAACGGAGTGACGACGGCAAGGTGTATTCAAAAAAGCCGACGACCTCGCGCAACATTCCCGCCCGCGCCGTGATCCTGGTCAATTCGAGTGAGGCTTCCTGACTGGCAGTTACCGCCTCTTCGGCGATGTCGCGGTAGATACGGGCATAGACCCGCGTGTCGTAGAAAAGCCGCGCCATACCGATTGCCAAGACCCCCACCTGCAACAGCGCGAGCCAAACAACACCGGACCAGTTATCAGCGATCAGCCGATCGATGGCGACACCGAGCAAGAAAGGCTGAAACAATTGAAGAATCGAGCTGGCAAAGATCAGGCCCAGCGTCGTTAGGATCGATCCCCAGTACCGGCGAAAAATATTGCCGTGAGTGACCGCCAACCCTCGTGCGTTGTCCGCCATCGCCTGCCCTTTTCGCCTCCCGCCCGGCTTCACTGCAAAAAAGGTGAGCAACCGATTGTCGAGGGCGAGCCTAGCATAAGGTCCTGAAGAAGCGAGCCGTGCAATGGGAGGTCAGTTTTGCGTCCGCTACATAGCCAGAATCGCGCCACATGCTTACTCCATGTTGGATAGCCCCATCACTGAAGCCGTGACCTTGGCGTTTGCCCCGATCTTTCTTCTGACCGGGATTGGCGCGCTTCTTAACGTCATGACCCATCGGCTGGGGCGGGTGGTGGACCGTGCCCGCCTGATTGAGGGCCTCTTAGAAGAAGGCGAAGCGCCCGACCCGGCGGCGAGGCATCGCCAAGAGCTCCAGTCTTTGGGCGCGCGGATCACCTCGGCCAATCGGGCCATTGTGGCGACCTCAGTGTCGGCTCTTTTGGTGTGTTTGGAGGTCGCGCTTTTGTTCTTGGAGCAGCTTATGTCGATGAGCGTGGCACTGGTGGTGGCGGGGCTTTTCATTGCCACCATGGTCTCGCTGACCGTGGGGCTCGTTTTTTTCTTAATCGAGATCGCCGTTGCCACCCGTTCGCTCAAGATTAGGCAGGAGCTGCTGTTTTAATCACGCACTGTGGGTCGAGGCGCGAGCTGAGGTTTTTTTCAGCAGCGCTTTGAAATGTTACAATGTATGTCGTTGAGTCAGCTCGTTTGTGGCGCACGCCTTGGCGTCGCGGCAGCCTTGAATCCCCAATGTCGTTAATCGATGCACAGCCTTTGATATCATCTCCTTAGCGGATGATTCATCGCGGTTTCTTAACCTGCCCTGGCATGGGGAAGAGCATCGATGCCGGTAAGAACTCGCTTTGATTGGGGCAGTCTGTCTCCGCGTCGCCTTTTGATGGCGGTCGCGGTGATAATCGGCCTTTGTCCGATGCCGAGCGTGGCTGTGGAGCCTGCTGACACCGTCGTTGCGATTGCACGGTTCACTGTTTGGCCTGACGAAGTCGATTATGGCCTTAGTTTTCGCATGTGTTTGCGGGACGACGACCCCGCTATTGCTTCTTTTCTCTCTTTGCGCGGCACGCTGATCCATGGTCGCCCACTGTCGCTCCACAGCGTCGAGCCTGGAGCCTTTGGTTCTGAGGCCTGCCAGGTCGCCTTTTTTTCATCGGGGTTGGCGGAGCCTTCAGATATTCAGTCAATCAGTCTACGCCCTGTTTTGACGGTTTCTGCACAGCCAGGCTTCGTTAAAGCTGGCGGCATCGTCGAGATCACCGATCCCCATGCGGAGGATCGTTTGCTTGTCAGCAACGTCACGCTTGGACGTCACCCGCTACGTTTGCGCGCGCCTTTGCTTGAGGTCGCGGGGAGGGTGATCGAATGAGCCTCCCGTTCTTGCGCCGTATGCCCGTCCACTGGAAGATCACAAGCGCCATTATGGCGACGACAGTGATTGTCTTGATGGGCGCCTATGCAGCGTTTGTCGTGCTCGATACCGCAACCTTTCGCCAAGAGCTGATCCGTGATCGGAAGGGATTTGCAGCGACTGCGGCAAGCAATGTCGCAGCGGCCCTGAGCTTCGGCGATGAGGACACCATTCAGTCGAACCTTTCAAGCCTTGCGAGCGTTTCGGACGTCCAGGCCGCTTACGTGATCGACGATCTTGGTCTGCTGCGTGGTTCCTTCCTCAGCAAGTTCGTCGAACCAGGTGACATCCGTGAGCCCGTTGATCTGCCGATCGAGCGCGAGGGCGGAGCGTCGCTGCGCGGTGCATTTGTGATGCAAATCCCGATCGTCGTTGATGAGGAAATCATCGGGGCTCTGCAGATGCGGATCTCGAGCGACAGGATGGAACAGCGGGCTGAGCATTATCGCCGTCTTGGCATGATGATCCTGCTCTTTGCCCTCGCCATCGCTTGGATTTTGGCGCGTTCGGTAGCGTCCATGGTGACAAAGCCGGTGGCGCGGCTCAACAACGCGGTCAGCCATGTCCGCGATCGGCGGGACTATGGTCTGCGCGTTCCCGTGGCGAGCAGTGACGAGCTTGGCCGGTTAGCTGAGAACTTCAACGCGATGATCAGCGAGATCGCACAACGCGATGCGACCCTCGAGGAAACCGTTCAAGAACGCACCGAGCAACTTTTTCTGACCACGGAGCGAGCCAAAGCGGCCAGTCGTGCCAAGTCGGAGTTCTTGGCCAATATGAGCCATGAAATCCGAACGCCGATGAATGGCATGTTGGGCATGACCGAGCTTCTGATGAAGACGGACCTGTCGGCGCGTCAGCGCGACCTTGGCAATGTCATCATGTCATCCGGCGCCAGCCTCGTGACCATTATCAACGATATTCTCGACTTCTCGAAAATCGAGGCCGGGAAATTCCAGCTGATCGATGCACCCTTCAATCTCCGTGAAGCCATTGAAGACGTCATGTCGATTGTTGCCAGCTCGGCTGAGGAAAAGGGTTTGGAGCTGGTGGTCCGTTTTGCGCCCTCACTTCCTGAGGGCTATATCGGTGATGGTGGTCGCCTGCGTCAGGTGATCACCAATCTGGTTGGCAACGCGATCAAGTTCACGGAAAAGGGATCGATCCGTGTCGAGGTCGACGGCCATGTTGCGGCTGGGCAAGGGCAGCTGACCATCAGTGTCACCGACACAGGAATCGGCATCCCGAAAGACAAGCTCGAGCAGATCTTCGAGAAGTTTGAACAGGGTGATGGCAGCTCCATCAAAAAGTATGAGGGAACCGGCCTTGGTCTGAGCATTTCCAAATCGATCGTTGAGCTTGCTGGCGGAAAGCTCAAGGCCAAAAGCGCCGAGGGGGATGGTTCGCGCTTTTTCTTCGATATCAAATTGCCGGTGGATGAAACCGCTGAACAGCTCAATATGCCGAAGGACACGATGCGGGGGCTCTCGGTCTTAGTGGTCGACAGCAAGGAACAGTCCCGCGAGGTGCTTGAAGAGCTAACAGGCTCTTGGGGTGCGGATGTGCAGACAGCCTATAGCGGGCAGCGCGCGCTCCAGATGATGAAACGCAACCCGCGCCCCGATGTCATCATCGCTGATTACGACCTCCCCGATATGACGGGTGATGATTTTATCGATGCGATGCGCGACGACGAGGTCTCAAGTGATAGGCCATTGGTGATGATGGCCTCGCCGGACAAGCTTGGTGAGCCGGTACGGGACGAGGGCATGACCGCGATGGTATCGAAGCCCTATCGGATCGAACCACTTGTCCGCGCCGTCAGTGAAGCGATGGTTGCTGCGGGCACGGAGCAAGGCAAGGCGCTGGTTGAATCAGGCCGCGTCGATGAGAACGGCAAGGTGCCTGTGCGTGAAGAGGACACGCCAGAAGAGGCCGATGGCACGGGTATCCGTATCCTGATTGCTGAAGATAACCGGGTCAATCAGCTGGTTATCACCAACATGATTTCCGGTCTCGGCTTCGATATCGAAATCGCTGACAATGGCCGCAAGGCGGTGGAGAAGTTCATCGAAGAGAAGCCCGATCTTATCATCATGGACGTCTCCATGCCTGATATGGATGGGCTTGAGGCGACGCGCCTCATTCGCGAATATGAGCGTCGCCACGAGTTTGGGCGTGTACCGATCATTGCCGCAACAGCGCATGCCATGGAAGAAGACCGGAAGCGCTGCCGCAAGGCCGGGATGGACGATTATATCGCCAAACCCCTCCGGCAAGATGCAATCTTGGCCAAAATTCGTCATTGGCTGCAGGATCAAATGGCGGCTTAGTCCTCACTAGAGCGTTTTCAGTGATCTTCGAGCCACTGAAAACGCTCTAGGTCTTTGATTTATCGCGTTTTCGAACCGCCAAACCGGCTTCACTTTGGCTGAAAGCGCTCTAGCGTTCACCAGTTTTGCGCACTATCTCCTCCCAAATCCCCGAGGAGCATCCCCTTTGAGCAGTCGAGATTTAACCCAAGGGTCGATCCCTGGCCATTTGGCGCGCCTCGGCGTGCCGATGGTTGCTGCGGTCGCGGCGCTTATTTCTGTCGCCTTGGCGGATGCCTATTTCCTGGGCCAATTGGGTACCGCAGAGCTCGCCGCGATCAGTTTTGCGTTTCCGGTGCTGTTGACCGTCAACAGTATCGGCATTGGCCTGTCCGCTGGGGCCGCGTCGGTGGCAAGCCGGGCGATCGGCAAAGGCGATCAGACCAACACCAAGCGCTTGGCGACAGACAGTTTGCTGCTCGCCACCGCGCTTCTTTCGATCGTTTCAGTGATCGGTTGGTTCTTCTGCCGTGATCTCTTTGTCCTTTTAGGGGCAGAGGGTGTGGTGCTCGACCATATCGTCGACTACATGAAAATATGGTTCGTCGGTGTTCCGCTTTTCATTGTACCGATGGTGGCGATGGGATTGATCCGGGCCAATGGCGACAGCGTAGCACCGAGCGTCATCATGGTGATCGCGTCGATCGTCAACATCATCCTTGATCCGATCTTTATCTATGGAACAGGGCCGATTCCAGAGCTTGGCGTGGCAGGCGCGGCATGGGCGACCCTGGGCTCGCGCTTGGTATCCCTCGTCTTTGTTGTGCCGCTTTTGGTGTTCCGTGAAAAACTCCTGACCTTCGTTTTACCGACGATGCCGGAGTTCACCGCGTCTGCATCCCAGGTCCTCCGGGTGGGGATTCCCGCGGCGGGCAGTAACATGATCAACCCCTTATCAATCAGTATCGTGACCGCTTTCCTTGCAAGCTATGGCAATGAAGCGGTTGCAGCCTTTGGAGTGGCCAGCCGGGTGGAGACGTTGGCGACGA
Organism: Pseudomonadota bacterium; assembly: GCA_039818345.1. Taxonomy (GTDB): domain Bacteria; phylum Pseudomonadota; class Alphaproteobacteria; order Caulobacterales; family Parvularculaceae; genus Parvularcula. Next base: position 119,532 of record JBCBUC010000003.1, on the reverse strand, counting down.
TCCCGATGCTTGCTCTATCGAGTGCGATTGGGCCGGTGGCTGGCCAGAACTGGGGGAGGGGGCTTAAAGATCGTACCATCGCAACGGTGAAATCAGCCTTCGTTTTTGTCGTTGCCTGCGGGCTTATTCTGGGGGCGGTCTTTTACGGGATCGCAGGGCCAGCGACGGCGATCTTCACCGATGATCCTGATGTGCAGCGGTGGGCTGGCCTCTACCTTGTGATCGTGGGCGTGACGTTGGGCGGCTACGGCGTCGTAATCAACGCCAGTGCCGCTTACAACGCGATTGATAAAGCCAATCTTGGGCTCGGCTTCACCGTGATCAGGAGCCTCGTGCTTTACGTGCCCCTGGTCGCGTTGGCCGTGAGCTTTGGCCCTCTGATCTATGTCTTCGCCGCCATTGCGGTCACCAACATCATCGCGGGGCTGAGCGTTGGCTTTTTAACCTTGCGGATCCTCCACCGCGAGCGATGTGTTGCCAAGGGGACCGCGTAGATTGTTGAGCGCCTCTTGCGCATCATAGGCTTGGATGGCGTCAGCCGGTTTGGGCCCGCTGCCCATGATAATTTCGAGTGAGGTCGTCACCTCTTCACTCGTCTCACCAATGGGCACGCTGACACCCAGGCCAAACCCGCTTCGCCTTCCCCCGGTGCCCCCGCCGATGCCGACGGAGCTACGCGGCGCTTGGCGTTCCGTCTCGCTCGATTGGCTGGTGACGACGAAATAATCGAACCCATTCTGGAGCGTGAGTTCGGCCGCCCGGCGCAAGGCGCCGTTTTGGGCCTCAAGACGGTCATCCGCGAAATAGCTCACCCGATAGCGGTCCGCTTCGATGATCTGTTCGCGATACCCAAAGCCGTTGCCCTCCGAGGGGCCATAGACGGGTGCTGACGCGCAAGCGCCGAGGGCGAGGGCGGTGAGAATTGCTTTTCGTATCATCCCCCAACATTACGCCAAACTGCGCGCGGTCGATACCCAGGCCAGAGCATTGTGAGGGCCTTGCAATCTCGGGGCAGCTCCGCCAAACGCCCTCTTCCCGTGGAGAGGTGCCGGAGTGGTCGAACGGGGCGGTCTCGAAAACCGTTGTGCGGGCAACCGTACCGAGGGTTCGAATCCCTCTCTCTCCGCCACGAAATTTGAAAATTTACAAAAGAATCAAGAGGATGGATCGCCGGCTGGTCCAGAGATCCCCCATTTTTTCCCTCAAAAGGATCTTGAGACTCGCAGGGACGCCTCGAAACCCTGCGTCAGTCAGGACCAGAGCGATAGGTCTCAAACGCAAGCGGCGGAACCGTCGTTCCTGGTCGGATGATGAGAAGAGAGAGATTTGTCAGCAAACGACTGTGCCGGGCGTTTCCATTGCCCAAGTGGCGCGCCGCTATGCGATGAACGCCAGTCAGGTCCATACTTGGCTCAAGGATGAGCGGTTTGCCCCTGAATGTGTTGAGGATGATTTTAGCGAAGCGGAGTGAGCGGAGCCATCAGGTGCTCATGCGAACGGCGGCCATGGCCGGACGGGTAAGCTGACGGGCAGGCACGCCAAAAAAAGGCCTCAGACGTTTTCACGGTCAGAGGCCTGAAGGTATAAAAATATATGTATAAGGACGATTTAAGCGGCCTGCTTCTTATGTCGGCGTCTTGCAAATCCCGCGCCCGCAAGGCCCGCTAGAAACAGGGGGGCCGCCGCAGGCAGGGGCACGGGGGAAACCTCCGTCAACGACGTAATGTCGAATTGGGCCAGTGCATTTGTATTGAAATCTATAACTCTAAATCTCGCAGATTGACCAAAATTCGCCAGTGCGAGGGACAATGGCAAATCCCCTGATGAGAATAGGCTCGTATCTCCGGTCAGCGTTATAGTGAACTCATCATCGCCATTGAGTCCTATTACTGCGAATTGATCAAGGTTAAGCCCGTAAATAACTCGGGTGGTTTCCAAAGGTAAACTGCTAAAACCTGTCCCGCCATTATTGAGGGTAATTTGCCCCGTAAGGTACAGGGCGATGTCGCCGTTATCGTTTAAAGGTCCAGTGCTCGTGTCATAACTGAACGATCCCGTCACAGTCGTCTGGGTTTGGGCAAACTCGGTTATGGACCCGGGCGTTGCGGTGCCAACGTTAATCGACTGGGTGGCTTCGAAATTATAGGTCACGACTGCGGCCTGGGCGGCCGATACTAGCATGATGGGAACGGCAATTGATGCAATGAGTGATTTGATATTCATGGTGATATCCCCCGTGAGCTCTAAGTCTAACTGTACAGCGTGGAACAAGTAAAGGGAGCTATATCAAAATACATTCTATGAGGGTGGCATGGCGCATGATTGTATCTTTTATTTATCGCTGACTTTCAACAGAGCATGTGAAGGACGGACATCCCAAAACTATCTTACTTTAGATTGCCGCATCCCTGGGCTCAGCGGCTGTCGAAATCGACAAAATAGAAGCTCGTGGGTGCCTCAGGCTGTAGCTAAGCTGTTCGTCTAGCGGCACGGAAACTGTCCTAAACAGCCTTCGGTTCAGGAATGGGCGCTTGTGGCCATTCGCGAGAAGTATGCCGACTACCGGCGAACGCTCGCCGCAGAGACACTCATCAGCTAACGTGGCATTACCGTTTCGATGGGCAACGTGAGCTTGATAAAAATGTGTTCAGTTGATCTGCAAGTATCACAATCCGAGACTCTGGACCCAGAAATTAGAAATTTACGAGAGAAATCCTTTTCTGATTTTAGGGAATGTGGGCCCTGGCGCTCGGTTGAGAAAGTAATTGATACAGCCTCTTTTCATGTGAGCCTGATGATCGATAACGAGCCGGTCGGCTAATGCAGAGTAACAAACCCTAGCTTTTCGGTTTTTGGCGTATTTATGGATGGCGCGGATCGGTGTTCAGAACCTCTATATCGAGCCTGGCAGCCCGTGGGAAAATGGCTACTGCGAGAGCTTTAACGGCAAACTCAGAGACGAGTTCCTAGCGCGAGAAATCTTCTACGATCTGCGTGAGGCTAAGGTCCTGATCGAAGGATGCAGGCGCCACTACAACACATTCCGTCCGCACTCGTCTCTTGGCTACAGGCCACCCGCACCCATCACCATCTTGCCCGCGGCGTTCACGCCGCCTTATACGGTAGAGGCGGCATAAACGCCGCTCAAACCAAACGCCGACTCTAACAAAAGGTTGGACCAGTCGGATGAGGCAGGTCAAGGCCGGCATCGGTTGACTCGGCAAAAGAGCATGAGGCCGTACTCATGCTCCGCTAAACTCGCCTGCGGTGGATATGCGCTGGGTCAGCATAGGTGACTGCGCTCCCAGCCGAAGCCTATCTAATGAGGCTAGATGGTGGCTCGCTTGCTTCCCATACGGTCGACCGATCTTCTCCTTCAAACAAGCCATTCTTTCATTCAGAGCGGCTGCGTTCAAAAAGGTCGTCTCGACAGAGCCCCTCGTTGGCAGTCCATTACTTTATGTATAACATGAATGGTAAGTGGTGTGGGGTGCGCTGTGAAGTTGTTCGAACGAGGGCCATTCAAATCCAAAAGAAGCCCAAGTCGGTCAGAAACCGTAATGTTTGGTGGCTCGGGTCGATATGGCTTCTTCGGCTCCATGGGAGCACGGCACCGGCCTGACGATGACCGCGCATCGTTCGCGCCTGATCTCGATCCCCGGCGGATCCGCGTTCTTGTATCCCGCACCGATAGTGGAGACGGCTCAGGCTTATTTTCAAGGTTGCCATTGTTCAACAATGCCGTGATTTCGCCCAGCGCATCGTGGGCCATCGTGCTGTTCTTGGCGCTTGTTGTGTGGCTTGCTATCGAGTTCGCGCCAACGGCGTCTCATAATGTCGGTGCGTATGCTGAGGGCGGACCCGCTGAAATCTCCGAACAAACGGGTTGGTGGACCCTAGGCGTGGTGGCCATGGCCTCGCTTCTTCTCGGGTGGTCGCCAATCATGCAGCGCGTTGGTGCGGAGCGTTCAGCCTGTGCACTCGTTTGTTTTTCAATCCTTCCACTGACGATAGCTTTTCAGGTCGTCGGAGCCTTTGACTGGTTTTCTGGTCTTTCGAGCTCAACTGGTTTCCCTGGAAGCGGAATGCTAATTTCTGGGTTATATTCGACTTTCTTCGTCTTTTCGTGTTTTATACTGGCCGATTTTTATATCAACAAAGTATTGGATGGCTATTTCGATCCTTCGATTGTCCGCGTTGTGGTGCTCTCTGGTTTCATTGGATCCGTTGTTGTCATTGTAGGTTTGCTGGTGCCAGCGGTGTTCACGTCGTTCCTTCACGTGGCCAGCGCCCCGTGGATTGCCGCTTTGCATCTTGCCGTTTCAGCTTTTGGCTTGGTCTCAACGCTTATTTTGTTGCTCGGCATACTGGGGCGTGTGCTCCGCCTTCAACGAGCCAGGTGGTGGATAAGACGAGAATTTGGGGACCCAGTCTACAATGCGAACAAAGCAGCCCGCGGGCTTGGGGCGTTTGTTTGGCCCTTGCCGGCCTACCTAACAAATTCGGTCGATTTGTTCCTGGTGCACGTGGCGGGAAGACTTGCTGGTGCAAACCTCAAAAGGATCAGTCTTCGCTATCTCGTTCTTTTCATCACTCTGAGCATAAGCGCCCTCGGATTGGTTTATCTGCCGCATTGGTTAAAGCTACCCAGCTTGGTTATCGCGGTGAGCCTCCTGCTTGGTGTGATACGGCGGTGGGCTTGGGTCGAACTGGATCGAGCAACATTTATCACCACGCGGGGGCAAGGCGTCTTCCGTATAGGGTTTGATCAGGATTTGCGGGACGAAGCTCTTACATGCGTTGCGTTGCTCCTTCTCGTTATTCCATTGGGTATGCTGGAGCTCAACCAGAGTTATGAGTGGTTCCGTCAAGGCGATGCGGTGCCGACGGACTATTTTGCCTGGGTTGGCTTTTTCGGGGCTGAACTCGCGAAGTCAGTCCCTCTTGTTGATTGGTCTGAGGTTTTCGGGGTCGCGAATGGGTCGCCAATTCAGCCAAAACCCCCAGTCGGTGCGACGCTGGTCTTTCTTCTCCGGGTGACACTCGATCTTATTATCGTGACCGCAATCCTCCAGGCCGCTCAGATCGCAGGACGTCTTTCCCAGCAACGCTCGGCCTATCAGTCAGGAGAGTTGCCCATCCTTGATCCGTTTGAAGAGCGTCGACTGTTACGAGGCCTCTGGTTTCGTGAGAACTATTTGACGAAATCGAAGGGCCTCTCGCGCGTTGAACTTGCAAAGCGTTTGCCTCATTACAACCAATCTCGCCTGAGAGACCTCATTGCGAGGGAAGACCCCGGTGCTGCTGACGATAGTCGGTTTGGTCCGGTTATGAAGGACTTCTTTGCGAGGTCAGGGGCCGTCGTTTTGGCTGATGTCCAGGCACGAGGATCGGACGACGGTGAGGAGCAAAAACGCACTTTATCAGTCCTAAGAAAGGCCGCCGACGATTTTAAAAATGAGGGTGATCTGACAGTCTTTAACATGGCGGCGCTTGAGTCAGCTCAGTTCTATCAAGATGAGAAGTCTGCTCAATGGATATCGCAACGGCTTTCTCAAAAAAACAGCCCTTTGTGGTTTCTAGGCTGTGCGGCTGCGCAGGTCTGTTTCTTAAACGGTGGTATTCTGACCAGCACGGTGGAACAAGCATTGGATGCAAGGATTGCGGCCGACGGGGTGGATGATCATTGTGAGTTCGATCTATCGATATTGACACTCTTCAGTATCCTGAAGCGACCTTGGACGTCCGGAAGCGATGTTCACGATAAGGAGCTCATGGGGTTTCCATCCTTCTGGAACGCAGCAATGGCTTATCATCTTCTGCGCAACAGGGCTCTTGTGAGTGACCAGCGCGCGCTAAACCATCTTAGTCGTATCGATCCTGTTTTTCAGGATAACTGGTTCAATCGCCTTGGTGTCGTCGAGACGGTGACAAGGCTAAGACCAGCAAATGCGATCGACGAACTCATAAAGCGAAGTGATCGAAGTATTGAAAGTAATTCGAATGTTCGAAACGCGATCGAGCTTGCAATTACACTTCTTGGCAATGAAAATAAAAAGACGTCTCGTTTGAGGGCTCAGATCAATAGCGTGATTTATGCTCCCTTTCCTGAAATACGTCTTTTTGGCCTTTATCTCTTAGGCGAGGGACTTGGTGACGATGTTTTTGCCCAAGATGTTTTGACCAAGGTGCTTCGAAACCGCGACAACACGCGGGGTTGGATGATTTGGCATCAGGCCAGAGACAGCTTCGTCAAGCGTTTTCCTAATCTAGCGGTGCCGTCGTCTCCTGAAGTTGTAATACTTTTGCCACCTTTAGGGTGGTCCCAGATACGACCACACGGGCGGAACCTTGACCGCAGCCAGTTGCGCGCCGCACTCGATGAGGGACATGGGCAGCCAGTCATTGGTGGTGTCGGCAAGAATGCATGATCGAGCGGCGGTTCTCGATGGATAGGGGCCACATCCTCAACGACGGATCGTTTCCCTTTGACAGTTACACTGATCATCAGTTAATTTATGTTTTAAGCTCTAGTCGCATATGACTTTATTTCATCCGTATACACTCAATAATTCATGCCCAACGAGTGCTATCGAGACCGCAGCGTCTCATGATGGCGGGAGAGGCCTTTCTTCTCTGGTGCGCTTGACCCTGCCGGTGCAATCTCATCAAGTAAGAACAGGCACATGAGATGCAGGCAGCATGTCTTCGAGCGCTGGTATCCGGCTAGAGAATTGAGGGAGCGGCAACGGCTAGGAACGCTTCGGGAGCCGATGAGGGTATGATGAAGGCCCCAAGCGTCTGCGAGGGCCTCAGCAAACAAAGGCGTGTCGTACATGGCTTCGATCGTTCGGTCAGCGGAATATCCAATCAGACCGACACATTTGGTATTGCGCAATTTATCGCCACTCCTCCAAAAAGACCCCGCCATGAAGTGCTCAATACGGTATGGTTCACAGCCATCCACCAGGCCAGAACAGCTATCGGACGATGGCTCTGGCAGTAAAATCAGGTTTGCCTGCACCGGGCCCTCACTATGCGCCCACCCGTGCCTGAAACTCTATATACAAATAGCCTAGGATCATGGGGCTGGACGCAGCCGCGATCTAACTATGCTTATTGCGCAGCCTATACTGACGGGACTAAACACTTGCTGAGCCGGACCAAGTCAAGCCAAAGCCATCCTAGAAGCAATGATCTGGCCTATTTTAGCAGCGGTAGACCATTTATGATACCCGCAAAAACAAGACCAGACACAAAAAGATATAAGATCATTGGCCCAATACTATAAATAAAAACCTTGTATAGCAATAATAATAAGTCTCTCGTTACTAAAAAATTTTCAAAGTCTTTTTGAAGTTTTGGCCACGTAAAGTGGAAGGAAAATAGAAAAAAACCGCCGACAAAAAATATAACTCCACCAAACACAAATATTAAATAATATTTTTCATCTAACTCTAATACGTCACTCATGTAACTGCCGATGAATATGCAGATAAAAGCGACTATACTAAAAATAACACTGAATCTCAACATGGCCTAAATTCCTTGGCACCCATGTGGCTTCTCCAATTCAAATAAGCCATCTATGGCCATTGCATTGTTCGCAGCGTTAGCGGCTCTATGAACTTCTACGGTCGCATGAGGGATACGACTGACTGCTTTGAAGGTAGGACCTCCTAAAACGCCCCCAATTGACGAGAATCCAATGGCGCAGCCACCTTTTATGTAACCACGGCGTTCCTTCGATGGAAGGCTGATCAGGCCGGAACCTCCACACAGTAGAGGCCAGATCAGCCGGGACGACGATCGTCTCTGGGGCTGGCGGTTGATAGACTAGAGACGTGAATGGACGAATGGTGTCGTAGCGCTCCGCCATCGCTCGATCAGCACCGTGGCCTCTCTGGGATCGTTGAAGAGTTCCGCATTTGCGGCTATCTCGGCCTTACAGTTAAGCGTCTGAAAGGCGGCCGGACGAGCCGGTGTGTCTACATCCAGCCAAGCTCGGTCAGTGCCCAAGGTGCGTTCCAGATTTTCACCAATCGGCTCACCTTGTTGTCGTCATTGACCGTGATCGCGTAGATGTAGTGCGATGACGTGCTCTTCCCGGTCGGCGGCACAGGGCCACCCTCCCCATTGTTTGTGGCGGAGAAGAGACCGAAGAACAGCGCTGTGCTGGTCGATTCATCAAATGCTGAACTGAGGATCTCATAGCCGCATCCCTCGAGCGGGCCTTGGCCCACCGCCTGCATCCAATCGCAGTAGTCGAGGGCAGTTGTGATGTCTGCGATCGGTTCGCTTTGCGCCTCGAACGTCGCCCCGTCGGCAACAAACTCGGCACACCCCGCTGAGCCTTTGAGGCCCTCGCAAGCGTGAAAGAAGGTCGTTGCCACATCCATTTTGGACATCATCGTGCTCCCGATCGCATTGTCGGACTAGATCTTCGCCTCGTTATGCATGCGAAGTCAATCGGGCCTATAAACCATCATTGCCGTTTAACAGCGTTATACGGAATAATAGACCCTCAAACACCGAGGATGTGATCGCATGCTTTCTCCGCGATCATCATGGTCGGAGCGTTGGTGTTGCCAGCGACGATCTCTGGCATAATGGAGGCGTCCGCAACACGGATATTCGTGCAACCGATCAGGCGAAGGGAAGGGTCAACAACTGACCCGGGGTCGTCGGCTCGTCCCATGCGGCATGTTCCCATGTGATGGAACGGGCGATCTCTTCGGAATGTGCCCTAAGGGCAGCCGCGATCCGAGCGACCTCATCGGCGCTTAACATGCAGATTTGCCTTGAGATGCAAAGAGCCTTATCCGGCTACCAGCAGATGGTCGTTCCACTCCCTTGCGTGCCGCAAGGAGTTCGCCTGCGGGTACCAGTAGCACGTCTACGACTCCTCATTGACGACAGCCGCCAAAAAGCCTTGCATTCGAATGCAAAAATTGAGACCTTTCGGGACGAGGTTTTGAATGATGCACCACCCCCGTCACGTAGTTTTTCTGCCCGGCTTTATGTGCGACGCCCGGCTGTTTGCGCACCAAATTTCGGCTCTACGCGAGGCGGGCATAGACGCCTCGGTGGGCGATCTCACGGAGGCTGCATCAATCGAGCGGATGGCTGCGCAGGTCCTGGCGGCCGCGCCGGATCGTTTTGCCCTCGTGGGCCTCAGCATGGGGGGCATCGTCGCCTTTGAGATCTTGCGTCAGGCGCCGGGGCGGGTGACCCATCTTGGGCTTCTGAACACCACGCCCAAGTCAGACCAGGCGGGCCCGACACGGGTTCAGCAGATGCGGCGGGTGATTGATGGACAGTTTGCGGACGTCCTGCGCGAGGAGCTCAAGCCACAATACCTCGCTGTTCAAAATCAGACGGCTGACCGCCTCGAGCTCATCTACGACATGGGTCGTCGTCTCGGACCGGACGTCTTTACACGGCAAACGATCGCTCTCATGGGACGAAGAGGGAGCGAGGACATGCTGGGGAGCGTCACCTGTCCGACGCTTGTTTTGACTGGCGCATACGACGCTGTCTGCACACCCAAGATCCATGAGGCGATGGCCGCGTCTATTCCGCATGCTCAACTCGAGGTTATCCCAAGGTGTGGGCATCTATCATCGTTGGAACAACCAGACGCTGTGACCCATCATCTATTGTCGTTGCTGGACTGTGCGCTTGAATTGCCCTCGCGCAAAGCTGACTAAGGATGGACATGGTAGCGGGACACGCGATGACAGATTCTGGTTCGTCCAATCACGAAATCAACAAACGGCGCGTTGTGGAGGGTTTGCGCGATGCGGCCGCTGCGGATGAACGTTCGCGCCGGCATTTGCTGAGTGAGCTTTACAGTGCCAATGCGCGGATGTGCCTGCCTCATCCGATCAACGAGTTCGAGGGGCCGACGGCACTCAACGAACGCTTTTTCGGACCTCTGCGAGAGAGTTTCCCGGATGTGGAGCGCGCCGAGATCGTCGTCCTCGCTGGCGAAAGCGACGGCGTCGAAACGGTGTGCACGATCGGGCATTATGTCGGAACGTTTGAAAACGACTGGTTGGGGATTCCGGCCAGCCATAAGGTCACGCAAATCCGGTATGGCGAAACCCATCAGTTGGCAGATGGAGTGATCACGACGTCCTACTTCTTGATCGACATGCTGGATGTGATGCGCCAGGCAGGGGTCTGGCCGTTGCCGACAAGTCTTGGTGCCGAGGGTCTGTGGCTTCCGCCTGCCGACGGGTCGGGTGTTGATCTCGATGTTGTGGACGCCGCGCTTGGCGCGCACAGCCTTCAGAAGTCTCGCGACATGCAAGAGAGCCTTTTGAGTTTTGACGGACAGTCCTTGGCATCGATGCATCAGGAGCGGTACTGGTCCCAGAATTTTATGTGGTATGGTCCGTGCGGCATTGGCACCACGCGGGGCCTCAGCGGTTTCCAAGCGCATCACCAAATCCCGTTCTTGGTGGCCTTCCCTGATCGTCAAGGCGGAAAGCATTTCGTCCGTATGGGTGATGGTGCCTTTGCCGTGACCGGTGGTTGGCCCAGCGTCGTTGCAACCCACACCGGCGACGGATGGTTAGGTCTTGGCGCGACCGGTAAACCGGTGGGCATGCGGGTGATGGACGTCTACCGGGTCGACGGAGACAAGATCGTCGAAAATTGGGTTCCGATCGATGTGATCCACATTCTTCTGCAGCTGGGTTACGACGTGTTCGGACGCCTAGCACACCTCAGAGGTGCTCCGTTGCAGCGCCTTCCTTGGGAGGAATAATGATGAGTGCCAGTAAGAGCGCATTAGAAGAACGACCTTCTCCTCACGCCATCGTGCGATATGGCGAACTGCGCGCGTGTCGGGATGCTTTCATTGATACGCGAACGCCGGGGTCTGATCAAAAGGAGAACTTCACGATTGTCGGGCCTGGTGTGTCGGAGAATCCCAATCAGTTTGTGCACATCGCCGAACCTCACGGCTTTAACATTGGCGGTGCCCGCCAACCGCCGGGTTGCCTGAACTCTCAGCATAGTCATGACACGGTCGAGGTCTTTTACGTCCATCAGGGGACTTGGCGTTTCATGAGTGGTGAGACAGCCGAGGATGGGGAAGTGATCCTGCGCCCCGGCGACCTGATTTCTCTGCCGACAAACCTTTTCCGCGGTTTTGAAAACGTCGGAGAGGATGTCGGGTTTCTCTTCGCGGTCCTCGGGGGTGATGATCCGGGCCGGGTGCTCTGGGCGCCTCAAGTGTTTGATCTCGCCAAAGACTATGGACTGTTGCTGCTTGAAAATGGCTCGCTCGTCGATTTGGCAGCGGGGCAAGAGCCTCCCGCAGATGTGGGGCCGATGCCTCGAACGTCCCCGGACCAGATCGCTGCGTTGACAAAAGCGTCGAGTACTGATCTTGAGACTTGTGTCTTACGATCCGATAGCCTGGTTGACCTTATGGAAGCACCTGACGGCGTTACCGCCCGTCCGCTGATTGGTCCGGAGCCTCTCAACTGGAAGCACGGTTTCACGGTGACGGAGCTGAGGCTCAAAAAAGACTATTCGATTGGCGCAGGCGCATTGGGCATGCCCGAAGTTTGGTTCGTGCAAAGCGGAAGTATCCTCGTCTCAGGCGACCATGGTGTTGAGACGATTACGGCCAATGCCGGCGATACGATCAGCCTCCGGCGCGATTCTGCGCGCGGGGCGCTTGCTCTTTCCGACGCGACCATCGTTGCGGTGAGGGGCGGGGACGGTCGGCGCGCAGCAGAAGGAACACTTCAGTGAAGGAAAAACTGGAGGGCCGATTCGCGCTCGTCACGGGAGCGAGCCGTGGTCTTGGGCGTGCTATCGCTTTGCGCCTTCGGCTCGATGGCGCGCATGTCATCGGCGTCGCTCGTCCGTCTGATGATCTTGAGTCGCTTGCCGATGAACTCGGTGATGATGGCGAGATCTGGCCCCTCGACGTTATGAATGACGACCTGCTGACGCAGGTTGAAGCGCTTCCTCGGCTTGATATCCTCGTTAACAATGCGGGGACGAACAAACCAGAACTGATGGAGGAGGTCACAGACGAAACGCTTGATCACGTTCTGGGGCTTAACGTCCGTACAGCTTTCCGTGTCGCTCGCTCGGCTCTTCGTGTGATGAAGGAAGGCGCGAGCATCACGCAAATGACGTCGCAAATGGGTCACGTCGGGTCCCCCCGCCGTACCGTTTATTGCATGACGAAACATGCGCTTGAGGGTCTGACCAAGGCGATGGCTGTGGAACTTGCGCCGAGAGGCATCCGTGTGAACTCCGTTGCGCCAACCTTTGTTGAGACGCCGATGACCAAACCGATGCTCGAAGACCCTCAGTTCAAAGAGTTCGTCAACAACATGATTCCGCTCGGGCGCGTGGCTACGGTCGATGATGTCGCGGGGGCGGTGTCTTACCTTGCATCTGATGAAGCCCGGATGATCACCGGCCACAGCCTTCTTGTCGATGGCGGATGGACAGCACAATGACGAACAAGCCTATCACCCACGTGGCGACGACCGATATTCGCGACATGATGAACCCAGGTCCGGGACGCCGCATGGATCTACCTGGGTTCGACCCAGAGTTTGTTGATTTTCCGCACTACATCATTCGTATCACGGAACGCATCTGGCATGATCGTGATGTTGATCTCTGCCTCAAATACTATTCCGAAGACTGTGCTATCCATACGATGGCTGGACCTATTGTCGGAGCGAAGACTGTTCGGGACAACACGTTACAGACCCTAGAGGCCTTTCCCGACCGCCGGCTCGACGGCGACAATGTGATTTGGTCCGATGACGGCGATGGTGCCTTTCATTCTTCCCACTTGATCACCTCAAAGATGACCAATCTGGGGACCACGGAGTATGGCGCGCCGACAGGGAGGCGCGTTCAGGTCCAAACAATTGCTGATTGCCTTTGTAAAGAGAACCGCGTGATCGAAGAGTGGCTGGTGCGCGACAATGGCAGCGTTTGTGTCCAGCTGGGGTTTGATCTTGCGGCGTGTGCCGTCCAGCTCGCAGAGAAGGACAAGAGCGAAGGTCGTTCGTTGATCAACGCCTTATCGTCAGCGCGGGAAACTGTCGGTTCGCATGAGGCAACGGCGCAGGGCGAGGCATCCTCTGTTGCGGCAGAGGCGTTGCATGCTGCATGGAACGCCACGTCTCAGGCCCATTTGCCAGAGTTTTATGATTTCAGGGCTGATGTTCGGTATCCAACGGGCCGCCACTGCTATGGACATGATCAGCTGACAGAGATGATCGATCAGGTCCTGGGTGCATTCCCGAACGCCCATCTCGCTATCGATCACGTGGCCGAGACACCCTATTTGGGTGACGCGGTCGATGTGGCGCTTCGATGGTCTGTGCGGGCGTCGCATGAGGGGCACGGTGTTTACGGTCGAGCGAGCGGTGCACCCATTTATATCCTCGGCGTGTCGCACTACCGGGTCATGAATGGGCGCATTCGTGAGGAAACGACGATTTGGGATGATGTGGCGCTTCATCGTCAAATTGCAGCGGCTCGCCTCGGATGACAGTGATCCCCCAACGGATTATTGACGCTCATCATCATCTCTGGGATCTCGATGCTGTTCACTATCCATGGCTGATAGAAAAGGGGCAACGCCGGTTCTTCGGTGACCCAACGCCGATTCAAAAAGACTATCGCGCAGAAGACTTTCAAAGAGATTTTGATGGTCTCCCGGTGACTGGTTCCGTGCACGTCCAAGTGGGGGCACTAGGTCACGATGCGCTAAAGGAGACGGAATGGTTGGAGGGAGAGCGGCACCGGACCGGGTTTCCCGGCGCAATTGTTGCGTTTGCTGACCTCACGGCTCTTAACTTGGAGGATCTGCTTGATAGTCAAACCGCAGCCTCGCCCGTATTAAGGGGTGTGCGCCAGATCGTCAGCCGGAGCGCTGAGGAAGACAACGCGTCGGCAACGCCTCAGTTGTTGTCAAACACGGATTTTGTCGATGGATTGAGGGAGTTGCCGAAGAGAGGCTTGTCCTTTGACCTTCAATTGACGCCCAAGCACCTCGTCAGCGCTGCTGACGTACTCGGAACGGTTGACGGCTTACGTGTCGCTCTTTGCCATGCTGGAAGTCTGCACGACTCGTCGCCCAAAGGCTTGAAAGCCTGGACGGAAGGCCTGACCGCCTTCGCGCATCAGGTCGACGGTATCTGTAAAATATCAGGTTACGGTATGTTCTATCACGAGTGGCACAGGCAAGACATCGCCGATTGGGTCCATCGCATTGTCGATATTTTCACGCCGCAGCGCGTCGCGTTCGGTTCGAACTTTCCGGTCGACAGTCTTTATGCGTCCTACCGGACCGTTTGGGAAGCTTTCTTCTATGCAGCTGAAACATTCACAGCTGATGAACGAGACATGATGTTCGCGAAGAACGCCGAGGCGTTTTACCGACTCTCAAGCTGAGGCCGGACCGTATCGTTGAGCGATTTGGCACCAGCCAACATCATGGCGTGATCGGAACTCATTAGGAACAAGGAGGCGCCTAGCTCATGCCACGAGGCGATTTCGTCCGCTTTCCCCGTGAACATGCCGACAGTACGACCAGCTGCCTGCGCTCGGCGGCAAATCTCAGCCACCGTATCAATGACTTGCGGTTCGCTGGGGTCCTTAAAGCCGAGTGACACCGTAAGGTCCGCGCGCCCGATGAAAAATGCATCCACCATCTCGACACGGAAGAGGTCATCAAGGTGGTCCAGAGCCTCGGCATCTTCGATCTGAGCAATGACGCAGGTTTCCTCCCCAGCCGCTTTGAGCTGTTCTGCCATGCTGCGTCCCATGTAACCGGCGGACCGTGATGATCCTGCATAGCCTCGACCGCGGCCGTAATGGGCGAGGTCGACCGCGCGTTCTGCATCTGCTGCCGTCACAATGTGGGGCACAAGGATCCCCGTCGCGCCGCAGTCGAGCGCATTCAGCACGTGCTCAGATGAGAGGGTTGGTATCCGGACGATCGCAGGAACGCCTTGGGAGCGGAGGGCCATCAGACAAAGGTCCAACTCGCAACGTCCGAATGGGGCGTGTTCCGCATCAAGGCAAACCGCATCGATCCCGGCCCGTCCCATCACTTCGCAGATAATGGGGGAGGGCGTCTTGAGAAACGTGCCGAGGAGAGGGTCTTGTTTTGCGAGTCTGTCCTTGAAGCTCATGCGCTGGCTCTCTTTGCGCCCTCGGCTAACGCCGCAAGTTTGGCGTAGACGATGTTTTCGTCGACCGCTCCGAACCCTGCGAAGGTTGAGAACCCACAATCGGTACCGGCGATCACCCGTTCCTGTCCGACAATGTCTGTGAACCGCTGAATGCGTTCGGCGACCAGGTCAGGATGCTCGATGAAGTTCGACGTTGAGTCGATAACACCTGGGATCAAGACTTTGTCATCCAGCGTTCCCGCCTTTTCCGCCTCGGCGAAGACCGTCCATTCGTGACCGTGGCGCGGGTTCGCGTTTTCAAACAGCAGGCCTTGCGGCTTCGCCTTCAGCGCGATCGGTAACACGACATCCATCGGCGCATCGCAGTGGTGAGGCCCCTCGTAGTTGCCCCAGCAAATATGCATACGCACTTTCTCTGCTGGGATGTTCCGCAACGCGTGGTTCAGGACTTCGACATGACGATCAGCGCGCTTTTGGTAGACCTCATCGGATTGGTCTTTGAACATCATATGACGTCCAAGACCGAGGTCGGGACTGTCGAGTTGGAGGAGGTGTCCCGCTCCAACGATCGTTTCGTATTCAGGCCGCATCGCCTCAGCCAGTGCCTCAAGATAGGCATCGTCATCGGAATAATAATCATTGGGCTGAAAAAGTGCGATGACCCCGGGCGAGGCTGCATTCATGAAACTCTCTTCAGCGCCAGAGCCATCAAGGGCCTCCGAAAACCGAGAGAGGTCGCCCTGGAGGGGGACCTCGCTCTTTGGTTCGATAGCACCGACACAGCGGGGGCGCTTGTACGACGGTGTACCTCCGCCCTTTGCCTGCCGTTCGAGGAAGGAAGGAAATTCTTCAAGGTCGGCCGGCGCCCGCCGCGGACTGTCGCCATCAAAACCCGTGATACGATCCTTGATATAGGTCGCATACGAAATTTTGCTCATCTCGCCATCGCTGACGACATCGACTCCGCTGTCGCGCTGGCGCTTGATGACATCGATCACGGCCGGCCGGATGACGCTGTCGAAATGGTCTTCTGAAACCGTATCACCATTCTCGACACCGAAGACGAGCTCGGTGACATCCTTCGTGCGAGGGAGGCTGCCGACATGGGTGGTTAGCATGCGATCTGTACTGCGTTTCATGGGCTGTGGTGCCTCTTTGTTGTATTCCGGCTATTGGGGTGCTGGCCCAATGGTTGCGCCTTCAATAAGGAGCCCCTCGAACACACGCTTCTCATAGGTCCGTTCGGGCCGTTCGGATTGCTCTTTCAGCATGGAGACGACAGCGTCACACATCCGACCGATCGGTTGGCGGATGGTGGTCAGCTCATAACTCGAAAGCCGGCCAGCAGCGATGCCGTCGAAACCTGTGACGGACACATCTTCGGGAACCCGAAGCCCGAGGATGGTTCGTGCTTCGTCGATCAGTCCAAGGGCCATCATGTCGTTTGCACAGATGATCGCGGTGGGTCTGGGATCGGATGCCATCAGTGCGTGTACAGCTTTGGCACCGCTCTCATAGGTGAAATCGCCCGCCGCTGTCGCTACGATTGTGCCGCCATGGCTATCGATGGCGGTGCGCACACCCCGCAGCCGCGTGCGCGAGACCATGTTGTTGTTTGGTCCTGACACGATGCCAAAGTGTTCATGGCCCTGCGCGGTCAGTGAGCCGATCAATTGACGCGTTTGTGCTTCGGGGTCGCAGAGAACAACATCAGACGACCTGTCCTCAAAAAAGCGATTGAAGAAAATGATCGGCGTTTGCCGCTCCTCAAACCGATCAGCGTCCTCGCTTTTCATATGCGATGCTGAGATCACGGCGTCCACTTGGAACTGAGAGATTTGATCAAGAACCGGACCGACATCATCTTCGCTATCCACGGTGAAAAGCAACACACGGAGCTTCTCATCAGATAGCCGCTGGGTCAGCGTAAAGAGGACTTCAGGGTAATAGAGATTGACGCTGCCGGATATCAGAACGGCAATAAGGTTCGACTGCTGTGTGATCAGCCCTCGAGCCAAGGCGTTCGGTTGCCAACCCAACTCTTTTGCCGCTGCCAGCACACGCTCACGTGTTTTTGCCGAGGCGCTGCCGCCCGGCTTAAAACACCGCGAGACGGCAGATTGCGAGACCCCGGCAAGGCGCGCGACATCATAGGATGTCACGCGGCGGGAATTGAGGCTGCGCCGCCCCGCCTGTTCACTACTCGGCTGCTGGTTTTTGCCCATAACGACGCAGACGAATGTCCGCTTGCTCCTTATGCCCGGCGAAGCCTTCATACCCGCAAAGGCGTGAGCAGTACGCGCCAACATGCACCGAGGCTTCTTCTGTGACCCACTGATAGGTATGAGTCTTGAGAAACTTACCCACCCAAAGGCCGCCCGTATACCGTCCCGCCTTCATTGTTGGCAGTGTATGATTGGTGCCGATCACTTTGTCTCCGTAGGAGACGTTGGTCTCAGGCCCCAAAAAGAGTGCGCCATAGTTGGTCATGCGATCAAGGAACAATTGTGGGTCCTTGGTCATCACCTGCACATGTTCGGAGGCAATTTCGTCCGCGACTTCAATCATTTCCTCGTAGCCGTCACAGACGATGACCTGGCCGTAGTCTCGCCAAGCTTGGCCAGCGATGTCAGCGGTGGCGAGCCAGGTCAGTTGCGTCTCGACGGCTTCCATTGTTTCCCGCGCCAGTTTCTCAGAATTGGTGAGAAGGACAGCTGGCGAGTTGGGGCCGTGTTCAGCCTGGCCTAGAAGGTCAGCGGCACACAGCTCACCATCCACAGTTTCGTCGGCAATGATAAGGGTCTCGGTCGGTCCGGCAAAAAGATCGATCCCGACTTTCCCAAAGAGCTGCCGTTTTGCCTCCGCCACGAAAGCGTTGCCTGGGCCGACAATGAAGTCCACCGGCGGGAGGCTTTCTGTACCAAGAGCCATCGCACCGACGCCCTGGACGCCGCCAATCGTGTAGATCTCGTCCGCACCGCCCATATCCATGGCCACAACGATGGCCGGGTGAGGCTTGCCCTCAAAAGGAGGCGCGGTGGCGACGACCCGTTTGACGCCAGCGACCTTGGCTGTCACGACACTCATATGCGCGGAGGCAATGAGGGGATATTTCCCTCCTGGCACATAGCAGCCAACAGAGTTCATGGGGATATTTTTGTGTCCGAGGGTAACACCTGGCAGAGTCTCCACCTCGACATCTTTCATCGAGTCCCGTTGCACTTGGGCGAAGTTCCGCACCTGCTCTTGGGCAAAGCGGATATCGTCGATCATCTGCTCACTGCATTCTTCGTAGCAAGCATCGATTTCCGCGCGGCTTAAGCGGAAACTTTCCGGGTTCCAGTCATCAAACTTGGCGGAGTATTCGCGCACCGCCGCGTCTCCGCGGGCGTCGATATCGCCAAGGATGTCCTCAACGGTTTTACGGACCTTGGTGTCCGATTGCAGTTTGACCTCTGGGTCGATCCCTTCTTTTAGCCAGCGTGCCACGGCTTATCTCCTTGTTCGGTGGAGGGAGATTATCATTTTTGCATCCGAATGCAATTAGAGGTCCGCCAGATCACTGCCATAGTCGCCGCGCTGTTGTCGCATGACCCGCAGGAGGTCGAGGCCCATCTGATCGAGGATATGGAGGATATCGATCGACACCCAATTTTCGTCGAGGCGGTCACCCTCACGCCGCCAAAAATCCATCACCCGCATTTTGAGCTCTTGTCCTGAGGGAGGAAGGCCGAGCCATCCGCCGCCAAGATGGCTCGCCGTCATATGCGGCCAGCCGCCGGTCGCGACGTAAGGGCCGTCCGCAACCAGCGTTTTGCTTTTGTCGACACCGCGTTTGGGGAACCCCTTGAGAAACGGCCCCTGGTGAAGCGCACGGAAGCCCTCGAGCCCACGGCTTGTGCCGATCCCTCCGGGGCCAAACCACAAGAAATGATCGCTCCAAAATTCCTCTTGGTCCATCGTGAAAAGCGACTTGCCATCAAACCGCCCAAGGCCATCAAGCATCGCAAGAACGAGGTCGAGGCTTGCTTGCGTCTCGCTTTCCTCTGCGTCCGCGCGGCCAAGGCCATCCATGGCCCGTGGGGGCATCACGGGGCCCGGATGGCCAAGGCTCGCGCGGAGAGGGCACACACCGGCTTGGACCATGAGGTCGACGAAGTCGGGTATGATGTACCCTTCGGCCACTTTACCGTTCTCGACGCGGATTAACTCACTATACCGCAAGAAGACCGGCCGGTGGGTAGGCGGAATATCAAAGAGAGGAGCTTTGAACGTCCCCGCAAAATAACCGGTGGAGCATACCCAGTCTCCGGCAGATCCATCACCGTCGAGGGCAACGCCGTCATAGGCGCCGGCAACACGAATGAAGGGCCTGACTTCGATGTCGGGGATCGCTTGGGTGATCGGCTCCCAATACGCCGAAAAGAACGCGTCGGGAGAATCGAGATCGTTCACTGGATGGGCCGCGTGCCAATGAAAACCTTCACCCATGAGATCGCGGGCGGATTGGGGTTCGCTCGAGGTCAGTGCCTCTGAAAAGGCGACAGCGACCGTTTCAAATGCATGGCTCATGGATGTCTAGGCGCTCCCTAAAGTGCCGAACCAGGAGAGCCCGGCGATGATAACGATGAAAAAGATCAAGAGGCCCCAGACTGGGCGCTCCACGCGGCCGGGAACCAGGTACCAACCGTTTTGGCGTTGCGGCATGTTCTGGGCCAGCATCCATGCCCGCTGTCCGACAACAGTTTGTGGATGCCAGTCATTTTGAAAGCCGTCCAAGGCAACACTTGCTATCCAAGCGACAGCAATATTGATGCTGCCGCCGACGACCACGTACCAGGGCCATGCTATATCCAGAGGCTCAATGCCGATAAACGGCAGACCCCGCACAACGACGAAGAGCCCGACAAAGCCCGATACAACACCAATCATCAGCCCACGCTCTGTTGTATGCTTCGAGAAGAAACCCATACCAAAGAGTGCAAGTTTTGCTCCGACAAAATAGGAGGCGACTTTCGATAATTCTTCGAGGATGGAACCGCCGCTTCCGATAAAGACGAAGGCGATTGGTATACAAGCGACCCCCCACGCGGCTGTCAGTACGCGGGACAGCTGTAGGTAATGCGCGTCCGGTGCTTCGGGACGCCAAAACCGCTGGTAGAAGTCTGTGATCGAAACAGTCGCGAGGCAGTTGATCGCCGACGACAGGCTCGACATCGAAGCAGACAAGACCGCTGCGGTGAGGACGCCCATCAGTCCTGGAATGCCAAGCGCCTTGGCGAAGACGAGAATGATCTCATTGGGCTGATCAAACGGCTGCCCTTTGAAGTGGACGAAAAGGAGGGCGCCAATGAGGAAGAAGAGAAAATAAATGAAAAACGCCGCATACCCCATCATGAGGTATGACTTCTTCGCGTCGCCTAGCGTTTTGGCGGCGAGGGCGCGCTGCACCATCATCTGGTTCGTTCCGTAAACAGTGATGTGAAACAGAGTCATGGCAAAGACGCCGGCCCACACCGTTGGCGCCACCGAAAAGTCAAGATCGGTGTTGATCGGGTTGAGCTTTCCCTCCGACGCTAGCTCGTTGAAAGCGCTGCTGAGGGGACTGACTTCGCCAAGGAGACACCAAAGGATAATGCCAGCGCCGAAAAACAGAATGCCGCCCTGGAGCACATCAGTCCAGATCACAGCGTTCATGCCCCCAAGCATCGTATAGGCGATAACGACGCCCGTCATAATCACGATGCTGAGCTTGGGATCGAGACCGGTGACAAAGCTAACCACCACGGCTGTAGCTGTCAGAATGGATGCGGAGGTGATGAGCTGGGTGAGGAGGAAAATCGAAGCCATCGTCGTGCGCGCACGAACACCAAAGCGCCGTTCAAGATAATCATAGATCGACGCCACGCCTGAATTGTAAAAGAATGGCATGAAAAAGACGACGACGACAAAGATCACCAACGGGTAATTGATATGGATGGCGAGTGCCGCCATCCCGTCGCCGTAAGCCCATGCAGGTCCCCCGAGAAAGGACAGGGCACTGACATAGGTTGCTACAACTGAGATCCCAATGGCCCACCATGGGCTGGTGCCCGTTCCTAAGAAGTACTCTTTTGCCGAGCTCACCTCACGTCCGAGCGCCCAGCCGAGGCCGACGTTACCGACGAGATAAGCAAAAACGATCCCCCAATTGAGAGGTCCAAAGCCGGTCATAGGGGATGCTCCATCTAGGGGATACGCATGGCCTTAGTGTTGGACCGATCGTACCAAGAAAAAAAGGGAGCACAGCAGTGCTCCCCTTAAATTATTCAGGCCTCTGCTGAATTAGAAACGAACCTTGGCGCGGAAGCCCCAGTTCCGTGGGTATTGGAAGCTTGTTTGGACAACATCGTCACCGTTGTTGTTACCGCGTGTCAGAACAGCTTCATCTTCGAGGTTCTCAACAAAAGCTTCGAGGCTCACCCCATCCATCGGCGTATCCCAAATCAAGCGAATATCCGTCTTGGTGAACGAGTCTTGCTGCTGCGCCGGATCGATCGAGAGAAGGTTTGAGGTGTTGTAGTCGTCGCTATAGTAGAATTGGACCACTGGAGTGATGACACCATTCGCACCAAGATCGAACTCGTAAGCTGCCGATGCGCCGACGGTCAGCTCTGGTGACCATGGTGTGGTTTCACCCTCAACATCGATGAACGACTGAACTTCGCCGTTAAAGAGCTGATAGGGGTTGTTCTGACCAAAGGTTCCGTATTCTGAGTCGAGCCAGGTCAGGTTTGCGGTGATTGTCAGCTCATCTGTTGGTGCCCAGACACCGTCGAGCTCGATACCGTAGGCTTCAATTTCCCCGCCATTCACCGATTCAGTGACGACAATGCCACCTTCTTCCCGCTGAAGCTGCGTGAGGAGGTTGTCATATTCCGTGTAATGGAATGCGCCGTTCAGGCGGAGCGTGTTGTCAAACAACACCGATTTGAAGCCGACTTCGATGACTTGCGATTCCTGCTCGTCCGTCGCGCCGGAACCCGTGCTGAGGGCGCCGGAGAGGAAGCCTGTCGAGGCGGTGACGTAGAGGAGAACGTCCGGGGTGACGTCGAACTCAGCACCAGCGCGCCACGTGACGTTGTCGTAGTCTTCCTCAACGGTGATCGCGTCGGATGCGTTGAAATTGTAGCTGAAAACATCCCGAGAGCTGCGTGGCAGGATATCAGGCGATGCGCCGTCAAATTCTGGCTTCACGTTCACAACGCGATCGACTGTACCATCTCCGTTCACATCACCGGTGAAGTTGCTACCGCCTGCTGACAATTCCTTGTCTTCGTAATTATAGCGCAGACCACCGATCAGGCGGAACGTATCGGTGACTGAGAACTCAGCTTGTCCGTAGACACCCAGCGCTGTCGTTTCGATGATCTGGCTGTCCGCGAAAAAGCCGCCAAACACACGATCACGTGAAATAATGTCTGTGCCATCGAGGAGGGTGAAATCGGTTCCGTCGACAGTCACCGTCCCGCGCGTTGAGTCGTCGCGAGCGGTTTCTTGATAGATACTGAAGGTTTGGAACAGTTCCTCATCGGAGAAATAGACGCCTGCGGTCCACTGAAGCGGGCCGCCGTGCTGTGACGAGAACTGGAGCTCCTGACTAAAGACCTCAAGTTCCTCATCATACCCGCCATTCGAGTTTGGATTGGGGCTGAAGTCAAAGTCAAAGCCGATATTGTTGACGAAGTCCGTGTAAGCCGAAATCGACTTCACAGCGACCGGGCCAAGGTCGAGATTGGCTTCGAGTTGGAAAACCTCTTCCGTCAGATCAACCGGCGGAACGTAGTCTTGCGCGATGGTGTATTCATCGAGTTCTTGCGCGTTAGGCTCTCCGCCCGAGCCGCGGACAGGGTTGCTACAATCCTGAACAGAGCCGAACGGGTCGGTGAGACCGTCCGGCGTCTCATTTCGGCAAACAAAGGTGTAGCCGAAGAGGCCCGCCTCACGTCCATCTTCTTCGATGTAGGAGTAACGTGCCACGAACGACGCTCGTTCAGAAGGTTCCCAAAGAGCGCTGACACGAATACCCGCGTCATCTTGAGCGCCGATGTCTGGGCCAGCCAGGTTCGTGATGTATCCATCGGAGACATCCGTGAAACCGGCGACACGAAGAGCAAAGGTGTCATTGACGGGAATGTTGATGAACGCTTCGGTTCGTGAACGGTCGAAGCGCTCATAGCTGTAGTCAAGGCCGCCTTCCCATTCGCCGATGACGGGCGCGTTGGTGTAAAGGTTCAGCGCGCCAGCGAAGGTATTCCGACCGTAAAGCGTGCCTTGCGGACCTTTCAAAAATTCGATCCGCTGCACGTCAAAGAATGCACGGGTCTGCTGGCTCGCGCGGTTTTTGTAGACACCATCGACAAAGGCACCAACGATCGAGCTGTTGTCGCCGAAGGTGTTGGTCGAGTTCGCGCCGCGAACGTTAAATTTGGCATCGTTACCGGCGAAGGCGAAGTTAACGCCTGGGACAATCAGCTCGAGCCGCGAGACATCTTGGATGCCGGCGCGATCGAGACCTTGCTCATCAAATGCCGAAACAGACAGCCCAACGTCTTGGACGCTTTCTGCCCGCCGTGTGGCTTCAACGACGATGACATCGAGGTTGTTCGCTTCTTCATCTTGCGCAAATGCATGCGCAGTCAAGAAAGAGGCCGCTGAGAGCAATGAACTGCTCATAAGAAGGGTGTTGGTGAAACGTTTGGTCCGCATGAATGCACTCCCCGAGCTAGAAATTCCAAATTCACCAAACCGAAACATAGTTCTCATTCGGATGCAAATCAGGTGGCTGATTCTGGGTGTAAGAAGGCTGAGATCACCCTCGAGTGATGTTCTTTTGCAACAACGATGCAAATGCGTCTCAGTTCGGATGCAATCCCTCGATCAAATGGTGAGGAAGCAAATCAGATGGCTGCGAGGTCGCAGCCCAAGGGTTCGTCGCTCCCTCTCTTTCTCCCGGCTTATGTCGTGGCCGAGGAGTCGTTGCTTTTGGAAGGAGAAGGCTTGGGCATGAGACGATCGGGAACAAAATGGCCAATACAGATGCTGGGTATTGTCCGAGGCTCATCTACATCTGAATGGCCGATGGAGCGAGCGCGGGCGTGACGAGTGCCCCCGCCTAAGGATGAATGTGATGGCCGCGACGACCAACCTGTTTCAAGATCTCTTCGAAGACCCCGAGCACGCCGCCCAGTATGCCGATGGCCCTGCGCAGTTCATGCCCGGTTATTTTGATGTCCATCGGATGACCAGTGTGTTGATCCGGGAGCGGACGGAACAGGATGCCCATGTTCTCGTTCACGGCGCTGGTGGCGGATTAGAACTTGAGGCTTTTGCCAAAAAGAACCCGCAATGGTCGTTCACCGGCGTGGAGCCAGCACGGCCTATGCTGGATGAGGCATCACGGCGTCTTGGTCCCTTGAACGAGCGCGTGGCGCTGCATCATGGATATATCGACGATGCGCCGGCGGGACCGTTTGATGCTGCGACCAGCCTTCTCACTTTGCACTTCCTCGATGCTGAAGCCCGGAAGGCGACAATCGCTCAAATTGTGCGCAGGCTGAAACCTGGTGCACCCTTTGTTGCGGTTCATTGTAGTTTCACGCAAATCCCTGAGGCGCGTCGTCTTTGGCTTCACCGGCACCGTGAATGCGCGGTGGCTGGCGGCGCAGATCCTGTGAAAGCGGAACAAGGCCGAGCGTCCATTGATGAAAAACTTCCTGTTCTCGACCCGGAGACCGATGCCAGGCTTCTCGGCGAGGCGGGCCTTCGCGACGTCACAGAATTCTACGCAGCCTTCACCTGGCGCGGATGGGTCGGGTACGCTCCTTAGGTGTTGGCTAAGTCTCATGTTGGACCTTTCGTTCACCGGGTCGCCTTAAACTGTAAAACATGCCTGCTAGTTGGATGCCGAGGCGGTACTACTGGGAGTCGTCAGCCGCTTCGGTCATCTTCTCGAAGCGCTTCGAGCGGGGTTTTGAGTTGCTGAATCGCCATTCGAGCGGCAAGCGCTGGCGGAGGTGGTCTGGGGGCCAGTGGCGGGGCCACATGTCGGCGAGCCTTTCCATCCGGTCCATGAAGCGCCCTAAAAGTTCGCGTTCCTCCGCCAGCCACTTCGCCCACACTTCAGGTTCAATCGCTGTCCCATCTTCATCAGGGGGCTGAGGGCCGTTCGAGAGCTCTTTCTCAGAATAGTCAATCTCATCAAGGATGTCTTCGAGGTGGTGGACCGCGCCGGCAAAGGCCTCTTGTTGTTCACGGTATATGGGGCCGCGGAAGGTCACATCTCCAGTATAAAAGTCGATATGGACGTCGTCTGGGTGGGGCAGGGGCAAGGGATCAGGCGGGGGAAGGCCCTTCGCCTCCCGTTCACGGAGCACCTGGGACCACTCTTGGCGATAGGTTATGCAGGTCTCGAGCAGTTCGATCTTCTCGTTCTTTGATCCGTGGGTTGTAGCAGCAGAGAGCAGTTCGAGTGGATGCTTCCTCCGCCACGAAACTCGAAAATCAACAGAAAAACAGATTGATGGTGGTTTCGGCGATCAATCGATCCCCCAATCATTCCCCCAAAGCGATCAAGAAGCTCGCAGTCACGCCTCGAAATCCGACGTCGGCAAGGACCAATGCAATAGATCTCAAATCAACGGCAAGAGTGCTCGCGGACCCAGCTTGTGGGAAGGCTTGATCGTCTGGATGCGTACTTTGGCGAGATCTATGCGTTCAACTTGGCGCTCGGATGGGTCATTGCTAGCCATCCATAGATGTGCACCGAGCAGATCTATAGACGGGCGCGTGAGGCTCGAGCCGATCTCGATCAGACCATAAAGCGTCCCGAAGGAATTTCATGGCAACGGAGCCCTCGATCCTCATAAGAGAGGCGAGCCATGACGGCTGCGGTGCTAAAGCGCGCTCAAGAGGCAATGTCCATCTTCAAGACTATGCGTTCGACGACGAAAAAACCAAGCTGGAGCGGCTTCTCGTGGATGCTTTGCTCGATTATTCCGTGATCAAAGATTTTGTCTGCTGGAATTGCTGACCCCGATGGCCAAGAGTGAGGCCATCGTTAGCCGATGAGGTACGAACACGTTGGGTTCTAGCGCTCGTCGCTAAAGAGCTTCAGGAGCGTCACGGAATCGGGAAACCCGGTTTCTGCAATGCCGACACTGGCCTGGTAGCGGCGAAGGGTTTCTTGCGTGATCGCATCGAACTCACCCGAAGCGTCAACGTCTTCCTCGAGGCGTTCGAGTTTTTTCTGCATTCGGCGGATCACTGATCGATAGATTGTCCGGCTTCTCGTCGCGACCGTGATCGTTACCAG
Source organism: Pseudomonadota bacterium (assembly GCA_039818345.1). Classification (GTDB taxonomy): domain Bacteria; phylum Pseudomonadota; class Alphaproteobacteria; order Caulobacterales; family Parvularculaceae; genus Parvularcula. The sequence goes on along the minus strand of JBCBUC010000003.1, from coordinate 92,985 downwards.
CTCATCATTTGATGAAATTCGGTCGGGGATCATCATCCCCACCATATCGGATACAGCCCGCGCAAGAGGCATATTGGGCACTGAAGCACAGCGTACGGACAAGGTGCGCGTGATCATACCTTCGCTTTGCCAACTGACGATATCGAAGGTTTCCGTCGTGGTCGCATTCACAGCGGTCAGATAGCCCGCAACCCAATTAAGCGCTGCTTTGGCATCAGGCGATTGGTCTGAAAGTGCGGTGTTGAAGGCGGCACAGGTCATCTGACCTGTGCCTTTCACCGCATAGTGACCATCCACATCTTTTGCCCAGGCGGCACCACACAGCGCTAGCAGCACGATAGGAAGAGTGACCCTCATGTTTTGCGTCGTCCAAACCCGAAGAAACCTGCCGCCCCTGCGAACATCACCCAGAACGCCGCTGGGAGTGGGATTGGATCTGCAATGACGGATATTGAAAGAATGACCGGGTCATGATCACTGGCGCCATCGGTAAACAACGAGTTGATATGGACGTAATCGAGTCCAAGGTCGAAACCTTCGATGATGTTATCGTTCGCATAAATATGGTCAAGCGCTTGAGCGTTGCCTTGGAAATTGAAGGTGAAGCGATCGGACTGGTCATCGACAAGAAATTCGAGGTTGTCCAAAACATCATCGTCACCTTCTAGGACGTCTTCCAAGGCCGCTTCCCACGAGAACGCGTTAAAGTCACCCAGAACCAAAACGTTGGCATCGGGGTCTGTGGCGAGGAAGCCATCAACAAACTCGTTGACCAAGGCAGCTTGGGCTTCGCGATCTGCTTCACCACCATTTGCAGGAGGCTGGGTTGACCCAAAAAGAGGGTCCGATCCTCCTTTTGAATCGAAATGGTTGTTCACGATCGTGAACTCTTCGTCGCCGACTGAGAACGTCGCTACCAGCGGAACCCGCTGTCCACCGTCAAAAGGATGATTGTTGCTGTCCGGAATACCGTTCGGCAGGAGTTCGGCGTTTTCGAGTGTAGCGACCTCTGGATTGTAAAGGAATGCGGTCTGGATGGATGTTGTGTTGAACGAGCTGTTGCTGTCAACGAAGGCCAGCTCATAACGTGGTCCGCCAGCAGCCTCGATCGCATCCAGAAGGGCATTTGCGCCGCCATTCGCAAAATCGACCTGCAGCTCTTGCAATCCAATAATGTCCGGTGACTGCATATTCTCAACAATCTGAGCCGCAATGCCGTCGATTTGATCTTGACCCGGCTGATTGAAGTTGTCCTGCAACAAGGCATTGAATGTCGCCACTGTCAGGGTCTGAGGACCAGAAACCAGGTTCGTGACTTCCGGTGTGTTGTTGCGCGCCTGCGTGACTGTAACGTCTGACGAAGCCAAAATCTCGTACTCGCCGAACGAGAAATCGATATGGCCGTTAATGTCTCCCAACTTGTCGCCGACATTGGGGTTCTCAACAGAAGTGAAGCCGTTATCGTCAATTTGAACGCGCTCCGGGTTCAGATCACCGTCTTCGATGGTCACCCCGCCGAACGCATTCAAGCTGTTGGAGTTTGTGCCGTGATCTCCAACGGCCATGATTTGGCCAAACGGCTGGCTGTTCGACACCGCCTGGGCATCGGGAAGCACCACGGCCATGCCCTCAAGGCTTTCGTAGAAATCCCGTCCGTCTACGTCGGGGTCAAATGTACTGGGATCTGAGTCGATTGATGTGTTTGGTGGAACGCGCCCACCTGTTCCAATAACTGTGGCGGTGGGGAGTGTGTTGTCCTTTGACTCGACCTCAATCGTCGCATTGCTGAGTTGGGTCTTGTCAAAAAATTCGTCGACCTGACCAGTCAATGTGACCTCGTCACCGATCTCAGGGTTCCCTACGCCATCGGTGAAAACGAAAAGACCATCGGACGTCGACAGATCGTCATCGCCCACGGGATCTTGCACAAAGAAACCATTATCTGTCAGCCCCGTGACAATGCCAGACGTCTCGACCGTCTGACTTTCAAATGGTGACGTATGTCCAGCGCCTTGGATCTCATAGATCGCAAGCACTTCCGGGCCTGGAGGAGGATCGACGGGTCCGCCGCCATTGCCGCTGATGGTTTGTCCCGCGTTCACAGCACCAGGTGTGTCGGCTTGGGCCGCTGCCCAGGTGAAGTCGACGGCTTCGTCACCGTCTCCGGTCAACTGAAGCGAGAAACCCACTGGTGTGCTGCCGGTTTCTCGGACACCGACGTCGGTCGAAGTCATGCCTGCTGCTGGCCCGCTTGCTGCGGTGAAGCTGCCTTCGTAGCTCAGAAATTCAATGACATTGCTGTTGTTGTCGACGAGCGCGAAGCCATCAGGAGACGATGTGCTCGTGTTGCTTGATGATCCGTTTTGCAATCCATTGGTCGGCAGGTTATAGACCTGAAAGCCAACGCCGCCTGTTTGATCCGTAAACGTACCAGAGAGATTGATCGTTCTATAAACGCTGCGTTGACTGCTGGTGCCGTTATAAAGTTGTAGCGTCCAACCATCGACGCTTTCGCCAGCGGTTCCAGCCAGTTCAATGAACTCACCGGTATCGGTGCCCGTATTGTCGTAGTGAAACTCGTTGATCCAGGTGGCGGCATGCGCACCTGGGACAATGGTTTGGAACGCAAACGTGAGACAGGAAGCCAGCGCAAGGCGGCGACGCCAATGATAAGTTGTCATGGATGAGTCCCCCGGAGATCAAAAGAAAGAAAAGAACATCCCGGGTAGCAACGGTTCGTAACAGTTTTTTGTAGGCCTTGGCATGCTGTATGCTAATTTTTGCAGGGGCCTCGTTGCTGCTGTTGGGTGTTATCATGTCCTAAGTTGGGGTGCGGACAAAAAGTCCGGCTGCGAAAGAAAATAAGCATGCAGACGAACAGCGGTGCCAAGACATCCGCTAACAGAAGAAAAATTGACGTCTCTGATATTGTATGTGTGGTGATGAAATACAGACTAACATTTTCAGCCATCGGCCTTTACGTCGACGTGTTGCCGTAGGTGTGGCTTCAAATCCCGCAGTGTTGGGCCGATTGTGCCCCCTTGCTTTGAAAGCAACCTAGGCCCCGGATCCGCCCATCGGCTCAAACGATTATTTGGGTCCGGAGTCTAGCGTTGTGACTGTTCGAGTGAGCAAGGCTGGGTTTGTGGGTCAGCGCGCGGGGAGTGCAGGGGTTGATTGTCATTGTCTCACCACGGATCGATCGTAATTCCATCAATTGACTAGTAAGTCCATTACTCTGGACACATAGTATATTGTTCTTCGAACACTTTGAGTGTGTCTTGGAGCTTGCCCGTATCAATGCCCCGGGTGATGAAAACAATCCGCGAGCGGTGGTCTTCGCTTGGCCAATCAGCCAGCGTGGCCAAAGGGTGGAAGATGTGTTGAACACCATGGATCACAACAGGGCCGTCTGAACCAATGACGTTCATCATGGCTTTGAATCGCAACAGATCGTCACCATTAAGCTCGCGTAGGGTATCGAAAAAGCGATCGAGCGCGGCGCGACTGACGGGCTCGTCAATCGTCATGCAAATGGACTGGATGTCGGCTGAATGGCGAAAGGCATCTGTTCTTTCTTCCGTGCCCGTTCCGTCGCGGCGCGGATTGGGATAGGCTTCGGCTTTCAACCAGTTCTGGACATTGAGGCTCTTTGTCTTTGGATCATAAAGGCCAGCATCCAAGACTGATGCGCTGTCGACGGCGCCATTCCTCGCGATCACATGCGGCGCTGCTGGGTTGAGTGCCTGGAGGTTGGTTTGCAGGTGTTGCAACGTGTCGTGATCAACGAGATCCGTCTTAGTAAGGAGCAATCGGTCGGCGATAGCCGCCTGTTTAACCGCTTCAATCTGCCGATGAAGGGTATCGCCGCCATGCACCGCGTCGACGGTCGCAACCACACCGTCCACACGATACCGCTGCGCAAGACCAGGGTCGGTCATGAGTGTGTTCAGAATAGGGGCGGGGTCCGCTAGCCCCGTGGTTTCGATGATCACGCGGTCAAACCAGAGCTTCCCGCCTCGCGCGAACCGCCCCGGTGCTTCGCGTAGTGTCTTGGCAAGATCGCGCCTGAGGGTGCAACAGACACAGCCGTTCGACATCTCGATCACGACGTCTTCGGAGCTATGAGTCACAAGGTTATGGTCGAGCCCGATTTCACCAAACTCATTGATGATGACCAACGCTTTGCTCAATTCGGGCTGTCTGATCAGGTGGTTGAGGACAGTTGTCTTCCCTGAACCCAGAAAACCGGTCAGGACAGAAATCGGCAATCGCTTCGCGTCATGCTGATGATCAGCATCCTTGATGGCGTTGGCCATGGTCATCGTGTTTCCGAACCGACGGCATGACAGGTTGAGCAGGTTCCTTGGATTTCGACGACCTGCCGTGTGGGCCTAAAACCAAGACGGGCTGCGGTCTCACTAATCCTGCGTTCAAGGCGTGCGTCTGTCAGTTCAAGCGATGATCCGCACGCGTTGCAGATAAAGAAAAGGCAGTCTCCGTCCCGCTCGGGATGGGCGCAGGGCACATAAGCGTTTCTGCTCTCAATCTTGGAGACGAAACCCTGGGACATCAAAAACTCAAGGGCCCGGTAGATGGTCGGTGGACCCACCGGGCGGGCGACCTTGCGCTTCAGCGCTTCGATGAGCTCGTAGGCGCCTGTCGCGCGCCCGCTCTCCCAAAGAAGCTCAAGAATTTGGCGCCGAAGCTCTGTCAGCTGAACACCCCGCGATTTGCACAAAGACATCGCAAGCGCCACTCGCTCCGCCGGCGCATGCTGCCCCAAGCAATCGGTGTCGGTGCAGGGGCGAGGTTTGGTCGGCTGACGCGTCACTTGCATTGATCCACTTGCGAATGAATTCGGCGATGTAATAACGTTGCGTCGTATCCGCAACGAAAGAGCACGCGACCGATGACAAGTAAAGTGGCCAGTCCAGATCCCCAGGGCGCTTTTGCCAAGCGAGTGAGCGTGGAGCAGGTCGAAGAGGGCTCCGTCTTAGCGCCACGGTTCGACGCCGACGGCCTTATTCCCTGCATCACCACTGACGCAGAAACGGGCGAGGTGTTGATGCTCGGCTATATGAACGGTGAAGCCTTGCGGAAAACGATGGCCACCGGCGAGGCTCACTATTGGAGCCGAAGCGCCGAGCGTCTCTGGCATAAGGGCGCCACAAGCGGGCTAACCCAAAAGGTTGTTGAGATGCGTATTGATGACGACCAGGATGCCGTTTGGCTGCGCGTTCAGGTCGCGGGGTCAGGGGCCAGTTGTCATGTTGGCTACCGCTCGTGCTTCTATCGGGCTGTTGAACTTGGCGAGCCCACCGGTGTACCGGCTCGGCTGATCTTCACGGAGAATGAGAAAACCTTCGACCCGAAGGCCGTCTATGGAGATGTGCCCAACCCCACAAAACTCTAAGTATCGGTGAGCTGCCAAAAAACCCAATAATCAGGCTTTTCGCAAACACCTGATATCGCGTCCATCGTTCTAATGATCATCAAAGCCCATTGTTGAAACAGTTATTCTCCATGGAATTCGTTGAGAGGACAGTCTAGAGGATGTCCACCAAAGTATAAAAATGACAAAATCAAGGATCGGAGCAATGAAATGATTAAACTCTACGGATTTCCTGCATCGAATTATTTTAACATGGTCAAATTGGCCTTGATCGAGAAGGGCGCGGCGTATGAAGACGTCCGTGTGTTCACGGGGCAAAGCGAAGACATGCTCGCCAAAAGCCCTATGGGAAAAGTGCCTTTCGTGGAAACAGAACATGGGTTTTTAAGCGAGACCTCAGTTATCCTGGATTACATCGACGAAACACAAGCCGGACCGTCTTTCTATCCTTCCGATCCCTTTGAAAAGTCGCGGGTGCGCGAGTTGATCAAATTCACCGAGCTGTATTTGGAGCTGCCAGCACGTCGTTGCCATGGACAAGCTTTCTTTGGTGCAGGCCCTACGCCAGATCTCACCAAGGATGAAGTCCGTGTGGTGATGGAACGTGGTGTCGGTGCCCTACGGCGGCATGCAGTGTTCTCACCTTACCTAGCAGGAGAAACGCTAAGCTATGCGGACATGGTGTTCCTCTACACATTCCCACTGGCTCGGTCAGTTGCCCAAAGGGTGTTGGATTGGGATCTTTCTGCGGAGCTTCCGAGCGCTCATGCGCTCATTGAGGAGTTAAGAACACGTCCAGCGGTCAAAACTGTCGACGAAGACGCCTTGGCGGGACAGGAAGAGTTCCGAAAACACTACGGCATGAAGTAAGACGCTGTTCCTCAAATACCCGGTTTTGCATCAAACCGGGTATTTGATGGACGCAGCGCAATGGTAGTTTAGGGACCATTGCAGCTCGTTTGCGCATGATCGCTCTTACGCTGATTAAAGCAGCAAGCGGACGAATGATAAGTCTTCGCCTAGAGCTGACATCTCAATAAATTCGGTGATTGTCATACGCTGATCGCGCCTAAGGATTGATCGCATTGCCCGTTTATGCGTTGTCCTTCAGTCGCGAAAGAAGTTCGCGGATTTGCTCGTTCAAAGCCATAAGCTCCGCCATCGTCATGCCCGACTTTTCAAGCATCGTCTGGGCAACGCATCCCGCACGCGATCGCAGCTCTCGACCCTCTCTGGTCAATTCAATCAGCACCTGTCGTTCGTCTTTCGGGTTCCGCGTGCGTTTAACCAGGCCGGAGCTTTCTAACCTTTTCAGCATGGGCGTGAGCGTGCTCGGTTCCAAGTCCAATTGCTCAGCGAGCGAACTGACCGTTTGTGCGTCTCGATCCCAAAGGAGGTTCAGCACCAAATACTGTGGATAGGTGAGGCCAAGGTAATCCAAAGCGGGCTTGTAGGCTCGCTGGATGGCCAAGTTGATGGTGTAAATCGAGTGGCAAACGTGCTCGCTCAGCGGGGGTGGGGCCATGAGTTTCGGCTTTGGCATGAACTTTCTCCAAAAAAATTGAGCAACAAAATCCGTAGATTATCGCGCAATTAGATATCGCGATAAACATAACTGTTGACGAACGAGATTCAATGGGTACTTTCACGTCATCACTTATCGCGATAAACATTATCGCAAACGATTTAGGAGAAGATGATGTTCAAATCCCTCGTATCTGCCCTCGCTCTCGGTGCTCTCGCGGCCTGCCAAGCGCCTAACGTCGACCAAGCTCAACCCGTTATCAATCAAGGAGAACAAGCCATGTCATTCATCGCAACACGAGACGGAACCAATATCTTTTATAAAGACTGGGGCCCAAAGGATGCCGAACCCATTGTGTTCCATCATGGCTGGCCCCTCAGCTCTGACGATTGGGACAGCCAGATGCTGTTCTTCTTGGAAAAAGGCTATCGCGTCATTGCCATGGATCGGCGCGGCCACGGTCGGTCGGATCAGACCTATTCCGGCAACGACATGGATACCTACGCCAAAGATGTCTATGATGTGGTCGAAGCGCTCGATCTGAAAAACGCCGTCCACATCGGTCATTCAACAGGCGGTGGTGTTGTGGCGCGTTATGTGGCCATCAGTGCTCCGGGCCGGGTGTCCAAAGCGGTTTTGCTGGGTGCGGTCACGCCGATTATGGCGCAGACGGAGTCAAATCCAGAAGGCATTCCCGTCGACGTCTTTGACGGCTTTCGAGAAGCGCTCGTGAACAACCGAGCACAGTTCTTTCTCGATATTCCGTCTGGCCCCTTTTACGGCTTCAATCGTGAAGGCGCTGAAGTGAGCGAAGGCCTGATCCGCAATTGGTGGCGCCAAGGCATGAATGGCGGTGCAAAAGCTCAATATGACAGCATCAAAGCTTTCTCGGAGACTGATTTTACCGAGGATCTGAAATCGATTGAGCAACCCGTCTTGGTGATGCATGGAGAGGATGATCAGATTGTTCCGGTGGATAACACCGCACGCGAAGCAATCAAACTCCTCCAAAACGGTGAGATCATCACTTACGAAGGACTATCACACGGATTGTTCGCAACGCACCCGGACATCGTCAACGCGGACTTGCTCCGCTTCATTCAAAAGTAGAACACGATCCAAACGACCCGGGCCAACCTCATTGGCCCGGGTGCTAACAAAAAATCATTGAGACGTTTTTTGGGTTTCCCGCTTACCCTCCCGTTTCTAGGCCTTCCATGAAGCTCAGCGCTGCGGCGAGCATGGCCCGGGACCCAACCACGATAGCAGCATCATCAGCGACATAGTCCGGGCTGTGAGGAAAACCGACTGTGCCTGTCTTGGAATTGTTGACGCCGAGGAGATACATAACGCCGGGAACTTCCAGCTGAAACGATCCAAAGTCTTCGCTGAACGCCGGATAGACATAGTCGAGCGTCTGTATGCTGACCTCTGGGGTTAAGGATGTGATCGCTTGAGATGTTCTGCTGAGAACAACGGGATCATTGTTCACGCCCTCAAACGTCTGGAGATAGGACATGTCCAGGTCGATATCCTCTAAGCCTAGACGATCTATTGCCGTCGTTATTTGCTCACGGACATAGGCGCGCCCCTCAATGCCTGCGGACATCACCGTTCCATGCACGACAATCTTGCCGTCCACCGGATCCACCGTTCGCGGGGTCAGTTGAACGTCGATAAAATCAGGCGGAGACTGCTCAAGGCGGGCATCGGGGCTGATGGTCGACACCGCTTTCAATGCAGCGCTGACTTGCGCGGCTGCATCGGCAACATCGCCCATCCCTGTCATCGAGATCGCGAACTGGGCGCGCCCGGCCAACAAACCACCTGGACGCACGGCGAGTTCGCCAACCTCGAGCGGATAGGTATGAACCGCAAGGATCGCATCAGGTTTGAGGTCTGCAAAGACCCCATCGGCAAGCATGCTCCGCGCCCCGGTACCGGTTTCTTCTGCTGGCTGGAACACGAGCATGACGTTTCCTGGCAGCGTGTCCCGTATCTCCGCAAAGCCGATAGCAAGGCCAAGACCGATCGCCGAATGCATATCGTGCCCACAATTGTGTCGAACCCCTTTAGCCGTGGATGCATAGGGAACTGGGTCATCGGTATAGTCTCGAACCGCATCCATATCCGCGCGAAAAGCGACGGTCGGGCCATCGGACGCGCCAGGCCCATCGCCATAGAGGACACCGACCACGCCGTATCCGCCAACATTCGTGCGAACATCAAAGCCAAGCGCATCGAGCTGCTCGGCTATCTTTCTCGATGTGCGCTCTTCTTGCATCGAAAGTTCGGGATGGCGGTGCAGGTCATGGCGGAAGGCGATGAGACTGCGTTCCGCAGCGACGATGGCGTCACTGGCTCGCCGGTGGTGATCCTTAACCGTTGTGCCCTCAGGCATCGCGATACAGGCGGCGAGCAGCATAACCGCTAAGAGCGGTGCTCCTCCGATCAGCAGAGGTCGGCTGGTTTTGGCGGGTAGCATCTCTTCACCTGTCAAACGAACGAAACGGTGAAGTTGAATTGCCGGTTTTGAGGGCCGCTGGTCGTCCGAATGGATAGACCTGGACGTCCAACTGGGACGTTTCACACGTCCGTGGTCATCAGGCTTTGCCGATACTGGGTCGGGGTCTTGCCGGTGTACTGCTTGAAAATAGCGTTGAAAGTGCTCTTTGAAGCGAAACCCGCCTCCATGGCGATGTCAAGAACCTTGCTGGTCTGATCCTCTTCAAAACGGCGTCGGACAAAATCGATACGATAGCCGTTGATGAATTCGTAGAAGTTCTTTCCGGCATGTTGATTGAGCACTTCGGAAAGGTGGTGAGTGCTCAACCCGGCGGCTTCGGCCAAGCTGGCGAGCGTCAGCCCGGGCTGCTGAAAGAGGCGCTGGCTCTCAACCTTGTCTTTGATGGTTTCGTAGAGTTCGGCCTGCGTGCTGACGTCCAGCAGTGAACCGGATGTTGGAGGCGTTGGCGATGATCGCGGGATCTTATTCAACTGCTCAACGAGGAAGAGCTGCGGATGTCGCCACTGCGCGGCGGCAACCAAATAGATCAGAATAACGATAAAGATATCCGCGGCGAGGGAGAACGCTTGCGGGTGCTCCACGTTGGTGAGCGCGAAAACGGCTTTCAATGCCCAAAACACAAAGAGCGACGATGTAAACGTCAAAAGCCAGTCGAAGATTGCTGGGTTGAAATTTGCAAGTTGAACACGGGCTTGCGCTCTCAATCTCAGGATCATTCGGATCGTCACCGGAATGTAAAACAGCGCCTGGGAAAAAAGGACGTATTCACTCCAAACAATACGCCACGATGCTGCCTGCTCACCGCTAATCCATCGAAGGAGTGCTTCTGGCTGAAAGACGACGTAGTCCGCAACCAGAAGATAACAGACTAGCACCGGGCTGAGATGAAGAAGATCGCGCCAGGCCAATCTCTGATCGAGTATAGCGTTCCGGCAATAAAGATAACCAAGACCACCGAGACTCGCTGGAAGGTAAAACAGCCAACCTGTCAGGAAAACCAATGGTCCACTTACGCTCTGAGCCAAAACAAGTTGCAGACAGAACATCAGTGCAAGGACGAGACAGATGAGGCCCACCAGTCGGCTTGCTTGCGACACCCGCGTGTCGGTCAGCAACAACCCAAACAACAAGAGGCCCTGAAACGCGCCGATAATCGCTATGTCGTGTTGTAAATTGGGCATCCTAAGTGTCGCGAGCTGGCAGGTTTTGTGCTTTGTGTTTTGAGAAGGGCACGACTCAGCAGGATTTTACAAGTCTCCCGGATCTGAAATGCGCAGTATGAGTGCATGGGTCCGAGGCAACAATTGCGAAACCCGCTCGAGACGTAAGTGCCGTTATCATGAAGTTGCGATCGCCCGAGAAGAGAAAGATGCCACCAGCTTCCGGTCTAGGAGCGGCGATGATCCTTCGCCTACGCCTCGTTCTCTGAAGCGCCGAAATTCGATCGGCTGGATGGTTTACCGTTTCTTATCCATAGGCCTGGCCCTTGCGACTGTGGTGACATGTATGCCTTGGCTATTGATCAGAGTACTGATGCCGACACGTAACGGGCAGAACTAAAGGCACTGGCCGAGACAGAAGAGCGACATCGGTTTGGCTAGAAAACAAGCCAAACAAAGCGAAGACGGCAAGACCGCACCGTCAATTGTCGATTCGAGGACCACCATGCTTGCTGTTGGCCCAACAGCGGACTGCTAAATCAATTCAACAGTGTAAAGAGGAATAATCTGCTCCTCATATCGCTGTAGAATTGGGTACAGGACCAAAACGCTTCTGTTGAATACCCAGAGGCGCCGTCACAAAAGTTTTAAAATAACTAGGAGTCTGAGTTCAAAGGATAATCTAGACTCGCGCAATGGATCTTCGTTAACGAGATGTTTACCGGCTGAAAAATGGAGGCTAAATCTTTGTAAAGTCGCGGTGTGGGGTGATGCGCGTGCTTTCTTTGTTTTGGCCTTCTATGAGCGGCGACAGCGCGGGGCGTCCTGCCAACGGCGATTGGCGGCTTTCCTCGGTCCGACCCGTTTTTGCGTCTGTTTTGGCCGTCCCCGCGGTACAGGCTTGTCACCAGATGTTGATGATAAAGCGAGGTTTTACGCCGTTTCTTCTTATCGGCTTGCCGCGAAGTGGAAGGCGCCGAGATCAGGCGCTCGTCAGTGATGATGCGTTGCGCCAAAACACCAACAATGGCTCGCTTTTTCCGAGGAACCGATCCTCTTTGGGCTGTGTATTTTCTAAGTGTCTTCCGGCTGGACTTCATTGCCGCTCTTTTTTGGCAGATTGGCATGGATATACCCTCAAGAGATGTCGAGCGGCATCGAAACACAACCTAAGGGTTGGCTATCTACAGTTTGCGCAGTATAAAGAGAATCGACCAATTTTTAGAAAAGTCTGGGCGCGTTTTTCGACTCCTCAAAACAATTTAATTTTTCAGTCGAGGCATCTCCTATCAAACAGGTAAGGACGCCAAAGTGCTGCCATAAAACAGGCAAAATCCCAGTGAAAATATACGATTGAGGCATCAATGACGATGTATCCTGCGCTGACCCATGGAGCGTTTATGAAATTGATCGTTCGAGTGATTGCGTTGACAGCAACACTGCTGCTTGCAGCATGTTTCAGTGTAAGCAGCGATTCAGATGCCCCTGTCGTGGCCACCGTCGACGACTCGTCGAGCCAAGACTCCGGCGACGGAGGTGTTTCTGGTGGAGGATCCTCGGCTGAGAACACGCAGGAGATCTCCAGTACACCGCCCGTCTATTACAGTGTTGATACTCAAGAGGCCGTGAAGTTTCTGAACCAAGCAAGCTTCGGAGGGTCCCCCGAAGACATTGTGAGTCTCGAAGCACAAGGTCTAGAGGAATGGATCTACGAGCAAACACAGCTTCCTCTTCTGCCGTATTCTGATCGATTAATTGACGCGACGGCGTATCAGCCGTTCTGGCAGGATATTGAGCAGGCCCTATTTTGGGAACGCGCCATTCATGCCGACGACCAGCTTCGGCAGCGGATGATGTTTGCCCTCTCGCAAATTGTTGTGGCATCCCTGTCCGAGAGGGCGGTGCGCGATCAAAGGATTTCTTACGGTACGTATATCGATATTCTCCAGCGTCATGCGCTTGGCAACTATTGTGACTTGGTCCGCGAGGTGTCTTTCAACCCCATCATGGGGATCTACCTGACCCATCTTGGCAATCGTAAAGCGGATACGGTGTCGGGTTTTGTGCCGGACGAAAACTACGCGCGCGAGGTGATGCAATTGTTCACGATCGGGCTCGAGGTGTTGAATGGTGATGGCACGGGCCAGGGAATCGAAACGTACACCCTGGATGACGTGCAAGGTCTGGCTTCGATTTTTACCGGCCTCAGCTGGGCCGATACAAATTTCGAATATCCCAGTGTGACGGACAACAATCGGTATCTTCCGATGGAGAGCTATGTTGCTCAGCACGAAGATGGCCCGAAGAGTTTCCTCGGGACGACCATCGATTTAGGCAATGATGCTGTGGTCAGTGTGAACGCGGCCCTCGATTTCCTGTTGACTCATCCCAATGTCGCACCATTTATCAGTAAGCAACTTATTCAGAAGCTTGTGACGTCCAATCCGTCACCGGGTTACGTGACCCGCGTCGCGGCAGCGTTCACTGCTGGCACGTATACTCTGCCTGATGGAAAAACCGTTGGTGAGGGTCGGCGCTGCGATATGGCTGCAACAGCGGCTGCGATCCTGCTCGACGAAGAGGCGCGGGGTGATCCGCCCAATGAGAACTTTGGCAAACTGCGTTCCCCCGTCCTACGGCTTGCTCAATACTTTCGTGCGTTCCGCACCGACCGACAACTGACCACGAGCGGTGCTATTCCGCGGGTTCACGAACTTTCGCGTCTGGAGGATGTGGGCAGTTTTGGGCATAACGCTTTCTACTCACCGTCTGTCTTCAATTTCTTTCGCCCCGACTATGTAGCTCCGGGCACTGAAAGTTCAGACGCAGATTTGCTCACCCCAGAATTTCAAATTGCCACGACACCAGGCCTTATCGGCTACATCAACACCATGGAGACCATCATCAATGGCTTCATACTCGACGATGGGTCAGAGTATATCGACCAAGACTTCTATATCGATCTTGCAGAGGATGCGACGGAACTCGTCGACGCGCTCGATCTCTTGTTGACGGGCGGTACGCTGAGTGACGCCAACAAACAGCGGATCATCGCCGCCGTCGATCTTTATGATCAAACCGATCTAGGGGTGTATCCGTATAGGCTAGAAATGGCACTTATGCTGATTGTCGTCTCCCCTGAATACATGGTCCAGCGATAGGAGCAGAAGATGATAAAACGACGTGATTTTCTCCGTTCCTCTTTGGCGCTAACCGCAAGTCCCTTTGTGTCGATGCCCTCTCTCGCGGCTGACGCGAGCGGGTATAAGGCTCTTGTTTGCGTGTTCATGCTGGGCGGTTTCGATTCCCACGACATGCTGATTGGTGCTGATCAGCCTTCGTATGATTCGTGGGCGGCGGCGCGGCAGTCTCTCATCGACGCCTTTGCGACGGCTGGCAGTCCGACTGCACGTGACCGGACCAATCTCTTAAATCTGGTCCCGGACAATGCCGCTGATTTTGGCTCCCGCGCGTTTGGCATGCCGCAAGAGATGGCGGCGATCCATACCCTTTTTCAAAACGGAAAAGCGGCGATCGTCCCCAATGTCGGGCCACTCTTTGAACCAGCAACACGGCAAACCGTTGAAGACGGAACAGTGAGGATGCCTGCGCGGCTTCAGTCGCATAATGACCAACAGTCGACCTGGCAGTCCTTTTCTGGCGGTGGTGTGCGGCTGGGCTGGGGCGGTTTGATGCTGGATTTGATGGCACAGTCGTCCCCGTTCACAGCTGTTTCCGCTGGTGGTGAAGCTGTGTTTCTCGTGGGCAACCAAACGCGGCAGGCAGAAATTTCACGCGGCGGAGACGTGGCGACGGCTTGGGCGACCAATGGCAGTATTCGCGGAGATGCGCAGCGCGCTTTAGCGGTGCAGGAGTATTATCGCCTCGCCGGAGAGGGCGCCACCAACCCTATGATGCGCGATATCATGACGTTGCAGAACCGCGCGATCGACAACACCAATATTTTGTCCGGCGCGTTGGCAGGGCAAACACTACGCGATTCGATTGTTTTGGCTAATAATCCGCTATCTGAGCAACTAGGATCCATCGCCAACATGATCGCGGCGCGGGATACGCTCGGCATCAATCGGCAAGTGTTTTTCGCGCCAATGGGTGGTTTTGATACGCATCATGATCATGCAATCAATATGCCGACATTGATGACGCAGCTGTCCGAGGCCATTGCAAGCTTCACTGATGGTATAGAGGCGGCTGGCCTTGGCAACGAAGTGACGCTCTTTACGGCCTCGGAATTTGGCCGATCGTTGACATCTAATCCGTCAGGAACGGACCATGGATGGGGTGGCCATCATATCGTTGCTGGTGGCGCTGTCCGGGGCCGGAATATACTGGGCAATGTGCCGGTGTTTGATCTTGATCACCCCCTCGATTTTGGGCGCGGTTCGATGATCCCAGAGATCTCAGTGGATCAGTATGGCGGGGAGTTGGCTCGCTGGTTCGGTCTCAGTGAAAGCGAAATCGATTTGGTGTTCCCTAACCTGATCAACTTTGACCGCAACGCGTTGGATATCTTTACCTAAGTGCTGAGCGCTCGATTCTGAAGAGATTGTCGATAAGAATGCTGGCTTCCGTCATTCAGTCAGCGTTCTAAAGAATTCTGGACCTTTCTGGACAACCAGTCATCCAGCGCGTTCTTTAAAGGCAACTCACGTGGCGATGTCATGGATCAGCCGGTCGAGTCGAAGACTATAGTCGTTGTGGTTGCTGGATTTGTTCCTGTATTTGCGGCACAGCCTGTTGCTGTTGCTGTTGCTGTTGCTGTTGCTGTTGCTGTTGCTGTTGGATTTGCTGTTGGACTTGCGGCATACGTTGTTGCTGTAGTTGTTGCTGAAACCGCTTCTCTATTTCTGTTTCTTCTGGTTGCGGCAGAGAACCAGAAATGCTTGCCGCATCCTCGGCAATCCACAGTTCGAATGTACGAGGACGGACATTGTCCGCGTCTTCGAAGACTTGCGTGTAAATGACTTTGATAGGTGACGTCAGTCTTTCCGCTTGAGGACAACCCTCGACCGTAAGTGTGCTGGCACAAATCAAGCTTGTCAGTGTCTTCTCGATCTCTAGGGCATCTGCTCGATCGGCTTCTTTGTGGTAGCGAAGTTCGATGCCATTGAAGGAGTATGAGTCGGGTACAAATTCTGAGCCAAGAACAGAGAGTTTGGTGTTGCTGACAGACACACCACCAGCCAGGTCAGCGATGAGATCGGAGATATCTCGATCGTCGGCGCCAACAAATTGAAGGTAAAGCCTCGGGGTCAAACTGGCACGGAGACGTTCTATATCGGTTTGTGATGTGGAAGCGAGGGCTGTCGAATAAACATCGCCAGCTTGCGTTTCGGCCCGGTTGAGTTTTCCTTGGCTAGGGCTCTTTGCAGTGAGGGTGCCATTCTCGACATTTTTTTGAAGCTTAAGGCGTTCGTTGGTCAAGCGCTCTTCTTCAACCTTTTGGGCAACGTAAAAGAGGTCGAGTACATAAGGATCTTCGGTTTTCCCATGCCTACTAGAGAATGTATTCATCATCTGTTGCCCGGCAAAACTCCGAAGGTTCCTCTCTTCGTCGATCATCATATCGAGAATTAGGGCGAACTCATCAAAGCGACGCGTTTGTGCAGCAATGCGCTGGTCTCGTTTTTTATCCATGGTACGCTGTCGTTCTTGTAGTTGTCGCTGTTTTTCAAACTCATCTTCTTGCCTGGCGCTGATGTTACTACCGAGGACGAACAACATCAGTGGAACGAGGGCTGCGACAAAAATCTCCGCCAACTTTACGCCCCGATCGAAAGTCATCATCTCGAACCCCTAGCTTTACATGAGATAAGTGGCCTAATCCGCAGAACAGACGATACGTTCTCTTAGCCCCTTAGACGCCACCGCGCTACGTCCGATGCGTCGTCGTTTGAGGAAAATGCAGTGGGTTTTCGTCGCCCGGGAACTATCTGCCCGCTTGTTCAACGCGGTTAGATGGCCGGAGAGTTAGATTTAGCCGCAAGGGGGTAGGTGACGAGAGTTCCGACCTAGGCGATCGTTCTTTGAGCAGAATTATTGATCTGTGAATCATCGGTCGTCCCATCAATTCGATGAATCTCAGACCAGAGATCTTTTTGTACGACCGGCTTGGCAAGGTATCCTTGTACCGCCAATTCCATATAGCGTTCACGATCGCCTTCCATCGCGTCAGCTGTCAGGACCAGTATTGGTACGTCGCTCCAGGCGGCATCGGCCGCCCTGATATGGCGAATACACGCTGGACCGTCCATTTCAGGCATGTGCATATCGAGCAGGATGAGGTCAGCTTCTCCGGTGGCCTCGAGATGATCGACAGCCTGGCGGCCATTCTCGGCCTCAATAATCTTGATACCACTGTCTTTGAGAAAGGCCCTCACGACCAAGCGGTTCACCTGATTGTCATCAACCAGTAAGATCGTTTTGATCGACGAAAGCGCGGCTGGCAGGTTGTTGTCTGAGCTGCGTCCGATGACATCCAGCTTCGCTGGGCTGTTTTCCAATGGCTTGATCGGGATTGAAAGTACAAACCGGGAGCCTTGTCCGTACACACTCGAGACCGTGACATCACCGCCCATGAGTTGGGCAAAGCTGCTGACAATCGATAACCCGAGGCCTGTTCCACCAAATTTCCGGGTCGATGACGTATCGCCCTGTTCGAAGGCCGAGAAAAGTTTTGCGGCGACCTCGTCTTTGATACCGAGGCCGGTGTCTTCGACGGCGATCACCAGCACTCTTGCATCATTTTGTGTGCTGATTTCTAACGTGACATGTCCGTGTTCAGTGAACTTGATAGCGTTAGAGATGAGATTGGACGTACATTGGCGCACGCGCGCGCCGTCGAACAAAGCGGCTTCGGGAAGGCCTCCATTATACCGGATACGGAGGTCAATACCTTTTTCTTTGGCGTTGGCCGACCACAGCCCGGCCACATCCTCGACGAGATCCTTGATCTTGGTGGGTGTCGGGGTGACGGTCATTTTACCGGCTTCGATTTTCGAGAGATCGAGGACGTCATTGACGATGGTCAAGAGCGACTCGCCGGACCGCAAGATAATGTCAACGCACTCGTCATGTTCGCCGCCATAGCGGTGCTCCGCCAGGACTTGGGTCATGCCTAGGAGACCATTGAGCGGTGTCCGGATTTCATGACTCATATTGGCGAGGAAAGAAGCCTTAGCCTGGGCGGCGGTCTGGGCTTTTTGTTCACTCTTTTCGAGAACATCAGCATAGGTACGAAGGCGACGGCGCGACCGCACCAGTGCCAAAGTGAAGAACAAAACCATCGCCAGAGCGGCCGTCGACACACCGGCAATAATCTGATCACGTCGGCGCATTTGTTCAGCAGCGCTCGTTTTGGCCTCGAGATCCCGTATCTGCGCGTTGCGTTCGAGTAGCGCGCGCCGGGTGTTCATGTACTCAACCCGCGCACGTCCTTGCTCAGCCTTCAGAGCATCATCGAGAGCCTTGCCGTCAAGATAGGAGCGTAGCGCCTCTTCAGGACGGCCAGCAGCCTTATAGATTTTGGCTTGCAGGTCGTAATAGAGAATAAGATTATCGACGGCCCCGAGAACTTTTGTTTCTTCAATCGCTTGATCGATGAGGCGGGCGGCATTGGCGTACTTGCCTTCACTATAGGCGACCGCCGCTTCCACGAAGACGGCTTGCGTCGTGTAGATTGCGCCGCCGATATGGTCAGCATCTTCTTTGACCAGCGGATAAAGTTCGGCCAACTCCCCGAATCGTTCGAGTTTCACAAGCATCTCGGCGCTGTTTGAATTGAGGTGCCACCGAACCCGCCTGATATTGAGGGGGTTGAGTTCACCGCGGCTCATCCATGTGTCAAGCTTGGTCCGCGCAATATCTATATAGGTCTGCGCTTCGTCATAGGCGCGCCCTTTGATCAGAGCGAAGGTGATATTGGAGATCAGCTTTAATTGTTCAGAAGGCGGCAGTTTTTCGATATCGCCGCTATTGTATTTATCAATCAGTATACCGGCCGCCAAAATAGGATTGCCAGTTTGTGTGTGAATGGCCACCATCAACGTATCGGTGTACTGCCGGTGCATTGGATCAGAACCGAAGGAGGAATGACTCCGCATGTGGTCGACCAGCACAAGAGCTTCATCGACCTTTTCTGAGTAAATCTTGACGAAGCCTACGCCGTAAGCCGCTTTGATGTAAGCGTCGCTGCCTTCGAGGGCAGCAAGCATGTCGTCCATTACTGTGTCCGCATAAGTGCCGGCCACGCCGTATTCGCCTTGGCGTCCGATCACGGTGATCCGTTCGGCCACGGCGATGGCCCATTGCGCGTCGCGTCGGGTGCCATCGCGACCTGCGAGCCACGCATCGATTTGGGCAAGCTTGGAATCGAGCGGACTTTCGAGATACGATGGACTTTCGAATAACGACTCAATAGAGACGTCTGGCCCATCGGACGCAGATGCGGGCGCAGCCAAACTGCACCAAAAACAAACCGCTCCAGCGATAAGATACAATATACGCATCGAAGCCCTTCCCAGTACTCCTCTTATTAAGCTTCGGCCCAAAAGAACGAATGAATTTGTATGACGGATTTTAATGAAACACGATCTTTCGTTGGATCTTTTCCCTGGCCAACAGTCATGCGGCAGCTTTTTTGACCTTTTCAAGGGGCTTTGTGTCGTGAAGGCTACTTAGGCTCTTAGATTGATCGCTCGTTCGGCTTTCTTTGTTGCGAGTGTTTGAATGATTGTGTCTCTCAGAACAGAAGGGTTGATAGGCTTACTGACGAAATCATCCATGCCGTGACGAAGCGCTTCTGCGGTTGACTCCTCAAAAGCATCCGCGGTCACCGCTATGATCGGGATCGTGCTTTGAGAGCCAGCGAGCTCTCGAATAGCTCTTGTTGCGGCGTAACCGTCCAACACCGGCATTTGTTTATCCATCAAGACCACGTCGAAATCGCCCGATTGAACAGCTTCAACAGCCAACAGGCCATTCTCCACGATCGTCACTGCGGCTTTGTCGCGCGCAAGATAGGCACGGATGACCATGGCGTTGGTTTGGTTATCTTCAGCCACCAAGATCTTGAGGTTTTCAAGATCTTGGTCGGTGGCCGCATGTTGGTCCGATGACTGACCAGCGCCCAAAACCTGTTGAGTTGCGGTTTGGTCGCTCGCTTGTTCCGCAGGGATACAAAGAGTGAAAACAGTACCCTTACCGAGGGTGCTGTCGAGGGTGATGTTGCCGCCCAGTGTTTCTGCAATGCGCTTACAGATAGCGAGCCCGAGGCCTGTTCCTCCATAATTGCGCTGCTTGCGCCCATCGGCTTGTCGGAAGGCTTCAAAGACCACTGCACACTGATCTTGGGCGATGCCAATGCCGGTGTCTTGAACGTTAATGACAAAGCCCATTGACGTTGAGCGACGGCACGTTATGGAGACCGCTCCGTCTGCTGTGAATTTGATCGCGTTTGAAAGCAAGTTAGACAGTGTCTGGCGAATGAGCCGCGAATCGGTGAGGAATGAACCCATATTCTTCTCGACATCAATATTAAACTGAAGGCCCTTGTCCTCAGCCGTTCTCTTCCAAATCGCGGCAACGTCTTCAACCAAAGCGGCGATGTCGGTTGGATCATTGTAGATGGTCAGCCGGCCAGCTTCGAGCTTGGAGACATCTAATATGTCGTTCACCACGTCGAGGAGATGGGCGCCCGCCTTGTTGATCATGCTGATGAATTCGTTGTCTTTTTCCTCAAGATGGCGAGTCGTCAACAGAACATCGGATAGACCAATGATAGCGTTGAGAGGTGTACGAATTTCGTGACTGGTGACAGCGAGAAACTCGAGCTTAGCTTGGTTGGCGTCTTGTAAAGCCAAGTTCGCGTCACTGAGCTCTTTATTCTGTTTTTTTGTGGCGTTACCAAACCTGCGGGCGGCTCTGTAGGAGTAGGCAAAGAATGCAATTAAGCTCATTATAATGATTAAAACTGTTGCCCGGACAACCTGGTTCAGTTCTTCACGCGAACGAGAAAGCTCGGCTTCTTGCTCCAACTGATCGGCGCGTAGGCGCTCGATTTGTAGTTCCTTGTTCGCCACTTCAAATTCTGTGTTGATGAGAGCATTGTTGGCTGAGGCAGCAACCTCGCGGCCTTCATCATCCAGTCTTTTGAAGGCAGACAAATGGGTCAGCGCTTCTTGGTACCGACCAAAAGAGCTATAGACTTTGAAAGCTGTCTCGTGAAAGTCACGGAAAGGGCCGGTGGTGGTGGTGGGATCGACCCCGTTGAAG
This sequence comes from Pseudomonadota bacterium, assembly GCA_039818345.1. GTDB lineage: Bacteria > Pseudomonadota > Alphaproteobacteria > Caulobacterales > Parvularculaceae > Parvularcula. The sequence goes on along the minus strand of JBCBUC010000003.1, from coordinate 72,085 downwards.
GTCATATTGATGGCATAAAGAGCATCGTCACCGCGCTGAAGCGCACAAGCAAGCTCTGCTTTGGCGCCCCAAAGGAACGGCAGCCACCCTTGTGTTTCTGCGGAATTGGCAAGGGAAAAGCCGCGTTCGATGGCCTCATCAGCAGCAGCATAGTCTTCGCGTTTCACCTGGGTGACCGCAATATTGGTCAAGATGCGGACTTGTAGGAGGGCACTGCCGGACTCCTCGGCCATGGTCAGTGCCTCATTGAACATGGCCACCGCTTCGTCGAACCGGTCCAGTGCCCGAAATGCATTGGCTCGATTGTTGAGTGAGACGAGATCAAGAATGGCGCCATCCGAGAACACATCCGACGCACGCAGATTATAATCAATCACCCGATCGTGTTGATAGGCCATGGCGTAAAGCGTACCAATGCTTTGAAGGGCTATTGCTTGGCTGCGGGTTTCACCAAGCCCTTCGAAGACACGGTAAGCAGACTGAAAGCTCTGCAGGGCTTTGCCAACATCGCCTTGCGACCGCTCAATGCGGCCCATTGAAAGGGCGAGGTCTCCTGCGAGCTGGCTCGAGGGATTGTTGAGAAGGCGAAGGGCCCGAGAGATGATGGGCAATGCATCTTGGGGCTGATTAAGTCTCGTCAGCGCCTCACCTTGCAGCCAAAGAGAGGACGCAAGCGAACCTGGGCGAGTTACTTCAGGCGCGAGAGTCTCGGCACGCTGCGCATGCTTCAGAGCAGCCATCGGCGAGGCTGCCATTGCTTTTTTGGCTTCAGCGACAGCCTTGTCGAAAGGGTGGATCTCTTCGTCCTGCAGCTGATCAATGGTAGCGGAAGCAGCAGTGATCCAACCGGTATCACCGCCTGCAAAAGAGGCGAAGACCGTGATGGTGACTGCTATGATCGCCCTGCAGAACATAACCGAATTGCACGAAAACTACCGTCAATCCTTAGGTGAACTTGCTTAAGGAGCCATTCAGAAAAGCGTTACAATGATGCGTACAGCTCTCTGCGAGTTCCCTAGAGCAAAGCGTTGTTTTAGAAGCTTATTGTGAAGCGCATGCCGTTGGTCACAACCATCTCTCCGCCCGTGGTCGCCGTATCGCCGGTATCAAGCTGGCTGAATGCGCTCATCGAACCGCGCCCATCCGCAAGCGGACGGCTATAAAGAAGCTCCGACACCATCCGGCGAGCATCTTGGTCAAGCGATGCATGATTGGTGACGAGACCCAGCTCGCCGGTTTCCCGATCAATCACCTGCATCGACGTGACCGCGAGGTCGCCGTTCTCGATATGGAGCGGCTGCGCGATGGATGCTCTGAGGCGATCGGCTTTGCCAAAAACGCCAAGTTTCTCGGCGGTGATTTGGAAGGCTGTTGATGTCAGGCCGTCCTCCGCCACCGAGAGAACCGACTGATCAAAGTCTCCGCCTTGGGTCCGTCCAAAGGTGGCCGAAGCGGAAAGCGTGAGGCTTGGGTGAAGGAAAGCATCGGCGCCGAGGCTCACCGCGTCGGTTGTCGCACCGCCTTCAAGGGCGAAGGCGCCTGCGCCTTGTGTTCCCAGAAGGCCTGTCGTCTCGTGAAGTTGCGTATATGACGTGGTGAGATCAACACGGTCGGATAACAGGTAACGCGCGTGGAAGTTAATCGCTGATGCCTGATAGTCCGCAACATCGGCGAACGATGCTCGGAATTCACCCGAGGCCGCGTCAATAAAGCCCTGCCGTTCCGTTGTCGCGGTGATGCCGACGCCAACGACCAACCGATTGTCCACGGGAATGAGCGCACTCGCAAATGTACCGCCCGAGGCAAGTCCCAAAAGAGGGTTCACGCCGCCGGTCTGCACATCGTGGTCAGACAACATACCAAAAGTGCCGTTGCCGGAGAAGTTGAGGGCGCTTTCACCCTGGCCAAACCGTAAGGTCAGGCCGGTCTCATTGTTGACCAGCGTCGATGTTGTCTGGAAAGGCACCGCATCAATATCGAGCACTTGATCCGGGGCATGACGGTTTGCTTCGATGCTCAGAAGCCAACGGCTTTTCTCATCACCAAAGGTTCCTCCGCCAACATACAATCCGTCGGTGAAACCAAGGAACTGACTATCGGACACAGTCTGGCTCAGGCTCAACGTCGTTCCGCTTGCGCGAGAAGAAAGATAGGCCTCCGTTTCGGTGTCTTGCACCGCCTCAGGATCACCTTCGAGGCTGGTGCCATCGAGCTCAACGGTGAAGTCCCGGTACGTCTCCCCAATCGTCTCGATAAAGGTGAGGCTGACGCCGCTTCCTGCGAGTGAAATCACGCCATTCGTGGTGCCGCCAAGGCTGGCATATGACACTGTGCCATTGGCGGTTTGAACGGTGAGGTTGTTCGGATCGAGCGGCTCCAATGCCGCGTCGACGTTCAGTAGACCCCATCCATAAGTGCTGTCGACACCAGGGTCACCTAGATCCGTTGCAGACTGAAGGATAATGTCCGCAGTCTCTTCGGGGTGTGACTTGAGCCATGGCCAATTGCCCTGCACAAGGGCAACAGCGCCAGTAACCAATGGGGCAGCGAAGGACGTGCCCGTCACGCGGGTGACGCCGCCAGCATTGTCGCTTGAAAGCAACAACTCGCCCGGTGCAACAAGGAACCGGTTCATCAAAAGATTCTCTGGCTCGCACACGCCTTTGGTGAGAAGGCAGGCGTCGCCCGGACGGTTTGAGAATGCAGAAATCTCACCAGACGGATTAACCGAACCGACAATCAGGAGGCGGTTGTGGGCATCGATTTTACCCCATTCGATGTCTTCGGACTGGGCGACGCCGCTATTGCCTGCTGCCTTCACAAAGACGACGTCAGACGCCTTGCGGCGGATAACATTGTTGGCGAAAACCTGGGTCCAGTCCTGATGGAGGGTCCAACCAGGCGTACCAAGAGACAGGTTGATGACGTCTGCATTACCCCGGCTCTCACGCGCCGCTTTTGTGACCGCCCGGGTCACGTCTTGCCAATTGGTCGTCAGCGTTTCGTCGAAGGGGTTATAGAAACTTAAGGCTGCTTCTGGGGCAACGCCCATGACGCCGTAGCCGTCATGATTGGCGTTGATGAGAGCGGCCACCGCCGCACCGTGCTGTTGGTTTTCAGCGCGGAATCCCTTTGCCGTGGTGATTTGGTTGAAATTCTCTTCTGCGGCCTCAGAAATCAGTGTGTCGATGATACCGATACGGACGCCTTCGCCAGCGCCGACCTCATAGGAGAGCGACGGGCTCCAGCCAATCGCACCCATCCAATGATCGACGTGATCTAGGCCTGTGAACAACATCAATGTGTCGTTCAGCTCAATGACCATGAGCGCAGCATCTTGCGGCTTAAGTTCGTGGAAGTTGGAGAGGTTGGGTTTTAGCCCATACTTTTTCATCAGTGGGCGAAAAATTGCTTTGTCGATCGATTGACCAGTCTCTGCCTTGACCGCGTCGCCAAAGGCCTCCCGGCTTTGTTTGACCAGAGCCCTGATGTCTTTCTTCAGGGTGTCAGGGGTCTCAAAAGCGTCGAGCGAACCATAGAAAGCATCAAGCGATCCGTAGAATGCATCGAGGCTGCCCCAAAAAGCATCAAGAGAGCCATAGAACGCGTCCAAGTTTCCGTAGAATGCGTCGAGGCTGCCCCAATGGGCATCAAGATGCTCATAGAATGCGTCAAGGTTTCCGTAGAATGCGTCCAACGAACCGTAGAAGGCGTCTAAACTTCCGTACTGCGCATTAAGGTCGCCGAACGCGTCGAGATTGCCATAATGAGGATTGAGCCGGCCGCCATCAAAGGCGTCGAGGCTTCCGTAGAAGGCATCCAAAGAACCCCAAAAGGCATCAAGCGAACCATAGAACGCATCCAGCGATCCATAGTTCGTATAAAGAATGCCTTCGTACTTGGCCAAGGCGGCATCGTCGTGTCCGCCTTGCGCAAAGGCCAAGCCGGTGTGCGACATGCTCAGCGCGACAATCGCCACGCCAGATTTCAACACTGCTTTGGTCATGTTCCATCCCTCGGAAACAGGTCCTCGAAGGATCATTCGTGCCCTTGCGTCTAAAGGGTTTGATAAGAAACAACGTAAACGAATCTTAGGGAAGATTTTCTCTTTGTTATGATGTCACTAGACTTTTCACCGAACGCAGACATTCCTCGATAACTGGTGGTTCCAGCCTCGAAATCTGCGCTTTTTCGAAAAATTTGAGCAAAATGTCGGCCCTTGATTTTGGAGACCAACGCCCTTGCTGCTGTGTTCGCTCATGCTAGAAATAACCTGCGTTCGGGTGGGACGATGTTGGCTGATCGCGTTGGCTGCGAAAGCACCGCGCCTGGGAAATCAAATGAAACAGTTTCGATGGAAGGCCCACCTGTTCGGCCGTATGGCTCATGCTGCAGCATTCACGGCACTCGCCTTCCCCTTGCCAACTGTTGCCCAGGACGCGGCCGACGATCAGCCGGGCGATATCATTACTGTTCAGGGCCAACAAATCCGTGGGCAAACCTTCGGCGACGTTGAACCTGAATTGACCCTGACGGAGGCAGATATCGCCGCTTATGGCGCCAGTTCGATCGGCGAACTCCTGGAGCTTCTTTCGGCTGAGACCTCAAGTGGCCGGGGACGGGGAGCTGAGCCGCCGGTCGTTCTTCTCAATGGTCGCCGGGTGGCAGGTTTTCGGGAGATCGGGCGCTACCCCGCCGAAGCGGTCGCGCGGGTCGAGATCATGCCGGAGGAGGTTTCGCTCCAATATGGCTTCGCTGCCAATCAGCGGGTGATCAATTTCATCCTGAAGGCCAACACGACGATCACGGCGGTTGAGGCGGAAACTGGCGCACCGACCCGGGGCGGTTCAACCTTTGCCGAGGCTTCGTTGCAGTGGCTCGCCGTGACCGGCGACAAGCGACGGAGCATCGACGGCGAGTTCCGCGACAATCCAGCGATCTTTGAAAGTGAGCGCTCGCTCAACGCTGTTGATAGCGATGCCAGGACCTTGCGGCCTGATGCGCAGGACTGGTCGGCCGGTTTCACCTATGGCCGGGCGGTTCTCAATGACGCCGTCGCGACACTCAGTGGGTCCTTCGACGACACCCACAACGAAGCATCGCTTGGACGAAACGAGGATTTAGCCGAGCCCGTCGTTCTCAACCAAACCACGGACGATCAGGATGCCTATCTTGGGCTGTCAGTCGCCAGCGCGCTTGCGCCGCGAACCTGGACAGCGACCGCTAGCGTCAACCGGCTCGAGCGAGATGTCGGCACCGATCGGATTGACGGGACGGGCGCCGACGCGCGCCTGATCCGGGAGCGTGATGAAACCGTGTCCACCAGCGCTGAGTTGGACGCGGTGCTGAATGACCGGTCGCTTGTCTGGGCTGGCCGAAAGATCGCTACCAGTCTTCAAGCAGGAGTGTCCTGGGATCAGATCGAGACGTCCGATCAGAATGGTGACAACCTGTCTGAGTTTACGGTCTCGCGCACGGTGCTCTCCTCCCGCGCCAATGCTGACGCACCCATTCCTTTGCCGCGTGCGGTGCCGGGGGAGACATCCCTTAACGGCAACATCCAGCTTGAAGACTACTCAGATGTCGGAACGCTGGTGACCTGGGGTGCGGGCCTTACCTGGAACTGGCAATCCCGCATTCAGCTTATCACGTCCTATACGTCCGAAGAGGGCGCCCCGACTTTAACGGCTTTGCAGTCGCCTGTGACAGCCACGCCCAACACGCGGGTGTTTGATGCGGCACGAGGCCAGGATGTGTTCGCCACCGTGATTGACGGCGGCAATGAAACGCTGACGTCTGATCAGCGCGATGTGATCAAGGTGGGTTTGCAATGGGAGCCTTGGAGCGAGCGCGAAATCCGTCTCAATCTGGATTACACCTCCTCATCGATCGAGGACGAGACGCGGACGTTCTCGCTCCTGACCGATACGTTTGAGCAGGCCTATCCCGATCGGGTGGTTCGTTCCTCCACGGGCGAGCTCGAGATCTTTGATCAACGACCAGTGCAGGTGGATGAGACCAATCGACAAGAATTCCGGACATCGCTGAATTGGAGTTGGCGGATTTCCGCGGGTGGGCAGCGGCCCGGTGGTCGGCCCCAAAGCGCACCGCAGGGCGGACCTGACGGCGGCCGCCCTGCGGGCCCACCCCCGAACGGCGGCCCACCAGCCGCAGGCGCGCAAGGACGGGGACCGGCGCAGGCAGGACCCCCTGTCCGAAGCCGCGCGCAACAACGACGCGGCGGCAGGCCTTCTCGGGCTCGGTTCAACCTCATCCACACCTGGACTCTGCAAGACGAAGTGATTGCCCCGGGCGGCGTGACCTTTGATTTCCTTGACGGAAGCGGCTCGTCTCGGACCGGCGGCACGTCTGAGCACCGGTTCGAGGCGCGCTTTGGCCGCTGGCGCCAGGGTCTCGGGCTGCGTTCGTCTTTAAGTTGGCAAAGCGGCACCGATGTTGAGAGCACGGACGGTCTGCTCCGTTACTCGGATCTCGTGACCTTCGACACCAGCATTGCTTATGAGTTCAATTATCTCTCCGATCAATGGATCGACCGTATGCCGTTCTTGAAAGAAGGGCGGATCCGCTTTGGTGTCGATAACATCTTGGATGAGCGGCTCGATGTTCGCGACGAGAACGGCGCGGTGCCCACTGCTCTTAGCCCGGATGTTCTTGATCCGGATGGACGGTCGTTCGAGATCGAATTCCGAAAACGTTTTTGAATCAAAAAAGGCCGGAGCAAAGCCCCGGCCTCATCTTTTGGTTCATACCGCCGCGCGGCTTAGCTTGCTTTCGAAAAGCCGGTGAGCCGTTCGTGGATGATCGCTTCGGCTTCACCCATGATGCGGTCAACGAGTTCTTGCACGGTGGGGATATCATTGATCAGACCAGCAACCATGCCGCAGGACCATGCGCCTGCGTCCATCTCACCTTCCATCATGATGCGGGGGTAGACGCCCGCGACCTCTTCGATGATGTCTTCAAACTTGAGGTCAGCACCAAGAGCTTTTTCCTTTTCCAGCAAACGCTCAACGGCGCCATTGGTCAGAACACGCTCAGTGTTACGTAGAGGACGCATAACCAGTCGGGTATCGAGCTCTGAGGCCGCAACGATTGCTTCTTTGACGTTCTGATGGACCGGAGCCTCTTTGGTGGCGATGAAGCGGGTGCCCATGTTCATGCCGTCAGCGCCCATCGCGAGCGAAGCGACGAGCGAGCGTCCGTCCGCTTGACCACCGGACGACACAAATGGGATTTCAAGCTCATCGGCTGCACGCGGCAACAGGATCATATTCGGTACATCGTCCTCACCCGGATGGCCGCCGCATTCAAAACCATCAACGCTCACGGCATCGCAGCCAATGTCTTGGGCTTTCAGCGCATGGCGCACAGAGGTGCATTTGTGGATCACCCTGATGCCGGCATCTTTCAAATAGGGGAGGACCTGCACGGGGTTGTTGCCCGCTGTCTCCACGACCTTCACGCCGCCATTGATGATGGTTTGGATGATCGCTGGATAATCCGGGGCGTTGACCGTCGGCAGGAACGTCACGTTCACGGCGATCGGCTTGTCGGTCATGTCTTTGCAGCGGGAAATTTCATTGGCGAGGTCTTCGGGTGTTTTCTGGGTGAGGGCCGTGATGGTCCCCAAACCGCCTGCGTTTGAGACGGCGGCTGCCATCTCAGCAAACCCGACATAATGCATACCGCCCTGGATGATCGGATGTTCAATGCCGAACATCTCCGTGATTTTCGTCTTCATTGCGTGGTTCTCCTGAACATTTTTCCTCCCTTTTGCGGCACCGCCGTCGGCATTCCAAGTGCAGCGCGCATGGCGAGGCTTGCCGCTTTGGCTGAGATTAGGCATCCGTAGGGCATGCTTTCGGTTCTTGATCTCTTTCGCGTCGGGGTGGGCCCATCAAGCTCACATACGGTGGGGCCGATGCGGATCGCGCGACGCTTCTTGGTCGATATCGCGCCCAAGGACCGCGTGAGGGTGACCCAAGTCTTTGTGGAACTTCAAGGATCGCTCGCGCTGACGGGCGAAGGACACGGTACGCTCACCGCCACCGCGCTCGGTCTCATGGGGCATGATCCTGAAACCTACGATGCTGTTGCTGGCGAAAAGGGCTTGCAGCGTATCGGCGATGATAATCTGCTGTCGCTGCTCGGCGAACACGATGTGGCCTTCACGATCGAGCGTCATATTCGCCTCGCTGGCGACATAATCCCTGAACTACACCCCAACGGGATGACGCTGCGGGCGCTCGGGTCTGACGGTGAGCTGATTGCCGAGGGCACGTATTACTCCACCGGCGGCGGGTTCATCGCGTCTGAGGCGCAGCTTAAGCGCGAGACAAAATCTGATATCGTGCCGACCTCGACCAAAGTTCCGTTCCCGTTCAATTCAGGCGAGGAATTGCTTGCGATTTGCGCCCGCGAGAACCTCTCAATTGCTGAGACGATCCTGGCGAATGAGGACAGCTTTCGGCCTCGCACCGAAACAGATGCCAAGCTCGATACGATTATTCAGGTGATGTTTGATTGTATTGATCGTGGGCTGAAGACTGAAGGGGAGCTGCCCGGCGGCCTCAAAGTTCAGCGCCGGGCACCTAGCCTCCATGCCAAAGTGGTCAGTACGCCCCTCGCCAATGAGCCGGAGCGTTTGTTCGATATCCTCAATCTTTACGCCATGGCGGTGAACGAAGAGAACGCAGCAGGCGGCAAGGTTGTCACTGCACCAACCAATGGTGCCGCCGGGATCATCCCCGCCGTTTTGCGGAAATACTGTTCCATGGATGAGGCTACGGATGAGGCGCGCCGCTCGTTCTTACTGACCGCGGGCGGCATCGGGCTTCTTTATAAACAGCGTGCATCTATTTCAGGCGCTGAAATGGGTTGCCAAGGGGAGGTGGGCGTCGCCTGCTCGATGGCGGCCGGTGGCCTTGCGGCCGTTTGGGGCGCCACGCCTGAACAATGCGCGTCGGCCGCTGAGATCGGTATGGAGCATAATCTGGGGCTCACTTGTGATCCTGTTGGCGGGCTTGTTCAGATTCCGTGCATTGAGCGGAACGCGATTGGGGCTGTAAAGGCAGTCAATGCCGCGCGGCTTGCCCTTCATTCCGTCAGTAAGCCGAAGGTCAGCCTTGATCAAGTGATCGAGACAATGCGCCAGACGGGGCTTGATATGTCGAACAAGTACAAAGAGACCAGCCAAGGCGGTCTCGCGGTCAACGTTATCGCTTGCTAATGGATCACGCCAAGCTCGCGGCCGACTTTGGTGAAGGCCGCGACAGCGGTTCTGACTTGCTCTTCCGTGTGTGCAGCATTCATCTGCGTACGGATACGAGCCTTGCCACGCGGCACCACCGGGAAGCTGAAGCCGGTCACGAAGACGCCTTCATCCAGAAGTTGCGCCGCCATTTTTTGTGCGATTTTCGCATCATAGAGCATGACCGGGATGATGGGATGCTCACCAGGCAAGAGATCAAATCCTGCAGCCCCCATCTCTCGGCGGAAGAGTTCGGCATTCGTAAATAGCTGCGCGCGGAGGCCATCACCGGCGCTAACAAGATCGAGCGCGCGGCGCGACCCTTCGACCAAAGCGGGCGCAAGGGCGTTGGAGAACAGATAAGGTCTTGCGCGTTGCCTGAGCAGGTCAACGACTTCCTGACGGGCACAGATAAAGCCGCCCATGCCGCCGCCCATTGCCTTTCCTAAGGTGCTGGTGAGGATGTCGATTTTCCCCATCACGCCGCAATGCTCATGGCTGCCGCGACCGCCTGCGCCCATGAAACCGGTGGCGTGACAATCGTCGACCATCACCAGGGCGCCGTGTTTTTCCGCTAAATCCGTGATCGCACCAAGCTGCGCAATCGTTCCGTCCATGGAAAAAACACCATCGGTGACAATCAACTTCGTCCGGGCTCCCGCCTCGTTCGCGGCCTTAAGCTGCTCGTCGAGCGATGCCATGTCGTTGTTGCCATAACGGTAACGCTGCGCTTTGCAGAGCCTCACCCCATCGATGATCGAGGCATGGTTGAGGGCATCGGAGATGATGGCATCTTCTGGGCCAAGCAATGGCTCGAACACCGCGCCATTGGCGTCAAAACACGCAGCAAACGTGATCGAGTCTTCAAACCCGAGCCAGTTTGCGAGTTCCCGTTCCAACAAGCGATGGTGCTCATGGGTGCCGCAGATGAAACGAACCGACGCCATGCCATAGCCTTGCTCCTCCGCTCCGCTTTGCGCTGCACGGATCAGGTCAGGATGATCGGCGAGCCCAAGGTAGTTATTGGCACAGAAATTCAAGGCACGGACGGTCTGGCCCTGATGGCTGATTGAGACCTCTGGCCCTTGTTTGGAGGTGATGAGCCGCTCAGGCTTTGTCAGGCCCTCTTGATCGATTTCCTTCAGTGTGCTGCGGACACGAGCGTAAAAACTATCGGTCAACGCTTCCTCCATCATTGGTGTCAGATGGCTCTTGCATGAGGATGCTTCGCCATTAGCTCTATCGATCAGCCTCTAACGGGAAAATGCCGCATGATACAGCCGCCTCGTACCCATCTCGCTGAAATCAATATTGGGCGGACGCGCGGTACGCCCGACAGCCCCGTGATGAAAGAGTTCATGGACAAGACGGATGCGATCAACGCTTTGGCACAGCGCAGCCCCGGTTTTGTGTGGCGTCTGACGGGTGAGGGTAACAACGCGATGGATGTGCGTTACTCCGCCGACCCCCTGGAGGCGATCAACTTGTCCGTCTGGGAGACGCCTGCGGACCTTGCGAACTATGTTTGGAAGACGGCCCACCAAAAGGTCTATAACCGCAAGGCCGAGTGGTTTGAGGCACCAACAAAGCCGCACTTTGTGATGTGGTGGGTCCAAGAAGGACATGTGCCAACCGTTCAAGAGGCCCTCGAACGCTTGGAGCATTTTCGCGAGCACGGTGCCTCGCCTCATGCTTTTGGCTGGATGGATTTGCCTGAGGCGAAGCTTTTCCAGGAGCGACGTTGTGCCTGACAGTGCAGCCTATCCAAATTGAAAGCGAAATAGGGTAACAGAGAGCGATGGATCAGCTTTCGTTCCCTGATATCTCGGTCTTTGCTGCACCGCTCTACCTCATTTTGATTGCGGTTGAGGTGTTTTTGCTTTCGCGGCGGGGCCGGAAGGACGAGGTCACCAAGGACCTCACCACCAATCTGATCATGGGCACCGGCAACGCCATCTCCACCTTCACGCTGTGGGGCGGGGTGGGCCTCTTCATGCTTTGGGTTTGGCAGTTCCGCTTTTTTGACCTCGGCATCACCTGGTGGAGCTTTGCCATCGCGATGGTGGCAAAAGACTTTGTCTATTATTGGGTGCACCGGTTCCAGCATCGGGTGCGGTGGCTCTGGGCCAACCACGTCGTCCATCATTCAAGCCAGGGCTATAATCTGTCGACCGCATTGAGGCAGCCATGGTTTTCGGTGCTGGCACCGACTTATCTTCTTGGGATTCCGGTCTTTCTCTTGGGCGTTCATCCTGCGCTTTTCGCGTTCGCGGGCACTATCAATCTCTTCTATCAGTTCTTCATCCACACCCAGTCGGTGAAGCGTTTGCCTGCGCCAATCGAAGCCGTCTTCAACACCCCGTCGCATCATAGGGTGCATCACGCGACCAACCCCCGGTACCTCGATAGCAATTACGCTGGGATCCTTATCGTTTGGGATCGCCTGTTCGGCACGTTTGAACCCGAGCGCGATGAGGAGCCTTGCGACTTTGGTCTTGTCAGCAACATCACGACACGGAACCCGCTCTTGGTCGCAACCCACGAATATTGGTCGATTTTTAGAGATTTGGCAGGGCGTGGCCTGAAGCCGATTGAGCGCTTCCGCTATGCCTTTGCTGAACCAGGCTATAGTCATGACGGAAGCCGCTTGACCACGGCGCAGATTAAAGAGCGGGCCCGCGTGAGGTTGTCGGGCGGGCAGACCTCTCCTAGATCCCGGCGATCAACAGAGGAATCGTCGCCTTGCAAGCCATTGCCTTCCTGATCAACGAGATCATCAATCTCTACATTATTGTCCTTATCGTGACGATCATTCTAAGCTGGCTTCTCGCCTTCGGTGTGATCAACCGTTACAACAATGTGGTCGATGCGATTGTCAGGATAACGACTGCCCTGACCGAACCGGTCCTTCGACCGATACGCAACATCTTGCCATCTTTTGGTGGCCTCGACCTTTCACCCATCGTCGTCTTTTTGGGTTTACGGGCATTACAGATCTTTCTCAGGGCTTATGTCTTCGGGCCGGCGATCGCCGCGGGATACTAATCAATGGTTGCCGCACTGATTGATGGGAAGGCCGTTGCTGCCACCCTAAAAGAAACAGTTGCCGAAGCAGCGGCGACGCTGCCGCGCAAACCAGGTCTCGCCGTCGTTCTCGTGGGCGATGATCCGGCAAGCCATGTCTATGTGCGCAGCAAAGAGAAAGCATCGGCCAAAGCGGGTATGGTGGGGACCGTCCACCGCATGCCCGCCTCCACGTCGCAAACCGATGTGGTCGCCAAAGTGCGCGAACTTGCAGATGACGACACCGTTGACGGCATTCTTGTGCAGCTACCGTTGCCTGACGGCCTTGATGCCGATGAGGTGATTGCCGCAATCCCTCCGAGCAAAGATGTTGATGGCCTGACGGCCACCAGCGCCGGGCAACTCGTGCTCAGCCAGCCGGGCCTCACGCCGTGCACGCCGCAAGGCTCGATGCGTCTCCTTCGCGAGGTGATGCCGGATCTTTCGGGGAAAAGCGCCGTTGTGGTGGGCCGATCGATCTTGGTGGGAAAGCCCTTGGCGTTGCTCCTCCTCGAAGCCAACGCGACCGTGACGATGGCCCATTCGCGGACAGCTGACCTCGCCGCTGTTTGTCGGGAGGCCGATATTCTTTGCGTGGCTGTCGGTCGTCCTGAGATGGTCACCGCAGATATGGTCAAACCAGGCGCTGTGGTGATCGATGTCGGTATCAACCGGGTGGGCGAGGGTGAGACAAGCCGCTTGGTGGGCGACGTTGCATTTGATGGCAGCAAAGACGTGGCCGGAGCGATCACGCCGGTCCCGGGCGGTGTCGGGCCGATGACCATCGCCTGCCTGCTGCGCAACACCGTGGTCGCATCAGCGCGCCGTCAGGGTGTTGAAGTTCCTTCGTCGCTGCTCTGAGCCTTCAGAAGAAAAACACCGAACCATTCCTTGGGGTCCGTCCAATAGGCCTCGACATCCCAACCCGCGCGGGCCGCGATCCGCGTCATGCTTCCGCGCGAGAATTTGTGGGAGTTCTCCGCGTGCAGCCGTTCACCTTGGGTAAAATGAAAGGTCTCGCCGGCGATGACGATCTCCTGGGCCTTTGTGGCTTCGGCATAGATCTCGATGCGACGCTCCTCATTGTTCCAGAGGGCGACGTGGCGAAAACACTCAACGTCGATCGATGCCCCCAACTCGCGATTGATCCGATGCAAGAGATTGAGGGTGAACGCCGCGGTGAGCTGCTGGCGGTCATCATAGGCTGCGATCAGGACGTCCTCGTCTTTGACGAGATCTGCACCCAGAAGAAACCGGCTCCCCTCGCCAAGGTCGCGCCGGGCGCCAGCCAAGAACGCCTCTGCGCCGCCTTTGTCGAAGTTTCCGATGGTGGAACCCGGGAAAAAGCCGACCCGTGATGGCGCGTTTAAAAACACGGACGGCAGATCGACCTCGCCCAAAAAATCGCCCAGCACACCATGGATGTCGACGTCAGGGAAATCTGCGCTCAGCGCGTCGGCAGAACTTCGTAAGAACTCATCCGCCACATCAACCATCACGTAAACGGAAGGTTCAGCTGCTTTGATCAACCGTCGAGACTTAATGCCAGCCCCGCTGCCAAACTCTGTGATTGCTGGGCCAGGGCCGAGAAGCGCTGGTAATTCTCCGAGCACGATCCGCATGATCGCTTCTTCCGTGCGCGTGACGTAATAGTCTTCTGTCTTGGTGATTTTCTCAAATAGTTCCGAGCCGCACTCATCGTAGAGCCACTTGGGCGACAAGCTCTTCTGCGGTTGAGAAAAACCGGCAAGGACGTCTTGCAAGAATTCGTGGTTCAAGGAGCATCCCCTGACGTCACTTCAACGGGGGTGGCCTATGGGGGTTATGTGACAACATCAACCGTGTGGCTGTACAAGCATCCGTGATTTAGGCGTAGTAGGAGCGATACCACGCCACAAACTGCGCCAATCCGTCGTTTAGCGAAGTTTTGGGATCATACCCCACAAGCTCTCGCGCCATTGTGATGTCCGCCCAGGTTTCGCGGACATCACCCGGCTGCATCGCCTTCATCTCTTTCTCCGCCGTGTGGCCAAGATGGCGTTCGAGATAGGCAATGAGATCCATCAAACGCTCAGGTTTGTCGTTTCCGAGGTTCAAGACCCGGTGTGACACCGCCGCCTCGGCGGCGCTTGGGGGTTGGTCGAGCGCGCCTATAATGCCTGCGACGCAATCGTCGATATAGGTAAAATCCCGGCCCATATTGCCGTCTCCAAAGACAGCGATTGGTTCTCCGGCCAAAATCCTCTTGGTAAAGATCATATAAGCCATGTCCGGCCGCCCCCATGGGCCGTAGACGGTAAAAAAGCGAAGCCCCGTCAAGGGCAGGTTATATAGCGACGCGTAGCTGTCGGCTAACAGCTCGCAGGATTTCTTGGTCGCACCATAAAAGGAAGCTGGCGTATCGGTGCGATCGCTTTCTTTGAACGGGATCGAGCTGTTGCGACCATAGATCGACGATGATGACGCGTAGACGCAGTGGGTGACCGAGAGGCGGCGTGCGAGCTCAAGGATCTCCGTCTGGCCCACCAAATTGCTGTCGGCATAAGCGCGCGGCGCTTCGATCGAATACCGCACGCCCGCTTGCGCTGCCAAATGAATGATCCGGTCGATGGGTTGATCGCGCAGCGCTGCCATCTGGTCTGCATCGCACAGGTCTAGGGCATGGAAGGAGAAGCCAGGTTTTCCTGCGAGGCGCTTGAGGCGATCTTTTTTCAGCGACACCTCGTAATAGGAGTTGAGGTTGTCGACACCAATGACCTCGTCGCCACGGGCGAGGAGCGCTTCTATGGTGTGATAGCCGATAAAGCCTGCGGCGCCTGTTACAAGGATGGCCATGGCCGGGCAGGAGCTCCATGCTCTCGCCGCGTTAAATTGCCTAGATCAGCGAAGGGAGACGGCGTGTGAAAGGTCCTGGTCCGGTAGGACTTTTTGGTGGTTCCTTCAACCCGCCGCACCGTGGGCATCGCGCACTGGTGCTCTATGCGCAAAGGCGTTTGGGTTTGAAGCGTGTGCGCGTGCTCGTCTCACCGCAAAACCCGCTGAAGAGTGCTGGGATCTATGATCCGTTCGCCGTTCGGCTGGCGGAGACGAGATCCCTGATGCAGGGCCTTAAGGGTGTCAGTGTGGAGCCGGAGGCCATGCAAGGCCCCGTTTTTGCGGCGGACACGATTGCACAAGTGCTCGATCAGTCCAAAGGCGTGCCGCTGATCTACCTGATCGGGGCCGACAGTTTTGCGGGTTTCCACCGTTGGCGTCACTGGCAAACGATCATGGAAAGCGTGCCCATTGCCGTGATCAGCAGGCCTGGCTGTCGCTTGAGCGCGATGAAAAGTCCCGCAGCCCTCCGCTATGCGCGCGCCCGCATTCCAGAGCGGCAAGCGCGCTCGCTTATTGATGCGAAGGCACCTGCTTGGTGTTTTTTGAACGGCCTCAATGAACCGATAAGCTCAAGCGAAATTCGCCGTCATCAAAACCCTTTCTAGAAACCCGCGAGGCGTGCTATCGCGGATAGGCTTCTGCTTTGAGAAGCGCTTGACGGAGAAACGTGCTGATCACGCCCACGCATGCGGATGTTTCAAACATCCCTAGCCCCACCGCCCACGCTTCGGAAGACACCGAGGTTTTGTTGTCCGCTGATGAGATTGTTGGCCAGGTGCTGACCCGTCTGGACGAGGAGAAGGCGGAAGATATCCTGACCATTGACCTCGAAGGAAAATCCGACGTCGCGGACAAGCTCGTGATTGCATCGGGCCGGTCGCAACGCCATGTCGGCGCCCTCGCGGATAAGCTCGCGCGTGCGTTGAAAGAGGCGGGCGCTGGCCATGTCGCCATCGAAGGGCTCCCAGCATGCGACTGGGTGTTGCTCGATGCTGGCGATGTGATCGTCCATCTGTTCCGCCCTGAGGTGCGCGAGTTCTACAATCTTGAGCGGATTTGGGCGCCCGAGCGGTTCCCACCAGCGTCGGCAGAATAAGGTGCGGTTATCGCTCCTTGCCGTTGGGCGGGAGCAAAAGCGCGACCCGCTCCATGAGGTCGGGGCCGATTACCTCAAACGTGCCCAAGGGATCGCGGGGGGTCTGGGGCTTAAGGGGCCGGAGCTTCGTTTGATTGCGCCGGGCAAGGGGAGCGATCCCCAAGGCGAGAGCAAACGGCTACGCGATGGGATCGCGGGGGCCGCAGTGCTCCTTGATCAGCGCGGCCCTTCGTGGTCCTCCGAAGAGATGGCCCAGCATATCGCGAAACGGCGGGATGGCGGCACTGCCGAGCTTGCGTTCTGTATCGGCGGCGCGGACGGATTTGACGCTTCTTTTCGCGATGAGCTGGTCGCCAACGGCGGAAAGCTTCTCTCTTTCGGGCGGGCGGTTTGGCCCCATGCACTTTGCCGCGTGATGCTCGCCGAACAGATCTATAGAGCCCTCGCGATTTTGAGCGGACACCCTTATCACCGGCCCTGATGATTGTTCTTTCTGCACTGACCCTGGCCCTCAGCCTTCAGACGGTTCCGCAAGACGAAGCCGTCCGGCTCGAACGGCTTGAGCGAGAGATCGCCGAAAACGAGCGTTCCGCTGCGGAAATCAGGACCCGCACGGAGGAAATGGAGCCAACGCTTGATCGCCTTCGCGGTCAGATCGTGTCCACGGCGTCGGCTTTGCAAGAGGCGGAGGCCGAAGCGACCAAGCTTGAGCAAGACCTTCAGTCAATCGGTGCTCGCGAGGCCGTCGCGTTAGAAGAGCGTGACGCTCGGAGTTTGGAGCTCAGCCAGGTCTTGGGTGCGCTTCAATATCTTGAACGCTCCAAGCCGCCAGCGCTTGTTGTTTCACCGGGGGATGCTCAGCAAGCCGCCCTTGCCGCCATCGCATTATCGTCGTTGACGCCGCGCTTGGCAGAGATCGTCGAGGCGCGGAAAGAGGAGATCATCCAGCTTGCGGCTTTGCGCGAAGAGAAGAAACAGGCGCAGCGGCAACTTGAAGGCACCAACGCTGCGCTCGCGGAACGGCGCCGGTTGTTGCAAGGATTACTCGATGAGCGCGAGTCAGTTTTCGATCGCGATATGGCAGCGCTTCAGCGGGTGGAGCGCGAAACCCAGCGCTTGGCGAACCAAGCATCAAGCTTGCGTGATCTCATCCAACGGCTTCGGGATCTTCCGAGCGCGGACGAGGTGCTTGAAACCTATCAGCGATCGCGGCGTGATCTCGACCTACCTGAAACGTTCGTCGAGGCGCGTGGGCAACTCGCCTATCCTGTGGCTGGCCTGGTCGTTGGCCGGTTCGGCGAGCGTGATGGCACCGGCGAGCCGCGACAATCGATGGAGCTGCGCGCGCGGCCAGGCGCTGTCGTCACCGCGCCTTATTCGGGGACTGTCCGATGGGCGTCAGAGTTTGGCACCCTTGGCAATGTGCTGATCATCGATGTGGGCGGGGCCTACGCAACGGTGCTTTTGGGGCTTGAGACGTTCATTGTGCAAAAAGACCAACGGATCAGCGCGGGCGAGCCGATTGGCATCATGCCCCAGCGTTCGGGGGCCGCGCCGCTTCGTCTTCAGGTGCGACGCAGCGGGACACCGGTGGATCCAAGCCCTTGGTTCAGTGAGCCTTAATGATCGCCTTGTTGTTTTTTCACGCCGTTCGCCGTTTCTCGGCTTTGCTTTCGCCGAGATTCGATGACACATTTAAGGCAATCGCAAACGGCAGCGCGCAACCTGTGACGACTTTTGATCCCAGATAGCGCCGGAAAGTACTTATGAAGCGTCTCGATACCACTCCCGCACGCCCAACGCGGCCATTGTCGGCTGTTGCTCTTGGTGCCCTCCTGGGCGGGACTGCGATGGCAGCATTGTTGACGGCGGGCTTTGCGCGTTCGGGCTTTGATGCCGAGACCTTCCGGCAGCTCGATCTCTTTGGCGAAGCGTTTGAAACCGTTCACCGCAATTATGTCGAAGACCCTAATGATAGCGAGCTGATGGAAGGGGCCATTGAGGGCATGCTGTCGAGCCTTGATCCCCACTCCAGCTATCTTCCGCCAGATGATCTCGACACGATGCAGGAGCAGACTCGGGGGACATTTGGTGGCCTTGGTATTCAGGTGGTGCAGGAGCGCGAAGGCTCGGGCCGTGGTCTCGTGAAGGTGATCTCACCGATTGATGACACACCTGCTGACCGCGCTGGCATCGAACCGGGTGACCTGATTTTTGAAATTGATGGCGAGAGCGTCTTCGGCATGACCTTGAGTGAGGCCACGGCGTTGATGAAAGGGGAGCGCGGCACCAGCGTGACCCTCCGTGTTGCCCGTGAGGACGTCGCCGAACCGCTCGAATTCGAGATTGTCCGCGACATCATCGTCGTGAACCCTGTTGCCTCCCGCTTGGAACGCGAGCGCTTTGGCTATATCCGGCTTGCAAGCTTTACGCAGCAGACCGAAGGCAAGATGCTCGAGGCTATTCGGGATCTCGACCGTGAGACGGGCGGCGTGGACGGCATCGTGCTGGATCTCCGCAGCAACCCAGGCGGTCTTCTCGACCAGGCGGTTGCTGTCAGTGATGCGTTCCTCGACGGCGGCGAAATCGTCTCCACGCGCGGGCGGCGACAAAAGGATTCGATGCGAGAGCTTGGGGAGCGCGGTGACGTGCTCGATGGGCGTCCGATCGTCGTTTTGGTCAATGGCGGATCAGCATCTGCATCGGAGATTGTCTCTGGCGCTCTTCAGGATCGGAACCGTGCTTTGATCCTCGGCACAAAGACTTTCGGTAAGGGCTCTGTTCAGACAATTTTGCCGCTCGACCGTGGTCGCGCTGGCGCCCTTCGTCTGACCACGGCGCGTTATTACACGCCATCCGGCCGTTCGATCCAAGCGCAAGGCATTGTCCCTGACATCGTGATGCCGATCACGCGCCCTGGCCAGGACGAGCCGTCCAAGGCCCGCTCTGAGCGTGATCTCGACGGCGCGCTTGATGTCGCCGAGGAGGCCGCGGAAACGGGATCCGATTCCACCACGGTGCAAGAGATCCTGATGGAAGGCCAAGAGGCCTTGCGGGCACAAGAGCGCGAAGAAGAAAATGCCACCGCGCTCTTTATCGAGCCGGTGGAATGTCCATCGGAAGAGGACTGCCAGCTTGAGCGGGCGCTTGATCTCTTGGAAGATCAGTCCGAGTTCGGTCAGCTTCTGGCCGATGCCGGCATGATCCAGCGCTAAGACAGGTCTCTTCCGTACAGTGACCGAATTGACCCCGAACCGCGTTCTGATGGGGCGCGGTTTCGCTGGGCAGATTGTCGAGCTTTCTGGGCTCAAACAATCCTGGTCGTGCGGCCACTCGGCCTTGGCTTCGTCGGACCCGTTCGCGGTTTTGCGGGCGATGGAGCATGCCCTTAATGAGGGCGAGGTCATTGCTGGTTGGCTTGGCTATGAATGCGCTCTCGCTCTTGAGCCCGGCCTTGCGCTTCCCACGCCGCCGCTTGATGTTCCAGCTGCTTGGCTCGGTGTTTTCGCTGAGGCGAGCCCGCCAAGACGTCCTAATCCCTTTGATCGCCAGATTTCGCCGGACAGTGTCGTGATGGGTGATGGGCGTGAACTCTATCAATCCCGTGTCGAGACGATTCGCCAACGCATTACGCGGGGTGATGTCTTTCAGGTGAACTACTCACACCGTCAGTCTGCGCAATTTCCGCCGTCAGATGAGCGGCTCATCGACCGTCTTCCTTGGCAAGAGGCGTTGCGCGCCGATTATGGCGCGCTGTTTGATCTGGGTGATGTTTCTGTGGTCAGTGCGTCGCCTGAGCTTTTTCTCTCGCTCGAGGACCGCCTTCTTGCCGCCGAGCCGGTGAAAGGAACCCGGCCACGACATGCCGATCCGGAAATAGACCACCAGCTCCTCCAAGACTTGATCGGCGATCAAAAAGACCGGGCCGAGAATATCATGATCGCAGACCTCATGCGCAATGATCTTTCTAAGGTGGTTGAGGATGGTTCGATGCGCGAGCCCATTATCTGTGGCGCGCGTTCTTATGAACATGTCCATCATCTTTATAGCCGGATTGAAGGGCAGTTGCGCGCTGGCTTTGTCTTTGCCGATGCGCTCGCGGCCGCCTTTCCCTGCGGTTCAGTGACCGGTGCTCCCAAGCTTGCCGCGATGAAAGCGATCGCCGAACTCGAGGGGGAAGGGCGGGGCCCTTACTGCGGTGCCCTTGTTTATCGGCCGTATGGCAACAAAGCGGTCGCCTCGGTTGCCATACGTACCGCTGTCGTCGATGAGGCGACACGCGCAGTACACGTCCGAAGTGGCGGCGGCGTCACCATCCTGTCCGACCCTGAGACGGAGTACAACGAGGCCATCGACAAGGGCTATCTATTCCGGCACTTGGCGGGGCAACATGATCCTTATCATCGATAACTACGATAGTTTTGTCGAGACGCTCGCGCGGTATGTCCGTGAGGCGGGCTATAAAACGCAAGTTGTCCGCCATGATGATCTTTCTACAGAGGAGATCGCCGCGCTTGATCCTCAAGGTGTAGTCCTCTCGCCGGGTCCTTACACTCCCGATGAAGCGGGTGTGTGCCGATCCCTTCCTTGCGTATTGCCGCGCACCCCGATCTTGGGTGTCTGTCTTGGTCATTTGGCCATTGCTGAAGCCTATGGCGGCGCCACGGTCCCGGCCAGAACGCCGATCCATGGGCGCGCCACCGCCGTGACCCATGACGGCTCAGCGCTTTTCGCTGACGTGCCGTGCCCTTTTGATGCTGGTCGTTACCACGCGCTCATTGCCGATATCACAGCGACGGATCTGATCCCGAGCGCTTGGTCTGAGACGGAAGAATTGATGGCTTTCCGGCACCCGGCGTCACCGCATCTTGGGGTGCAGTTTCATCCAGAATCCCTTTTGACCGAAGGCGGACGGTCAATCATGGAAAATTTTCTTGCGATGACAGGAGAGAGCGATGCTGTGGCTTGACGGAAAACGCGTTGATGACGCAGCGCCCCTCTTTCCTGCACAAGAAAGAGGGGTTCTCCTCGGCGACGGGCTCTTCGAAACGCTCCGTGTGGAGAAGGGCGCACCGCTCTTGCTTGAACGGCATCTGAGGCGGATGGAGATAGCGGCGCGCGAGCTTCGTTTCGCGATTGATGTGAGCGACCTTGAAGGCATTGCGCGGGAGGCTGCTTCTGCATGCGAAACAGCCTCCATGCGGATCACCCTCTTGCGCGGCGAAGGGCCTCGCGGTTTGTTGCCGCCGTCTGATCCTCAGCACCGAAGCTTGGTGTCTGTTTCTAACGCAGGACCACGCCAGCCCGCGTCTCGAACGGCGATCATCGCTACGGTTCGCCGCAACGAAGGCTCACCGCTCAGCCGCATGAAATGTGTGAGCTATGCGGACCAAGTCATCGCTCGCATCGAGGCCCAAGCCGCGGGTGCTGACGATGCCATCATGCTCAACAATAGGGGTGAGCCTGCGTCAACGAGTTGCGCGAACCTTCTCGTTGGGACGCCGGATGGGTGGGTTACCCCGCCGGTTGGCACTGGGCTTTTGCCCGGCATTGTGCGGGAGGTGCTGATCGAGGCGGGGCTCGTCACAGAAGCGCCGGTGACGATCGAAACCATCCGTACCCATGCTCTTGCAAGGACCAACAGTTTGATCGGCGTTGAGCCAATCCAGCTTGAAGGTACTCCTCTCACCGCCCCCCATGACCTAAGTGTCTTGACGGATGCCCTGCGGGCGGCGGAGACAAGGGAAGCATGAAAAGTTTCAGCTTCACCGAAGATAAAATCACCCAAATCCTTGGCTCGCTCATCGCCGATGAGCTCGCCCGTCGCCATGTCCGATACATCGAAACCTTGGTGCATTCCGGTTGGGACGGGTCGACCAAATTGGGCGCTGGGGGGATCGAGGCGACCCCCGAACAACAAGCAGGTTGTGCAGCGCGCGCCGCTGAATTTTTTGGGCTCGACGAGGCTCTTTTGACGACCGCGCCGGGGGACACGATCGGTGATTGGGCGTCGCGCCTTGCCGGCCTTGTACGGGATGAGCTTGTGTCCTTCACATTTTATCCTGCGACACAAAGCGGCGAAGCATCATCCCGCCATTCTGCTGACGATGTCTTTCAAGATGGGGCGGCTGTCGCGTCGCTGCTTGCAGGCCGTAGGCGGACCATCTCAATGGTGCCGACCCATTCGCTTCTCGGCTTGGTCAGTGTGTTGATCGCGCCCAATCTGCAGCGGGTCGATAGCCTTGATGCCCGTCGTCTGACCCCGGATGAGCTCTCTGATAAGTTGACCTTCGGCGATCTCGTCGTGGCGACGCCGACCCTGTGGCGGTATTTGGCGACAACCCTTCCTGAGATCCCGGGCAATGTCGTGGCGCTCTCCTTTGGTGAGGCGCTAACCATGGACCTTGCGCAAAAGCTCCGCCAACGGGGCCTTGGCGCGATCCGAGAGCTTTATGGTTCAACCGAGACCGGTGTGGTTGGCTGGCGGGACTCACAAAGCGAGCCCTTTGTGCTCTTCGATCACTGGGAGCGAGATGGCGATGCGATCATCCGGCAGCGCCCCGATGGGCGGTCCTTGCGTCTTATCCCTATGGATGACGTGGAGTGGGACGGAAAACGCGCGTTCAGGCTCGCCGGCCGCCGTGACGGCGCTGTGCAGATTGGCGCCATCAACGTCTTCCCAGCGCAGATTAGCGAGGTCATCGCTGAGCATCCTGGCGTGGTGAACTGCGATGTGCGGCTGTCACGCCGGTCTGGTGCCCTTGACCGTCTGATCGCCGATATCACGGTGGCGCCAGGCTTAGAGCCCGATGAGGACATGGCCTGGGCTATTGATGAGTGGTGTCGCAGCAAATTGCGCCCTGCTGAGCGACCAAGAATTTACCGGTTTAGGGCTGATTCCTAAGCTGCCCTTCATTCTTCGCTGTTACGTTATAGCGGCGGAGGACGGTGTGGTGGCCAAGAAGAAATCAACGAAGACGCAAGCAATCTTTCTCAATTCTATGGACATTGCTTTGCTTCTCAATCTGTTGCTCGCAATCTCAGTGGTTTTTGTATCCCTGGTTTAACCTGAATTTTTTCACAGCCCTGTAGAGATCTTGCCAGCCCTTCGATGAACCGGGGGAGGTTGTTCTTGTTCCGCAGGCTGCGTATCTTGCTCGTTGATGCTCTCGTCATGTTGGCGATCGGGTCTGTGGTGCTTGTCGTGATGACCCGCGAGACCGCAAGTTCTGCTGACCTCGCCGACATTGCAGAGCCCCTAAAAGCAAGCGTCGGATCGCGTCTTTCCGCCCGAGATCCCAATCGCGGCACGAAGCTGTCCCAACGGCTTTATAGTGGGGAAGACGTTGCGAGCGCGGTGATTGCTCCGCGCGAAGGCCAAGTTTTGATTTTTCCAGGTGACCGAGTGGACATCTTCGATTGGCAGGGCACGGAACCTCTTTTTGAGGACCTGCCGGTGCTGGCAATTGATCCAGAAGAGAACGGCCAAGTGCGCATGACGTTCGCTGTACGGGTGACCGAGTTGCAGCGTTTCAAGGACACAAGGCAGCGCTCAATCTTGACCGCCAACCGCGTGGCGCTGGGTTCGTCGATCGGTCCTGCGGATTTCGATCCGTCATTAGGCGATGTGATTGAGCGACGGTTCGAGCCCGATCAGTGGAAACATCGCCTTCCTTCGCGTTGATCGCATTGTGCCCGCCTGTCCAACCGGCCTATGACAATTGATCCTTTTCTCGCGGGAGAACCGTCATGTCATCGCCGATCACCGTGGACGCAGACCGTGCAACAGCGGCGACGCCGGTCTATCTTGTCAAAAGCGGCGGCGCGCTGCCTGACGGCTCGCAGAAATTAGCAGAGCTCCAGCAGTTTGATGGTGGGCTTGATCAGGTCGCTTATTTCGACGGCGGGGTTTTGATCGGTGCGGGCGATGGGAGCGATCCTCTTGCGCTTGGCACCGCCGCCATGCGCCTTCCGCAAGGTGACTATCGTCTGGCCACGATGCCTGATGGTGTGCGGAAGGATCTAGCGATTTTGGGGTTCGCGCTGGGCGCTTATCGGTTCGCCCGATATTTGCCTGATCGCGCTGCGGCCCCAACCCTGCTCGTTGATGATGCGAAGCTCGCGGACGATGCCAACACCAAGGCCGCTGCGACCTGGCTGAGCCGTGATCTGATCAACACACCGGCGGAGGACATGGGCCCCGATGCGCTGGAGACGGCCGTTTTGGATCTTGGTGAGCGGTATGGCGCAGAGGTGTCCTCAATCAGCGGTGCCGCGCTGGAGACAGGCTTTCCGCTAATCCACGCGGTTGGTCGTGCCGCAGCGATTCCTCCGCGGCTCCTGTCGCTTCGCTGGGGTCAACATCACCCGAACTCCCTTGCGCTGATCGGGAAGGGCGTCTGTTTCGACAGCGGCGGGCTCAACCTGAAAAACGGCAAGGGCATGGCGCTGATGAAAAAGGACATGGGGGGCGCGGCGACGGCCATCGGCTTGGCGCAGCTGATCATGGCGAAAGAGCTTCCGATGTCCCTCCATCTTCTGATCCCCGCCGTCGAGAACGCGATCTCTGGGTCGGCGTTTCGGCCCGGCGATGTTTTTCCCTCCCGCGCTGGCCAGTCGGTGGAAATCTCCAACACGGATGCAGAAGGCCGCCTTGTGTTGGCGGATGCGATTGCCCTGGCGATGGAGGATGAGCCTGATCGCACCCTGACCCTTGCGACGCTGACCGGTGCCGCCCGCGTGGCGCTCGGCCCTGACCTGCCCCCAATTTATTCGACCGATCCTGTCTTTCAGCAGGCGATTTGTGCCGCAGGGATGGAGGTTGGCGATCCACTTTGGCCGATGCCTTTTTGGGAGCGCTACAATTCGTATCTGCGTTCCGACATTGCCGATGTGAACCATGCCGCCTCCACCCCTTTTGCTGGCTCGATCACTGCGGCGCTTTTTCTCAAGCGCTTTGCGGGTGAGGGCAGTTTTACCCATATCGACACGTTTGCCTGGAACCCTTCGTCCCTGCCGGGACGACCCAAGGGCGGCGAGGCGCTGACCCTTCGGGCGATCTTTACGGCGCTTGAACGAGAGTTTTCCCGACAATCGCAGTGATCGTTATTCTGGAGCTTTCGCTCTTCGCGCGAAGCACAGTAAGCACCTCTTCATAGAGATTAACGACTTGTTGACCCTTGGGGTGCTCAACAGGTGAGTGGGCGTGATTCGCCCCCTGATGAACAGGAGTGCCAGCAGGCATGAAAGCCGCGCTTCAGGGTAGCATCATCGCCGTTTTTGCGGCGCTCACGCTGAGCCTTGCTGTCTTGCTGATGCAAAGCGGCGGGTCAGCGCAGTTCGGCACGGCCATGATGGCCATTAATCCGACCTATGCGGTGACGGCAGGTGCGGTGTTCTTCGCCCTGGCTGCTCTTTTATGGGCGATCCGGACAGCATCGGCGAGCCGTCACATCACGTCTGACTGGGGCCGTCGTCTGGCCCGGATGGAAGCGCAGCTTGAAAAGTCCGAGTCCGTTCTCGCTAGCCACCCCGGCCTCGTGCTCGTTTGGTCAGAAAACCATGACGAGGCGATTGACGGTTGGGGCGCGCCGAGGGTGCTTGGCGGACCTGCCGCGCTTGCCAGCTTGATCACCTTTGCCTCGAAAGATCCCGACGCGTTCCGTCGTCCCGCTGAGAGCCTCCTTGACGCCTTTGGTGATTTGCATGTGACCGAAGACCACGTGCAGTCGAAGTCGGAGACCCTCCGCACGAAAGTCTTCCGCCTCCGTCAGGAAGGTCTCTCCTTCTCAGGCACACTGATGACGGAAGAGGGCCGGTCGATTGAGTGCGATGGCCGTGTAGCCGGGGATCAGGTGACGCTCTGGCTGACTGACCCGGCCGTGCGCTTGGCGGAAGAAGCAGGCATGGTCGGCCAGGCCCGCGACAAAGCATCAGACCTACACGGTGCGTTCAATCATTTGGACCGGGCACCGATCGCTGCGTGGCGACGGGATGCGGATCTCAAGATCGAATGGGTCAACAAGGCCTATGTCGAGATGGTCGAGGCCATCAATCTCGATGAGGTGGTTGCCGAGCAGCGCGAGATTGATCCTGGTTTCCGCAAAGTGGCTGAAAAGGCCAAAACAGAGCACGAGCGAAGCGGCCGGAAGGCTGCCGACGACCTCATTCGCGTTAACATTCGCGGCCAACGCCGGGTCTTGCGGGTGATCGAGCAACCCATGCACGGTGCTGGCGGCCGGGCGTCGATGGCGGGTCTAGCGATCGATGTGACCCGTCAGGACAAAGCCCAAGAAGAGCTGCGCCGGCACCAAGAGGCCCACCGCCAAACCCTTGATCAACTGGGAACAGCGGTCGCGGTGTTTGGGCCCAATCAGCATCTTGAGTATTATAACCAGAGCTTTGTGGAGCTTTGGGGGCTTGAAGAGGCCGAGCTTCGCCATAACCCAAGCCACGCTGAAATCCTCGATCGTCTTCGCCACGAAGAACGTCTTCCGGCGCAGGCTGATTTCGCCCAGTGGAAGGAAAGCCAGCTCCGTGTTTACACGGATGATGGTAACAATGATGCTGAGCCCGATGACATCTGGAGCTTGCCGAGTGGTCGGACGTTGCGTGTTGCCACGCGCCGCCATGCGCTAGGGGGCATCGCGATTGTCTTTGAAGACATCACCCAGACTGTGGAGCTGCAGACCCTCTATCAGACCCAGATCAAGGTGCAGCGCGCAACGCTCAACAATTTGAGCGAAGGCGTGGCTGTCTTTGGCGCCGATGGCCGCATGGCGCTCTTTAATCAATCCTTCCTCGACCTTTGGGGGCTTTCTGAAGAAGAGCTAGAGAACGCTCCGCACTTTGATCGTCTTTCCGCTGAGTTTGTTGATATGGCGCCGAACGCCATGGATGACTTTAAGGCCATGAAGCGGCGGATCGTCAGTTTCTCGCCGCAGGACCGGCAGACCGAAGCGGGTGGCCCCTTCCGGCTTAAAGATGGCCGGTGGATGGCTTATGCCACCTCGCCCCTGCCTGACGGCGCGACCTTGGTCAGCTTCATTGACATGACCGATAGCCAAGAGCGGCAAAAAGAGCTCGAGGTTCGCAATCAAATCCTTGAAGAGGCAGACCGCATCAAAACGCGGTTCACGAACCATATTTCCTATCAGCTGCGTGATCCGCTCAATGTGATCAAAGGTTTTGCTGAGGTCTTGGAGAACGAGTTCGCTGGTCCCCTGACGGATCGGCAGAAGGACTACACGGCGGCGATCGTGGCATCGTCTCTTAAATTGCTCGACCTCGTCGATGATATCATTGATCTGGCGGCAGTGGATGCAGGCCAGCTCGATCTTGAGATGGGCATGCTTGAAGTCCGCTCTCTGATGGAAAACGCGAAAACCTACGCGGCGCTCAAGGCTGAGGATAGCGAGATCAAGCTGACGATTGAGTGCGATGATAGTGTCGGGGAGATCCGCGGCGATGAGCGTCGTCTCAAACAGGTTCTCTTCAACCTCCTCGCCAACGCGTTCCAGTTCACCGGTCCCGGCGGCGAAGTGACCATTGGCGCGGAACGGGATGGCGATATGGTGCGCCTATGGGTCACGGATACCGGCCGCGGTGTCACTCCTGCTGATCAAGCGAAGGTCTTTGAACGGTATGAGGCGGCGGGCCCCGGCGCGGGCGCGGGCGTTGGCCTTGCGCTCGTGAACAGTTTTGTTGGCTTACATGGCGGCTTTGTCCGGCTCGCCAGCCGTGAAGACGAGGGCACAACGGTGACGTGCCATTTGCCCACCGATGGACCTGCTGAGCAGTTTATGGCCGCCGAATAAAGACGGTTCCTTCAAGCGTCGCCTGCCCCTACACTTCAAAAAAAAGATGAGATGGGGAAGCGTATGTTCGCACGTTTAGGGCGCCTAGTCGGCGTTATTCTTTTTGCCTTAACGGGCACGCTGATCATTGGCTCACAGGTCGCACGTTGGGAAAAGTTCGCCGCTCTTGAAGAGTATGGCCCGCCAGCAGCCTTTCGCATTGAGCGCGATTCTTTCGGTGTACCTACCATTTACGGAGAGACTGACCCGGCCACAGCCTACGGTCTCGCGATTGCTCATGCAGAAGATGACTTTGAAACTATTCAGCATCGACTAGCGGCTGTTCGTGGTCAATTGGGGGCGATCACCGGCCAGGAAGGGGCGGTCGCTGATTATTTTAAGCACCTGATCGCCGTCGATGAACAGCTTCGTCGTTCTTGGCATCTGGTCTCGCCAGAGACCAAAGCGATGGCGCAGGCCTATGCCGACGGCATCAATGCCTTTGCTTTCGAGCATCCAGAAGAAGTGCTCCGCCATCAAATGTTCCCCGTACGGGCATCCGATATTGTTGGCGGCTTTGTCTTGGTCTCACCGCTCTTCTTTGGCGTTGATGATGTCGTCCAGGATCTTTTCGAAAGCCGCGAGATACCGCACTCGACGGGACCAGAGCGGCGCGGGTCGAACGCTTTTGCGTTTGCACCATCCCGCATGGCCGACGGTTCGACCATGTTGATTTCTAATTCCCACCAGCCTTGGGAAGGTCCCGCGGCCTGGTATGAGGCCCGCGTGGCGTCGGGCGAGGGCTGGTCGATCGCTGGCGCCCTTTTCCCTGGCGTGCCTTTTATCCTTATGGGGTACAATGAGAACCTGGGCTGGACCAACACCGTGAACGTGCCTGATCTGACAGATATCTTTGAGCTCGAGCTCAATGACGCTGGCGACCAATATAGATATGATGGCGGCTGGCGCCCGCTTGTCGAAAAGAAGGTCTGGCTCAAGGTGCGTTTTGGCCCCTTGGTGTTACCGATCAGACAAACCGTCTATCGGTCCGTTCACGGCCCAGTGATCAAAAACGACAACGGAGCGTTTGCCTTTCGCTATGCTGGCATGGGTGAAGTTCGGCATATGGAGCAGTACTACCTTCTCAACAAAGCGCAGTCGTTTGATGAATGGCGCGAGGTGATGGCGATGCAGGCGATCCCGGCGACCAACTTCGTTTATGCGGACCGTGAGGGGAATATCGCCTATCTCTATAATGCGTCGTTCCCGGACAGGTCGCCAGCGATCGACTGGTCCGGTGTTTTGCCTGGTGATGATCCTTCTTTTCTGTGGACCGATTATGCACCGCAGAGCATGATCCCATTCTTGGTAAACCCAGAATCCGGCTACATCGTCAACGCGAACAACACGCCATTTTTGGCGACGTCGCCCGCCCATGACATGGTCGTTGAGGATTATGCTGAGCTCTATGGTATAGAGACAAAGATCAGCAATCGGATCTTGCGCGCGATTGACCTATTAGAAGAGCTCGACATGTTTGATCGTCCATCGATCGACCGTGTCAAATACGATACGGCCTATGATCAAACGTCGTCGATCGGCAAGATGATGGTCGATTTCATCACGTCGCTCAATGGCTCGAGTGGTGAGCCCGAGGCTGAAGCTCTTTTGCGCCAATGGGATTATACCCTTGATGGGCGGGGGCGCGCCGATGCTCTTGCCGGTCTCATCCTTCATCAGCTTTATGCGGAGACGCGGGGTTGGACAGAGGTTTTGGGGCCTGAGGCTGCGTTGAGCAGTGCCGTTGAGCGGTTACGCAAACATTTTGGTCGCCTTGATCCGCCGTTTACTGATGTCGTCCGGTTACGTCGCGGGGATGAGGACTTACCGCTTACCGGCGGGCCGGACGCCTTGCGCGCCCTTTATTGGCTCGACGAGGATGACGGCCGCGTAGCTGCCGGTTTTGGTGACAGTTACATTTACTATGTGAATTGGTACCCGGATGGTTCGATGACCGCGGAGACAATCTATCCTTTAGGCGCGGCCATGGGACGACCGAACTCTCCGCATTATGATGACCAGGCGCCGCTGTTCGCGGACCAACAGCTCAAGCCGATGCCGGTACCGCGATGGGAGGACGCCGCGCCTGGCCGGTACTAACTGACGGCGCGGATAGGACGGGGTAGCGAAGGCGCTTCGCGGCGCGTGCGATCGCGTTTGGTGCTCGATGGTTGGAAGGCCAGTTGAACGTGATAAGCGCAATAAGGTTTTCCATTGACGCAGGGCTGCCCGCAAAAGTGGAAGTCCTCAGAGGCCGGATCACCGATCGGCCATTTGCATTGATCACTGCCGATCGAGCTCACGGTCAGTTTGTTGTGACCAAAATCTGTGATCGGAGGAAGGTCACGCAACACGGTGCGTAAGGGCTGCCGTTGCGGTGCACTGGCTGCGCTGATCCGCGGCTCCGTTGTCACTGTTTTGGGTTTCGCTGGTGCCGCTCGCCCTGACAGGCCAAGCCTATGCACTTTGCCAATCACGGCATTTCGAGTGACGCCGCCCATCTTGGCTGCGATTTGACTGGCTGAGTGCCCTTCAGCCCAGAGCTTTTTCAGCTCCTCGACACGATCATCCGTCCAAGCCATCGAGATCCTCCTGGTCTTCGGTCGCTGAGCGAGGCCCCAGATGTTGATAACCTGTTGCCGTCGACCCAACATATAGTGACGCAGGAAATAGCGGAGCACAAGATAAGTCGTCACCAAGTTATTAAGGTCCAGATATTGGGGGTCTCCATTTTCTCCACATGTGAGGCTGCCGGAACGGGCGAACCCGGGCTAAAGCAAAGGAATTCAACAAGGAGGCGCGGGTCATGGCGCTAGATACGACAGAGCAATCGACGGTGGACGCCCACGCTTTCGGTGAGCGCCGCTTTGGGCGCATGAATTGGCTCGGTCTTTGGACGCTCTACCGCAAAGAAGTGCAGCGCTATATGAAGGTCGCGGCGCAGACGGTCTTTGCGCCGATCATCACCACCATGCTCTATCTCACGGTTTTTTTGGTCGCTTTTTCAGGCGCCGATCGTGCGGCGATGATGGAGGGGCAGTTGATCCCGTTTGCCGCCTTCTTGCCGCCCGGTCTCATCATGATGTCGGTCCTCAGCAACAGTTTCCAAAATTCCTCGTCGTCGCTGATCATCGGCAAGGTCCAAGGGTCGGTGATCGACGTTCTGATGCCGCCCTTATCTGCGGTTGAGCTCACGATTGCCTTCGTTGGCGGCGCCGCCACACGAGGATTGATGGTCGGTTTTGTCACCCTCGTGACCATCGCGGCTTATATGCTTGCCACGGGCGGGCCATTCTCGTTGTACTCGGTGCCCGCGATCCTCTTTTTCTCCGTGACAGCGTCCATTCTTCTTGGTGCGATCGGTGCGATTGCGGGGATGTGGGCTGAAAAATTTGACCAATTGGCGCTCATCACCAATTTTGTGATCACACCGCTGACGTTTTTATCCGGGACCTTTTACTCGGTCAAAAGGCCCGGCATGCCCGAATGGGTGGCCGACATGTCGTCCTTCAATCCCCTCTTTTATCTGATCGATGGGTTCCGCTTTGGCTTTATCGGGGTGAGCGATGCGCCCGTTTTGCGCGGCGCCGTTATATCTTTGGCCTTGTCAGCGCTGGTGGTCGGCATCACCTATCGCCTCTTCAAGAGCGGGTACAAATTGAAAGCGTAGTTTTATGTCAGCTGACGGGCCAACAATCGGCATGCCCCATGATGATATGGTGCTCCCCTTCCAGGTGGGGGAGACGGCGGTGCGCGGCCGCATGGTGCGCCTTGGGTCGGCAGTCGACGACCTCTTATCGCGCCATGACTTCCCCATGCCGTTAAAGCAGCTGGTCGGCGAGACCGCGGCGCTCGTTGCCCTGCTCGGCGCAGCGCTCAAGTTTGACGGCAAGTTGATCATGCAGCTGCAGGGCGACGGCCCCGTTTCGATGGTGGTGGCGGATTACACCGTCGGCGGCGGGTTGCGCGCAACGGCGACCATCAAAGAAGGGGCGACGGAGAGGGTGGGGAAGGCGCTCGGCCCTGAACTTCATTTCCTTCTGCGCAAAGGGCACATGGTCATGACCATTGATCAGGGTGCAGAAATGGAGCGGTATCAGGGCATTGTGCCGCTTGATGGCGCTACCCTTGGCAAAGCCACGGTGAATTACTTCGCCCAATCCGAGCAAATCCCAACGGCGATCGAGCTCGCCGTTGGTCAAATCACGGACGAGCACGGCCGAGAGACCTGGAGAGCCGGCGGGATTATGGCGCAGTTCATGGCCGCCGAAGGTGGCTCACGGGAGCGGGGTGAGGAGGTGATCCTCGCCGATGACGATCAAGATGCCTGGAACCGCGCAGCGATCCTGCTTGAAACGATCAAGCCGGATGAGCTTCTCGACCC
This sequence comes from Pseudomonadota bacterium, assembly GCA_039818345.1. Taxonomy (GTDB): domain Bacteria; phylum Pseudomonadota; class Alphaproteobacteria; order Caulobacterales; family Parvularculaceae; genus Parvularcula. Next base: position 39,539 of record JBCBUC010000003.1, on the reverse strand, counting down.
GACGGTTTCACCCCATCAAATTCTCTACCGGCTCTATCATGAGGATGGCGTGCGCGTTTTTGATCCGTCCACAGTCCACTTTGCCTGTACATGCAATCGCGAGAAGATTGCTTCCGTGCTCGGCCAATACACGCGCGCAGACATTGAAGACATGATCGAAGATGGTGCCATCGAAGTGACGTGTGACTTCTGTCGGACCAAGTACCGTTTCGAACTCGATGAGACAGGTGAGCAGTTCAAAAGCGTTGAAGAGCTTCAACCGTAGCGGCGCGTGGGGCAAAGCAGATTGATCAGCTGAGCGAATTTGATCTGCAAAGACTATTTTATCGAAAGCTCTGAATCATCTATGCTTTCGCCATAGGACTGGAGGGGATCACATGGGATTGGTTCAAATCTTCGCCGCGGGTTCGGCCCTTATGGTTACTGGAATCGTAAGCGCTTCAGCTGCTCCAATGACATCTGTTGAGGTGATAGGTGCGGAGGCACCGTCAGATCAGTCACTCGGTCCGGACTTTTTTGTCACCGTTTCTGACTCGTTTTCTTCAGACGAGTTTGGCGCCGCGCGCGCTGATATTGGCACTGTCGGAACGACAGCGGCTGGTGGGTATTTTAGCGCCGCGTCGTTCACGGATGAGATCACCGCATCCGGCGCCGGTGGTGGCACGGGCGTGATGCAGTTTGTGTTCGATCTCGATGGAACGTTCTTCGGTGGAGGCGCGATCGATATCGACATGACGACCTCGGTGTCGGCGCTCGATGCTGCCTTGCCCGGTTCACTCTTCGGTCTTGATGCGCGCAGCAGTCCGCTCCCCGCGGCGGGGTCAGCGGCTATCGCCAGTACGTTCATCGGCGGCACACCGGCTGCGAACGAAATCAGCTATGGCTTGAGTGGCCCGACGCCATCGGACATCGACCTATCGATCACAGCGAACACATTTGACGAACGTGTGATTGATACTCAGCTTGTTGTCTATCTGGCTTACCAGTCGGGTCTGGCGTTTGATTTCACCTTCGGCATGTCCGTGTTCAGCACGTTCGGCGAAATCGTGGATTTTGTTGGCACGGCGGAGTTGGTGGCGGTGGATGTGGTTGATCCCTTGACACTCCAGGTGATGGACGATCCAACCTTTGAAGTCAGCGGGCAAGGGGGCGGTGACTACATTGCCCTAGCAGCCGCCAATGCTGGCGGAGACCCTATTCCCGTTCCAGGCGCGATTTGGCTGATGGGCGCTGGCGCGGCCCTCCTCGGGGTGCGGCGTAAAAGGAGCTAAAGGGCTCGAGCCACTGCGATCCAAAGCGGTATGCTGATGAAAGCCAGCAGTGTGGTTGCGGTGACATGGCCAGCCGTGAGCTCTGCGTTGCCGCCCAACTCTTTGGCGAGCACATAGCTCGATGCTGCTCCTGGGGCTGCACCAATGGCTGCCAGTAACACAATGATGTCGGGCGAAGCACCAAGCAGCTTGCCAAGAACGATGAAGGTTGCGGGCGCCACGATAAGCTTCAGGCCAATAGCCAAGGCCAGAAGGCGTGGTCCTTCTCCAATAGCGGAGAAATTAAGCCCTGCGCCAACGCTTAAAAGAATGAGCGGAAGAGCCGCCCGGCCAATGAGGTCAGCGGTCTCAAGCAACATTGGCTGTCGCAAGACCGGGACGATGGTCGCCAGCACGCCCACTGCGCACCCGATGATGAGCGGGTTGGTGATAATCCTGAACCCGACCCGTTGCAGGCTCACGGATCCTTCATGCGATCCCCATACGGAAAGAGCGGCAACGCAGAGGACGTTGATCAATGGGACAGTCGGTGCAAAGACAATGGCGGTCAGTGTCGCGGCTTGCGGCGAGAGTGCCGATTGAGCCAGGGCCAGAACGATAAAGCCGTTCCATCTGATGCCGCCTTGGAAAACGCTGGTGAAGCTTGGGCCGTCAGTCCGCAAGAGGGGTTTTAAGATCACCGCGATCGCCGCCATGATCAAAAAGCCAAGCGTGGCCGCGATCAGAAACGAACCTGCTTCGAGGCCTTCGAGCTGAGCTTCCGCGATGGTCTTGTAAAGGAGTGCAGGCAGGAGCGCGACATAGCCGATCTTGTTGATCCCGGCCCAGAGCGCGGTTGGAACGAGGTCGCTGCGGCGCAGGACCCATCCCAATGCGATCACTGTGGCAATGGGTATCAAACCGTTGGCAATGCCTTGCATGGAGCAACCTTCCGTGGCCTCATTCTCGGGTGTGATGGGGAGAGCTACAGTGAACACCCGCTTTGTCCAACGCGTGTCTCTCGGCGCGATCACGATCCTGCTTGCATCCTGTGTCACCGTGCCGGTGCCCGTCTACATCGCAACGATGGATGGGGTTGAGGGCACAGCGAAGTCTGCGGAGGCGACGATTTCGCCAGCTTGTTATGGGTTCGGGTCACCCAATCTCGGTATTTTTGAGCCTGAGCCCGGGGTCCGCGTTGAAACCGTTCTCTATGCGGGCTCCCCGCATAATTTCGAAGCCTATATCTACGCACAGCGGCCAATCACGCTGGCGTCATCAACCGCGCGGTTTTCGACCGACCAGGGCGTTGTTGGCGACGTTCTTCTTACAGATGGTCGCAACAATGATGAAGCCGTCGATGCTGCGCTGTTCTACCAGCCCGAGATATTGAACAGGCGCGCTTTTTACTATCGCCGAGAGTTTCGAAAAGAGCCCTGGGCGGCGCTTTCAATCGACGCGGTTTTCGATTCCGCAGTGGATGCGCCGGAGAGCCTCACCATCGAGCTGCCGGCCATCACGTTCGAAAATGGGGAGACTGTCGAGGTGCCACCCGTTTTGTTCAAGCGACGCCTCGGTGTGCTCGAGGCATCGCTCAATTGTTAGCGGCTACAGGCCAAGGCTGCGATAGCTTGCAGCAATGTCCTTCAGCGCACAGAAATAGGCGGCAACCCGCAGGTCATTGATCCCGTTATCGCTGCGCCACGCTTCCCGCATTTTTCCGTAAGACACGCTCATGGTGTCATCGAGGCCCGAGCGAACAAGATCGAGTTCATCTGCACCCTTACCAAAGCGTTCGATGAAGGTCGGGTCAAAGCGTTCGCCAGACATGCGCTCGAGTTCTTGGAGCAGCATCATCTTGTTCTTTTCTTCTTCGCGACGCTGCATACGACCAAAGCGGATGTGGTTGAGGTTCTTCACCCACTCAAAATAAGAGACCGTCACACCGCCCGCATTGGCGTACATATCCGGGATAATGGTGACACCGCGGTCCCTGAGGATTTCGTCAGCACCCGCCGTGACCGGGCCATTGGCGGCTTCGACAATCAACTTCGCCTTGATATCCTCGGCGTTACCCCGCCAAATCGATCCCTCAATGGCTGCAGGAATGAGGATGTCGCAATCCTCCACCAAGGCCTGGGCGGCATCGGTGATGATGGTTCCTTCAGGATAGCCCGCCACGCCGCCGGTTTCAACAAGATGGGCTTTCAATTGCTCGACATTGATCCCACGCGGATCAATGACGGCGCCATCGCGTTCACCAATGGCGACAATTTTCACTCCGTCCTCTTCGGATAGGAACTTTGCCGCGTGATAGCCTACATTACCGAGGCCTTGGACGACCGCGCGCTTGCCCTCAAGGCCAGGTTCAAGGCCCGCTTCTTTGACATCATCGTCGTAGCGGAAGAACTCACGCGTCGCGTACTGAACACCGCGGCCCGTGGCTTCGACCCGGCCGGCGATACCGCCTGCATGAAGCGGTTTACCGGTGACGCAAGCCTTGGCGTCGATATCGGTGGGGTGAAGGCGGTTATAGGCGTCTGCCATCCATGCCATCTCCCTCTCGCCGGTGCCCATGTCAGGGGCGGGGACGTTTTGCGAGGGATGGATGAGGTCGCGCTTGGCCAGCTCGTAAGTAAAACGGCGGGTGATCCGCTCGAGCTCTTCCTCGTCCCAATCCCGCGGATTGATGCAAAGACCGCCCTTTGATCCGCCAAAAGGTACCGAAACCAAGGCGCATTTGTAAGTCATCAGCGCCGCAAGGGCCTCGACCTCGTCCTGGTTGACCGACATTGCATAGCGAATGCCGCCTTTCACAGGCTCCATGTGCTCAGAGTGGACAGCGCGGTAGCCGACAAAGGTCTGCATTTCTCCACGCAGACGGACACCGAAACGCACCGTATACGTTGAGTTGCAGACTTTGATCTTGTGTTTAAGGCCTGGGGAAATGTCCAGGTGCTCCGCTGCGCGGTCGAACATGATGTCGACGCTTTCGCGGAAAGTGGTCTCGCGGTTTGTTGATGGCTCAGCCATGGCGTTCCTCGCGCTAATCTCGTTGACGCCAGCCTAATGCCTGAAGTGCCTCATCTTGGTAAACACCATCGACAAACCTGCATCATTTGCAGCAGCAATCACTTCATCATCGCGCATCGAGCCGCCGGGTTGAATGACCGCTGTCGCACCGGCTTCAGCTGCTGCTAAAAGCCCGTCAGCAAAAGGAAAAAATGCATCCGACGCAACCACTGAACCGTGCACCAGCGGCGTCTTTCGTCCCTCTGCTGCAGCTGCGTCGTTAGATTTTTTGACTGCTATTCGTGCCGAGTCGAGGCGGCTCATCTGTCCTGCGCCAACGCCGACGGTGGCTCGATCTTTGGCGTAAACGATGGCGTTCGATTTCACATGCTTGGCGACGGTGAAAGCGAAGCGGAGGTCGATCAACTCTTCCTCTGAAGGTTGGCGTTCGGTCACCACTTCGAAAGAATCGCTCAGGACTGGGGTGTCGTAGTCTTGTAACAAAAACCCGCCCCCGATGGGCCGCACAACAGCGCGGTCTTGCGTTGTATCAGGCAGCTCACCGACGATCATCAGACGGAGGTTCTTTTTTGCCGCGAAAATCTCGCGTGCTGCGTCATCAACAGCCGGGGCGATCACCACTTCGGTGAAGATCTTTGTCATCTCCTCCGCCGCTTCGGCATCAATCGTTTGGGTCGCGGCGATGATGCCGCCAAAAGCTGATACGGGATCGCACCGCAGGGCGGATTGATAGGCATCCGCGATGGATGACCCGATTGCGACACCGCAAGGATTGGCGTGCTTGACGATCACGATCCCTGGCTGATCGCGAAACTCCGCGGCAAGTTCCACCGCAGCGTCGGTGTCGTTGAGGTTGTTGTAGCTTAGCTCTTTGCCCTGAATTTGCTTCGCCGAAAGGGCGCCTGAGCGGTTCTCAGCGGTTCGATAGACAGCACTCGCCTGATGCGGGTTCTCTCCATAGCGCAAGGGCGCTACCAGTTGACCCACCACGCCGGTGCGCCGTGCAGGCGTTTTTTGATTGTCGAGGATTTGGCTGATCAAAAGGTCGTATTGTGCGGTTCGTCCGTAGGCGATGCTCGATTGCTGTTTGCGAAACTCTTTGCTTGTGCCGCCTTGGGCAAGTTGATCAAGCAATGGCGCATAGTCTTCGGGGTCGGTGATCACGGTAACACGGTCGAAGTTTTTGGCCGCCGCTCTGATCATCGCCGGGCCGCCAATATCGATCGTTTCGACAAGGCCCGCTTCGTCAGCACCAGAGGCAACGCTGTCTTCAAAGGGGTAGAGGTTCACCACCAAAAGATCGATTGGCGCGATTGCGTGCTCGTCCATGGCTGCTGCATCAATATCTTCCCGAGCAAGTAATCCGCCGTGCACAGAAGGGTGAAGTGTCTTAACACGGCCATCCATAATCTCGGGAAAGCCCGTGACATCCGAGACGTCCCGGACGGACAATCCTGCTTCACGCAAGGCCTTCGCTGTTCCTCCCGTCGAGAGAAGTTCGATGCCGTGATCCGCCAAGGACTGCGCGAAGCCTACGAGGCCACTTTTATCGGAAACGGACAGCAGGGCCCTACGGGGAAGAAATCGATCGGTCATATAGGCAAGATCCATGAGGCAGGGCCGGCACTTATCCGTGCCAGACGCCGCTCACAAGGTTTGCCTAGCTGACTTGACGCAAACTTGGGCTGCTGGGGATCTCGCTCGGATTTTGGCCAGCACCTGGTTTGAACTCAGGAACCAGGTGATGGATCGCTTCTTTGAGGGAGGCAGGATCGCCTGCCTCGGCGAAACGGATCACGTCCTTAAAGCGCGGCAAGAGCAACGGTAGGTCGATCATCGTGGGTGACGCCAACAGAACACCGTCGGTGCCTGTTTCGACCAATTTTTCCAGGGTATGGAAAATCTCTTCAAACAGTTTCTCGCCTGGGCGAAGCTCTGTGAAAACGATGTCGATATCTTCGTGCGGGACCAGGCCAGCCGCCGAAATCATGCGCTCTGCCAAGGTCACAATCTTGATCGGTGCGCCCATGTCCAAGACGAAAATCCGTCCGTCATGGGACAGAATGCCATTGTCAGCTTTAAGCGACGCCGCCTTCAGCACCAGGCGCGTGGCTTCCCTTGTGGTCATGAAGTACCGCTGCACGTCAGGATGGGTGACGGTGATGGGGCCGCCCGCCGCAATCTGGCGTAAAAAGAGCGGCGCGACAGACCCTGTCGAGCCCAACACGTTGCCAAACCTAACCGTGACAAAGCGCGTGTCGGTTTGCGCCACATCCAGCGCTTGGGCGTAAAGCTCTGCGACCCGCTTGGTGGCGCCCATGAAGCTCGATGGGTTTACAGCCTTGTCGGTCGAGACAAAAACAACAGTGTCGGCTTTTTCCTCGATCGCTGCATCAAAAACGTTTTTGGCGCCTTTGACATTAACGAGGCCCGCAGCACACGGATTGCTTTCAACAATCGGTACGTGTTTGAACGCGGCCGCGTGCAAGACCAAGGATGGGCTGAACTCAGCAAAAAGCGCCATCAAATGATCACGCTGGCAGACATCAACTAGGCGAGCGGCAACAACATGCCCGTGGCCAGATTCGGCCAACTCTCGCTCGATTGAATAAAGGTTGAACTCGCCATTATCGACAAGAACCAAGCGCGCAGGATCGAACGCCACGATTTGGCGCGACAGCTCGCTACCAATGGTTCCGCCAGCACCAGTGACCAGCACGGTTTTGCCCGCCACCATGTCGCGGGTGAGCGAGAGGTTCACGTTTCGCGGTGAGCGATTGAGCAGAGCCTCGCAGTCGAGGTCGATATCATAGGAGGGAAAAGAAATTTGGGTCGTCGTAGAAGCTATTTTTCGCTTGAAGAACTTAGACAGCATAGCTCTTTCCCTACCCCTCGTAGACACCCTAACAGCAGTTCATGATAGCCGGAAGAGATGACCGGGAGTTTTATACTCAGCTTTTGCACCCTGTTGTCGAGCGTGTTGCCGAACGTAACAAACTGTTGTTTTTATAAACCTTTGACATTCCTGATTGCCGTTTTGTAGGACCCGGAAGGCTCACGAAAAATTGCCGTCCCTGCGACCAATGCGCTGGCGCCTGCATTGACTGCCTGGTGCGCAGTTTCTGCATTGATTCCTCCGTCTACTTCCAAGACTGTAGAAAGGCCCAATCGTTCAATCTGTTGAGCGATATGCTCAATCCGACCGAGGGCTGAAGGCAGAAATTTCTGGCCACCGAATCCAGGATTGACCGACATCACCAAAATAAGATCGACCAATTCATAGAGCGGTTCCAACACATTAAGGGATGTTCCTGGATTGATCGCTATCCCCGGTTTTTTCCCCAGATCGCGGATGCGCTGTAAGCTACGATGGACGTGCGGATCGGATTCGGGATGCACGGAAATGATGTCGGCACCAGCCTCAGCGAACGCCTCAAGAAAGGGCGCGCTCGGCGCGATCATCAGATGCGTATCAAAGGGCAGGTTCGAATGGGGTCGAAGCGCTTTGACCACATCCGGTCCCACCGTGATGTTGGGGACAAAATGTCCGTCCATCACGTCGAGGTGAATCATATCGGCGCCGTCGGCCGTCACGTTTTGGATTTCTTCCCCAAGCCTGGCGAAGTCGGCAGCGAGGATCGAAGGGCTGATGAGAGGCACCATGGTGAGATCCTAAGAGGGTTCGGTCGTCGGCGCCAAGTGTCACTATGCGGCGCTGTTGGCCCGCGTGGTGATCTCGGCAGCGGTGCCGCCAATCGGGCGATCGACAACCGCGCAGGCCTCTGGATGGCCTGCGCAACAATCATGCACGAGCGTATCGATGAGACCGGAGACGGCTTCCATATCAACAGAATAGATCACGCTTCGACCCTGGCGCTCCGCTCTGATCAATCCTGAGCGTTGAAGAATGCCAAGATGAGAGGAAAGCGTGTTGGGGGCGACCGATAAAGTCGTTGCAATAACGCCTGCAGCCATTCCTTTGGAACCCTCGCGGATCAGCGTTTTGAACACAGCCAAACGCGTGCTCTGTGCGATCGCACCCAGCTGGGCGACGGTTTGTTCTTCCTGAGATTCCATGGGTCAATCGTGGTCTTCATCAAGCCCGAAGGCAAGCTGACTTTGATTGTTCGTCGATCGTTGAAACATCGATCTGTTGGGCGTATGCCGACCCTTCGGAGGATCACCCATGGGCATGTTTGAGCGCTATTTGAGCGTCTGGGTCGCCGCGGCGATGGCGATCGGCGTGTTGCTAGGAAAGCTGATGCCGAGCGCTTTCGGCCTTCTCGCCGGTTGGGAAGTGGCGGGCGTCAATCTTGCGGTCGCGGCCCTTATTTGGGCGATGGTCTATCCGATGATGATCGCCATCGATCTTGGCGGTTTGAAACGCGTTGCTGATGAACCGCGGGGTTTACTGATCACCTTGGCGGTCAACTGGATCGTGAAACCATTTTCCATGGCGGCGTTGGGTGTTTTTTTCTTCCGCACGGTGTTTGCTGATTTTATTCCCGCCGAAGACGCCAAGGGATACCTTGCGGGCCTCATTCTTCTCGGCGCTGCGCCGTGCACGGCTATGGTGTTTGTCTGGTCGCAACTGACCAAGGGCGATCCAAACTACACGCTCGCGCAGGTCAGTGTGAATGACGCGGTGATGGTGGTGGCTTATGCGCCGATCGTCGCCTTTTTGCTCGGTGTGACGGATATCACCGTTCCGTGGGCGACTCTTTTGTTCTCAGTTGTGCTCTATGTTGCACTCCCCCTCGCTGCTGGGGTGATGACACGGCGCGCGCTTATTCAGAAAGGCGAGGGCGCCGTTGACGCATTTATCGCTCAGTTAAAGCCGGTCGGGCCTGTTGGCTTGATCTTGACGGTGGTTTTGCTGTTCGGTTTTCAAGGCGGTGTGCTGCTCGATCGTCCGCTGGTCATTGCGATGATCGCCGTGCCGATCTTGATCCAATCCTATGGAATTTTCGCACTGGCCTATGGTGCCGCTTTCGCGCTCCGTGTACCCCACCGTGTGGCAGCTCCTTGTGCGTTGATCGGCACATCGAACTTTTTTGAGCTCGCGGTGGCCGTTGCGATCAGCCTTTATGGCCTCCAATCGGCGGCGGCCCTCGCCACCGTGGTGGGCGTCTTGGTGGAGGTGCCGGTGATGCTCTCTCTGGTGGGTCTTGCCAACCGAACCCGGACGCGATTTGAAAACAGAAAGTCGACACTGGTAGAGAGCCCTGCGGAATGATTGTGATCCATCATAATCCAGCATGCGGAACATCACGCAATGTGCTGAAGATCATCAAGGATGCGGGCGAAGAGCCAGTGGTGATCGAATATCTCGAGACGGGATGGACCCGCCCACAACTCTTGGGCCTTTTCGCCGCGGCTGGCCTCACGCCGCGCCAGGCGCTGCGAGAGACCAAATCGCCGGCGGAGGAGCTCGGCCTCTTAGAGCCCGTGGTGCCTGATGATGTCTTGCTTGACGCCATGCTGAAGCATCCTGTGCTGGTCAACCGGCCAATCGTCTGTACACCTAAAGGCGTTCGCCTTTGCCGACCAAGCGAAGCCGTCTTACCGCTTCTCGACCGCTTACCGCCCGGACCCTATCACAAAGAAGATGGTGAGCTGATCATCGACGAGAATGGTGGGATCGTCGCGAACGCGTAGGCGTCAAGCAAAGAGCGTCAATCCAGCACCGCTAAAGTTGCTAAGGTTCGGGAGGGCCGTGCTGACCTCGCTCGGTGTTAGGCCCCACCATTGACCAAGGGGGTCGGCATATTGCTCCACCGATAATGATGGGATCCACCGACCGCCGCCTGTGTCTTGTTCTGTGTCCAGCACAGGTTCAGGCAGCGTACCGAAGATCCTGTTGCCATTGACCGCGCCGCCCATCACAAGCTGATGGCCGCCCCAACCATGGTCGGTTCCATCACCATTGACCGCGAGCGTCCGGCCGAAATCTGAAGCGGTGAAAAGCGTCACATCGTTGCTGAGTCCAAGCTCGATCATCGCGCTGTTGAAGGCAGCAAGACCTGCATCCATGCTGCTGAGAAGGGAGGGTAGTGTTCGTGCCTGGGATGAATGGGTGTCGAACCCGCCGATACCGACGAAGAAAATCTGACGTGAGGCTGATAATGCACCGCGAATTGCGATTGTTTCCGCAACGCTTCTCAATTGGAAACCAAGGGAGTTTTGCGGAAAAGAAGTGGCTAGTGGCGAAAGTGCAGCGCGGGCTTCATCATACTGATCATTCGTATCAATCCCATCACGGAACTTCGTTGCTAGATCCTGGGCGAGGATATTCGTCCCGTTAAACCCCTGCGCACGGAACCGGTCTTTCACATGAGCGAAGAAAGCAGCTTCGTCCCCGGTGAGGGTGCCCTCGTCAAGATCCTCAAGAACAGCAATCTGGGCTGAGCCTTCGACGGACACCTGGTAGGGTTGAGCCACATTGCCGGTAAGGAACGGGCCGACCTCTGAGCTCGAAATAGTGGTGAACTCAGGTGACGCTGCGTTCCCGCCAGCGCTTAGCATCGCGTCCGCAAACAACCCGCCCCAGCCAAACTGCGCCCCTTCAGGTTCACTCGATTGCCATGTTGCCTGCTGATCATTATGGGAGAAGAGTCGCGGCGGAACGCGTGCTGAACCGTTTTCGAAGGTTGTTCTCGTGACGGGTTCAATCAGTGGACCGACATTACCGACAAGGGCCATATTGCCACTGTCGAACAGGCCTTTAAGAAGCGGCATCTCCGGCGGTAGCGCAAATTGGCGGCTGCCAAAATCAGAGGCGTTGAGGGGGTTAAGGGCCAAGAGAGAAGCGCGATCTCTTGACGTGCCTTGTGTGGTCAACAGCGTTTGCCTGATGGAGGCGAAGGCATCGTAGCTTGACTGGTCATAGGGGAGGATAAAGTCATGATTATCCAGTCCACCGAACAAAAAGACACAAACAAGCGCTTTGTACCCGGAGGTACCAGCGGCATGCGCTGTAAAGGTTGCAGGAACACCGCTGACACCAGCAGCGGAGATAGCGGCGGCACCAGCGCCTTTAAGAAACGTTCGGCGGTTTGTGGTCATTGTCTGGCTCCCGCGCTCAACGCTGCACAAGGTAATCTGGAGAGGTCATCACCAACAGAATACCCATCTCGACAATCGTGTCGACGTAATCTGGGTCGTCAAGGTCCGGCGCTCCGAGCGACTGAAGGGTCGTGACGATCTCGGATCTGGTCTGGCTCGACATCGTACCATAGGTCAAAAGATCATCGAGATGGTCCACCAGCGCGGTAATGTCACCAGCCAATGCTATTTCATCCGTGTAGACAGGAAGAAAGCTCCGCCGGAAAGCGGCGTCATCGAAAGGCACCCCTGCCGCTGCGAAAAAGACTGCGAGTTCAGCGGCTTCATCGTCATTTTCCTCCTGCACGCCGAGCGCGTGATAGGTCATAAAATTGATGTAACCCGGGGTGCTCGATGCGTTGACGATCTGCAATTCGGGGACGGTTAGACCAAGGGCGCCGGACTGTGTTCCGGGTGCGACATAGCCAGGCCTGTAAAAGTTAAACACGGATCTTGCCCGATAGGGGTGCTGAGACAGCGACTCCGTCGGCTCCGTCGCATAAAGGGTTAGGTTGTATTCGGGGTTGTCGGCGTCCACATCAAAGGCTCGGGCCCAGTGGCTGAAACGTAAAATCGGCTCACGGATTTTTCCAAATTGCGTATCCGCGAGGGCGGTTTCCATGCTGGCGTCAGGGTCGAACAAAACCGCCGCGATGGTGGCGCTCAGATCGCCTTTGCGTCCGTCACCGACGACGCTGCCATTGGGCAGGGTGTAGGCGCCGCCATCAAAGGCGCTGGCCACTCGGCTGATGTAATCAGGGTCTGGGTTGGAGGTCGTAAAACGCTGGATCAATTGCCGACCGATAAAGGGCCCCATTTGCGGTTGGGCCATGATATGGTCGAGCGCTAGATCAATGCTGGTCACACCATCCGTGTTCGCAGGGATCGTTATGCCAAGAAATGACTTGGCTTCTGTTGAATGGATGCCGTCATACATCGCCAGCGGCGCGGCCCATTCTTGGTCGGCGAAGTCGAAGTCATCGGTGACTTCTGTCAGCCCTCCGAAGAAAAGGCCCGTGAACACTTTGGCGAGGCCCGTGATATCGGTGTTGTCATAAATCTCAATCGGCTCGCCGTCAGCGTCGAGTTTCAAGGAGCCGTCGCTGTTGATATCGAGAACCCCGATGCTCATGAGCTGTAAGATCTCGCGCGCGTAGTTTTCGTCCGGGACCCGCCCGGTGGAAGGATCAGCCCGGCGGTTACCAAGATAGGTGAGATACTCTGCCATCGCAGGCGAATAGGTCACGTCTTCTAGCAGATCGCGGTAATTGCCCAAAGCATTCCGTGTCAGCACATCTTGGTAATAGCCGATCGCTTCGGGAACATCCGCCAGGATATCCCCACTAAAGTTAGAGACGACCAAAATTTGCGATAGCGCAAAGGCCATGCGCTGGCGGAGTTGATCATCGGCGTTGATCGCGTTTCGCCAAAAGGAAAACGTTGTTCCGCCAATTTGAGTCGGTGTTATATCATCAGCAAGCGGTTCAAACGTTTCTGCGTAGTCTTGAACCGTTTCAAGGTGAAGCGACGCTGGTTTGGCGAGTTCGGCCAAAAACCAAGCCGACGGATCAGTTCCGGTCAAGCTGTTCACATCATCCTTAGTCGGACCAAAAGTGGCTTGGGTTAAGAAGCGTGATGTGGAATTGGCCGTAGCAAACTCCGCCGACGACACAGGCGGCGGTGATGGCGGGGGCGAGCTTTCGGGTGGGACCGGGGTTTCGTTGGGTGAAGAACCGCCCCCACCACTGCAAGCGGCGAGAAGAACCACAGTCAGGCCAAGCGCTTGGGCAAGCGAGGCCAAAGATGTTGCTAACCGAAATCGCATCACGCGGGCTTCCCCTCTCAAACCGCTTCACAGGGCAGGAGCGTGTTCGAGTGTAACGCAAAGATCTCCTTCCAAGGCATACAACTCCAGCCGCGGAAGTTTACAGATTTCTATGGTTGCGACATGCCGCCGGTTAACGGAATCTCCACCTCAAAGACCGCGCCCACTTGGCCTGGGCGAAGGGTTACTGAGCCTCCATGGAGTTCCGCAATCGCTTTCACAAGGCTCAGGCCAAGCCCGTTTCCTGGTGACGTCCGGCTGCTTTCGAGTCTGAAGAATCGGTCAAAAATTCGCTCTCGAAAAGTCTCGGGGATGCCGGGCCCGTCATCACCCACGATAACAAGAGCTGAAACCTCGTGGCGCTTGACGGAGATCCACGCCGACGCCCCATCCCGCGCATGCTCTGCCACGTTCTCCAACAGGTTGGTGATCATCTGTGTGATGAGATCTCTGTCACCCTCGATCCATAAATGAGGCGTGATTTTAGAGGAGAGGTGTTTGTCCGCATCCGCTAGAACAGGCTCAAAACTCTCGCCCAATTCTTCGACCAAGGATGAGAGATCAAACTTCTGAAAAGCAGCTTTCCGGCGGCCCGCCTCCACCTCACCAAGCCGCAAGATCGCATCGAGTGTGCGGAGCAACGTAGAGAGGTGGGCATCGGCCTTTTCAAGATGTGTGCGAACAGCGTCGGCATTATCGATGTCGCGCTCAATCAGTTGAAGCCGCCCACCTATATTGGATGCAGGTGTTTTAAGATCATGGGCAACCCCGATCGATACCGCTCTGACATTGCGTGTCAGGGTTCCGATACGATCAAGCATACGGTTGAGCTCACGGGAAAAGCGATCGAACTCATCATCGCGGCCAGAGAGCGCCGCCCTCTGATCAATCGTGCCTTCACCCACAGCGATGACGGACGCCGCTAGGTCGTTCAAACGTTGGCCGACTTGCCTACTGAGCCTCCACCCGATCACTGCCGATAGGGGCAGGATCGTCAGAACCAAAATCAAGGTCGCGAACACCGCCATGTTCCTGAAATCGGTCAGTTGATAGGGCAGTGACTGACCCACGACCATTTCGGTTTCTTCGTTCAGATCATAGCGCAGCGTGATCACCTTGATTGCTCGGTCGCCGTCCGTCTGTTGATCAAAGGCAAAAAAGCCTCCGGGCGGATCAAGGTCGTCAAACCCGGCCAATGTTTGTTCATTGGCGCCGATCAGGCGGAAAAGAACATCGCGTTCCATGACAGCATCATAGAACCAATCCTCGGGCCAGATCGCGCGGCCCTCTCGGCGAGCACCATCGATCAACTCGCCCAAACCCTCGGCACGGTAGAGGGTTTCTATGTCCTCGGCTTGCTCGGCGATGTCGGTACGTATGCTGGCGGTCACGCGGGCGCGCGTTATTCCTTCGATGCTCCACACCAAGGCCACCAAGAAGACCAAGACAATGAGACCAACGCTGAGTGATCGTGCAAAGATGAAAGAGCCAAAGGGAATGCTAGGTGCTGGAGAGGACATATCCTGACCCCCTGACCGTCTTGATCAATTCCTGTTCAAACGGCTTATCGACCTTTGCGCGCAGGCGACTGACATGTGTTTGTACAAGGCTTGTTTTGGGATCGAAATTGTAACCCCAGATCTTTTCTAACAGCATTGTCCGTGTCACCACTTGACCTTCATGCATCATCATGAATTCAAGGATTTTATACTCCCTGGGCAGAAGGTCCAGAGTCGTCCCATTTCGTGTTACACTTTGGGTCGTTCGGTCGAGGGTGAGATCACCGACGCTTAGGTGCACGGTTTCGTCTTCGGCCATTGGCTGGCGCCGGGCGAGCGCACGCAGGCGCGCATAAAGTTCAGCAAAGGCGAAGGGTTTCACAAGGTAGTCGTCAGCGCCTGCCTCGAGCCCATCCACACGGTCTTCGATACCGGATAAGGCAGTCAGCATGATGATAGGTGTCGTCACCCCAGACTTGCGTAAGACCCGGACGGCGTCGGCTCCTTCCATTTCTGGCAGCAGACGATCGAAGATCAAAACATCGAACGAACCGCTGGCTGCGGCCACCAGGCCTGCTTTGCCGTCTGATTCACGCTCGACCAGTTCGCCTGCCTCGTTGAGGCCACGGCATATGAACTCAGCTGTTTCGTCGTTGTCTTCGACCAGTAGGACATGCATCCCCGGCGCTCCCTCGAATCGCGGCGCACCGTGAGCTTGCCAGAAAAAGGTTGGTGGCTCCTAACCTGAGGGTCAGTCGAGGGCGTTCGCTGTTCGGCTGATCGTGACGCCGAGCTCGTCGATCGCGCTCGCCACGGCCGCGGCATAGTCACTGTACCCAGCAGATGCGCTTTCGACGTCAACGGCGAAGGGTTCAATCGCGAGAACCTCACGGCCCAGGCTGTCCTCGAGAGTGTACTGCCCGCTGATCATCGCGGCGCCGCTGGGCGACCGGAGAAAACGGTCAAAATGAACTGCGACCCTGAGGTCTGGATCAAGCCCTCGCGGAAAAGGCTCGATAATCACGGTCGCGCCTGTCTCTTTCGCAAGAGACGCAGCTAGCACTCGGGTCATCCCATCCGCCGGTGGTTCTGCCCAGCGATGGTCGTCTTCTTTAAAAAGCTGGCGAGACTGATCAATACGCGCGATTTTTTCTGAGTTCGCATAAGCGGGGAGGGACACCCGAGAGATCCCAATGGTCGATAAATGCTCGGCTGGCGCCTGCGCGCGGCTCTGGGGGTTTGGTCCTTCGAGAAGATAAAACTTCGGCGGCGCACCTGCACAGGCGGTAAGTAGGAGGAGGATCGCAAGCGATAAAGACTTAGGCATCAGAATTCTCCTTACCGGCCCGTAAGCAGGGAGTTGGGTTGGGCTTCGAGCCGGTCAGCGAGTGCTGCTAACGACCTCGCCGCAAGGCGCATTTCAGCGGCGGCAGCAGAAAGCTCGACATAAAGCTCTGAGTCAGGATCGATACCGCCTAGGGCATACTCCGCACGCTGTGAAAGACTGTTGAGACTGCCCGTCAATTCAGCAAGATCTTGCGGCAAGGCCCGCATCGCAGGATTGCCTAGAACGCCTTCCGCCTCCTGGAGCAGCCCTGTCGCGGCCAGCACCAAATCTTCAAGTGGAAGTTCCGCAAGCGAGGCAAGCAGCTGTTCGAAATTGCTGGTCAGCGCGGCGATTTCCGACGGTGCCGTTGGCAGCGCCGGATAAGGTTCGGCGTTGTAATCTATCAGGGCCGGTTCCGCGTCCTCGATCACATTCAATTGAACGGACAGAGCACCGGTCAAAAGGTTGCCTGATGCCAGTTGTACGCGAACACCACGACCAATCAGCACATCGAACTCGGCCTGAAACTCTTCTTGCGTGATACCCCCAAAGCCTAGTCGGCCCGGCTCAAACTGCAAGATTGAGTAGATTTCCAGGTCCTCGCCGACCTCTTCAGAGCCTTTGACCACCACATCAGCAACCCGGCCCACGACAATGCCTTCCACGGTGATGGGCGCACCTGGACGCAGTCCGCCAATCGATTCCGAGAACCGAGCAATGAAGCGGTAGTCATCTGCGCCCTCGCCGACGCGGAAAAGGCTTTCTTCAGCGGCGTTGCGGCTTGCGAAGATGCCAAATTCTGTTCCATCATCAGCTAACGGAGTATTGACTTCTGGCCCAATCTCCTCAAATGCGATTCCGCCAGAAAGAAGCGTGGTCAGTGATTCCATACGGACGACAACGCCCTCCGCTCCCGCCTCAACGGACAAGCCAGAGACGTTCCAAAAGCGTGTGGCCAGGCTCACTTGCTCGTCATAAGGAGCATCGATAAAGGCGTCGAAGACGACATGTTTGGCATCGTCGGTCAGGCGACGGCTTTCAATGCGGCCCACAGGGAGTTGTCTGAAGTATATTGGTGAGCCGACGCTGAGTGAACCGGCTGTGTCTGAACGCAAGGTCACCCGGCGACCCGGCGCACCCGGTTTGGTCAGCGGCGCTTGGGGGAGACCTTTGACTTTCCGAATGCGTCTCGTGGGTGGGCCGGACCAGTCCATCTCGATAAAGGATCCAGACAGAAGCGTACCTAATCCCGTGATCTGTCCGCCATCAATCCGAGCACTAACGATCCAAAACTCAGTGGTGTCGCCAAGATAAGGCGTCATTTCTTTTTCGAGACGGGCGTGCACAATGACGCTTTCAGCATTGTCGCTAAGAAGAACCTCTTCCACCTCACCGACAACGACATCTTTGTGCCGAATGTATGTTTTGCCCGCGACGATGCCGCTCGCGCTGTCGAATTCAATCTCGACCAAGGGCCCTTGGGAGGAGAAGGCGTTATAGCTGACAAAAGCGCCAAGCAGGGCGGCGAAAATCGGCACCAGCCAAACCGCGGAGACACGCTTGGCTCCCGTCGGTCTCGTCGCTGGCGCGGCGTCCTCGATATTGGTGTGATCAACCATGGCTGTGCGAGGCCTCCTCGGGGGCGTGATCCCACATCAGCCTGGGATCGAGCGCTTGGGCGGAAAACATGGTCAGGGCGACTGACAAAGCGAAGAAGCCGATCGCTTCTCCTGGGTGAATCGCCATCACCGAGCCGAGTTGAATAAGGGCTGCGAGGGCGGCAACGACGAAGACATCGATCATCGACCAGCGCCCGATGAACTCCACTGCCTGGTGCGCAATATGGCGGTGGTGGGTGTTGATCGGCCAACGGAACTGGATCGAAAGGGCAATCAGGGCAATGACGATAAACTTACTGACGGGAACCAGCACGCTGGCGACTAAAACGACAATCGCGACAGAATAGCTTTCGTGGTGCAGGAGCGTGATCACCCCGCCAATGATCGTCGAACCGCTATCGTTGCCGAGCGATGACGTGATCATGATCGGAAAGATATTGCCCGGAATATAAAAGAGGATTCCTGCGATCCAAAAAGCCCATACTTTTTGCAGGCTGTGCGGGATACGCATGTGCACCATGGCGCCGCAGTTTTCGCAACGTTGTCCGGGCTTATCGGTGATGGTACCGCATGATCGGCACACGGCTAGACCAAGCTCTGACGCGGTGATCATAGCCGCCCCCTCAAGCCCGCCCAAATGGTGTGGGAGCTCTGTGTGGCTTGGACAAAACTCAGTGTTCCCACCAAACCGCAAAGGGCCCAAAAGGACGGCCCGACACTGATTTGAGCGAGTGAGCCGACCTTCACCAGGGAAACGATCACACCGACGAGAAAAATCTCCGCCATCGCCCAAGGCTCGAGGTCTCGTGACAATCGGTAGATAGCAGCCAATGGCCGTCCTGCGTCGCCTTTGATTTGGGCACCGACGAGAACCACCATCAACAAAAGGGCCCGCAGCACCGGGATCAGAAGAATCAAGAGACCGCAGGCGACGGACAGAAACGCCATATCGGCAAGCCACAGAATACTCACCGCATCAATGACCGAGATCTTGTTCTCTAACCCTGATCTCGAGACGGAGAGAAAGGGGAACGAAACGGCTGCCAAGGTGAGAATCGCGGCGCCCGTGTTGGCCGCGAGGGCCGCGTTGAGGCTCGCGTCTTTTCGTTCGTCGATCACGGCACCGCATCGTTTGCAGATATGGCGGTCGCCTTCTTCCTGCGGCGGAATACGCCACACGGCATCGCAGGCTAAGCACGCCCTCAATTGGTCAGTCTCGACCACGTGTCCGCTCCTCCTCGCCTCCCCGACGGTGGCTGTGCACACCTTAGCGCCCGGAGGTTAGGATTTTCATGACACCCGCTTTTCGTGATTGTGTCGCGGACAATTGATGCGCATTGATGGCGCGTTTCGTTCCATTGGCCTGTATGTTTTGGGGGTCTTTGCAAGGCGAAGTCAATCAAGAACATCGCCCTCTAAGTAATAAAAAAGACAAAGCAAAATAGTATTCGGAATAAATGCAATTATCGCCGAAATAACAAAACCAAATTCATCAAGGATGTTGCCAAGCAAGGCAATCACCTTAGAAAACAGCCCTTACGAATGGGCAATAATGAGGGGAAGGACATTGAACACCACAGGGAGGATCAAAGGCGCCATCAACCCAGAGCCAAGGGCCATCGCGACTGGTGCGATGATGATTGCTGCCTATGCGCTCTCACGGGGCGTTTCGATGCAGGAACTGGAGGAGAATGTCGGGCCCGAAGCGGTTCAAGTCTTTGACCCCGGCGCGCGTGTTCGCGAAGAGCTGGGGCCTCGTTTTTGGCGCTATTTAAGTGAACGCCTCCCTGATGAGCCGGCGTCGCTCCGCGTTGCCAAAAGCGCTCCGTTTACATTTTTTGGTGGCCTGGCGGAGGGTGTTCAGTTTGCCGATGATTTTCGTAGCGCCCTCAACTTGCTGTTTGAGAACCGCCGGATCCTTGCCGATCGGCTTGATGGCGGGATTATTGAACTCGGCGAGGAGGTGCATTTGCTCCATCACCATCCCCTTGATTCTTTTGACGGCGGACGATCTTGCGAGTTTGCGTTCGGTATGGGCGCGCGGCTGTTGCGAGACATTTTAGCGACTGAAATCAATCCCATCCGGATCGAATTCACCCACGCGCCTAACGCGCTGGTCAAAGAATATGAGGAATTGTTCCAGGCACCGGTATTATTTGAGTGCGAACAAACCGCTATGATTTACAGGGCCACCGATATGTCAGCGGCCATCAAACATGCGAATGTGGAGCTTTTTGCTTTCGTGCGAACCCACTTCCGCCGAGAGCTAGAAAGACTTGGCGGGGCCGGTGTGCCGGAGGCGTTGACAGAGTTGCGACAAGCGATTTTAGAAAATGCCGCGCGGGGAACATTCGAAGCCGCCGCGATAGCAGCAACAGCGGGCATGAGCCTCCGTACAGCGCAACGCCTCGCGGCCCATCACGGTACGTCAGTCAGTGCAATGATAGACGAGGTGCGCGCGACGTCGGCGAGGGAACTTTTGAAAGAAACCGATACAGATATCGAGACGATTTCTGCGATGCTCAGTTATTCCGATAGTCGAGCCTTTCGGCGCGCGTTTAAGCGATGGACGGGCTTCACACCGACAGCGTATCGATTATCCGTGAAAAAATGATCGGGTCGGCTGATAGGGTCAAGCGGCGGCGGTGACGTCGGGCCGGGGCCCTGCTTTGTTCAGCATGGACCGCAAGTCGTCAAAGCGCAAAGGTTTCATCAGCAAACCATCAATTCGCACATTGCCAACCTGATCGGCGACATCGCGTTCGGAGTAGGCGGTCACCAAAATCGTGTGGGTCGCGGTGTTCATCCCATCACCCTCTTGGATCAAACGCGCGGCAGTGATGCCGTCCATCCGTTCCATCATGACATCGAGAACGAGCACGTCGAACGGCACTGTTTGGGCGAGCTCGACGGCTTCATCGCCGTCATCGACGATGGTGGCTCGGTGCCCCATTCGTTCAAAGAACCGTGTCAGGACCAATTGATTAACTCGGTTGTCTTCGGCCACCAGGATGCGCAAAGGTCGTTCGAGTTCATCGACGCTTTCGATCATCACCTCAGGCTCAGCGATCGGGGCGTCACAAACAGTTGCGGGTATGGTGATCAAGAAGGTCGAGCCCTGACCAATTTCGCTCTCGACCGCCAAGGAGCCGTTCATCGCGTCAACGAGCTGTTTGGTAATCGCAAGCCCTAAGCCTGTTCCTCCATAGCGCCGTTCAATGACCGATTGGGCCTGGCCGAAACGATCAAAAATCACCGGAAGTTTGTCATAAGGAATACCGATGCCGGTATCTTTTACGGCAATCCTTAAGGCGTCCTGTTGGTAGGCCACGCTTAGGGTTATGCTCCCTTGCTCGGTAAACTTGACGGCATTGCCAATAAGGTTCGATAAAATCTGCCGAATACGGAGTGGGTCAATTTCTAAGTAGGATGGAAGGTTCGCGTTGGCTTCGAAACGCAACGACAAACCTTTTGCTGATGCCGCAGGTGTAAAGAGCGATGTGACGTCTACGAACGGTTCTAGAGTGGGTGTTGGTCCTTTTTCAATCGTCAGCTCACCGGCCTGCAGTTTTGAAAAATCTAAGATGTCATTGAGGATAGCCAGGAGCGAGTGGGCCGCGCGGCTGGCCACTTCAAGATCTCGGCGATCTTCCGCCGCAAGATCCCGTTCAAGCATGCCGTCGATCATCCCCATCACGCCGTTCATAGGTGTACGGATTTCATGGCTCATATTGGCAAGGAATGTCGTTTTCGCATCGCTCGCGGCCATCGCAAGTTTGTGAGCTTCCTTGAGGCGATGCGTGGCACGTGTCATCGCGGAACGGAACGATCCTGCGCAAAGATAGCAGGCAAACGTCGCCATGAGATAACCGATCAGAGCGGATGGCCAATCCACATACTGACCATTCTCGAAGTACTGGGTTGGCTCGTCCACGTGGTAAAGAAGATAACTCACAATGAACGTCGCCATCGCAGCAATCGTTGCCACGCGCCCCGCAATCCGGCCGCCAATCAGAGTGACCGATGTGGCGCTAACGATCAGAAAGAGAGCTGGTGCGCTGTATAACATCGGCACACGAATCATGAGGGCAATCTGCATCGTGCCAAACAGCAGAGCGAAAATCCCAAGAAAGATTTGCTCGGGACGACCGCCCTTCGGCTTCAACCAAGGCGCCACGAAGCAAAGCGCGGCAATCACCAGACCACCGATGATCAGGGATTGGCTAAAGTCCGGGATGAATGAACAAACGAGGGACACGAGGGTCGCAGCCACCGCAGCGGATAGACATGATGAGGTGAACACGCGACTTTTTGCGCGCGTCAGATGATCGTCACTGCTGGGCTCTTGCTTCCCGAGCATGATGCTCCACCCATCACCCTTTAATCTTAGCCGATTTAGCAGCGGAAAGTTGCTCGGTTGTTCTTAAGATAGGAACAAATTCAAGTTGTTCTGATGCACTTGCTCAAACATTGAGCCGTTGTCGGTCAACGGAGGTTTAGGGGTTTTGACGTAAGGTTGCGGCTCGAGGGGGATTGCACCGTGAGCTCGACCTTAGCCCAAGATGATCCGTGGTTTCTTGATCCTGGATCAGTTGTGATCGACAATTTCGAGATCGAAGCCTCGATCGGTCGCGGCGGCATGTCTGAAGTCTACCGCGCCCGCAATCACGCTGGTAAAAGCGTGGCCCTAAAAATCCTTCGTCCCGAATGTTTTGCGCAGGCTGATTTACAGGTCCTTCTTCATCAAGAAGCTGAGCTTCGGAAGGTGAATCATCCGGCGATTGTTGAGTACCTAATCTGCCAGCAGGCCGAGCACCGGGGTCAGAGTTTCATCTTCATCGTCATGGACTATGTCGACGGACCGACGCTCAGAAGCCTGTCGCAAACGATGGGACCGGTGCCGGCCGATGCGCTGCTCAAATTGGCTCGCCGGATAGGCCAAGGACTTGTCGCGGTGCATGAGCGACGGATTTTCCACCGCGATATTTCTCCGGACAACATTGTCCTCCGTGATAGCAACCCGAGCGAAGCGGTGCTGATCGACTTTGGCATCGCGCTGAACGAAGCATCGAACGATGAGTCCGTGATCGGCGACCGGTTCGCTGGCAAACAGCGCTATGCTGCGCCCGAGCAATTTGAGGGGCGGATCAGCGGGAAATCTGATCTTTACAGCCTCGGGCTCACTTTATTGGCCGCGGCGCGCGGCGATCCGCGGGCTGTTGATGAGCGCGATGGTGAGGGCCGGCCCAACACCGAAGGGCTTGAGCCGCGCCTCGCCTATGTGATTGAACGTCTCACCGGGCCTCGTCCCCAGGATCGTTTGCCATCGGCCTATGGTTTGACCCATCTCTTTGACACGGAAAAATATTTGCGGATGCCGGCCCCGCCGGTGGTGGCACTCGGCCAGCCCCATGCTCCGGCCAAAGAAATACCCGCCCAAGAGCACGTCGCTTCCTTGCCCGAAGATTTCACGGAAATCTCCGTACCGCCTGGGCCGCTGCCGCAGGCAACGGTTGCGGTAGAGCCAGGGAATAAGCTCCAGGCGATCTCCGATGATGCAAGTCCAGCAGCCGAACCGGTTGATGCGCCCCGTTTACGACCATCGGCAGCGCTGATCGCGCGGCTTGAGGAGACGCAGCGGATCCGGGTCATCCGTCGCCGTCAGCGTACGATCTTTGTCGCAGGATCGATCCTCGTGGCTTACGTCATTGGCTTTGCGACGGCCTTTGTGGTCGCAACCTCGATCCTGCCGCCGGTTTGATCCGGCTCTTCGGTCGAAAACCCATTGAAACCGGCGCCTTTCCGCTCTAGGCGCTCCGCTTTCGTCGCCCGTTTGCGCGGGCGAACACCCAAGATATGCGCCGCGCAAGGCGGCACCGGAACGGAAGCACCAGATGCAAGTCACCGAGACGAAGAACGAAGGCCTGAGCCGCGAGTTTCAAATCACCATCCCGCAGAGTCATCTATCCGAAAGGCTCGAAGCCAAGCTCGAAGAGATTAAACCGCAGGTCCATCTCAAGGGGTTTCGGCCGGGCAAAGCGCCGACCAGCTTCCTGAAAAAACTCTATGGCCAAAACCTCATGGGCGAGTTGATCCAAGAGGAAATGGCCGCTGCGCAGGAAAAGGCGCTTTCTGAGTCAGATCGTCGGCCAGCGATGCAGCCGCAGCCCGATATTGAAGATGGCTTGATTGAAAAGGTCGTCAGCGGCGACGCGGATCTGTCCTACAATATGCAGGTCGAGCTTCTTCCCACCATCGAACCCAAAGGTATCGACGCGATCAAGCTTGAGAAGATGGTCGCGGAGATCGATGATTCAGAGGTCGAGGACGAGCTGCAAAAGCTCGCCGACCAGAACAAATCCTTTGAGGATAAAGACGAAGGCGCGGCCGCAGAGGATGGTGACCGCACCATCATCGATTTTGTCGGCACGATTGACGGCGAGGCCTTTGAGGGCGGTTCAGGCGAGGATGTGAACCTCGACCTTGGCTCAGGATCCTTTATTCCGGGCTTTGAAGAACAAGTGGTCGGCATCAAAGCAGGCGAAGAGCGCACCATTGATGTGACTTTCCCTGATGATTACGGCGCAGCGCACTTGGCGGGCAAAGCCGCACAATTCGCCGTGACCGCGAAATCGGTGCAGGCCGCCGCGGAAACCACGATCGATGACGACTTCGCCAAAACGATCGGGTTTGATGACCTCACTGCCTTGCGTGAACGGCTCACCGAGATGGTCCAAGGCCGCTACGACGGACAGGCTCGCCTTCATATGAAGCGTGCGCTGCTCGATTACCTTGATGAGCAGCACGATTTCGAGCTGCCCCCCGGCATGGTGAAAGCCGAGTTCGATCAGATTTGGGCGCAGGTCGAAAATGCTGAGCGCGATGAGGAAGACAAAGACAAATCCGAGGACGAACTGAAAGCGGACTATCAAAAGATCGCTGAACGCCGGGTCCGCCTCGGCCTTCTCCTCGCTGAGATTGGCAACGAGGCGAATGTTGATGTTCCGCAGGACGAGCTGACCCGCGCCATCCAGATGCAGGGCATGCAAATGGGCATGCAGCCGCAACAAATGTTCGAATTGGTGCAGCAGCGCCCGGACGTTCTTGCACAAATCCGTGCGCCTCTTTTTGAAGAGAAAGTGGTCGACCATTTGATCGACAATGCTGAGGTGACCGAGAAAACCGTCACCAAAGATGAATTGATGGAAGAGCCGGGCGCTTAACTAAGCGCCGCGGCTTCGAGCACGGCCATGTTGTCGATGAGCCGTGTGTTGCCGAGCATAACCGCGGCAAACAGCCGAGCATCCTCCATCTCATCCCGCCGGAGCTCCCGTTCTGGCGTGGGTTGAAGATCGGTGGACGACCGCAGTTCGAGATAATCAACCGGGTGCAGCCCGACCGAATCCATTTCCTGCATGCCTTGGATCAAGGCCGTGGGCACCGCCACTCCGCCAGCAATGCGTCCGCAGATTTTACGCATGACGACGTTCAGTTCGCCGGCAATGCGTCGTTCAGGGGGCGTTAAATAACGGTTGCGGCTCGACATGGCGAGCCCATCACGCTCTCGGACGATCGGGGCGCCGACGACTTTCACGCCGAGGTCGAGATCCTCCGCCATGCGGCGAATCACCAAAAGCTGCTGGTAGTCTTTCTCCCCGAAAATCGCGGCATGTGGCCGCATTCGTGTAAAGAGTTTTGCCACCACCGTGGCCACGCCTGCGAAAAAATGCGGACGCGACACACCATCGAGCGGTTGGGCCACAGCGCCAACGCTGATCTGCGTGTCATGGCCGTTCGGGTACATATCAGCAGGGCCAGGCGTGTAGACGAGATCAACGCCAGCGGCCTCAAGTTTCTCCAAATCATCCTGCTCAGCGCGCGGATATTGGTCATAATCCTCAGACGGAGAGAACTGCTTAGGGTTGACAAATATCGATGCTGATACACGTTCTGCGTGTGTTTTTGCGACATCAACAAGCGATAAATGACCTGTGTGCAGCGCCCCCATGGTGGGGACAAGCGCTTGCGACGACCCAGAAAAAGTCCCGGATTCTAAAATCTTGGCGAGATCGGCTCGATTTTTGGCAACTAACATAACTGTCCGACACTATTCGGTATGGAAGCTTTCAGAATCATGAAAACCCAGTCGGGCTTGGTAACCTTTCGTCAACCCCAATCGGAAACTCTGGCGTCCATGAAAAAGCCCATTCTTAGCGCTGGAATCAAGGTTTTCCTCGCCCTGGGCGCTTGGTTCAGCCTGACCGCGTTCACCGACTTGCAGCTCGCGGGTCCTGAAGCGGCCACGTCAAGCCGGCTCGGACGAAAACCTGCGCTCGTCGAGGTGCCGCCGATCGAGGCACCAGCGCCGGTTCAGCCTCAAGTCTTGAGCGTGCCCGACGATGTCGCGGCGGTGCATTTGGCATCCTATCATCACCGATTGGACGCCGAGCAGGGTTGGGAAATCTTACGGCACGACCATCGATCGTTACTCGCGGATCAGACCCCCATTCTCCGTGAAGTCGATCTTGGCGCCCGTGGGCGCTTTGTCCGTTTATTGGCAGGGCCTCTGCCGAGCATTTCTGAGGCTCAGGCCCTTTGCCACGAGCTGGAGCAGGAGGGGGCCTATTGCGCGCCTGCTGATCCATCCGGCGACCTTCTTCCGATCCATCAGGAGTGGAACTGATGAACAGCGTCACTGACACACACGTCATCGTTATTGGGAATGAGAAAGGCGGTTCGGGGAAGACCACCGTCGCCATGCACTTGGTCGTTGCGCTTTTGCGAGCGGAGCGATCGGTGGGTGTGCTCGACCTTGATGTGCGCCAAAAGAGCCTTGGGCGGTATCTAGAAAACAGGGCGCAATGGGGTGTCGCCAAAGGTCTGACGGCGGACGAGTTGCCGATGCCGAAGTTTTTGCCCTTACAGAGCTCCGATCATGACAGTCGTCGAGAGTGCGAGCAGGATGATGACGACCGCTTGCGCAGAACCCTTGCTGCTTTCGCGGACTGCGATTTTCTCATCATCGATAGCCCTGGTGCGGACACCTATCTGTCGCGCACCGCACATTGTTATGCCGACACAATTGTGACGCCGCTGAATGACAGTTTCGTCGACTTTGATCTTTTGGCCCGCGTCGACCCAGAAACGAGGGCAATCAAGGGGCCTAGTCTTTATGCGGAGACCGTCTGGCGTGCGCGGCAGATGCGGGCGAAATCCGGCGTCGTCGGCGGTATCGACTGGGTTGTCACCCGCAATCGTCTCCAGGCCACCAATGCAAAGAACAAAGCGGCGATGGCCGCGAAGCTCGAAGACCTCTCCAAGCGCGTGCAGTTCCGCCAGGCACGGGGTTTTGGCGAGCGGGTGATTTATCGCGAGCTCTTCTCCTACGGGATGACGCTTCTCGATCTTGGCTCCAAGGGCAGCCCGCGTAAGCTCTCGTCGATGTCACACATTGCGGCGCGTCAAGAGCTTCGGAGTTTCGTCGCTGCCTTGCGTTTGCCCACTGGCGGAGCGGTCGAGGGCGTGACCACGGCGGCTGCTGCACCAAGGAACAAGCGCGAAGCTCTGGAGGTCCGCGCCGCGGCGGCCTAAGCGCTGCTGTATGGTGCTGTTCACCCTTGCTCTTTTGATCGCGGCTTTCAGCGCGGTGACCCGCCGGTTTCCTTTGCCGGTTGCTGCGAAAAGGCGGTTGATGGCCATCGGTGCCGCCACCGCGGCGATCGTGACCAGCCTTTACTTTCTTCGCCTCACCCCGATCGCGCTTCTTGCCATGCTGGTGGGCGCGGGCTTTGGCGCTAACGTCGTGATGGGTGTGTTGGCGCGCCGCGGCGACTTTGATGATCTCGCCGAGGATGAACCTGCCGGCCCAGCGACTCGGAAGCCCGGCAGCATGGGCCGGGAGGAGGCGCTCGCCGTTCTTGGCCTCAACGGTGATCCCGATGAAGAAGCGATCCAATCGGCGCATCGGCGTATGATTGTGCGCGCTCATCCCGATCAGGGCGGTTCTGATTACCTCGCCGCCAAGGTCAATGAAGCTCGCCAGGTGTTGCTGCCGAGGAGCTGAAAAATGACTCGCCAAGTCTCCGTCACCGTGCTTGGAAGGCTGGGAACAAAAGAGGAACAATATGGCTCATTCAGCTGATGTGGAACGGATCGCTGAGGCGTTGGTCGCCAATTGCAGGGCGGGACGGGATCGAGACAACATCAATGCGTTTTATGCCGACGATGCGGTGTCCGTAGAGGCGATCGCGCCACCGGGCGGGGAACGCGAGAAAAAGGGTATCT
This sequence comes from Pseudomonadota bacterium, assembly GCA_039818345.1. Lineage (GTDB taxonomy): Bacteria > Pseudomonadota > Alphaproteobacteria > Caulobacterales > Parvularculaceae > Parvularcula. The sequence goes on along the minus strand of JBCBUC010000003.1, from coordinate 11,598 downwards.
CGGCGATCCATGGCAAACACGACTTTTGGCAAGACACGATGGAGGAGCTCGAAAGCAGCGCTGAAGGGCCATTCTATGATGGCGCGGGCCGTTTCAGCGTGATCTTTAAGGCGCAAGCCCGTGACCGGACATCGGAGGAGATCATCGATCTCCACGAAGTGGCGGTTTACACGGTCGAGGGCGGAAAAATTGTCCGCGAAGAGTTCTTTTACGCCTTCCCGTCATCCTCCTGACCAAGCGTTGAGTTGCGCACAGCTCAGCAGCGCCCTAAGGGCGCAGGACGGCCTAGGGGTATAGCTCAGTTGGTAGAGCATCGGTCTCCAAAACCGAGGGTCGCGGGTTCGAGTCCTGCTGCCCCTGCCAGCCGATGTAATGACGATCAAAGGGACGCCCGTGGCCTCTGAAGAAGACGTCCTCCTCCGCGAGGTCGATGAAGATCTCTCCCGCGACAAAACCCTCGAGCGTATCCGTCGCTACCGTGTGCCGGCGGCGGTCGGCGCCAGCGCAATCGTGCTCGCTGTTGCTGCCTTTCAGTTTGTTGATGGGCAGAAGAACGCCAAGGCCAATGACGCAGCGCTGCGCTATGCCGAGCTGAGCTTTGCGGCGGCGGATCAACCCACAGCGCAGGAGCTCACTGACTTCGCGCTCCGCACAGACACGGGGTACGGTGTTCTTGCGCGCATGCGCGCGGCCTCGGCCCTTGCGCAAAACGGGGATGCGGAGGGCGCGGCGGCGCTTTACGCGGAAATTTATCAGAACACGTCCTTGTCTGTCGCGATGCAAGATTTTGCTCGCGTTCGCGCCGCTTACACCCTCTTCGATATTGATTCCGCGCAGGCCAGCACGATTGTGGCCGACGTCCAGAGCGAAGCGTTTCAAGGCCACGCCGCTGAAATCGCGGCTGCGGCATCGCTGCTTTCGGGCAATTATGCGGGGGCGAAAGCTCGGTTTGATGCGATCGCCGCCTCACCCGATGCAGAAGAGTTTTTTCGCTCACGTGCACGGAGCTTTTCCTCGTTGGCTGATGCTGGTGCCAACGGCGCCAGCCTAGAAACCCAGCAGTCGAGCCAAAGTGACGTTGTCGACTTTATTCGCAGCTTTGGTGCAGAGCTTGAAGGGGCAGGTGTTCCACTTGGCGTCGACCCTGGCGTCGATGTTTTGGAGGAGCCCCCGGTGGGTGATCTTCTTGAAGCGCTTGAGGCAGAAGAGGCTTCGGCCGCCACCGCCGATAGCGCAACCGAGGAACAGTAAGCGTGCGGAAATTTTCGTCCTGGGTCATCGCTGTCGCCTTAGCGCTCGTTCTGGCAGCCTGCTCCAACACGGATAAGGACCTCGCTGAGCTCGAAGGGTCCGAGCCGGTTCTTCTCCTTGAAGAACAGATCATCGTTGACCCGAGCCTTGAAGAAGAGCCCTTCGTTTTGCCGCCTGCCTTGGCAAATGATCAGTGGGCGCAAACCTTAGGGGAGGCGAACCACGCGCTTCACCATGTCGAGGCGCCAGCCGATCTTAAGCGGGCGTGGCGCATCAAGGCGTCAAGCCGTAAGGCGCAAGACGCGCCGATCACCTCCCCGCCGGTTGTCAGTGATGGGAAGATCTTCTTGATCGATTCCGTCGCGAATGTGCGGGCATTCGATGCCGTTTCCGGAAAACGGATGTGGTCAACAAAACTGACGCCCGACATTCGCGAACGGAGGCGTCGGCGGTATAATATTTTTGCACGGAGCAATCCTGGCTATCTCGGCTTCGGCGGCGGCGCGGCTGTCGAAGGCAACATCATTTTTGTCACCAGCGGTTTTGGTTTTGTTGCTGCACTGAACATCGACGATGGCGAAGTCTTGTGGAAGGTGGAAGCGCCAGGGCCATTGCGGAATCCGCCCAGCTTAGGCGAGGGGTTGGTGATCGCCGTCACCATCAGCAACGAAGTGATTGCCTTAGAGCAAGGCACCGGCAACATCGTTTGGACGTTTGAGAGCTTCGAGGAACCGGCCCGTTTCTTGGCGTCGGCCGCGCCTGCGGTCAGTGCTGATGGGGTGATCGTGCCGTTCTCATCGGGTGAGGTGACATCACTCGCCTCCAACAATGGCCGCATTCAGTGGACCGCTGTCATCTCAAGAACCTCGCGGCTTAATGCGTTGTCGACCCTGGGGGACGTTGCTGGCAGTCCTGTCGTCGATCGCGGCGCGGTCTTCGCTGTGACTCAGTCGGGACAAATGACTGGTATCGATGCCCGCACGGGAACAGTGGTGTGGGAGCAGCCGGTGGGCGGTTACCACACACCCTGGCTCGCGGGTGAGACACTGTTTGTCGCCTCCAACCGAAATATTCTGACCGCGGTCAATCGTATCGACGGGCGGGTTCGATGGACGGTGCAATTGGACGTCTACAAGAACGATAACAACCGCAAGGAACGGATCGTTTGGGCCGGCCCTGTTCTCGCCGGGTCGCATCTTTATCTCACCTCGACCATCGGTGATATGATCGCTGTTGATCCTGCGACCGGCGAGATTGTCGATGAGTACAGATTAAAAGATGGCGCCACCCTTCCGCCGGTTGTGGCGGGCGGCATGCTCTATGTCTTGACCGAGCAGGGGCATATCGAGGCCTTCCATCAGCTGCCTGAGAAACAGCTTCGACGGAAAGAGGCCCGAGAAGCCAAAGAGCGCGCGCGTGAGGAGAAGGCACGCGCGAGGGAAGCGAAAAAAGCGGCGCGTGCGGCAGAAAAAGAAGCGCGCGCAGCAGACAAAGCGGCCCGAGAAGCGGAGGCCGAAGCGCAAGAGCGCTCCCGGCGGGGCCTTCGGTTCTGGCGTCGCGGGAAGGCCTCCAGCGAAACGGACAGCTAAGAGGGAAGCTTTAGTGTGGCGGCAAGTCCGCCAAGCTCTGACTCCCCAAGCTCAAAATGCCCGCCATGGCGTTTGGTGATGTCCACAACGACAGCAAGGCCGAGCCCTGTTCCTTGTGTGTTGCGGGAGGGGTCGAGCCGCTCAAACGGCTGTAGCGCTCGTTCGCGATCCTCAGGTGAAATGCCCGGACCATCGTCCTCGATATGGAACGTCACGGTACGATGGTTCTTTCGCGCTATGAGCCGCACACGATCGCCATGGGCAAAACCATTGGAGATCAGATTGGTCAGAACACGTTTGATGCCGACAGGGCTCGCATGCAAGACGACATCATCCTCGATGTCGACCTCTAGATCGTGTCCAAGCCTTTGGGCTTCGTCGGAAAGTTCAGTAGCAAGAGCCGGGACGTCGATTGCTGAGCGTTCGGCATCTTGGGCATCACGGACGAAATCCAAGTAAGCTTCGAGCATCCGTTCCATTTCCTGGGCATCAGCATCAAGCGCTTTGCGATCTTCCGTCTCAGGAAGCATCGCGATCCCGAGCTTGAGGCGGGTCAATGGCGTCCGCAGGTCATGGCTGACACCGGCGAGCATCGCCGTACGTTGATGCAGATAGCGGCGAATTCGGGCGCGCATGGCAAGGAAGGCCTGGCCCGCTTGCCGTACCTCCCGTGCGCCCGCGGGGCGGAAGTGTGGGATGTCCTCACCCCGGCCAAAGGCTTCCGCGGCGTCGGCAAGACGGGTGATCGAGCGGACTTGGTTCCGCATAAAGACGACCGCGACGTAACCAAGCAAGAGGCTGGTGCCGATCAGCCATATGACGAAAAGAGGGGCATTGGTCGCGGCAACTTGGTTGCGCGGGCTGACGAACACCAGATAGCCATCGGCTAGTTGGACACGGATTTCGACTTCATCAGCATAGCCGCGCGTGTTGATCCAAACCGGCTCGTCAACCGCTTCGTCCATCGCCTCGGTCAGTGATCTCGTCAGTGCCGAGAGGATATTCAGTTTGTCGCGCTCAGGGATGCGCTGGCCCGGCGCCCATCGCATGTAAAGATCAAGGTCTTCACGCGCCATGCGCTCGACCGCGCCACGGGTCATGCCGAGGGGCGGGTCCCGCCAAAGGGCCAATATGTGGGTGATTTCACTGGCCGTTTGCCGGGCAAGGGCGCCGTTCACATCATCCCAATGGCGGTTGAAAAAGACGAAGGTGATCACCGTCTGCATCAGGAAAATAGGCAGAACGACGATCAGGATCGTTCGTCCCCAGAGTGATTTAGGAGCTATGCGCCGAAGCATCTGGTTAGTCCGTCATCAGCGCGTAACCGATGCCTCGCACGGTTTTAAGGTGCTGTGGACTGCGCGGGTCATCCTCGATTTTTCGCCGGAGGCGGGTGACCTGAACGTCGATTGAGCGGTCAAAGACGCCGAGTTCCTTTTGCGCAAGAACATTGCGGGGCACCGCTGCCCCGGGCTTAGCCGCCAAGGTGCGCAGAAGATGGAGTTCCGCGTCGGTCAATTTCACCCGGTCATCGCCGTGGGTCAGCTCCCCGCGGGCTAGGTCAAAACGAAAGCCGCCAAACGCGATCGTTTCAGCACGGCTTGGTAAACTGGTCCGCTGTAAGAGGCCTTTCAGGCGAAGGAGCAGCTCGCGCGGCTCAAACGGCTTGGGGAGGTAGTCATTCGCGCCCACCTCGAGCCCGCGGATCCGATCCTGGGGCTCACCCCTTGCTGTGAGGAGGATGATCGGCAGATCCGTTGCGATCCGCATGCGCTCGGTGAAGGAAAAACCGTCTTCACCCGGCATCATCACATCAATCACCAAGGCGTCGAACGCGATCGTCTTTAAAAGGGCGTCGGCGCTCTCCGCGCTATCCACCGCTGAGGCAAGGAATCCGTTGTCGCGGAGGTAGCGGGCCAACAGCGTGCGAATGCGCTCGTCATCATCCACCACAAGAATATGCGGGGTGTCGGATCCGGCGAGGACGTCTGACGGGCCGTTCATGGCGGGAGTTTTGACCTCAACCGGTCTTGAGAACAAGCATTAGACCTTGGGCCACATGCCGCCAGCACCCAGCACATTGGCGATGCGCTCATGCTCCTCAAGGCTCACCCCATGGCTCGCGGGCGTTTGACTGGAGCATCCAATGACCAGCGCGCGCTCGGTGCTGGGCAACAGGCTCGCCAGCTCGTCGCGAAGATCATCGGCACTGCGGTCGCTGACCACCAGCCACGTGGTCGCTGACAGCGGAATCACTTCGGGAAGGCTGCTGTAGAGTTTCGAAGCGCGCTCTGCGCCGCCCATCTCGCTCCCAAAAACGATCAAAAAACTCTTATGCGCTTGGGTTTGCGCGCGTGCCTCGGCGCCTCGTTCTTCGGCGGATTTCGGTTTGAAGAGGTTGCGAAGCTCAGGAAATTGAAGAGCCGGGCGAAAATCACGGCTGCCGGCTGGCGCCACGAGCGAATGGTAAGCCAGCCGCTTTTCGGCAATGAACTTGCCCATTTGGTCGGTGTCATAGGGCCCGAATATCCGGCCGGACACGTTCATGCACCAAGTCGCTGTGGGTTTCATGATTGCCCGACCTTATTGCTCACCGACCGCTGTCCAAAAGAAGCACCAACTTTTCTGCATCCGGGAAGAGATGGTGGTTTCGTGGACCCAGGTCACGCAATTTTAGGCCGGTCCTCTCAACAAAGGGTCAAAGCGACCGGGTAGTGGGTCAGTTTGAAAATCGGCGGGATTGACTGGGGTTTGTCCCCGCGCCCGCAAGATGGCATATCTTAGGGCATGTCCGGAAAAAACCCAAAGCGCCCTCGCGACGCGAACCAGTTGGCGAAGAAGATCGTCGACTTGGCAGCGGGCTCAGATGAGGATGAAGAGATTGATCCAGCATCCGCCAAAGGCCGTGGAGCCAAAGGCGGAGCAAACGGGGGCTCGGCGCGCGCTAACGCCCTGAGCCCAGAGGAGCGGCGTGCTATCGCAAGAAAAGCAGCGCAAGCTCGCTGGAAGAACTCAGTCTCCGAAGATTGATACGACGTTTTCGCCCAGATCTTCACGCAGCTTAGGTTGTCGTTTTTCTGCGACGGTTTCGCCGGACAACGTTCCCTGTTCTAGGTCAGCTATTTCCTCGAGATCATCGGCAGGAAACGGAAGGGCGGAGAGAATGTCGCTCTTGGTCTGCCTTCCGCTTTCTAGAAGCATCATGAAGCCCGCCCTAATCATGTGCGGCTCTTCTTTCGGCAAGCTGTTGTCCAGCGGTTCTCCATTTCTTTTGTAGCCGCGCCGAGTGTAATTCATCCAGAGGCGGGTCTTGTAGTCATCACTGATTATATCGAGCTGATGTGCTCGCATGATCATTGCCCCTACTGATGCCTTCCATCGGCTTTTCATTGAAACAAAGGCGTCCAGCGAGGGAGCGTAGAGCTCATCAAGGAAATCTCGCTCTGGCAGCAAGAGAGCGCTGGCCAGTTTATCTGCTTGCTTCTCCAACAGCTTATAGGTCGATGCATTACTCATCTGCTTGTGAGTAACGGAGCGGTGGAGCACCAGATGGGCAAGCTCGTGGAGCGCGTCGAAGCGTTGCCTGCACGCGCTTGCCTTATCCCGCGACAACACAACGAATGGGACGCCGTAGTGATCTGACCACTGAGAAAATGCATCGAGCTTTTCGGCACGAACGTGAATTCGAGAGACGAAGATGCCGTTCAGCTCCATTCGCTCTAGAACATCAGGCATCGGCCCAGGGGCGATCTCCCACTGCTCTCTGATAGAAGCAGCAGCCTCTTCGATGAATTGATCGTCCATCAAAGCAATGTCGCTGGGGGTGTCGATTAGCGGCACATTGACGGGGGAGAAATCGAGAAAGGCGCAGAGATAATCGACTGCAGACTTCACCCAGTCCAACCTCACCTTCGCCCCCTCTTTCTTGCCCTTGGGGGCCGTCAATTTGCTTCGCCAGAAGATCGGCTTGTCATCTCCGAAACGGTAGGGAAGGAAAAAGTAAGAGCGAGGAAATCGTAGATGTGAGGCCAGCAAATCCACCACCTCTTGGGTGGGGTTTTGTTTGTCGTTCTCGTACTTCGACATGGATTGAGGGCTCAAGCCAACGAGCGCCGCGAAGTCCGCCTGCGCAATACCTCTCGCTTGCCTAGCTTCTGCTAGACGCTGCCCCACAAAACCTGTTGCTCCTATCGTCATTTCTTCGGACTGTCTTTCTTGTCTTCGTTTTCTTTCCAGGTCGGCGCCCGCTTCGGAGTCGGTTGACGCTGTGCCTGTTCTTCGGCGCGGTGACGATACTCAGCCGAGATTTCTTCGAAGGAAAAGCTTTCGACGGATTCCATGTTCTCGCGCGGCACCACAAGCTCGATAGAGCCGAGCCGCTGATGCGGTGCTTCGAACGCGCGGCCAAACGGAGAATGAGCGATGATCCCGTAGAGCGCTTTGGGCTCTCGGACCTTGTTCTCCTCCTCGAACAAGGACTGGACCACGGACTCCCACATCTTGTTGACCTTGGCTTTGCGGGTCCGATAGCCCCGCTCAGCACAGCGACCAGCGTCTGGAGGCACATAGGCTTGTGTGACCCCTACCTTTTCGTTGCTCACGTAGGCGATGTGCCGGTTGTTCTGTGCGAGCGGTTCGAACGTCGAAGAGACGCCGAATCGCTGGCCGACTTCGTTGAGAATGTTTTCACACCGGAAAAAGCGCCGCTGGAGAAGGGCGTCCCCTTTCTGCGGCACACTGACACTCGGGTCGGCGTCGAGCTCGGCAAACGAGTCATCATAGACGGCTCGGATTCGGCTCGCGACCTCGCTCCAGAACGCCTCCGGCAAAGTGAGGATGAAATCGAGCATTTGCTGGCGACGGCGGCGCTCTGAGCTGATGGAACCTGACATCTTGATCCTTTAAGGTGGGGGACTTATTGCCCCTAGCGTCGTTTTCTGCATATTCCTTAAAGTGTGAAGCGTCAATGGGGTTGCGAATGTCTACTAGCTCAAGCATATTGGTCAGTATGAACAAGCTGCCCCTTCAGACCCGTAAGACCATCTTGAAGTGCCTTCTTGATGGCATGTCGATCCGGGGCACGGCGCGGATCGCGGACGTTTCCAAAAACACGGTCTCAAAGCTGCTCGTGGAAGCTGGCGAAGCCTGCGCGGCCTTCCACCACGAGGTGGTCCGCGAGGTCGAAGCTGAGCGCGTCCAGTGCGATGAAATCTGGTCCTTTTGCTACGCAAAAGCGAAGAACGTGGCCGATGCCAAAGCGGCTCCCGAAGACGCTGGCGACGTGTGGACATGGACGGCAATCGACGCCGACAGCAAGCTCTGCATCTCCTACTTGATCGGCGGTCGCGATAGTTCCTACGCGCGTCTCTTCATCTCCGATCTCGCCACCCGTCTCGCCTCGCGGGTGCAACTCACGACGGACGGTCACAAGCCATATCTTGAAGCCATCGAAGAAGCGTTCGGCGCGGACGTGGACTACGCCCAGCTTGTGAAGCTGTTCCAAGAGCCGAAGGGCAAGCCGCAGGAGCGCCGTTATAGTCCGGGTGTTTGCTGCAAGACCCGCAAGGATGTCATCGAAGGTGAGCCGGATATGGAAAAGGTCTCCACCTCTTTCGTTGAGCGCCAAAACCTCACTATGCGGATGAACATGCGTCGCTTTACACGACTGACGAACGCCTTCTCGAAGAAGGTGGAGAACCACGCTCTGGCGGTCGCGCTGCACTTCATGAACTACAACTTCTGCCGCCAGCACAAGTCGCTCAACAAATGGACGCCTGCTATGGCGGCTGGCCTGACGGATCGCATTTGGGACGTGGAAGACATCATTCGGCTGGTTGATGATCGGGCACCGAAGCCGAACCGCCCAAAAACCTACCGCAAGAAAGAAAATTCAAACTGACCCACTACCAGCGACCGCCGTCACTTGCAGGCGGATGGGGAGGATGCCACCTTTGTCCTCATAACAAACGACGCGAGACCTATGACAGAGCGGCCATCCTCCATCCGAAGGCGCCGAGGTGTGATGGAAGGGGGGGCACCGTTTAGAGGCGGGCCGATCCTGAACCTGCCCACCCCGATTGGGCAAATTGTGGTCTTTACGATCGCCGCCTTCTTCCTGTCGCTTATTTTGCCGTCGCCTTTCACAGGGGGCCCCCTGTTCCTGGATCTTGCGTTTATCCCGCTGCGGTTTCTCGCGCAGATCGAAGAGGGGCGGTATCTCATCGCGGTAATCCCGCTCGTGACCCATATCTTTCTCCATGGCGGTCTTGGGCACCTGGCGCTCAACATGCTTTGGCTGATGGTGTTTGGGTCGGGTACAGCGCGCAGACTTTGCGTGGAAAACACAACGCCAGCCGATGCCAGTCGCAACATCACCGTGTTTATGGCGTTTTACCTATCGAGCGGTGTGGCGGGCGCGCTGACCCATTTTGCAGCTCATCCCTTTGATGATGTCCCAATGATCGGGGCATCGGGCGCTATTTCGGGCTTAATGGCGGGAACGCTTCGATTCGCGCTCAGGCTTTTTGCGCCCATGGGCGCCGAATATGGGCCTTTGGCCCCAATCTGGGCCCGTCCTTTGCTGGTGGCCTCATCGATTTACATCGGCCTCAACATCGCGACCGGTATTGCTGGCGCCATGATGACCGATGGCCAGGTGATGATCGCCTGGGAGGCCCATATCGGTGGTTTTGTCTTTGGTCTTGTGGCGTTTCCATACTTCGATCGCTTGGCCAGGCGTCCGCCACTGCCCTTCGGCCTTGGTTGAGGCTTGCCGACAGCCTTCCACAGGAGCACGCTCGACCCCCAAAAAACAAACATCTGGGAGGTTTTATGCGGGCATCAGATATTCTGAGCCTCAAGGGCGGTACGGTGGAAACACTTCAACGCACCGACACACTTGGCCACGCTATCGATCGATTGGCTGAACTGAACATCGGCGCGCTACTGGTGATGACCGAGGACGGGCACCCGTGCGGTATCCTCTCGGAGCGGGACGTGATTCGTATCCTCAAGGGTGCGCCCGTTGGGCATCGTGAGCGTCCCGTGAGCGAGGTGATGACCGAGGCCCTCATCACCACTGATCCTGACGCAACAGTGGATGAGCTTCTCGATATGATGACAGAGCGCCGTATTCGGCATCTCCCGGTGGTTGAGGGCGGAACACTGCGCGGTATTTTGTCGATCGGCGATGTCATCAAACACCGCATTCGTGAGGCACGCGAAGAGGCTGAGGCGCTGAAAAGCTACATCGCTGGAGCGTGAAGTTCCGAGCTTATTCTGATTGCGTGACGGCGCTAAAGAAAAAGTTCATCTTGGTTGCAAAAACCTCTTGCACGGGCGCGCTCGGTTTTGCATATACGCGGCTCTCCACGGCATTGAGACGCCGACGGGGCGCGGTCTTCTGGTCTTCCTGATGATTTCGCCCTCGGCCTTCTTTGCTCCGCGTTTCAGGGTTTACCCCCTGGCAAGGTCAAAGAAGAAAAAGTCAAAATCGTCGTTGACAGGGGCAACTGAGATGAATATCTCGCCGCTCCTGCGCTGAGGCAGAGGCTTTGAAGTAAAGCCAAAGTCAAAGCGGCGTCGACACTAAGTTAATAACTTTGGTGTTGACGGTCTGCCAAGAGGTCTATACCTCGCGGTGCTCGGAAGGTTCGATGCTTCGTTAGCGAAGTGGAAAACTTCCCAAACAAAAGGTTGGACTTCGGTTCGGCTGTTCGGTAATTGCGCCGGACGCTCTTTGACAATTTGGTAAGAGAAAGAGAAACGTGGGCGGCGCAGTCCTGGCGGAAGCTTTTAAGCTTCACACTTTGAGACTGACTGCTGACGTTTCTATAAAACCAATGACCTCGTAACAACGGAGGTTTTGGTTTTGCGATGTCAGTAATTAAACAAGTCAGTTATTCAAACCTCAATTTGAGAGTTTGATCCTGGCTCAGGACGAACGCTGGCGGCAGGCTTAACACATGCAAGTCGAACGAACCCTTCGGGGTGAGTGGCAGACGGGTGCGTAACACGTGGGAACCTACCCTAAGGTACGGAATAACATCGAGAAATCGTTGCTAATACCGTATGTGCCCTCCGGGGTAAAGATTTATCGCCTTAGGATGGGCCCGCGGCAGATTAGGTAGTTGGTGAGGTAAAAGCTCACCAAGCCGACGATCTGTAGCTGGTCTGAGAGGATGATCAGCCACACTGGAACTGAGACACGGTCCAGACTCCTACGGGAGGCAGCAGTGGGGAATATTGGACAATGGGCGAAAGCCTGATCCAGCCATGCCGCGTGAGTGATGAAGGCCTTAGGGTTGTAAAACTCTTTCGCCGGTGAAGATAATGACGGTAACCGGTAAAGAAGCCCCGGCTAATTTCGTGCCAGCAGCCGCGGTAATACGGAGGGTGCGAGCGTTAATCGGAATTACTGGGCGTAAAGCGCGCGTAGGCGGCTTGTTAAGTCAGATGTGAAAGCCCCGGGCTCAACCTGGGAATTGCATTTGAAACTGGCAGGCTAGAGTGCAGTAGAGGAAGGTGGAATTCAGGGTGTAGCGGTGAAATGCGTAGATATCCTGAGGAACACCGGTGGCGAAGGCGGCCTACTGGACTGACACTGACGCTGAGGTGCGAAAGCGTGGGGAGCAAACAGGATTAGATACCCTGGTAGTCCACGCCGTAAACGATGAGAACTAGCCGTTGGGGGCTTCGGCCTTTGGTGGCGCAGCTAACGCGATAAGTTCTCCGCCTGGGGAGTACGGCCGCAAGGTTA
>JBCBUC010000002.1:0-210023 GCA_039818345.1 Pseudomonadota bacterium | reverse complement strand
ACCATCCTTCGTGCAACTCTGTTGGCTGGTGTTTCCGAGGAAATCCCTGTTCCTGGTGCCGCGCTCCTTTTCGCATCGGGCCTCCTTGGTCTCCGTTTGCGGAAAAAAGCCTTGTCAAAATAGGTGTCTGTCAGGTGAGCCCGTTTTGTCGCGGGCACCAGGTAAGAGTGGACGTCTGAAAGTCATTAGACGAACTGGGTGTAGCGTGATGTTTTTACTGGTGATCACAGTCTAAATCATCTTGAACAGTGGGCTGTCGACGCAGACGCTATCTGGCAGAGTGTAGACGTCCCAATTTTGCGAGTTAACGGCGCCCTGGAACGTAGCATCAGGTGATGATCGGCTCCCACTTTCTCTGTTTGATTGATCAAAGACCATCAGAATTGTACGCCTCAAAAGAACATCAGCTGTCTGATTTTTCATACTGTTAACGTGTTATATGGTTTTGGTCAATTGGCGCAGTCGAGCCTACTCGGGGTCGCGCGCGTCGTAATCGGCACGGGAGTTCTTGACCTCTTTCAGATTGCCTGCGGCCCAATCGATCAAAGGCATGAGACGGTTGAGCGCTGCGTGACCCCGGTCTGTCAGTTCGTAGTAAACCTGTTTTCGGCGAGTCTGATGCACCTCACGGGTGAGATAGCCGTCGCGTTCCAGATTGCGCAGATTTTCAGTCAGAACGCGTTGGGTGATGTCACCAATCAGCTGCTTCACATCGCTGAACCTCTGTTTGCCATCCTGCAAGGACAGAAGAATCAACGGCCTCCATTTGGCAGTTAAAGGCGCAATCAAAGTCCTGATCGGGCAAAGCTCGCACTCTTCATCGTTGGTCACAGTAATCTGCAGCATGCTTGGTATCCTTAAAGTACCTTATTGCCAGTTAGTCTGGCGGTGTTATGCCCATAATTCAACGAGATGCTCAGCATGGGAAGCGCTCACATGATGAAATTTATGAAGATCGCCTTGACCGCATCATTGCTCTGGTTCGGTGGCGCTGCCGCGCAGCAGCATGCGGCGGACTCGACCATGGCCGATGGTGCTTCGTTGATTGTCACAGCGCTACCCAACCCCAACGAAATGGCGGCAGTGCAGGCTTATTTCGATGGGGTTTTACCCTTGCTGTTGGGTGCTGATGGCGTCCTGGTGAAAAGGCTGAACGTTCAAAGTGTCATTCATGGCCGCCCCTCTGGGGTCGTTCTGGTGATGGACTTTCCGTCCGCTGAGGCCGTTGAAAGCGTATTTGCATCCGATTCCTACGGCAAGATGATCCGTGTCCGCGAGCGAGCGTTTCTTGAAATCAACATTCTGATCACGTCAGATATGTAGAGCTGTTTCTGCTCGCGGCCCGCGGAACTACCGCCATGCTGAGTTTTAGCATGGTCATTGTGCGTGACAGAGGAACGCTGCCTGCAATCACGATTGCGTGCTTTATAAACAATAGGTCGGGCGTTCTGAATCGACAGATCTCTTGGCCGAAGACTCTGTTTGCGTAAGCAATGGAAGAAACAATGCTTGAGATCATATTTTATTACCGGCCTTCGCATCGCGAAAAAAATAGATAACAAAAAAGTGAGCCAGGTATCCCTAAAGTGCCTTATTGCCAGGCAATTTCAGTGAGCGTTATCAGTACTTCACATGCGGTTGATTGTGGAGGCGAAGACATGAAGAAGGTCTTTAGCGCGGGACTTTTATTCTCGGTAAGTTGTTTGGCGGGTTGTATTGGTGCGAGCGCGCCGAGCGAAGAGCGGGATGTGAACCGAGCGATCGTCGAAACGGCTTATCAGAGCCTCTTTTTCGATTTCGATGTCGAATCTACAGCCGAACTTCTGACTGAAGACTATATACAGCACAATCCTTTAGTCCCGACAGGGCTTCAACCTATACTCAGTGTGCTTCCTGCACTGAAGGACAGTGGATTGAAACCAACAGTGCACAGGGTCATCTCTGACGGCGATCTTGTTGCTATGCACATCACCTATGACGGTGCGGAATTCTTCGGAACACCGACGCTTGCCGCCTTTGATATCTTCCGTGTCGAGAATGGTCTGGTGGCTGAGCACTGGGACAATCTTCAGGTTCCGCCAACTGTTACCGTCTCGGGGCGTTCGATGGTCGATGGCCCGACCGAGATCACAGATCACCATCTGACCGAGCACAACAAGCAACTCGTCAGTGAGTTTATCAATGCTGTGGTCATCGGTGGCCGGTTCGATCTCGCCGGCGAGTACGTCGTTTCGGCGCCGGGCGCCTATATCCAGCACAATCCAACAATCCCGGACGGTCTGCCCGAGCTTGGTCAGACCTGGGCGGCCAAAGCCGCGGCTGGCGAGGGCTATACACTGACCAAAGTCCATATGGTGATCGGCGAGGGCAACTTCGTCCTGGCTGTCTCAGAAGGCACTGAGGGAGACACGCCCCTGGCCTTTTACGATCTGTTTCGAATCGAGGATGGCCTGATCGTTGAGCACTGGGACGTGCTCGAAGAGATCCCTGACGCGATGGCGCACGACAATGGCAAGTTTTGAGTTGAGTTGGAAAAGAGGGACAATCGCTATGAGCATTCAGAAACTTATCGCATACGGAGCTATCGTTTCCATTGCATCTATGTCAGCTTCAGGCACCGTCCTTGGGCAAACGTCCGATGATGTTCAGGGCATTATCCGGGTGCTGGAGAGCTATGAGCAGTTCGTGAACGCCGGGGACGCGCAGAGCGTTGGCGGGCTTTACGCGAGCGACGCCATCTTGCTGCCCGATCGGTTTGATGCATTCGAGGGTGCAGAGAACATCACTGGCTTTTACGCCTTCGCCTTCGATGCTTTGTCGCTCGAACTCGAGTTCGACATCGACCCATCAGACATCATCGTCAGCGGAGATGTCGCCTACGCGACAACGACATCAGTGGGCACACGTTTCATCAAAGAGGGCAATCAGACCGTGCCTGAGATCAACCGTGAACTGTGGGTCTTTGAAGAGATCGACGGCGAATGGAAAATCGCTCGGTACTGCTTCAATCAGAGCCAGTAGCACGAAGTCTCGCAAAGAACCTGCAGCACCTCACTCTCGAGCGCTTTGGCGGCGTCGGGAGCACGGAGACCTCTTATGTTCACGGATTGTCAGCAAACCGAGAGAAAACAGTCTATCTTACCTTTACGAGACGCATCGTGACCTTTGCCTGGACCTTGCGCCCTGGTGAGGGATGGGACGGCATGCGCCAGCAGGCCATCGGGCATGAAGAGCTGAAGCCGCACGAAGCCCGCGTCGCAATCCATGCCAATTCCATCAACGCAAGGGACATTATGATCGCGCGTGGTCAATCGCCCCTTCCTGCCCAAGACACGCTTATCCCTCTTTCCGATGGTGCGGGCGAAGTGATCGAACTGGGAAGCGATGTCTCCCGATTGAAGGTGGGCGACCGCGTCGTCTCAACCTTTAACCCCGCTCACCTTGAGGGACCTTACCTCCCTGAGATGGAGCCCAGTGCTCTGGGGGCCGTGGCTCAAGGTGTGCTTGCGGAGGAAGTCGTCTTGCCAGCTTCGGCGCTTGCTGTGTTGCCCGATGCCATCTCATTCGAGACCGCTGCTTGCCTTCCTTGTGCGGGGGTCGTTGCTTGGAACGCTTTGTTCGAGTCCGGCTCGGTGCTGCCCGGTCAGGAGGTCTTTGCGACGGGAACCGGTGCTGTGTCGTTGATCGCTATGCGGTTGGCTCATGCCGCGGGTGCCCGGTTTGGTCTTAGTTCCTCCTCTGATGAAAAACTCAAAGCAGCGGAAGAGTTAGGGGCGGACTACGGGGTCAATTACCGATCCACACCGCATTGGGAACAGGCGGTTCTCGAAGCAACCGAAATGAAGGGCGCAGACATCGTCCTGGAGAACGCCGGTCCTCCCTCGATCGCGGCATCAATTCGCGCTCTCGCACAGGGCGGGCGTGTCGCTCAGATCGGGTTCAGCGCGCCCTCGGGACCACCCATCAACGTGCTCGATCTGATGCTCAAGAGCGTAACGATCAGACCAGTGATGGTTGGGTCTCTCGCTATGCTGGAGCGTCTCATTCGAGCGGTCTCCGTCAACCATATCGCGATCCCGATCAAAGCGCGGTTCTCCTTCGATGACGCGAGAGACGCATTCAACGCGGCGTCAAGCCCCGACGGGCTCGGCAAGGTCGTCATTTCAAGAAAGTAGGCGTGGTAATATGACAAAGCATCTGACTGGAAAGAGCGCGCTCATCACCGGCGGCAGTCGCGGCATTGGCGCGGCGATCGCCCGGCGGCTCGCGGATGATGGGGCGAAGGTCACCCTGACTTATGTGGGATCCGCCGCAGCGGCGGACGCGGTCGCCGATGACATCAACAAGGCAGGCGGCATGGCGAGGACTGTGAAGGCCGATGCGATGCGCCCCGGCGAAAGTGCCCGAGCGATCGAGGATGTCATCGCGGCGCAAGGGGGCCTCGACATTTTGGTTTCCAATGCCGGGGTCAACATCTCCAAGCCGTTGGATGATATTCAGGACCAAGACTATGAGACAGTCTTCGGTGTCAATGTCAGGGCCAGTTTGGAGCTTGTCCGGGAAGCCTCGTCGCGCATGGCCACCGGTGGACGGATCATTTTGATCACCGCGACGATCGCCAACAGCTTCTTCGCTCCTGGGCTAGGCCTTTATGGCGCCAGCAAAGCGGCCGCTAATGCCCTCGTGCAGGGATATTGCCGCGACCTTGGTCCCAAGGGGATCACCATCAATGCGATTGTCCCTGGACCCATCAACACCGATATGAACCCAGATGGCACTCAGCTTGCTGACCATATTCGCACGATGGTTCCCCTAGGGCGATACGGTACGCCGGAGGAGGTAGCGGGTCTCGCCTCATTCCTGGCTGGACCTGATGCGACCTATATCACCGGTGCACGCCTGATCGTTGATGGAGGAATGACGGCGTGAGTGTTCGCAATCAGCTCCTGTTACTTGCCACTTTGACCGCTGCTGGTTGCGAATCTCGGGCAGAAACAGATCAGCCAACGGAAAGTGCGGTTTCGCCAGCCGGTCTGAGCCTCGAACGCGTTTGGGTCACCCATGGTTTTGACAAACCCGAGGGTGTAGCGATCGCTCCTGATGGCGGCTTCTTCGTCTCCAATATTTCCGGTGAGATAGCTGACAAGGACGGTATCGGCTGGATTTCCCGGCTCGACAGCGACGGAGCTGTCATTGCAGCACAGTGGGCGACGGGGTTTGACGCGCCCAAAGGCATGGTGGTCCTCGGAGCGAACCTCTATGTGGCCGATATCGATGTTGTTCGCGTGGTCAATGTTGAGACTGGCCAACACACGGCTGACATTGACGTTCCTGGTGCAGAGTTTCTCAATGACGTGGCGGTTTGGCAAGGTCATGTCGTCATCTCGGACAGCCGTAACGCGACCATCTATGTGATCAACGATCAGAGTGCAGAGGTCCTCGTCGCGTTTGACCAATATGGTCAACTCAATGGCCTTTTGGAGGGGCCGGATGGCAGCCTCCTGATCGCCAGCATGGAAGATGGCGTGCTCTTCTCCTTCGATATCATGCGCCAGACACGGGTTCTGGCCACCGGGCTCAACCGCCCCGATGGTATCGGAATCGCGCCGGATGGCAGCTTGCTGGTATCCAGTTTCCCCGGTGAGATTTTCCACCTCCAACCCGCCGGACAGGCCTTTCGGCTCGTTGATACGCGCCCATCCGGGGTCATGCAGAACGATCTATCCGTGTTCGGTGACACTGTGGTGGTCCCCAATCTCGAGCCCGGCTCCGTGAGTGGCTGGCGAATTTTGTACGACGACTGAGACCGAGCGCAGTTTGCGAACCCCTCAAAATCGGCGAACCCGAATTCGCCTTAAATATAAGATCTAAAAGGAGAAATGAAGATCATGGAAGTCGACTCAAGTACCCTCTCACCTCAGAAGCGCATCGTGATTGAAGCGATGGATGCCTTGTTTCGCAATCACGATGAGGCAGCGATACGGCGGCTCTACACCGAGGATTATATTCAGCATAACCCCAACGTCCCCACTGGTGTCGATCCGGTCATCGGTTTGCTTCCTGCGCTCAAGGAGGCTGGGTTTGATTACCAGGTGCATCGCATCTTCGAGGATGGCGACCTCATCCTGACCCACACGACATACACCAACGCTATGGTCTTTGGCGCTCCGACTGTCGTTGCCTTTGACATTTGGCGCGTCGAAAATGGGCTGGTTGCTGAGCACTGGGACTCCATTATTCCGCTCCACGAGAAGACAGCAAGTGGTCGGGGTCAGACCGACGGCGCGCATGCGATCGAGGACGCGAGCAAGACTGACGACAACAAACGGTTGGTGCGCAGCTTCGTTGAAGACGTTCTCATTAGCGGTGATATCGCCAGGATGACCGAGTTCTTCAAGGATTGCCGATACGATCAGCATAACCCTGTTGTGAAGGACGGCCCTGAAGCTCTTGCAGCCGTCATGGGCGAGATCACCAACTCCCGGATCCACCGCGTAATCGGTGAAGGGAACTTCGTTTTGACACAGAGCGAAGGCAGTTGGAGTGGAACGCCCTTGGCGATCTATGATCTCTTCCGTGTTGAGGATGGCTTTATCGTTGAGCACTGGGACGTTCTGCAAGAGATCCCTCAGTCCATGGCCCACAGCAACACCATGTTTTGAGGGCCTGAATGGCTGCCGCCTTCCGGCAGTCGCCGCGCCAGCGCCGGAAGGCTGGATCTTTAAGATATGTATACCGAATGTAAAGGATGAACCGCCGTGGCGAACCGAATTCTCCTCAAGACGACCATTGGTCCTGTCGAAGACGATTGGAACATCGCAAGATTCTCAATTTTGAAGCAGCACCTTGAAGCTCTCGGACATGCGGTCGAAGCGCGTGATAGGGTCGAGGATGAACGAGACGATACGGATCTTATCGCGCTGCCCGAGTCCGATTTCGATCAGCTTTGGCTCTTTGCGGTTGATGTTGAGGATGCGCTCACCGAGGGGGATGCTGCCGCGATTTCGGTCTTCAGGCGCCGCGGCGGCGGATTGCTTGTGACGCGAGATCACGAGGACATGGGCGCTAGCCTCCTGCGTCTCGGGAGTGTGGGTGTGGCCCATCACTTCCACTCTAGCAATCAGGAGCCTGATCGTACCCGTCATGCTGTGGATGATCAGGCCACCTCTTACCTCAGCTGGCCCAACTATCACACGGGAGCAAATGGGGATTATCAAGAGATCCTGACGCCAGTGCCATCCCATGATCTGCTCCGACGCTCGGACGGTTCGCCGATCCAATTCCTGCCCGCTCATCCGCATGAAGGAGTTGTCTCATGTCCGAAAGAAGCGGGAGGCGCAGCTTGTAAAATCATTCGTGGCCGAAGTGTTGTGACCGGAAATCAATTCGGAATTGCTGTCGCCTTTGATGGTGAACGAGATGAAGACGGCCGTTCGCTTGGCCGAGCTGTCGCTCAATCAACATTTCATCACTTCGTCGATCCAAACCTAGACCCAAGCAAGCCGCTGCCAAGTTTTTGTACAGAAGAAAAAGGGTCGGGAATGGTGACCCACCCTAAAGCCGCGCAGGATTCACTGCGCTATATTGAAAACCTTGCTGACTGGCTCTCTGCACAACCTACTGGCAATGAATTGTAGACTGACTTGTTCCAACATGGATCCACTGAACGTCCAAAACTCGACCAAGCTAAGACGTTGCCCTCGGTCACAACGGGGTCCACTAGGGTTTTCAGTGGCAGGAGTGTCGTGGTCTGCTACTCGGCAGCAGTCAAAAAATATATGTTCGAGACTGCCTTTGGCGCTAAGTGTATCTCCTCAACCAGTGGTGGAACGTTTATCATAGATCTGTGCGACTTCTGTCATGCCGCCTCATCGACGCACTGGCGAGCCTCACGAAGTAATCGGGCACTTGCTCACGAGACCCTAGCCGCGTTACTATCCAGCTACCGCGGCATGAACCTCGCTAGTCTTCCGGGCCTAACCCTACTGTTTACTCATCCCGTAGGGTCAGTTCAGGCATCCGCGCTTCAACGCACTTGAACCGTATGGGCATTATTTCTCTCTTATCGAGAGCATGTCGCTAGAAGCCGAGTGTGCAACAAACTGCCGAATCCGCTAGCGTTGTAACTTCTGGCTAGGAAAATCGGTTAGCCATCAGGATAGTTAAATGAACAGCTCGACACCCATCACCCCTAACCTGTTCGTTCTCGGTGCCGGCAGGTGCGGTACAACGACTCTTTACGACCTGCTGAAGAAACACCCCGATATCCACGCACCTGCTATTAAGGAACCTAGTTTCTTTTGTAGTCATTTTCAGGTGGTCGATAATCCTGTCAGTTATTTCTCTTTGTTCCAGTCCGACAAAAAATATCGCCTGGATTGTTCACATGTTTATATGTCGAACCCTGAGACTCCAACAATATTAGCACAATTGTTTCCGAATGCTCGCTTTATCATCACGCTCCGCGACCCAATGCAGCGTGCGCTCTCGCTTTACAGTTGGGTTCGTGCCCCAAGGAAAGACAGTGATCCTTTCGAGAGCATCAGCAACTTTTTTGATGCTTTGAGCGCCGAAGAAGAACGTTTCCGCTCGGAAGAATTCTTTAAAAATTGCCCCCACTATTTCTGGAACTTTATGTATATGAGGTCATCCCTGTACGATGTACAGATTGCCAGATATTTTGAGCTTTTTGCGCGCTCGAGATTTCTGTTCGTATCCTTATCCGACATACGAAATACACCGTCGAGCGTTACAGAGAAAATTGCCGATTTTTTGGATATTAATCCGGATGCGTTTGGGGAGAACCCTGTGCAACACAAAAACAAACGTCAGCGCCATGAAGACTTAGGTGAGAGAGAAACTCAGCTCATGGAAGACTTCTTCGGCGACCTAACACACCGTGTCGATAGACTTATTGGCACGCCGCTGGACTGGAGCATGTAGACATGGAGAATACAGTACGTCCCGTCGCTCAAGCGGCAACGGGATAGGTATCGATCGCAGCGATTGCGCGGTGAAGGATTGACGGATATTCGGTTTCACCGCGCCGCAGAGACTGCGGCGCGGTGCTTTTGTGATCAGTTCGCCGGGATTTTCGCACCTGGTATCCAGGGAGCGCCAGCTTCATCAAGGGCGGTAAGAAACGCGGTCACGTCTTCCGTCTGCATCTCTTCGATACCGCTCACAGCCTCATCGAGCGCCTCTTCCGCCCATTCAAGGGACTGAATGTGGCTCGGTGTTGGGCCATACGTGCTTCCCTGAACGCCGTCAGCTGCGTGGAAGAGCCGGGCAGACACGGTCGGTAATGTCCGCTCACCGATGACATTCCGCGCTGGATTGCCTTGAAGCATTTCCTTCACAGCATCAGCTTTTGCGCGGAGTTCGTCCCAATCGGCGTTGAGATCAGCGCCGCCGGTTGAACGATTGAGCGCGACCTTTAGAAGTCCGATCTGCTCATCAAGCTCAGACAACGCAGCATTAGCAGCCGAGCTTCTCCGATACGCAGCAGCCAGCCTGTCCCAGAACGCTGCGACCTCCTCCGGTGATGCGCCTTCAAGCGCTCCTTCGCGAAGAGCTTCGACGACAAAGTCTTGAGCGCTCACAAGCTCCGTGGTCTCACCATCGACCCTTTGTAGAAGCGACACAGAATAAGTACCGGGGGCCACCATAAACCAGCCGCTATCCTCCTCTTCCGGCATGTCGCGCAGAGCAAAGACGTCCGAACGGGTCAGATCCCACGCCACCCGGTGGAAGCCCTTGGTCGTTGGGCCCGTGAGGCGACGCACAACATCACCATCACTATCGGTGACAATCAACATGATCTCCGGCGCGACTTCGTTGATTTCCTCCGTGATGGCATCAAACCCAGGGAACGGCGTGTCTTCACCAGCATCAGTTGCTTCCTTCTCTGCCTCAACGCGAATATCCTCTTTGGTTTGAAGATCTTCAGGCAGATAATAGGTAAAGACTGCACCAAATGGCGGGTTATCAGCGGTATAATAGCCGTGCCCTTGCTCAGCGCGGCCGTCATCGCCTAATGGCCGTTCTTCAATATACCACCAAGCCCGCCGGCCAGGCCAAAGAAGCGCGTCGCCGTCGAGGGCGTCTTGATCGACATCGCGCAAAGGCGAGATATCATCAAGAATATAGAAACCTCGACCGAACGACGCGGCGACGAGATCGTCCTCTCGCCTTTGGATTGTGATGTCCCTGAGGGCTATAGTCGGCATGCCTTGGGAGAACTCTGTCCAATTCTCTCCGCCGTTCACGGACATGAACACGCCAAACTCGGTCGCAGCAAAAAGAAGGTCCGAGTTTACATGATCTTGTACAATGCGCCAGACGAGGTGCTTGTCAGGGAGATCATCAGCAAGGGATGTCCAGGTCCTGCCGCGGTTCTCTGATTTCAAAAGATAAGGTGCGTAGTCACCATATTTATGATTATCGAGCGCGATATAGACCGTGTTTTGATCATGCAAATCAGCCCGAATATCGTTGACAAAGGCCGTCTCAGGCACACCCGGCAAACGCCCCACCTCGATTTCGCGCCAACGCTTACCGCCGTTCTCGGTGATCTGGATCAGACCATCATCGGTACCGACATAGAGAAGATTGGGATTGCTTGGGGACTCACCGAAGGACGTGACGGTGTTGTAGACGGACATCGCAAGGAAATCCCATCCGGCATCCCACGACCACTGACGGCCCATGAGAGGCATTTGCAGCCGATCTTCGTCTCGGGTGAGGTCACCAGAAATAGCCGTCCACGTATCACCCCGATCGTCGGAGCGCCAGACGCGTTGGGACGAGAAGTAAAGCCGTTTCGGATCATGGGACGAAACCCAGATGGGCGCGTCCCAGTTCCATCGTTCAATTGGCTCACCAGGAGCCGCCTGAGGCTTAATGTATACGGACTCCCCGGTCGTACGATCAACACGGTGCAAGTTTCCCTGCTGCCACTGGGCATACATAATGTCGGGGTTGCCTGGTTCCGTCGCCGACTGATGACCATCGCCAGTGAGGGTGATGAACCAATCTTGGTTGCGGATACCATTCACGTTCAGCGTCCGTGACGGACCGCCTTGCGAGCTGTTATCTTGTGTTCCTCCGTAGACATTATAAAATGGTGCCGCATCATCCACAGCGACCTTATAGAATTGGGTGATCGGAAGATTGTCGATAAAGCGCCAGGACGTCATCGCATCATAGCTCTCGTAAATACCGCCGTCCGAACCAATCAACAGATAGTCAGGGTCGGTCGGATGGAAGACAAGCGCGTGGTCGTCGACATGCTTGCTGTCGAGATTGATCGTGCGGAAGTTTTTACCATGTTCATCAGATACTTGGGTGTAGTTCGAGAGGAGGAAGACTTGTCCCTCCTTATGCGGATTGGCGTAGAGTTCCTGGTAGTAATGCGGACCCGTACCGCCGCCGACCGCATCAGACTGTTTGGTCCATGACCCACCACGGTCTTCAGACATCCACACCCCACCTTCACGGCGATCCGTCTCAATCGCTGCATAAAGCCGATCAGGATTTTGCGGAGAGTACGCCAGACCAATCTTACCCATGTTGCCGTCGGGGAGACCTGTTGCATCCTCTCGAAGATCCGACCACGTTGCACCGCCATCGGTGGACTTATAGATGCTGGTCTCTGGCCCTGTTCCAAGATAGGAAGCAACGGTCCGGTGACGCTGCCATGTGGCTGCATAAAGAAGATCCGGGTCACGCGGATCCATCATCAAATCGGTGACGCCTGTCCACGGACCATCGGAGAGGATGTTGTCCCAGGTCTCACCGCCATCGGTCGTTTTGTAGAGCCCGCGCTCCCCACCCTCGGACCATAAGGGACCTTGCGAGGCGACGAAAACGACGTTGGGGTCTTCAGGATGGATGATGATTTTGGAGAGGTGTTCTGACTCCTCAAGGCCGATATGTTGCCAAGTTGCCCCGCCGTCGCGCGAACGATGAAGCCCATTACCAAAGCTCAAATGACGGCCGCCATGGTTCTCGCCCGTGCCAACCCAGATTTCATTGGAGTCGTGGGGGTTCAGCGCCAGTGCGCCGATGGAGTAGACGTCTTGGTCATCAAACAGCGGTGTCCACGTCGTACCAGCATTCTCTGTCTTCCAAACGCCGCCAGATCCGACACCGACATACCAAGTGGCAGGGTCATCGGGGACAAGAACGATATCGGCGATCCGACCACTCATCAGCGCTGGGCCGATGGAGCGCCACTCCATGCCGCTGAAGAGCTCTGAACTTAGTCCCTCGCTCTCTTCGTGATTATCCGCACACGCAGCAGTGGTAGCGACAGCAGCGATTGCTATCAGCGAGCTGGCCCGCTTCATCATACTTAGAAATGCCATGAAATACTCTCGTTTTGTCTTGGTCCCACACTTGTAGTCACGCACGCTT
The DNA here is from genome assembly GCA_039818345.1 of Pseudomonadota bacterium. GTDB lineage: Bacteria > Pseudomonadota > Alphaproteobacteria > Caulobacterales > Parvularculaceae > Parvularcula. The sequence continues at coordinate 197,606 of JBCBUC010000002.1, read as the reverse complement.
TGATGTGCGTTGGCAAGCTGTTAGGGCATATGACCGGCCATTGGGAGTGTAAGGTGAAGGCGCAAAAGCTGCTTAGACAGATCCACCATTGGGCGTCTCCGGTGATCATGCTCCCGCTCGGGTTGGTGGTGGTCACAGGCGTCATGTTGATGCTCAAAAAGGACATCAATTGGATCCAGCCGCCCACAGCGCGCGGCGTTGCGCCGACCGAACTTCCTGCGCTGAGCTTTGCTGAGCTTTTTGCAGCCGCTTCAGAGGTCGAAGAGTTGCGTCTTCAAACTTGGCATGACCTCGACCGCGTCGACGTCAAGCCGGACAAAGGTGTCGTAAAATTCATCGCCGCGAACAATTGGGAAGCGCAAATCGACTCCTCGACGGGCGAGGTTTTACAGGTCGCCTATCGTCGGTCAGATTTGATTGAGAGCCTGCACGACGGCTCCTTTTTCGCTGGCTGGACCAAGCACTTTGTGTTCCTGCCCGCAGGTCTTGTGTTGTTTGTGATGTGGGGGACGGGCGTTTATCTCTTCGCCCTCCCCCACGTCAAAAACTGGCAAAAGGCGCAGAAGAAGCGCGCTGCGCTTCAAAGCCAGCCGTCGCCGGAAACCACCGTTAAAGTTGACCCATCGCCCGGAGCATAGCGAACTCAGCAACCGCTTGATCCCGTTGGGCTGCGACGAGCGCCACATGAGCATCGCTGCGTTCTTGGTCAGCGTCTAGAACATCGAGCCGTGTGCGGCGTCCTGTGCGGAATTCGGCGGCCACCCCTTCGGCGGCAACTGACGCTGCGTCAGTCTGGGCCATACGTGCACGAACCGAAGAGCGCGCAGCCAGCATGTCTGACCAGGCCGCAATGGTGGTTTCGCGCACCCGGCGCTGCGTGAGCTGATGAACGCGGCTGGCGGCACTTGCGCGCCGCTTTGCCGCCCGTGTGCTGGAGTATCCAGATCCGCCGGTGAAAAAGTCCCAACGACCATTCAGTGTCACGGCATACTGTTCTGCTTCACCGAGCTCGACCCCAAAACGTTCATTATCGATCGTGCTGGCGGATGCGGTGACATTGAATTGCGGCAGATAAGCACCGCGTTCCGCCCGCACGTTTTGTTTAGCCGCACGCCGACGATTATCGCTGGCACCGAGGTCTGGGCTGTTGTCGAACGCGGTCTTGAGGGCTTCATCGAGGCTTTGCGGCATCGGCCGAGATGCCCGTGGAAGGGTCAGACCTTGTGGTGCAAGTTTGCCAAAGACGCGAATGAAAAAAGCTTCGCTTCGGTCAAGCGCGCTGTCGGCCGCGATCTTCTCCGCCGTCGCCAGCGCCAGACGTGCCTCCGACTGACGCACGTCAGTCATGGTCGCAAGACCCGCACGCCGCCGCGCCACGCTTTCATCGAGACGCCGGCGGACAACCGATTCATTCTCGCGACGCACCTCGAGGATAGCGCGATCACGGACGACATCGGCGATAGCGCTGGCCCCCTCCAAGATGACATCCTGGCGTGTTGCGTTGCTGTCATAAGCAACCGATGTCGAGGTCGCTTTGGCGGCGCCAATGCTGCCCGCTATTCGCCCGGAGGTGAAAAGGGCCTGATCAACCACGGCGCTCAGTGCTCTAGGATCACGGGTCTGGGTCAACTCTCCCGGGACGCCATCGAGGCGGAGGGTCTCTTCAAGCGATTGGGTGAAGGCTTCCACCCGCACTTGCGGGAGGAGTTGCCCGCGCGCTGCCCAAAGATCCGCCTTCGCCGCAGCCGCTTCATCCTCAGCGGCCAAGATCTCAGGGCTTTCGTCCACAAGCTCCCGAAGAAGACTTTCCGTCTGCGCCGCAGCTGGCGCGGCGATCAACGAGAGGCCAAGTGCCAGGCTAAGCAGTCGCATGGTACAATCCTTCAGCAGCATGATTGTTGTCATCTTCAAAAATAGTGACCGGCCGTCGACGCGTCAGCAGCAAGAAGCACTGCGGCACAAAGAAGAACGAAACGATCGTCGAGAGGACAACACCCCCCGCAATCGCTGTTGCAAAGGGCGGCCAGAAGTCTCCATCCGCCAAGATCAAGGGCAAGAACCCAGCAAAGGTGGTGAGGGTCGTGGACGTGATGTGCCGCGATGTTTCAAGGACACCATCGCGCACCGCCAAACGATCTCCAGCAACGGCATCAGGGATATTCTTCAGGGTCGCGATGATAATGATCGCCGCATTGATGGCCACGCCCATGAGACCCATCAGGGCAATGATCGGCTGAAACCCGAAGGGGTAACCTGAAATCGTGAGGCTCAACATCCCAAGCCCCATCGAAAGAACCGCGACGACCAAGACAATGCCGCCCAGTCGGAAGCTGTTAAATGTCAGAACAATGACGGCAATGGCAGCCACGACGATCAGCCCGACGGAACTCAAAAGCGCGCCGACGGCATCGGAACGGTTTTCCGCATCACCGCCAAAGGCATAGGTGTAGCCCGGCGGTAAATCCATGCGTCCCTGGTCGACCGCCTCCTGAAAAGCAGCAACGACGGCTGATGGAAGTGCGTCTGCTGACGTATAGGCGAGGATCCGGTTGACCCTTTCGCCCTGGTAGCGCCGAATGGTCGAGGGTGCAGGCTCAAGGCTGAGCTCACCAAGGCTGAGCAGCGGTGTACCGACGGCTTGGGTAGACCTGCTTGACAGAGAGAGCGAGGCGAGCTCCTCAAAAGAACCGCGGGCCGTGTCGTCAAGACGGACAATGACGGGAACTTCGTTTTCGCCCTCAATGACGGTGCCGCCAGGAGCGCCTTGCAGCTTTGCCGCCAACCCGTTGGCCACATCGCTCAAAGCAAATCCTGCCTGGCGCGCTTCATCTTCATCAATATCGACCCAAAGTTTCGGCTCACCGCCCGAAAGCGACGCCGTCGTCACATTGACCTCGGGAAGCTCCGACAGGATTAGTCGTGCTTGTTCCCCGAGCTCCTTGAGCACTTGTAGATCACGCCCTTGGATCCTGAGTTCAAAGGGCGCTGGTGCAGGAGGTCCTTGGACCAAGGAGCGCACATTGACCTGCACATTGGGCATGGCTTCGGACAGAGAAAGCTGAAGCTCGATCAGCACGTCCTGCAGCCCATTGAGCTCCTTGGCTGTGACCATGGCTTCGGCAAAGTTCCGTTGGCCGTCCTCATTCATCACGACGTTGTAGTAGAAAGAGGGGACTGAACCCCCGATGAACCAATCGGCCTCGTCAATTGCGGGGTGGTTTTCTAGCAAATCATCGGCGATCTCCGCTGCTAGCCGCGTCTGCTCCAAGCTTGATTGCGAGGGCAGGCGCAGCTCCACATGGAACTGGTTGCGGTCCGCCGCTGGAAAGAACTGTGTAGGGAGCGTCGTGACACCGATAAACCCAAGCAGGGGCGCCAACACCGCGATCAAGATCGAAAGGCGGGGCGCTGCTAGGCTTAAGCCCAGGAGAGATTTGAACGCGGGCCCGACCACGGGAACGTCAATCCCCCCAGAAGCTGTGCGCGTTGCACTCTCTGACGGCTTTAAGAAGATGCCAGCAAGAGCTGCGACCACCGTCACCGCCAAGAGAAGGGACGACAACAGAGCAATGATCACACTGTCAGCGATTGGCCCAACAAATTCCCCGGCGCCGCCGATCAACAACGTGATCGGCAAGAACGCCAAAACGGTCGTCAATGTCGAACTGAGGAGCGGGATCCAGAGCCGACCAACGCTTTCTTCCACGGCATCCCTTGGAGACAAGCCTCGGCGCAGGGCACGGCCAACCGCATCACACATCACGATCGCGGAATCGACGAGGAGTCCGAGGGCCACAATCAGTCCGGTGATGGACATCTGATGAATAGGAATTCCAAAGAAATTCATCAGAGTAAGGCTCAATAAAGTTGTCAACGGAATGGCGAGCGTGACAAGCAGCGCAGCGCGCGGACCGAGCGTGAAGAAAAGAATGGCGACGACAAGACCAATACCGACACCGAGATTGACGAGTAGCGACCCAAATCGCTGTTCCGCATAAACCGATTGATCAAAGATTATTCTGAGCTCGACGCCTTCAGAGAGGTCTTCTTCAAAAAGCTCCAATTCTTGCCGAACGCGAGCTGACCACTGACCAACACGTAAGCCGTCATCGATCCGTGTTCCCACCACGACAGCGCGTCGATCATCGATAATCGCTGTCACTGGTTGCGGCTGCTGAAGACCTCGCCGCACGTCGGCCAAATCGCCGACCCGGACTTGCGTTCCATCGGCGGTCTCTCGGAGTGGAACATCCCTGATGCGGTCGAGCGTATCAAGGGCACCTCGCACCTCTAGGGCCACTTCATTTTGTGGGCCGAACACTTGGCCAGCTGATGACTTGGAGTCCGCCGCAGCCAATGCACCAGCGATTTCGCCCTCCGACAGACCCAAAGACTGAGCCAGATCGCTTCTCAGCGAAACAGAAATCTCTTCGGGGCCCGCACCGCTAATGGCCGTATACTCTGTACCTGGCACATTCCTTAAGCGAGACTGCAGTTCATCAGCAGTCCGCTTCAGAATGAGCTCGTTTGGCGCGCTGTCTGCGTCCCAAACCAATGCGGCCAACACCGTGAAAGCATAGCCGCGGTTGTCGATAAAGACAGGGTCGGCGGCACCCTCCGGCAAAAGGGGAACCGCGTCGGCGAGCGCGTCACGTACCTTCGAGAAGGCTTGGTCTGTGTTGTTAATCGAGTCCTGCAGAACCACAGTGATCGACGACAAACCGGTGCTCGAACGTGACGAGACGGTGTCGATCTCTTCAAGCTCGCGTAGTCGGTCTTCGATCCGCTGGCTGACCAAACCCTCCACGCGCTCCGCGCTGGCGCCCGGATACGCCGTCAAGATTGTTGCCACGCGGTTGCGGATTTTGGGGTCTTCCTGCTGCGGCATGGTGAGAAGCGCGGCTGTGCCGCCGACGACGACAAGCAAGAGCACCATCACAAGGGCGCGCGGTTTATCAAAGAGAAGCGTTTTCATGGCGTTCCCTTTCAGCGCAGAATGGATGACGAGGCCGCGCGCGCGACGGTCTCTGCGGAGAGATTGGTTTCCACCCGAACCCTCTGTCCAGGAACGAAACGGAAGGGGGATGTCGTCACCACCAGGTCGCCGTCCTCGAGGGTGCCAGTCACAAACACCTGGCTTTCGCCAATCGAGATGATTTCCACATCTTTTCGGCGAATGATCTGTCCGTCCCCGTCGTCAACGACAACATAAGTGGACCAGAGGCCGCGATACCCCTCTTGCAAAGCAGCCGTCGGTACCCAGACACCGGTTCCGCGACGCTCTTGGCTGAGACCTATGCGCACGAGGGTCCCGGGAATAAACCCTGGATCATCTTCAATCGCCAATCGCACTTTGCGGCTGCGAGTTAGGACATCAACGTCTTCGCTGATGCCGCGCACCACGCCGTCGGCCTGCAGATCTTTAGCGAAAAGCGGATAACGATCCCCGACCTCGATATAGCTCGCAAGCTCCGTCGGCACACCAATTTCTGCTTCCAGTTCTGCTCGTTGATTGATCCGAACCACCGGTTGGCCGATCTGCACGACGGTGCCGGCATCAATGTATCTACCGACGACATAGCCAGCAAAAGGCGCCTTCAGTGTTGCGTCTTCGAGATCTTCCGTCGCCCGCTCAAGGCTTCTCTCCAAGGCTCGCACTCTCTCTCGCGCGGTGTTGCGCTCCGCATCCGCATTATCGAGCTCTTGCTCTGTGGCAAACCCAGCGCTGAGAAGTTCAACGATCCGTCCCCTGGTCGTGTTCGCGGTCGATAGAACTGCCCTTGCCTCTGCCAATTGGGCGGCAGCTTCACTGGCGCGAATGTCCAAGCGCACCGGGTCAAGGCGCGCCAGGACCGCGCCCTCCTCGACCAGATCACCCACTTCGACGAGCACGTCGTCCACCTCGCCCGAGACTTCAAAAGCGGCATCAGCGACCTGGGCAGCAAGAATTCGGCCGGAAAAATTTCGCTGCTGTTGGTAGGTGTCTTGATAGCGCACCTCCATCACGGCGACAGGAAGCGCTGGATCTTCCGATTCGGATTCAGCTGTATTTGTTACAAAGCCACGGCCAACCAAAAGCGTTCCTGCAACAACAATCCCAAGAACGGCAAGCCAAGCAACCCCTCGACCCAAGGCAACAAGAAAGCGCATCATCTTGATATTCCTACCCTAAAAGAGACGAAATAGCCTCTCTGACAAATGATATATGACATTTTTTGAATTTTGTCACTAGTCATTTTGTCAAAAATGCGTTATCAGCACCGAACCAGAAAGGACGAAACTCTTGCCCAGACTGAACCTCTCGGAGACAGAAACACGCGACCTCATCCTCGATGAAGCCGGTCGTCTGTTCACAGAGATTGGCTATGACAAGACAACCGTGGCGGACATCGCACGGGCCTGCGGCTTCAGCTCGGCGAATGTTCATCGCGTCTTCGGCACCAAATCGCGGATTAATCGAGCGATGGCTAAGCGAAAACTTCAGGGCCAGCTCGCTGACGCGCGACGGATCGCGTTCTCTGAAGAGAGCGCAGCCATGCAGCTTGCAGCGTTCTATCGCTCCGTTCACCGTATGACTCTTAATACGTTTACAGAGCGGCGGCGTGTTCATCATATGGTGACAGCAGCGATTGAGGAACGGTGGGAAGAGGTCGCGGAGTATCGCATGGGCCTCTTGGAGACAGTCCGGGAAATCGTTCAGAATGGCGTGGCGCAAGACGAATTTACCGTGCACGATGTCGATGCCGCGTGTCGCGCTGCGCATATGAGCGGTGTACGCTATTGCCACCCGCTCGTTGTGGCCGAGCTCGACGAGGCACCCGACGACGCCGCGTTCCAAAGCTGGCTCACCCTAATCCTACGGGGCCTGGGTTATAAAGGCGCACTTCCTCTTTACTAGGACGTAGCGAATTCCTGCCTTGCTCGGATGATTTCATCGGCCATGGTGATCAGGTGGTAAAGACTGCTTGACGGCATATGCTGTGACAGCTGGGTTCCGTCGATGGCAAACTCGTCATGATAGCCGCCGCCTAAGTCTTCCGGGAAGTAACGATCCATTGTCTTCTTGAGAAGCAATCCGGCCTGGTCGTCGTCGCCTTCTCCCCACCGTGCGAGCATGGTGAGCGCCCGGACATGCTCCGTTTGCGGCCATAAACGGCAAGATCCGTTGTGTTCCCCGTTCGAAAGATCAACGGAGTTGACCATCAGCCCGGTGTTTTCCTGATACCCGATAGCCCGCGCCTTCGTGATGAGAGGAACCGAGAGGTCTTTGTTGCCACCCTCGGCTGCAAGCCAGGCCCACTCGACCATATGGCCAGGTTCCACCTCCTGCCCTTTTTTAGGATGCAGGTTCCAATACTGATCAAAGTGTTCGCGAATGACCTGTGCGTCTTTGTCGTAAAAAGCAGATTTGAGAAGACGGCGTATCTCCTCCAGCCGTTCGTCTTGATCGAGCGGCATATTGGCGAGCCGCATCGTGAGAAAGGCCTCAAAAAGGTGCATGTGCGGATTTTGGCGGCGCGGCAAGGTGTGCGGCTGTCCTTCTGCGTACCCACCTTCTTTCATTCGGAGCCCATCGATGATCGTGAGAACGTCACGCGCAACGCCTAAAGCACGCTCGTCTTGGTAAGCGCGGTAACGCTCAGCCGACGCCAACAGAACAAACGCATGGTCATAGAGATCAAGTTTGCTGTCGAGCACACTCCCATCAGGATGAAGAGTGTGCACGAACCCCTCGTCACCACGACCATGGCTCAGGAGAAAGTCGTAAGCATGATCAGAGGCAGCGCGGCCGCCGTAAAGGCCGAGCACCTCAGCCCGTGCAAAGGAGAACGCCTGGCGCGCTTGCACCCGAAGACGCTTGGGTTTGTCCAAGAGAGGATCGCCGTCAAGATCGAGGGCTTCGAAAAACCCGCCTTTGTGATCACGCGCACGGGTCGCCCAAAAAGGCAGGGCCGCTTCCTGAAGCCATTGCAGAAAGCGGTCGCTTTGCTCTTGGAACAAATGGGTCACAGCAAGTCGCTTCGGTTGCGTTGCTTCAACTCAGCGATGACTTTTTTGACGTCCTGCGCGCGGTCCGCAGGAAGAACAAGAACCGCGTCACCGGTGGCCACCACGACGACATTCGGTACACCAATGGCCGCAACGAAAGGCCCTGATGATTTGATCAATGACCCCTCACAGTCGATGGCAACAACATTATCGTCGGTGAGCGATTGCTCACCGACATAATCGCGCACCGCTGACCACGCACCGATATCATTCCAGCCGATGTCGACGGGTGTGACCACTGCCGCTTTGTCCGTGTTCTCCATAATAGCATAATCGATGCTATCATCGGGAATGACGTCAAAATCCTCCTTGCGGAAACGGATAAAGCCATCATCGACTGATTTGTTGTTATAGGCCCGACGAACAGCGTCCACCATCGTGCTGGCATGTTTTTCCGCTTCGGCCACCAAATCAGCAGCACGGTAGAGAAAAATACCTGCGTTCCAGCTGTAGCCGCCATCCGCGAGATAGGACTGCGCCGTCGGTAGATCAGGCTTCTCAACGAATTGGGCAACGTGGTGCACGCCCGGCGCAATCGGGTCGGCATTTCGAATGTAACCAAAACCCGTTTCCGGGCCGGTCGGCGTGATCCCAAGGGTCACGATGTACCCTTCCGCCGCTGCTCTTGCCCCGCGCTTGACCGCATCAGCAAACGCATCAGCGTCAGCGATATGATGGTCTGCTGGCAGGAGAAGAACCTGCGCGTGGGGATCACTCTCCGCTGCATGAAGCGCTGCGACCAAAGCCGCTGGCGCGGTGTTCCGACCAAACGGCTCAAGAACAATCGACGACGCCCGTCCAACAGACCGTTCAGCAATCAGCTCAGCGTGTTTCTCAGAGCCGATGATCACTGCTTTTTCAAAGAGATCGTTAGAGACGCGCTGCAGGGTCTCTTCAAAAAGCGACTGCTCACCGATCAACGAACAATATTGCTTCGGAGAAGCCGAACGCGACAGAGGCCAAAGGCGCGTTCCTGATCCCCCGGCCATGATCACTGGAATAATCTTCATCGCGCGTCACCTGACGTTGCGGAGGGAGTTAGCCCCAGCGGCTGAATCCTGTCCAGCGCACGCCCAAGTCGTACGCCGGAAAAGTTTAACGCAACAAAGCCTGCTGATCCCTTAAGAGGAGGCGCCTCCCTTTCGTGAAAAAGATCCAAAGCGTCAGGACATTCATGGGCTTAGAAAGGGATTCGGGGAACGTTCCGGATTGCATAAGGATCAACGACATGATGATCAGAGAACGGCACGGTGTGCTCAAGCTTCATGAAATGCCGACGGCGAGCTCCAAGAAACTGATCGTTTGTTTCCAGATCCAAAGTCGTTAGTCCTCACCCATGTCATTCCATGCCAAGCTTGAGATATTGAGCTGTATCCAACTGGGCAGGAAATCGAGAGCTATGCGTTGGCGTCAAGCTGACGACTTGATGGAAGACAGTGCTGTTATCGCTTGATGGTTCCCGAAGCCGCCTTGAATGGCGGTTACTCCGATGACTGATTGATATTGACTTATGCCAACATCGATCTTTTTTCCCTTTTCTCAGGACAGGCTGGAAAACGAACGAAACTTTTATTCCGCTAACGATATGAACGCTTCAACATTTAAGTCCTCGCGTGGATCCGTAACATGACCAGCAGGAAAAGAGACGGACATCACGGTCTCAGATGTGTCCAGACAAAGTCTGTGGTTGTTATCACCATCGTTAAGGTCGCCTAGGGCAAAGGGCGTCACGCTGTGGGAACGTCCGTCTTCGCCCATAACACTGATTTGATAACGCTGCCGCTCCACATCGTCTGCTGGCTGATCACCAGGTTTCGTTATTCCTCCATTCCAGGCGACGCGCACACCTGACCAGCAGGTGATCACACCCAGGACAGATATACCAATCCGAACAACACTGAGCACACCTCTTTGGCTGCCGCATTCAATTGCATTAAGCAGTCTGCGGATTTTCTATATCAAATATTAATCAACTTATCGTTTCGCCACCAATACCAAAGCGCCATCGCCAGATATTGCGGCTTCCATAATAAGGGTTTGTAATGGGTACGATCGATAGGCGCAAAAAGTTCAATCAACTCCCAATGATTGACGTTCTCAACCATCGGCTCCCCCGAAAGCGACTCGCCAGACTTAATAAGCTCCGCTATCGTCCGAGCCATGATCGATATACCCAAAGGGGCGGTGCCATTGCCATCAAGGAGCGGCGCCCCAAGAAAATACAAACCAGGGTAATCGATGGAAGCTATCATCCGCCTGCATCGCGACCGCAATTCTAACCCGGATCGCATACCCTTATATTCAGGCAGTTGCAGAAAATCGAGATCCATATCGTAGCCCGTACCATAGAGCACAACATCCGTGTCAAAACTGGTCTGCCCCCCTTCTGCCAACGCGACCGTTACCTGGTATCCATCGAGTTCGTGTAAGGTTCCCCGATAGCGGTTTAGCGACTGGAAATGCTCGATCATTCCAGGACGACCGGGGATGATCGCATGGTGCCGGTAATCAAAATCATAGGATGGTAGAATATCAGCGATCGAAAAATACGTATACTTCTCCCTTAGCATCGTGTTCGTTGTCGCATTGAGTTTATCAGTGTCCAAACCCATCATTTGCGACAGCGCATATCCGCGATGCACAGACTTCTCATGCTTTTGTCGGGAGCTCGGTACCATCCAATGCAAGCCGCGATAGACCCAATCAATCCGAGCTGCTTGGTGTTCAAGAGCAAGATCGAGCAAATCATAAGCTGACGCACTCCCCCCGACCACCGTGACACGACGCCCACGGAGTGCCTCCGGTTCTTGAAAACCGAACGAATGATGGATCTCGCCTTCAAACCCAGCGTCGTGAACGTCTGGACTGCGAGGTTTGTTGTGGAGACCCGAGGCAACCACAACGTTTCGCGCAACAAACGCACCTTGTGTTGTCGTCAGTGTCCAGAGCTCTCCGTCCCATGCAGCGCTGGCTATGGCATGCCCTAGGCGCAAGCACGCCTCGAGATCATAACGCGGAATGAGCTGGACGATGTTTTCTAAGATATGGGGTTGCGTGACACCTCCAATCGGAATGCCATTAAGACTCCAATCCTCCGCACGAAACTGAATATCTTGCCATCGGGGTAGCTGTGCCCACAGCCCACCAGCTTGATCCTCCTTGTCAAAGACCAACGCCGATAAACCAGACGCCTTGGCATAGCGGGCCATCGTCAAACCGCCAATTCCAGCGCCGATGATAGCAACGTCGATGACGTCAGAGGACGTTTGAGGCATATTGACGAACCCCACCTTCAGAGAAACTGTCGTCGCGGTTATGCCTAAGAGACCGCTCGTTGAGAAGGCTCAGCACCAGCGCAGGATTGCTCCCTTGAAAGTCAAAGCGAGGGAGTCTCACCGAAGTTCAAGGTATCGCCAGATAAATCAATATCGCTGCTCATGGCCGTCATCACAGCCCAAGCTGTATGTTTACTGATCACCTGCCACTGTTTTTAGGCTGATTGATGATTGACACCATTCTGTGTAATGAGGAGCGCAGCACCCATAAGCGCGAAGCCTTTAAAGAAATGGGCTTGTTGCACCGCGCGCCATGCCTCGTCTTCTGCAAACACCATCTCATAGCCATGGACCACAAAAGTGACGGGGATCAGAAAGATAATCAGCAACCAAGCACCAAGGCGTGCTTGCCAGTTGAAAAGGATCATCAAAGCACCAGCGAGCTCGACGATACCGGAAACAAGTGTCAAGGCCACTCGAAAAGGGACGGCCTCGTGCATCAGAGAGACATAGTACGGAATATTCGTAAAATGGGTCACCCCTGAGAGAAGGAAAAGCGACGTCAATAGAAACCGCCCTATCAATGTCAGGATCGGGTGATTGGGAAGACGATGTTGTGCCAGCATTGGTAGGTCCCTTTATCGATTCCGGCGTTAGCATGGACGAACAGGGCGCAAAACAACCCGTGCGGACATTCTCTTGATAGTTTAGGACACAACACGCCCGCGACGATCATTGAGTTCGCACAACAGCGGCCTATTGGTCTTTATCCACCGCTGCGTGCTTGGCCTCTTGTTGCGCGAGCCAGGCTGCTTCTTCGCCGGGTTCGGGGAAGATCTCGCCTCCCTCCATCACCCAGCTCGCAGGTGTGTCTTGCGTCACAACGGCGATCTCGGCGACGGGAACTCCTGTGTGGTCGTGAATTGACTGAGCCATTTCTGTCGCAAGCTGATTTTTCTGTTCTTGAGTCCGTCCAGATCGTATACTCCCCATAAGGAGCACTCCTTTGTCATAACGGGGATAAGTGTCCGCATCCTCAACGAAAAACACGTGCACAAAGCTCGTTGGCGCGCCAGTGACGGCGCAGTGAATCCGCGTCACATCCTTCGCTATCTTTGCGCTTGCTTCGACGCTGACTGCATTAGGCTTCGAGTTACAGATGTAAACAGGCATGATCGTTCCCAACTAGGCGCGTGGATCGGCTATGACACCGACCACTTCGTCTACAGAGCATTTTGCCTCACTGATCCAGAGGTCGCAAAGCTCTTTCAGAAGACTGGTTCGCGTGTCTTGATCCAGGGGCTCGGGTGCGGTCAACGCTACAACGGAGGCAGTTGATGGCTTTCCAGCTGTGAACCCGCGGCCCTGTGGAATAACAGTCCAACTGATATCAAGACCTGACTGAAATGATTGTTGAGCAAAATCCTCAAGACGGTTGGTTAGACATCTCTTTATGTCAGAGTTGATCTGCCCTTCCTGCACAATACAGCTACAGCTTGTCATCGGTTTTCCTCGATGCTTTTTGCTTTCATGCGTCACCTATTTAGTCATATTACTGAAGTCCGTATAACAATTATTTTGATTTAGGCTGCATCGCTACGCTGTCGGCCTCGATGCTATGCGCCTCCATGTGAGTTGATCGCGCATTCCATGCTCCTCAGTCGTGAGTGACAGCAGGTCGTCATGCAGGACATATGATCGAACAAGATCTTTACCCACCCAGTCAGGGATAAGGGCGGCTTCAACGTGATGGGTCACAACACTTTCGTCGATGGTGTATCGTCCGCAATAGCCCATATACTGAACCGATGCCCGAAAGTAGGTCGACGAGAAAAGATTGAACCGACCCTCCGTGTCCATTAGCTCAATGGCGTCACCGATACTGGCGGTCATTTGCGACCGAGCGGTCTTAAGGCACGGCCGATCCTCCTTCATCAGTGTAGCCGACATAACCCCCTTGGCATCATAGATGAGGTATCCCTTTGCAGACGTACCGAAAGGGTGCCGCGTCGGCTTACCAGGCTCTTTGACAGTCCAGTCTTCAAGTACCCATGCTCCAAGAAACGCATCACGCTCCGCCATGCCACCATCTCTTCCTGATAAATGACTGATTGGCGCGTTCCAACTCACTTACAACCTTTGTGCACCAACAATTTTGTGGGTGTTTTCTTTGATATGTTTGACCGACTTGCTTTGACCCAATGAGGGTAGTTTGAGGATGTTCATCGAGGACACTCGATTGATTTTTCCGGACATATACCCATGCTCAAGGGAAGACAGTCCAGCTTAGCTGCCGCAAACACCCCCTACATATCCTCTTTAGTCTGATCTTTAAATTGCTTTACCGCGAACGGAACCGGGCGTGAAGCCAAACTTCCTGGAGAATGCGCGGACGAAGGCCGCAGGCTCGGCATACCCAACGCGCCAAGCCACGGTGTCAACCGTTAGGCCCGCCAACTCCAACAACTCTCGGGCAATGGTCAGGCGGGTGTCCGTATAAAGTTGCCTGAAGCTGACCCCCTCGTCCTGAAGGCGCCGGCGCAGCGTTCGTTCGGTCATATTCAGCTGGGCGGCGATCGTTTCTATTTTGGGATCTGCGCCGATATTCTCAACGATCAAGTCCCTCACCTTGATGGACCATGGCGCGAGCAACCCTGTGACTCGCTCAACTAAGGTTTTACACTGATTGATGCAATAGTGCTGGGTGACCGGATCGGCCTTTGGCAAGGGTTCCTCCAACATAGACGCCGGAAAGGTCAGTGCATCGAGGTTCGGTCTTACCACAACGTCGATCTTTAACATCTCAGAGAGCTGTTGTGCATAGGTGTCATCTGCAAGTGAAGAGCAGATACGGAAATTCGTAAGCTGATTTTCTCGAAGAAAATCACGGAAGAACGTCATGGTCACCAAGCAGTGCCGTTCAAAAACATAAGGCCGTATACTGGTCGGAAGTCCGGACATATCGAATTCGAGACGCGCCTCGTCCTCATTCTCCGTCAGCGCTATATCTGCCATCACGAAGGAAAGGTTTACGAAATCGATAGCCGTCTTGATTGCCGCACGCAGCGTTGGGCTGGTGAGTATGGCAAACCCCCAAATGCCAAAAGCACCAAGATGCAACCGCTCCCCAACCGCGAACCCAAGGCCAACCTTTTGGGGCGATAACCGGACAAAGTTTTCAGTGGCCAGCATTTCTTGACCGAGCGATACTCTGAGATTCCTTTGCGACAGTTCACTGGCGGACAGTCCTGTTCCGTTCAAACAGGCGTCCTGATCCACACCCATATCCAGTGCGGTCTCGCACATGAACCTGAGGCTTGTCGCCGATCTCATGGTGTCCCTTTTCATGGATCGAGGATTAGGATAATTGGCCGAAAATATCAAAAAATCAGGCTGGCTGGCAAAACCAGTTTCCGCAATCAGTGACTTTCGATTCAACGATGCAGTCTTTTTCTATAATCGTTACAAATGCATAGATCTATTTGTCTCCTCTGGCGCCACGGGCGTTCAACCTTTTCAAAAACTGCTATTGAAAAATTATTCAATACCTGTTACCTGGCAATCGAAGCAAAATTCGATAGCCGTGGAACCCAGTGATGAACGCACTTTCCCGCTCGATTGAGCTTGAACCAAGAAATGAGCATTTTCATTTTGAAGCCGCCGGTCGCCGCGATTGGCACAGTGGAGACCCCGTCAAAACGATTTTCTTTAACGCCCTATCGGTCACGTTTCCGGAAGGCGAAAAGTTCTTCATGGACAGCGTCAAAGCCTATCGTGATCAGATTGAGGATCCTGTGCTCCGTGATCAGATCAAAGGCTTTTTGATGCAAGAGGCGATGCATACGCGCGAGCATGTCGGCTATAACAAGGAGCTAGACGCGCAAGGCTTTAGCGCCACGAAACTCCACCTTGAATCGCGAAAGCTCATCCAATGGACGCGACGGGTGTTTGGACCGTTCCGTCAGCTGAGTGTTACCTGTGCGCTTGAGCATTTCACAGCCATGTTGGCCGATCAGTTGATGAGCGATCCGGCGTATCTCGACGGCGCTGACGAGGTCTACAGAAAAGTTTGGCTTTGGCATTCGGTGGAAGAAGCGGAGCACAAAGGCGTTGCTTTCGATACGCTGCGCGCTGTTGCCACCAAGAATTCGTATTTTCTCCGTTGTCGGTCGATGATCGCTGTGACGTTGCTGTTCAACTACATCATCTTCCGCTTCGCCTATGTGATGTTGAAGGATGTGGGCCTGTCGCGATCACCCAAAGCTTGGGGCAATCTCGCTTGGTTTCTCTTAGGCAAGCCCGGTCTTTACCGGCGCATTTTCCTGCCTTGGCTGGCGTACTTCAAACCAGGTTTCCACCCTTGGGAACACGACAACCGGCGCAAACTTGCTGAGACCGAAGAGGCGCTGCTCGGTCGCCCGTCTGTCTATGCTTCCGCCCTTGAGGCGCAGAAGGCCGTGCCCGCATAAGAACACCGGGATCACCTGGCCATGGGCCGTGCTTTCCCACCTGTACCAAGTGGTGGTAGGGGTCGCGCTTTAAGAGAGCGATGGGATAGACGGCAGCGTGGCGGCAAAATCGACAGCGAGGCGGCGGCGAACGCCAGAAGAAGCACGAGCAGAGATCCTCGACGCAGCCGAGGCCGTGCTTCTTCACGCCGGTCCTGCCGAGCTCAAATTTCAGTCCATTGCCGCCCAGGCGGGACTGTCTGCTTCGAATGTGCACCACCACTTTGGTGGGGTTGCGGAGATCAAACGTGCTCTTGTTGATCGCATGCTTCGGCATCTTGCTTCGGAGCTTTCAGACGCACTCGAAAAGACCAGCAACCAAGAACGGGACGTCCGGATCGAAACTGCCCTTAACAACATTTATCAGATCATCTCGACGGAACGTTACGCTAAACTCTTCGCTTGGCTGGCTCTATCGTCGAATGTTGATCAGATGGCAGAGTTTGCTGAACCGATTGAGGTGATCAAGACCCTGGTTACCGTTGAACTTGAACAGGTCATGCCCGCGACAAAAGCGGCACAAGCTGCACGGGCAATCGTTTTTCAGGTCGCGGTGACAGCGGTGGGCGAAGGTTTGATCCGAGAGTTTCTGATCACGGCCCTCGGTCCAGATACGGATGAACTCGATGCCTCAAAAATCCTGCTCGACATGGTTCTGAAGGCTTAAGCGTCCCGCTCTTTAATAAGTGCCTGCGGACCAACTAAAATAGCGCGCAAGCATTGGCGAGGTGGGTTTGAGCCTGCGCCAACGTCTCGATCGTCAAGTCAGTTTCGGCCGCACCAAGCAAAACATCGATGTCCGTGGAACGCATCTGGCTCACATCGCCATCAATGACAGCCTTGTTCGTCGCTGTTCGTGCCTGATCGATCAAAACGCTCATTTGCAAGATATCCACTTCCGCCGAAGCGACTTCGTCAGCACCCAGTGAAGCGGCGTTGGCAGCCCTGGCAGTGGCCGCGCAAATCGCGTCTCGCGCCATAAGGTCTAGACGGATCGGTTTGTACCGCGAAATTCCCCCGATGATGTCATCAGTCTGTTTAGGGAACAACGCTTTCGCTGAGACGCGGCGAACCGGTGAGTTGGCCGTGTAGATTCCGCCGTCGGGTGCAACGCTGGTGACCGCGATCGATTCTTCGCGGCCCAGTGCAAAGTATCGCAGCTCTCCAGTTTCACGGTCCAAGAGACCCGCACCCACGCGGAACATCAGCTGGGCCCCGCCGATACTGCGACCCCCGCCAATGGAAACAACGATCCCATTGGCTGTGATCGTGGGTGTTAAGGCATTGAACTCAACACTGACATTTGCGTAGCCGCTGAGCGCATCGAGCTTAGCCCGCCACGCTATCCAGCCGCTATCACCATCGTCGACTAGTTTGATCACGTCGTTCCGTGTGACGACGTATATTTCTCCATTATCCGGCGAAACAGCGACGGATGCAGCGATGGGCTCACCCACATCAACCCGCCAAATCTCATTGAGATCACGGTCCAGAACCAAGACATTGCCCAGATTGTCGGAGGCATAGACCCGTGCGCCGTCTTCGCTGATCGTGGGTGTCGACCCTGTGCCGCCGGCGAATGTCGTGTTTCCAAGGATCGTTAACTCCAGCCCGCCATTACCATCATCGAGGAGATCGAGCACATAAATCGCACCGAGCGCGGATTTCTGATCGACTTGGCCATCCAACGCATCCTCAGCAGTCGCAGCGATGTAAATCCGCCCAGTATTGGGATCGATGCCAAAGAAATTCGTCACCTGGTCGCCGCCGCCATAAATGACTTCCACAATCGCAGAAAAGAAGCTGAGGCCACCAGGCAGCTCACCAAATACCTCGTGTCAGTGAGCGCATCACTCGCATTTCTCACGCGGGCGGGTATTGGCGGCAATTCACTGATCGCTGGCGCGCCGGGCAGTTGGAAAATGGGTGCGACCATCTCCCCTGTCGTTCTTGAAAAGGTGAGCACCTTGCCGTTTGCTGTCACCCCCACCAGAGCATCTTGCTGCGGATGATAGTTGAAGGCGTAGGAATGCGTCTGCGGACGTTCACCGAGCATAAGTTCCGGTAAACTGAGCCCGGTGGGTGTTTTCCAGATGATCGAGCCGTCCGGGCGGATCGCCATCACTTCTGTATACGTCGCATGGTAGATGATTTGCGTTCCGGGATTGTCAGGATCGTTTAAAACAAGCGGAGCACCACCACCGCCATTCATGCCATCGCCTTCAATGGCCCAACGCCTCTCGCCGGTCTTCCCATCAAGCGAGATGAGAGAGACGTTTTCTTGAGGGAAAACCGGACTGAAATAGACATGGCCCTCGTTGTCGTAGGTTGGCCCTTCAGGAACGTACATGTCGGTTTCCGCAACCCAATCGAACTCGAACATGGGCGCCGCAACAATCCAGACAGTGTCGGCGTTGGTTGGACTGCCGTGCATCGTTCGGAAGGCATCGGGCTGGGGGATCACCTCATAGCTATAGTCGCCGACGACACGCGGCCCACTCGGTATCCATTTGGTTTGTTCGGGCGCTTCAAAGACACGAGGATCGTCGGTGTCCTGAGCACACCCCACAAGCCCCAAGAGTGCCAGTCCAAGCACTGCCAGGAGCGACCGGCGGCGATCTGAAATCTCAAAGCTTTGGGTCATGCGGGCGCTCGCTCAAAGGTGTTATCGAATTCATTTTCGATGCTTTGATATCTGCTATCAAATAGATCCTCAACAACAAATTCCCGCTGGTGCTGAGACGCGCAGACTTGGCCGGAAGGGATGTCCCTGAAACCCTCAACGACGTTTCAACATCATCACCGGGCGACCTCGTGAAGCGCGCGCCAGGCGCCGGGCGTATAGCCGGTTTGATGTTTAAAGGCACGATGAAACGACGTCTCCGCTGCATAACCGCAATCCTCGGCGATGCATTTGATGGCCTTATCCGTTTGAGCAAGCTGATCAGCCGCCAGCTGCATGCGCCAACTCTGCAGATATTGGATAGGAGGGCGGCCAATTAGCTCCTGAAAACGCTCCGTAAACGCACTGCGTGAGAGGCGGGCCTCTTTCGCTAAGAGCTCAACGGTCCAGGGGTGCATCGGCGATGAATGGAGTGCCTCCAACGCTAGGCTGATATTCCTATCACGGAGTGCAACGAGCCAACCCGACGTGCTTGCTGGATCAAGATGGAGAAGATGCTGATGAACCGCATCGATAAACATCGTTTCCGCTAAGCGCGACGTCACAAGTTTGCCGCCTGTCCGACGATCGGACTGCTCGCGCGTCGCCACCCCAACAAGCTGTTGCAGCAAGTCCCATTTCTCTGGGGTCGGCGTGAGTATCAAAAGATCTGCAAGCGAATCAAAGAGTGGGTGAAAGCTCTGGCGCGGCACCCCGAAGTAACCGCAAACGAAACTCGCGCGCTCGCCATCTCCTCCAATATCGACATAGGTACACGGCCGCTGACTGGTTTCAGCCTCTCGGTAAATCTCTGTATCGGGTTCAGGGACGGAGTTTGGACTTCTCGTTGATGCGATGATGTGGTCGCAGCCGCGCGGCAACATCAGAATATCACCCGTCTTGAACCATCGCTTGTCGCTGGGATCGTCGGCGCGCCAACACCACGCTTCTCCGTCGAGCATGATGTGAAACGGCAAAACCCTTTGCACCTCTGGCATCACCACGTGGCCGATGTTCCGCATATGCGGCGTGAGCGTGGCCCAAGGCGCCTTGGCGACAACCTCAAAATAGAAGGCAGATTCAAGCCTTACATGCGAGAGCAGCTGCTCAAGCGTTGTTTCGACACTTTCTCGGCAAACCTCAGGCGCCATCCAACCCACCCGTTCTGGACGATCTGCTAATGCTAGCAGAGTTTTCGTCATTGTGGATCAGTTGGTCATTGCCTTGATTGCCAACAACTTTGTGTTGGAAGAGGAATTGGTCATGCCAAAAGTCGATCGCGCAACCGCTCCGCGGACAGAACGCCGTGCCTACCCTGGAAAGCTGGTCGAGCGAACAAGGGGGTGTTGGAAGACACGTCTCGGTGACCCTGTCGGCCTCACACAGATGGGCGTCGGCGAAGTCGAGCTGGCGCCCGGTAGCGCGACTGGCCTTCTTCACTTTCATCACGGCGCTGATGAATTGGTCTATGTGCTCGAGGGCGAGGTCGTTTTGGTCGAAGAAGGACAAGACGATAAGGTGATGGTGGCTGGCGACGCGGCGGGCTGGGTCGCCGGAGCAACCACAGGTCACACGATCGAAAATCGCTCCTCAAAACCTGCTCGCATTTTAGAGATTGGGACACGCCCCTCCGAGGATACCGCAATCTATGTGGGATACGACCTCATGTACCGTGCACGATACGGCACGGATATCACGATCCGGTCTCGATCCGGTAACAAGTATCGCTCAGACGACAGTGTTCCAACAATCAAAGAACCGCCCGTCGATCAGCGCGGGTAGCACGACGACTTTGGCTTAACGACGCATTTGAATTGATGTTGCCCAGTAGAGGATCAAGGATGCAAAAAATGGAACACAAAAGGATTTTTCAGTAACTTGTATTGCCGGAAAAATAGCCTTTGTACCGCGACGTGTTAAGCAGATGGACCGTATACCCTTTTTACCACAACACACACTCTTACCTGCGGTTGGAAAAGTTCAGTTCCAGGACAGCTCAATATTCATGACCCAGCATATCGCTCATAGAAGCTCTGGATGTGCGTGCAAAATACGGACGAACGTCGTAAGCCAATCCAATAAGGTTTTACTAACGACGATGGTGTGAGACGATTGCTACATCTTCACCGTTGCGTTGGTATCGACGTCTTACGATCACGCTCTAAACCAAGTGTTCGATGATGGACGGGATTTTCTTTTTCAGGGCAAAGAAGCCCCGTTTCGTATGGGGCCAGACTGACCAATCATAGGGCCGTGTGATCTCGACCAAGGGAAGTCCGCATACCTTCATGGCGTTGATCACACGTTTGCGAACAGAACCCACAGGCAGCCGCGCGGTGACCACCGCATCAAGATGATGAGCAGCAGCCCAATCGGCGATCACCTGCGCCCATTCATTGTCATCACTCATTTCAACGGGGACGGAGAACGCTGCTTCTGCGCGCTGGGCGGCATCATTGACAGAGCCAGATGAGAACGACCGCGCAAGCTCGCCTGTTGGCCATATGGATCGTTCTGTGGGCGACGCGAGCGCAAGAACACTCGTCGGATAGCGACTTAGATGTAAGCTTTCAGGGGAGCAGTCCTCTTCTGTGATCAAGAGGCCAACACACCCTTCTTCTGGCTCGTCTTGGATCGGAGCGATCTCTCTCGGCGGGGGTAAGTTTGACTCTTGGAGAGGCAGCGCCTTGAGAGCCAATTCGCCATCAGGGTTAAACCGACCCTCCGTGAACTTCTCGATGTTATCAGCCCTAGCCAAATAGGTCTTCCCTTTCGTATGAAGGCCGCCAACCCAGCGCCAAGAACAGGTGTTGGATGCCGGGTCACCATCAAGCAAATGCCGCAAAAAGAAATCCGCACCGAGTTCCCAGGGAAGCCTCAGTGTAAAGATCCATAGACTCGCAAACCACATGCGCGCATGGTTGTGGAGGTATCCGTGTTGGACCAATTCCGTGGACCACGCATCGAAACACTCGATGCCTGTCTGACCCCCGATGGCATCAGCATAACGCTGTTCGAGCGACTGATCCTTCTCAAGCTGATCGGCTAACTCAAGGAGCCGCGATTTATAGCGCACCCAAACGGTTGGGTGGTGTTCTAACCACCCCTTAAAGTAGCCGCGCCATAACACTTCTTGCACAAACTTTTCCGCCGATGACAGCGTGTGCTGCTGTAAGACTGTGCGGAGGACATCTTCCTCAAGCAGAACGCGATGGCGCAGCCATGGCGACAGCGCAGAAACACTGCTGCGGTCAGCTGGGCACAGATCGTAGTTGCGACGCTTTGCATAGGACGCACCCGCACGACCGCAAAACTGATTCAAACGCTCCGCGGCAGCCTCTTGGGTCGGAACCCATGCCATCAGTGGCGACGTCGATGGGTCAAGAAATGTGGTCTGCGTCATCCGTCGATACCGCCATTACTCAATGGAAGAGAAAGCTGGTTGGTTTCAGACAATGGCTTTGAAGCCTGACCCCGCATCTTGATACCGGACTTGCGACTGCCATGTTTGTGCTGGATCGCCTGTGCCTGCCTGCGAAAATCGGCATTGTTTCGCACACCCCATACCTTTTGTCGGGCGTCTTTCGCTGCCTGCAAGTGATCCACAACTGGTCGCGGATAAACGCGATCAAGGATCTCGCCCGCCCCGTCCCAATTCCAAGGTTCGTGCACGAAGGGGTCGGGGATCATCGCAAGCTCTGGGACCCATGTCCGGATAAAGCATCCGTCTGGATCTTGGTCGAGCCCTTGTTTGATTGGATTATAAATCCGTACGGTGTTGATACCAGTCGTACCTGACTGCATCTGGACCTGCGACCAATGAATACCCGGTTCGTAGTCGATGAACATCCGAGCCAAATGCTCCCCAGGCTGGCGCCAATCGAGCCATAGATGATAGCTGGCAACCGCCATTAGCATCGCACGCATACGGAAATTCATCCACCCTGTTTTGTTCAACGCGCGCATACATGCATCAACAAAGGGCAAGCCCGTCTCACCATTCACCCACGCCGCCAACCGCACTTGATCGGGCTCTCTTGGCCGAAGATGATCATAAGCGCGATGAAGATTGCGAAACTCGAGGCTCGGCTCATCCTCAAGCTTTTGGATGAAGTGATCACGCCAATGCAGCCTGCCTTCAAACGAGGTCATTGAACCTTTCCAAGGGCCTTGTTCCCCCTGCTCTTTCAGCTCCCGCCGTTTTACCCAGGTGGCTTGCGCCACCTCTCGCATCGAAAGCGTTCCCCAAGCCAGGTGCGGGCTGATCCGTGAGCAGTGTAGTGCGCCGACCGCTGGACTCGACATCGCCCGCCTGTAAGGCGCGCCTCGCTTCTGAAGAAAGCTCTCAAGACACGCGAGCCCTGCCGACCGGCCGCCGTCCTGCCGCTGAGGGCAATGATCAGATTTGATACCCAGTTCGTTGACTGATGGAATAGAGCCGAGATCAATGCCATTGAGCGGAGTAAGCGCTTGAGGAACCTGAGCGATGGGCATGGCCATGAAGCTATCCCAGTTCTTGGCCCAGCCATTTCTCGTGCGAAGTCGACGGACGACACCAGATTGCCGCAACTCGATCCGTCGGATCGAGCGGGATTGAGCCCACGCGGCCACGCGCCGATCTCGGGCATAAGTCCAAGCGTTGCCCGTTTCCTCATGGGACCAGACGGCCGAGATGTCATTGGCGTCGCACAGGTCGTGCAGCACTTCGACAGCGTCACCTATACGGACGATAAGGGGCTGACCAAGGGCTGCGAGATCTCGTCTTAATCCCTGGAGGCACTCAGCAACAAAAGCCCATTGCCGCCCGGACATATCCGGTTGTTGCCATAGCTCGGGCTCCACAATGAACAACGGAAGAACCGCGCCATGGCGGGCGGCCTTGGCCAACACCTCGTGATCCACAACGCGGAGATCACGCTTGTACCAAACGAGCTGAACATTCTGGTGAAAAGCCATGGTGGGTTCGTAGTGCCTTAGACAGCGCCGACGCCATTTGTTCTATTGCCGCGCACGATCATCACTCCTGGAACAAAAACCACGAACGCGATGTCCATCGAGCGTCTCAGGGCTTGGAATTCTGGCTCGCGGAAGAAGGTCGCAGGCAGCAAAAGCGAGGCTTCAAGACCCGTTTTCCACCGTAGGAGATTTACAGCCCTCTCAAAGACTGACCACGAGACCGCTGCTGGACATCAAGGTTTAAGCACTTAGCTTGCCGTCATACCAGGCTGCATGAGCTTATGATCAGAGGCCTAGCTGGATGCGAAATTGCGGGCACACCGAAAGGCCATCAACAATGGTTTTACCAAAGGTGCGGGTGGAGCTAAGGTAGCTCCACTGGCGCCAGATCCGCTAACGCTGGGCAATTTCCTTCACGAATAGGCTGAGGAGAAGCGATATGGAAGAGATGACGCTTCCGCAGATAACAGTCACGGGCACACCGGAGGAAATGGGCCACCAATACGGTGCTCAGTGCCGAACACTTATACAAAACTTCCTGGCCGACCGGATTCTAGCCGTTGAAGACCATTTGAAGGAACGAGGGCATACTGAGATATCGGCGCTCTTTTCAGCGGGCGCCGAATGCCTCGCCTTGTTGGAAAGCTACGATCCGCGCGGTTACCGTGAGCACATAAGCCTAGCGGAAGGCGCTGAGGTTGACCCGGTCCATCTTTATACGGCCGCAAACATGACCGATATTCGCGACATCATCACTCTTCCCAGCGAACCATTGGTCCTGGAGGATGAAGGCTGTACCGCGGCGCTCGTGCCGCCCGGCATGTCCAGGAATGGTCATGCCTTACAAGGACAAACCTGGGACCTGAATGGGCCTGACGTTAAATATGTTCTGGCCATTCATCAGTTGCCAGAGGATGGTCCGGAGACTTGGACCGTGACCTGCGCGGGATGCCAGACCCTCATGGGGATGAATGAGCATGGTGTAACCGTTGGCACAACCAACCTTAAAACCAGGGGTGCACAAGTTGGTATACCCTATCTCTCCGTCCTTCATTTGGCTCTCAGGCAGCCCTCGCTCGAGACTGCAAGCTCTGTGGTCGAGCAAGCACCTGTGGCGGGCAGCCATTCCTATTGGATTGGCGATAAAACGCGCGCGATTGAATGGGAACGTACCGCCCAAGCCGCCGATGCGAGGACAACAGCCGATGGCGCGTTGGTGCGGTCCAATCATTGCCTCTTCGATGAAAACCGAAGGTTCGAGACCGATCCTTCTCCGAGTACGCATGAGCGGTTTGAGCGGATGCAGACGCTCCTTGAACAAACCGATCAGCACACGCTCGATGGATTGATCACGATGTTCTCGGACCGCTCCGATGGCCGCTTGAGCATCAACCGGTTCGCAGAGGACAAGTCAGGAGCGACAACGAATGCCGTCGTCGCAATGAATCCAGCGGATCTAGAGTTCCTTGCTTGCCGTGGGCCGGCTGATCAAGGAATTTGGGCAAAGCTGAAGTTCGAGCGAACCTCAAGATAAGGCCGCTGCTCAACTGAAGAGCGAATGACCCTCCGTTCTGAAGACGGAGAATGCCGCAACCTATGCGGACAGTCGTGACATTCGTCTGCGTAGGATCAATCCTGCGCCACCGACGAACAAGAGCGCGGCGGACGGAAGGGGAACCTCTCCTGCAACAAAAGCCGTTTCGCCCGCCTGGAGAGCGAAGCTTTCGGGGACTGAGCCGAACAGCACGTTAACAAGCAGCTCGCTGCCTTCGGGCACGAAGGTCGCAAAGATGGACAAAGGATCAAGGCCATCGCCGAACAGGTTGGCGAGGTACATGTTGGGCACACCATCATTCTCGACACCCGCCATACCTTCTAAGGTCTCTGTGCTGCTGGTGTTAGCAATCAGGAGAAGATCCATACCCAGATAATCGACTCCAAAGAATGGGGTGGTGTCATCGATCACCGCGATGCCGGCCACGGCATCGCTCCAATCGCTTAGCTGGTCATCGAAGACATTTTGCAACAAAGCATCGTCGAAGCCGAGACCCATCAGAGTGCCGAACGAGGCAGGTCCACTCTGGGTTTGCGGCACATCAGGTGTTTCTTCGCCACTCTCCAGCGCGAGGTTCGCGCTGCGTTCACCAGAAAAGGTTTCTTGCCGCGCAGTGATCGCGCCGCCATCGCCGCCGATCGCGTTCGTTTGCAGAACGAACCGACCAAGGCCGCCGTCGTCGCCGCCGCCCGAGGCATCGAGGGTGGTGCCGTTGACGATGACTTGCTCGCCCACGAGCTTAATGGTCCCGCCAGCGCCGTCGCCTCCGTCCCCGCCGTTGGCTCCTTTTGATCCGTCGCCCCCATCGCCTCCATCAAACCCGTCCTTGCCCCGGGCGGAGGTGCCTAGAAACCCTGTGAGAAGTTGGCCATTCGCCCCGTCTTGGCCTTCCTTGCCATCACTTCCATCGCTCCCTTCGTTTCCGTCTTCGCCGGCACCGCCCCGCGCGGCGAGATTTGTGTTATTGATCGTAAGCCGACCTTCAGCCTCAAGAACAATGATACCGCCACCTTCACCGCCCTGACCACCGCTGCCGCCATTGCCGCCCCGGCCGCCGTCACCTCCGTCGCCGCCCTTTCCGCCGTCGGCCGCGCCATCGCCAAGAACCGTGATGCGAGCTTCGCCGGACCTGCCGCCACCGCCGCCGCTACCACCAGCACCGCCGCCACCACCGCCGCCGCCTTGGCCGCCATTGCCTCCCGTGGGGGTGAGGCCCTCCGCGTCGTTGGTGCCGGCGTTACCGTCGAGACCGCGCTGTGCCTGACCATCGTAACCGGGTGGCCTTGTGGTGCTTGGATCAAGCCCGACGGCGCCGTCGAAGCCTGGAAGGCCTCGGAAAGCCTGACAGGTAAGCAACGTGAAATTGTCAAGACAGGTGTTGGAGCTCCTTACGGGAGGGTCGAGAGATGTTGGGCCACCGCTTCCGACCAGAACCGAAGACTCAGCGCCAAACGATCCCCCTTGCCTAAGCTCGGTGTTCTCATCCTGGTTCAATCCTTTGGAGTTTGAGGCAAGACCCGCAAGGCCAGTGCCCCCGCCGCCGCCCCGTTTGCCGTCATCGCCTTTGTTATTGAACACCAATTGCCGCTGCGTCTCACCGCCATCGCCGCCGGCACCGCCATTGCCGCCAGTTCCTCCCACCGAGCCGGTACCGCCTGCACCGCCACCGATGTTGAAGGCGCTGCTGTTGCCGCTGACGTCGATTTTCGCGTTGTTGAGCGTGAGATCGCCGCGCGACACAATTGAAAGAGCGTTATCAGATCCACCGACGAGAAAAATCGTGTCATTGCTGATCGTCAGATCACTGTCGTAGACAATCCTTGTGACCCCGTCGGACCCAAGTTCTACAGTAAAGTCTCGCGCTTCCGCTTCGGACAGAGACGCGCTATCTTGAGTGAACGCGCTCACGGTACCATCGGCGTTGAACACGTATCGGATGTCTCCTGCGTGCGCCGAAGATATTGCCAACAGAGAGACTGCAGAGGCCGCGTGGGCGGCTAGGCCGATGGATCGCGTTGACTTGCACGCCGACATGTTGGCCTTCGCGCGACCCATCCTTTGATAATTCTTAGCCTTCGTCATTTTACCCGCCCTCGTTTTTCAACATCTCTTGGAGCCGCGCAGCTTGGTCGCGGGGCCCTTCACATTGAGAAGCGGGAAATGCCCCGGATTTCGGTCAGACTTTTTTATCACGACCAAAGTCTTTTGCAGCGGTCACATTGACCGTACCGTCGGCTCAGCATCTCATCCCGACCGGAGAGGGCACGTGCAAACAGATGATAAATGACGACGTAAACGTCACTTCGTTCCTCAAAGCTTGGTCGAACGGCGATGAACAGGCTGGCAACGACCTTGCACCGCTTGTTTACGAAGAGCTCCGCCGAATCGCTGGGCGGCTGTTTCGCTCAGAACGGCAAGGGCACACCCTTCAGCCGACTGCGCTTGTGCACGAGGCTTTTGCGCGGCTCGTCGATGCCGACGTGGACTGGCAAGACCGCGCTCACTTCTACGCGATCGCTGCACGGAACATGAGGCGACTGCTGATCGACTACGCGGAGAAACGCAATGCACTGAAACGTGGAGGGAACGACATTCGCGTCACGCTAGATGAGTCATCCACACCAGCCAGCGAAGCAGACGTCATGTTGCTGGATTTGGAAACCGCTCTCAATGCGTTGTCGGCTCAAGACCCGAGAAAGGCTCAACTGATCGAGTTTCAGTACTTTGGTGGTTTGACAACAGAAGAAATGTCTGTCGCTGTGGGATCATCGGTCAGCACAATTGGTCGAGAACTGCGCTTTGCAAGGGCATGGTTGAAAGACTATTTGCAGAATAACGTATAACGATGGATCAATCGGTTCAATGACCAATTGACGGTCAAGGTCGCGGACATTTTCCATGGCGGATGCTGATCAACTGATACTGGAAGAAGCTTTCGCAACAGCGGTGAGCCTCGACGGTAGAGCACGCGATACATTTATCAGAGAGTTTTCCGAGGTGCACAGACCGCTTGCTGACAAGTTACGTGCTTTACTGCGTGCTGATGCCAGCGGTGGAGACACGATCCAATCATCAATCGTTGATACTGTTCGTGAATTGGCTGGGGAGCTTTCAGACCCCTGGGTTGGCCGTTCGCTGGGTGCTTACACGGTCAAAGAACGAATTGGCTCTGGCGGGATGGGCGCCGTCTTCTTGGCTGAACGCACGGACGAGAGCTACGCGCAGTCGGCCGCCATCAAAGTGATGTCGAACCCCTTGCTAAGCCCGGTATCAATCGAGCGGTTTCGATCCGAACGTCAGATCCTCGCATCACTCAACCATCCGAACATCGCAACATTGATTGATGGCGGAGAAACCAGCGATCAAGTGCCCTACTTGGTTATGCAGTACATTGATGGTATCAGCATCGATGCTCACTGCGATGAGCAAAATTTGAATGTGATCGATCGCATACGGCTTTTTCAAAGAGTATGCGAGGCGGTTGATTATGCGCACCGAAATTTGGTTGTGCATCGCGATCTGAAACCCAGCAACATACTTGTGGACAAGGACGGAGTTCCAAAGCTCTTAGATTTTGGGATTGCTCGACTGATCGATCCGAGCACAGACGCAGGTGCTGGCTTGACCGCTACAGATGCTCGCGTCCTGACACCAGAATACGCCAGCCCAGAACAGCTGCGCGGAGAGCCGATATCAGTGGCCAGCGACGTCTACTCGCTCGGCGTGGTGCTGTTCACACTGCTGGTCGGTCGGTCGCCCTATGGCGACAAAGTCTCGAAGCCGCGCGACCTTGAAAGCGCTATCCTCGATCAAGAGCCCGCCAAACCAAGCACCGCAATCATAAGAGCAGCCCATTCGGACGGGTCCAACCCATCTTGCTCGGTCGAACAGCTGGGCCGCAACAGATCGATGTCCGTCTCCCGCCTACGCCAAACGCTTGCCGGCGATCTCGACAACATCGTCGTCAGGTGCCTGCAAAAAGAGCCTGAGCGACGGTATCCGAGTGCCCGCGCGTTGGCAGAAGACCTCGGACGGTTCTTGCGTCACGAACCGGTCGAAGCTGCTGGCGATGACTGGGTCTATAAAGCGAGGAAGTTTGCTCTACGGCAGGCCAAGCCGCTCACCGCTGCAGCTGCGGTGTTGCTCGGCCTGTTCGCTCTCAACACGTACTATACTGCGCGTCTGACTGACGAGAGAAATCAAGCCGTTCAGGCGGCCCTTGACGCGCAACGCGCGGCGTCGCGGTCCAATGAGGTGTCTCAGTTCTTGACGGACCTTTTCGAGAGCGCATCACCAGTACGTGCGCAAGGCGAAGAAATCACAGCGCTCGAACTTCTCAACGTAGGTGTCGCCGATATCAATCAGCTGACGGATCAACCAATATTACAAGCCGAATTGCTTCGGGTGATGGGCGTCAGCTACTCTGCAATTGGAGACAAAGACCGAAGCTTGGAACTGCAGCAACGGAGCGTCGAGATCTTGGAGGATCAACCAGATGTTGATCCTCACATAGTTGCTGGATCTTTGAGGCTTTATGCAGAAAGCCTCCGCGTTGCGGCGCGTTTCGTCGAAGCAGAGAAGCAAGCACGCGCTGCTCTTCAACTCCACGAAGATGGAGCATTCAGTGACCCGCAATTGTACGGACGAACTCTCGGCACACTGGGCTCGACATTGACCGATATCGGACGGTTCGAAGAGGCCATACCAGTTCTTCTCGACGCTCGCGAGACGCTCGAAATTGACGGCCAACCACCTACAAATGATCTCCTAGTTGTTCTCGGTGACTACAGCAACGCGCTGTCGACGACGGGCCGGACACGGGACGCGTTGGTCATCGGCCAGGACATCGCAGAGATATCTGACGTCGTCATCGGGCCATTGCACCCCGATACCGTCGTGCGTCACTCCAACCTCGCCGCGACGGCGCTTCGCGTCGGAGGTTATCCGCTAGCGGATCAATATGCGAAAATCGCATTGGAGCGTGCCCGGGAGATTTGGACAGACGAAAACCCGCAGTTGATGCGCCACATGGCGCTCGCTGCGTTCACGGCATCGAACATGGGAAGGTTCGACGAAGCCATTGCGCTTGGTGAGGAAGCCGTCTCGCTGCTCGAGGGAAGCCAGTGGGCAGAAACACCTCACTATCTCATCTCCCGCCGAGCACTTGGCGTCATTCGGACCAAGGCGGGCGACCCAGAGGGGGGCTTTCACGACCTTGAACCCTTGGTTGATTTCGCTAGCACAGTTTTTGGACCAGAACACTACGTAACGTACACGGTTAAAACTGCCCAAGGCGACGCACTCACACTTTTAAACCGCTTTGACGAAGCAGAGGCGATTTTGCGGTCCGTCGTTGAAAAGCGTAACGAACTGCCCGCCTCTATTCACAGGACCGCGCAGCAATCCCTTGCCGCTCTATTGAGCAGGATTGAGCGATACGATGAAGCCGATGATCTGTTCTCACCGCTTTTGGACGAGTTGGCCAACCCATCAGGTGAAGATGGCTCAATACCCATCTTGTTACTGACAGATGCTAGTAGACACTATCGGCGCTCTGGAGACGCGGTGCTCGCTGCGTCCCTCGCAGACCAAGCAATCGAGTGGGGTTTGTCCAACCTACCCGATGACCACTTCATGATCGCCCGGGCGGTAGGAGAGAAAGCCCTCTCCCGCGCTGAACTTGGGGAAGTCTCGGATGCAAAGAAAGATGCGCAGGCCGCATTAATCGTGTTGTCTTCGCTGTTCTCAGCGGACGACCCCCAAATCGCGGCGCTGAACAGAGTTGGTGAGCGCTAAATCATCGACAAAGCGCTAATTTTCAAAAAACCTGGCACCCAGCAGATCACCGCCATGAATATTGCTCAGCACAAGAGCCATCCCCTCCCGATCTAGAGTTTGGCCAAATCGCTCAACCAACAGGTTCAATGACGTAGTAAGCCGCGCCCTTACAAGGTTGAGACGCTGGCATCCGGGCGCGCAACACGGCATCTTGCAGTATGACAAAATCTGCTCCGACCCCACGTCGCCGATACAGTCCTGAGGTGCGCCGCTCGATGATCCTCGACGAAGTGGCCGATCTCATTGAGGAGAATGGCGTTTCCGCTATCACAATGGATCAAGTCGCCCAGA
Organism: Pseudomonadota bacterium; assembly: GCA_039818345.1. GTDB lineage: Bacteria > Pseudomonadota > Alphaproteobacteria > Caulobacterales > Parvularculaceae > Parvularcula. Next base: position 166,472 of record JBCBUC010000002.1, on the reverse strand, counting down.
GCTGTGGTGTCAGCAAGTCTCTGGTCTACAATTACTTCGATAGCTTGACAGACCTTTTAAAGGAGCTCCTTGAACGCGAATTAAAGACTTTGCGTGAACGCCAGTACGAGGCCGCCAAGGCAGCGGAGACTTTTGAAGACCTTGTCCGGAGCGTAACCCACGAGTACCTGGCCTATATTGACGAGCGCGGCCTGATCATCGAACGCCTTCAATCAGAACCAAGTATTTCGGACACGGATGACCCGACGCAGTATGGACGCTCAGCGTCGGTTGACTATCTTGCTCCCGTTGTTGCGAACAATTTTGATCTGCCGATGGACCTCGCGCGAGCGGCCACGGACATATCGTATGGACTGCCCGCTGCTGCCGGTCAGTATTTGTTGACGCGAGAGATGACTTTGCAAGAAGTTGAGGATATCGCAGTATCGATGATCATTGGCTCTGTCGTGATGGTCAAAAACGACTATCTTATTAAAAGAAAAAAACTCAGGCGAAAACGGAATGACCAAACGAGGAACGATCGCTAAAATATTCGTGACGATTGCTACTCTACTCGGTTTAACCGTGTGCTCATTATTTTTATGGAGCGCGGCTCCTATATGCCTTCACACCAATCAACCTGACCCCGCTGTTACGTACATCAATGGTCAAAATTTGGGCAGTACCCAATTTGATGAAGGATACTTTGAGTTCGCAGGACATCAACTGCACTATGTAGAAGCTGGAGATGGAGAGACTGTTCTTTTTTTACACGGATTTCCATCGTTCTGGCTGTCACTCAATCATCAGATGCGGCACTTAGCACGCGATTTTCACGTGATCGCCATCGATGGACTTGGCGTGGGTAAGTCGAGCGCACCAAACTCTGTTGATGCGTATACGCTTGAAAAGCTTAGCGCCCATATCAATGCATTGCTCGACGAAAAAGGTGTAAGCCAAGTGCATATCGTCGGTCACGACTGGGGTGCCGCGCTGGCACTCGGGATTGCCCAACGTCACCCCGGCCGCGTTCAAACAGTGACAGCGATGAGTGGGCCACCCCAAACGGTGATCTTGGAGCTGATATCACAAGGCCCAACAGAGGCCGATCGCTTCGCGTATGTTGAGCTTCTCAAGCGTGCCAACCCTCCCCTCCTCACAGTTCTTGGAGCCACCAATAGAGTCTATGACTCTGCGTACGCACCATTGGTCTCGACAGGTGCGATAAGCCGCAGCGAAGGAGAGGTTTTCAGGGTAGCACTGAAAAGTCCCAAACGCCTCAATGCCCATATCAACTGGTACCGCGCTAACATTCCTAGCCCCGATGACATCGTCGCCAGTTCGTACTGGCCGCACCAAGACGCGAGGATTGAAGCTCCTGTTTTGTTCATCTGGGGAGAGAACGATCCGATCATCTCTGACTCCGCGATCAACATGATCTCTCAGCTTTCTGATGACGTGACACTTCTGTCCTTTCCCGACAGCGGTCATTGGCCGCATATGGAAAGACGCGACGACGTCAACGAAGCTATCATGGGCTTCATTGACGTCGCCAGATGACGCTGAGCAGCAGGGATCGGGAGGAAACCGTCGTGCTCAGCTAAGTCGCTTCAGAAGCTATGCCGAATGGTGAAACCATAGGTGGCTGGCTGGTTCACGAAACCCGATATCGAGCCGGTTTGCACAAGCGCCGGGAACGCACCCGTGATGTACTCTTCATCAAAGATGTTCCGTCCCCAGACCGTAAACCTTGTACCATTCGGAAAGTCGACGCCCGCTGACGCATTGACAAGATCGAACTCCCGTTCAAACCCAATGAGGTCTTGGAGCGCTTCGTTATCTGTATATGGTGTCGAACTGGAGTGCTGCCAGTCTGCCCTTACGAAAGCATCAAGTCCCTTGATCGTGAAATCGTAGCTCAAGGTCGTCGAGGTCGTGACCTCAGAGATACCAGCGGGCTGCTCTCCTGTGAGGTCCCCAGCAGGTGAGTTCGCGAAATCGTCAAACTCTGGATCAAGGAACGCACCCGAGAAGATGAGGTTCAGGCCACTGACAATTTCCCAACCCATATCGACCTCGACACCGCGGGTCGACTGTTCGCCAGCATTGGACAGCGCAAAGCCTGTTCCGAGGAAGACGTTGGACTGAAACCCTTCCACGGTCTGATCAAAGAGGGCCAGGTTGAGGTAAAACCCGTCAAGGCTAACCTTAGCCCCGATTTCAAAGACTTCCGTTTCCTCGGGTCCGGCAAAGCGGGTCCCCGTCGTGAGGTTTGGCACTGCAAGACCCGCATCACGGATGGCCGATGGAGGCGGACTGGTCACAGGAGAGCCTGGAATGAAATCCGACGCAAACGGACGAGAGTCGCGCGACAGGTTCCACGACGTTGCCTTAAAACCGGTGGCATAAGATCCGTAAACATTAATCGCACTGTTAACGTCATAAGATAAGGCGACGCTGTAGGTCACTTTGTCATCGTCAGACTTGCCGTTCTCCACCGCGTTCGGAAACTCCAAAAACGGAGGAATGAATTGGAACGGTTGGAGGCCAAGAAGTGTGTTCACCGACGGATCTTGAGCGCCGGCCACGACCGCCGCGAAAAGATCGGGCTGGGCAGCCGCAAAGGCCGCGACGGCGGCAGGATCGGTGGGATCCACGCTCAAACCAGCGAGTGCCTGACCAAAGCCGATCTCGACAAAGTCGAGGCTGGAGAAGACGTCCGTGTTGTCCTGTCGGAAGAAAGCTTCCTTCTCGTCATTGATATAGCTGATGCCCAAAGAAGCGGTCAGTTTGTTCGTGATGTCCCAATCCGTGGTGGCGAACAATGACCACGACGTGTTGTCTTGGCCTCGCTCTTCTGTTGGGCCAGTCCCTGATGCGCCAAATGTACCCGGAGCAAATCCGAGTGCCGACTCAACGAGCGTGAAGGAATTTCCCGTGGCCGCATCAGCGAACACGCGGAAATCATCACCATAGAAGAACTCCCCAGGGAAACTGATCGACTCGTCAAAGAAGAACGCACCCACCATCCAGTCGATCGGCAAGCTCGAGTCCGACGACGTGAGACGCAACTCCTGGGTAAACGTATCGCTCTCACCGTCGTTAAAGCTGCTGGCGATATCGGCAGACGACGTGTCAGGATCAAACGTCGCACGGTTCGAGTTTTCGCGGTAAGCCGTAATCGATGTGAGCGATGCGAAACCGACATCCTTCTCAAGGTGGAGTGAGGCACCAAAGTTCTCTAGCTCGTTTTCTGGATCAAAGTTCGCAAATGTCTCATACGAAAACGGATCTTCCCGGACCACATCACCAAGCGCCGAGATCAAACCATCGGTCGTTGGACCACTGATCACGTTGCCTGTGAAACAACACGTCTCATCAATTTTGTCATAATCCGCAATGAACCGCGCACTGAAATCATCAGTTGGTTTATAGAGGAGCTGACCCCGAATACTCCAACGATTACGCTCATTAAGCTCCGTACCGGTCTCTAAGTTTTCAGCAAAACCATCACGGCGGTTGTAGCTTCCGGAGATTCTGTAAGCGAGCTTGTCAGTGAGTGGGCCCGTCAAGTCGCCATCGATCCGGACAGCATTGAGATTGCCGTAGGTGAACGCCACGTCGCCGCCGCGCTCGAACTCAGGCTCTTTGGTAACGATCGACACAACGCCAACTGATGCGTTCTTACCAAACAGCGTGGACTGAGGACCACGGAGGACCTCCACACGGTCAATCCCGACAAGATCTGATATCTGTGCCGATGCACGGGATCGATAAACACCATCAATAAAGACGCCCACAGAAGGCTCAATACCGGCGTTGCTGGCAACGCCCCCAAAACCCCTGATCGAGAACCCGGCGTTACCCGTTGTGCTCGACTGGCTCACCACAAGTGACGGGACAACGGACTGCAGGTCGAAGGCATCCTGAATTTCTGCTTTTTTAAGCGTGTCGCCCCCGACCACCGAAATGGCAATTGGCGTCTCTTGCAACGTCGTCGGCCTTTTCGTCCCTGTGACGATGATCACATCGTCATCGCCTTGTGCAACTGCCGACCCTAAACCCGCTGCCAATGCCGCAAGACATGCCCCACCTTTCAGTGTGAGGACCGATACTGCCCGATTGCTCGATCGATTCACATTTTCCTCCCAGGAGGTCTTACGCCTCCTATTTGTCATAATGACCAATAATGCCGCAAAACCTCGACGTTCTTCAAGGGGTATACTACATTTTATTGACTATTTGGCGAATAAGAAGCTAGTGCCTGACTGAGAGAGCGCCAATAAAGAGCGTTTTAGGGAAGGAAAACCAGGTGATACGCACTCGGATTGCAGCATGTGCCTTTGCCTTCGCGCTTGCAGCATGCGGCGGCTTTGGCGGAGATAGAGAACCTCCGGACACACCCATTACAGGCGTCAACTATGTGAGCATTGTGGTCAATGACCTCGATCGTTCCGAGGCGCTTCTGTATCAGGCCACCAATCTCACCCCTGTCGAAGGTCCACGACGTCTTGCGGGTCCTCATTGGGACGATCTGGTTGGACGCGAGGGGGTGGAAGCGCGGACAACGCTCCTGCGCGGAGCCAATGCGCAGGTGCAACTCATCGAATTCGACGAGCGGTCAGCGGCGGCTGAGGCGACTCCTCCCATGGGCGTCCAGGGACCTGGCATCGCCCATCTTTGCATCCAGGCACTCAAAGAGACCGAGACCTACCAAACATTTCTGCGTGGCGGAGCGGCCGTCATTGGCGATCCGGACATGGTGCAGCTCAACCCGCGCAACCCAGTCGAGTACGCCTATGTGCGCAGCCCCGATGGTGTGGTGTTCGAGATCGAGCATGTAGACGTCAGTCAGCTGGATCTCGACGAACCTCCAAAGAACACCCACCGTATACGGCATGTTGCCCTAGCGACGCCGGATCTCGACCGCGCCGTTGCGTTCTATTCGATCCTCTTTGACGAGCCCAACCCCCGTTATATTGGGCGGCTCGGTGGCTTCTCCGGCGAAAATATCGACAAGGTCTCGGGCCTTGAAGGCTCAAAGATCAAGATGGCGTGGTTTCAGGCAAGAAATCTCGAACTCGAGATTTCCCAATATGTGAGCCATCCCACGGAGGTGCCCCATGATCCGCGCCCGCTGGATGCGCTTGGCCTTGGCATGATTGTCTATGACGTCAACAGCGTTGAAGCCGCAAGAGAACGCTTGATTGAAGCCGGTGCACGGAGCGTTACCGAGATCATCAGCGCTGATGGTGGGCAGATCGTGTTCGCCCGCGACCCTGACGGAAACCTGCTCGGCTTTCAAAAAGTGCCGTCCACGTCCGTATTCTCATCACAGCATTTTGCAGACAATGGAATTTAATCGAGGAGACTCATCGCATGTTTGATCTTAGCGGAAAAACCGCAATTATTACAGGTGGTAATGGCGGGGTTGGACTGGCTTTCGGTCGCGGGTTGGTAAAGGCTGGTGGAAGCGTCGCCATCTGGGGACGGAACACCACGAAGAACAGCGACGCTGCCGCTGAGCTGCGTGATATGGGCGGCGATGTCGAAGCATTCGTTTGTGATGTGACCGATGAAAATCAGGTCGCTGAGGCATTCGAGGAGACCATCAAGCGGTTTGGCCATATCGACGCCTGCTTTGCCAACGCAGGTGGCGGAGGTTTCCGCGGGATGTCTCATCAAACAAAGCGCGAAACCTGGCTAGAAACGATCGACCTCAACCTTATGAGTGTTGTGCAGACGTTCGCCCCCGTGACCGAGCATATGCTCGCGAGGCAAAAAGGTGGTAAGCTGATCGTCACCTCTTCGGTCGCAGCGCTTCTAGGAACGGGCGGCGCGGCTGGCTACTCCACAACGAAAGCTGCGGTCCGCGGTCTGGTTCAGGCGCTAGCAATAGAACTCGGTCAAGCAGGCATCCAGGTGAACGCCGTCTTGCCAGGATTTATCGAGACCGACATGTCCGTACAGACCAGCGCCGCGTTCCAAGATGCATGCAAACGCCGCTCCGCCATCGGTCGGATTGGGGAGCTCCGGGACATGGAAGGCATCGCCGTGTTCTTGGCCTCGGACTATAGTGATTTCATGACCGGGCAGAGCATCATCATGGATGGTGGGCACACCATTCATCCGATGTAAGACCAACCGCTGTTAGCGTGGGAGTAGACCTTTGGTACGCGTCGTTCATTGGGCCTTCATTGTCTTCTTATCGCTCGTGGGAGCGCTCCTCACCCTTGGTGGCGCAGCCTTGGTCTGGATGGGCGGAAACTATTATTATGTCCTCGCCGGTCTGGCAGTGGTGGCAGTTGTCGTCCAACTCATTCGACGGCGCGGCGATGCAGCGCTGATTTACGCCGCCATCCTGACACTCACTGTGTTCTGGGCATTCTTTGAGTCAGGGCGAGACTTCCTCTCGATACTGCCGAGGCTCGCAGCGTGGATGGTTGTTGGAGGCTGGTTTTTGACGCCGTGGTACCGCTCCACCATTCGGCAGGACCGGAACGTCTTGGGTCTGTCGTCATTGCAGGCCCCGGGGTTCGCTTTGGCTCTTGGGGCCGTCGCGCTCATCTTCGCTGCAACTGCAGGATACACGCAAAATGGTCGTGGTACAGAGCGCACGGGGGCCATTGCTGCGGCTAAGGGCGAGTGGCGTCACTACGGTAACGACGCAGGTGGTTCTCGTTTTTCCGGTGTTGACGACATCAATCTTGAGACAGTGAGTGGTCTTAAGGAAGTTTGGCGCTTCCGCACTGGCGTCGATGATGACTTCAAGATGACACCAATCCAGGTGGGCAGTCTTCTTTACATCTGCGGAGCACGGAACGTCCTTATAGCTATTGATGCAGAAACCGGCTCCGAAGTCTGGCGCTACGACCCCGCAGCCGAACCCGCGACGTCCCACCAATATGCACGGACCTGCCGCGGGATCAGCTACCACGAAACGCTGGATGATTACGACGGGGAGTGTCCCGCGCGCATTCTCACGGCTACGATTGATGCACGTTTGTTGGCCGTCGACGCAATCTCAGGGCGCCCCTGCACCAGCTTTGGCGAAGGCGGATCAGTCGATCTTCGGAGAGGGTTGGGCCCACATCCGGACACGGCTTATTATGTCACCTCACCGCCCTTGGTGGCGGGCAATTCCTTGGTCGTTGGTGGCCTTGTCAACGACAACCAAAACCTCGGTATGCCGTCTGGCGTCGTCAGGGCTTTCGACGCCATTACTGGAGAGTTTGTATGGGCTTGGGACCTCGGTAGACCCGGCGAACGCGGTGAGCCTGCCGAAGGCGAAGCATACACCCGCGGAACGCCGAATGTTTGGTCGATCATGAGCTACGATCCAGAGCTTGGGCTCATTTACGCGCCGACCGGGAACGCAGCGCCCGACTACTTTGGCGGTGCTCGTCGTCCGTTTGATGACGAATGGTCTTCCGCGGTCGTCGCCCTCGACGCCGCGACAGGCGATCCGCGTTGGAAATACCAAACAGTCCATCATGACATCTGGGACTACGATGTGCCCGCGCAGCCTGTGTTGGTCGATGTCGAGCGCGATGGCGACATGGTACCCTCCATCGCTATACCGACGAAAACGGGCGATATTTTCTTACTCGATAGGCGCAATGGCGAGCCTGTCCACCCCACCCCCGAAGTCGCCGTGCCTCAATCGCCTGCCGAAGGAGAGTACCTCTCCCCAACCCAGCCGAAATCTCCGCTCCCACACTTTCATCCCGTCTTACGTGAGCGCGATATGTGGGGCCTCACACCAATCGATCAGATGCTATGCAGGATCGAATACCACACGATGCGGAATGAAGGCCTTTTCACGCCGCCGGTGACAGGGGGCGGCTCGCTCCAATTTCCTGCCAATTTTGGGGGCTTTAACTGGGGCAGCGTGTCGGTCGATGCCGATCATGGGCTCTTGGTTGCGGCGCCGATGCTTCTGGCCAACCGAACGATCCTCGTTACGCCAGAACAGGTGGCAGAAGCCGGGCCCCAGGCCGCACTCCTTCTTGGTCAAGATCATCCAGCTGTACACATGGATCCCGATAGTCCCCTACCGCCTATGGGTGATCCTGACCCCGACGATCCCTATGATCATCAACGCATCAAGTATTACGGACTAACCATGCCGTTTATGGCGCGGATCGGAACCCAAGTGCCCTGTTTCGAACCACCCTGGTCACGCCTTGCCGTGATTGATCTCAACACGAAGGAGCTGCTTTGGAGCCGCCCGATCGGCAGCATGAAATCATCGGGCCCATTTGGCTGGCGCAGCGGCCTCCCCTTCCAAGTCGGAACCCCGGTTCGCGCAGGTACGCTGACGACCCGCGGCGGGCTCACATTTATGAGTTCGACGATGGATGCCACTGTAAGAGCGTTCAATGTCCGGACCGGTAAAGTGGTGTGGGCTGACGACCTCCCCGGGAACAGTCAGGCAACCCCCATGACCTATGTGGCGCCTCAAAGCGGACGGCAAACGCTTATCGTGACTGTTCCCAATCCAAGCTGGCGCTACCCACGAGACCCAGCGAACGGTACGTATACTGACTCCAAAAGCATCCGAGACGGACAGGGCGGCTATGTGATCGCTTACGCACTCGACGGTTGAATCATCCTAATCCGCAATGAACCGCCATTGGGATGGGCCAGCAAAAAAATCGTGGACATGAGGGCACCTGAATTGAATCGAGCGCCCTAAGCGACCGGCCGGTGTAAACGAATACACCACGCATCTTGAGAGCAAATCGGTGACGAGTAGGGCTCCCTCTTAGAATGCAATCCGCGCCAAAATGACCGCAGTCAGCAGCGTCCAGATAATGGTGCGGTCGAGAAGACTCGAACTTCCACGGGTTTTACCCCACAGCGACCTCAACGCTGCGCGTCTACCAATTCCGCCACGACCGCATCGGCGCAGAAACCTGCGCGAGCGGCGCCGATAGCAAAAGGACCAAGGCCGCGCAAGCATTGCGGGTTGGAATCATCACCCGTTGGGCGCATTTCTGTCTGATGGATCAGGACAAACCGAACTTCTCAACCGAACCAGTCGCTTGGCGCACAACCGAAGGCCTGGTGCCCTACCCCGAAGCCTGCGCCTCGATGGACACCATGGTCGCTGAGGTGCAAGCGGGGGGACAAGAATCGGTGTGGCTTCTTGAACATCCGCCGCTTTACACCGCGGGGACGAGCGCCAAACCGGAGGACTTACGGCCCGATGCGCCGTTCCCCGTTTTTAAAAGTCCCCGCGGTGGTCAGTACACCTATCACGGGCCTGGACAACGGGTCGCTTACCTCATGCTCGACCTCAATCGACGCACCAAAGACGTTCGCCGTTTCGTTCATGATGCGGAGGACTGGGTGGTGACAGCACTCGCCCATCTCGGGGTCGATAGCAGCCCGCGAACCGATAGAATAGGTGTATGGGTCAAGCAAGATGATGAACGCGAGGACAAAGTCGCGGCCCTAGGGATACGGCTTCGGCGTTGGGTGACCTTTCACGGAATATCGATCAACGTCGCGCCGAACCTCGATCATTTTGGCGGCATCGTTCCGTGCGGCATTGCCGACCCGCGCTACGGCGTCGCTAGTCTCGAAAGCCTAGGACACGGGGGCGATATGAAAGCACTGGACGATGCACTCCGTTCATCATTTGAGGTGATCTTTGGACCGACAATAATCGGCGACGCACCAGGAGCATCTATTAAAAATGCTGTTTAAGCGCCATCAGCCATCATCTTTACGCATAATGCCAAAAGGTCCGACTCGCGGCTTGGTTTAGACAGCACGCGCGCACCGGGGTGGGCGCGCACCATAGTATCCATATCATCGGTACCCGTATGGAAGAGCAAGCACACACCCGCAGCCGATAATGCAGTCAAATGATCGCCGACATCTCCATCGCCAAGACTGACGTCGAGAACGGCGAGGTCAACTTCATGCGGATCAAAAGCGTCGAGCTGCCTTACGCTATTAAGAGTAGTCACCGCCGCGCCGGCCGCTCGCAGCACCTCCTCAAGATGGGTCGCCACAAGGGGATCGTCCTCCACCACGAGGATATGACGGCCCGCCAGGCTCACAGTAACGTGTCGGGGTTCATCACGAACAGAATAGCATGAAGGCGGAGCATGAGGGGAGTGTACATGAACTTGGCTGAAACGCTGAACACGTTCCTGCGACGGGATGGGCGCGTGTGTTGAGGATGTCGCCGCACGCCGCTGCCATGGTGGCCCTCGCCCTCTTGGCGTTCGCCGGCAACTCGCTCCTCACACGGGCAGCGCTCGACAATGGTTTGATTAGCGCGGCGTGGTTTTCCGTGATCCGGCTCGCCTCGGGCGGCGCCCTTCTTGGGGCAATGATGATCGTCCAAGGGAAAAACCCGTTGCCTCAACGTCAGGATGCCAAAGGCGTCCTGGCCTTGTTGGTTTATGTTCTCGGGTTTTCCTTCGCCTATCTCGAGCTTGGCGCGGGGATCGGCGCTCTTTTGCTGTTTGGTTGCGTCCAAGCGACAACCATCAGTGCTGGGCTTATGCGGCGAGAACGCGTTGACGGTTGGGTGACCGGTGGACTGGTTTTGGCGTGTGGTGGTCTTTTCATTCTGGTGCGCCCTGGGGACGGTGAACAGGCCCTGATGCCTGCGGTGCTCATGATGGCTGCCGGTGCCGCATGGGGGTTCTACACGCTGCTGGGACGAGGACAGACAGAACCAACACTCCGCACAGCGCGTAATTTTGTGGGCGCGGCCTTCGTTGCTAGCCCACTGGTCCTCATCGCCGACGACGCGTCATTAATGGCCAGCGGCTTGATACTGGCCGTTTTATCCGGAGCCATCACATCTGGCCTTGGTTATGCGCTTTGGTACGCTGTCCTGCCTAGGCTTTCAGCGCTCACTGCTGGGAGCACGCAACTGATGGTGCCTCCCTTAACAGCTGTCCTTGCGCTTCCTTTGCTGCACGAGCCGCTGACCGCAGACCTCTTGGTTGCGAGTTTGATGATTCTTGGCGGCGTGGCGCTGACATTCCGCCGCTAACGGATCACCAAGAAAGCCAACAACCGCTAGCGCAGGCGTAACTGTCCGCGTTCCCAGGCCTCACGGCAATCGGTGGCATCGGCAAAGCGATCACTATCAAGAAGAGTGGTGAGCGTCATGCCGGGTCCGGCAAAACGTGGGTCGTCGCACTCTCCATCATTGGCCCATTCGCTTGAGTCGTTACCAAAGTCGGGCGTTGGGAGCGTGGAAGCCGAATTTGCCAGCCAGATTTGTCCTGCATCGAAGGCTGTCTTACAATCGGTGGCGTCAGCAAAACGATCGCTGTCAAGCAGTGTTGTTGGCGTCATGCCCGGACCCTGAAAACGCGGATCATCGCACTCGCCATCGTTCGACCATCGGCTCGAATCGTTTCCGAAGTCCGGGCCTGAGCCGTCGCTGAATCCCGTAGCAGCACCAGAGGGTGGTTTGTCGACAAGCCAGAGATCACCCCGTTCATATGCCGTCCGGCAATCAGTGGCATCGGCGAAACGGTCGCTGTCGAGGAGTGTCGTTTGGGTCATGCCAGGCCCTGCAAAGCGCGGATCATCGCATTCGCCGTCATTCGACCAAGTGCTCGAATCGTCGCCAAAATCAGGGGGTTCAGCGTCCGAGGCTTGCGAAAACGCTAGGCTCAAGGCCAGCAAGGTGGTCATGAGCATGTGCATAGGTCTCGACCTCCCCAAAGGCGATGCGCTCGTTGTACTTGGTCGCATCCGCGCCTGTGAAGAGCAAGACGTAATGTCTTATCCAGCGCATAACAGACCCAATCGACTAGATCACTGAAACTTCATAGAGACAGCGAAATTTCAGATGACCGCTCCTCAAGGCGATCGATCCACAGCGCAAAACAAAAAAAGCCCGCCAAAGGCGGGCTTTTTCGAAAACATTCGGCAGAACGATCCTAGCGCTTGGAGAACTGGAAACTCCGGCGGGCTTTAGCCTTACCGTATTTCTTCCGCTCGACCGCACGGCTGTCGCGGGTGAGAAAACCACCTTTTTTGAGAACAGCGCGAAGGCCGGGCTCATAATAGGTCAAGGCGCGCGAAATGCCGTGACGCACAGCGCCAGCCTGCCCGGACGGACCCGACCCTTTCACCGTGCAAATCACATCGAACTGATCAAGGCGCTCAGCAGCTTCCAAAGGCTGGCGCAGCACCATTTGAAGCACAGGACGACCGAAATACTCCGTATAGTCCTTTTTGTTCACCGTGATTTTGCCAGAGCCTGGTTTGATCCAAACGCGCGCAACGGCTGTTTTCCGCTTACCTGTCGCATACGAACGACCGAGCTCGTCGATCTTCGGCTCCGCAAGAACAATCGTCTCTTCATCGGTGCCGAGGACTTCTTCGTTGATCACGCCAGCGTCTTCGGCCAGCTCTTTCAGGCTATCGAGGCCTTGGGTCTCACTCATGCTCCGTCGCTCCTCGTTTAGCCGCGCGGGGTGTTTTTAGAATTCATTGCTGCGATATCCAGCTTTTCAGGCTTTTGCGCCTCATGCGGATGATCAGGACCAGCATAGACGTGCAGGTTCTTGAATTGCTTGCGTGCTAGCGGGCTTTCCTTCGGCAGCATGCGTTGCACAGCCTTTTGCAGGACACGCTCAGGAAACCGTCCATCCAGCACTTTGTCCGCCGTGCGGGACTTGATGCCGCCCGGGTAACCCGTGTGCCAGTAATAGGTCTGCTGCGTCCGCTTGCGGCCGGTGAAAGCGACCTTCTCAGCATTAACGACGATGACGTTGTCACCGTCATCAACATTGGGCGTGAAGGTCGGCAAATGCTTCCCGCGCAGGCGCATGGCAATGATTGAAGCAAGGCGGCCCACGACGAGGTTTTCCGCGTCGATCAGGACCCACTTTTTCTCTACGTCGGCGGGTTTGGTGTTGTAGGTGCGCGAGGCGTCGGTCTGCATCGCTCTTCCTCTTGGTTGAATGCGAAGCGCGGCCTTTGGCGAGATGGCACGAAGCTGTCAACAGCTGCTCAAAAAAATATGCGATATCAGCTGCTTGCTTATATGGTATTATAATACCGTAGTTTCGCAAGAGGTTTGATCCACCTGCCTTTTTCGTAACCTGGCCAATTCGACCCACATTCGCTTTATAGGGCGGCAAAGCCATGAGCTGGACCACCCATGACCAATCGCCTGCACCCCGCCGCCCTATCACTACTCTTTCTCGCCGCCTGCGGTGACGACGCCGCTCAAGGGCCGAGCAACGAGGATGTAAGCGTGCCGCCGGTGCCCGAAGGCCCCTCTGTGGTCCGAAGCTCGATCACGTTGGGCACATTTGAGGGTGCGGTGACCGACCTTGCCCTTTACGAGGCGCCGGCCTTTGGCTTCCAAGGTGCGGTGATCGCCGCCAATGACGAGGCGGGCATTGCTGTGATCCGCGTTGATGGCGGGGAAGCGTCCGGCTGGATCCCCGACCCACTGGCTCAACGGATTGATGTGACCTACGCGATCGATGCCGATGCGGGCAGCGTTCTGGCGCTCAGTAGCGAAGGCAATCTCACCGCCTACGCGCTCGATGGAACAGTCTTAGGGTCAATCGACGTGCCGGGCGGCACCGCGCAGGATGTTTGCGCATCGGGCAATTTGGCGGCCATTCTTGTCGATGGTGATATTCAGATCGTTCAGGTGGGTACGGATAATGAGGGCCAAGCGACGCTTTCCCTCGGCACCCTGGTTGAGACCGGCAGTGTCGATGGCTGCGACGCGACGGGGTCGGGATTTTTCTTCACCGATGGCGCCGCCCAACCCGCTCTCGACACTGACGAAGCACCCGATATGGGGGCACAAGACATCGTGACGGGCCCTGTTATTTCTTCAGGCGGCAAAGCCATTGAAGTGAGCGCCGTCAACGGCATGCTCGCCGTCAATGGCACGCCCCTTTTGGTGCAGACCTCTGATGATAGGCCGCTCCTGCCTCGCTTGGTTGAAGCGACCGGCGGCAATTACGGCGGTGTCCTACGCGACGGTGCGATCTTGGTGCTCGACGACAACAATGCGCTTCACGTGATCCCGTGGAGCGGCGCGGCCACCGCCGCTGGTCTCGCGCCGACATCGGATAGCAAGAGACCCGCCGAACCGATCATTTCTGATGCGATCGGCGTGCCGTTCGCCACTGATCCAGCCCCCGCCTTTACGCCTGAGCTGGAACGTCCGCAGTTTGAGGATGTCGAGCCGCCTGCACCGCCGGGTCAGTAAGGCCATAAACCGCGACGGCAACAGCGCTCAAGATCAAGAGCGCACCAGCCTGATGCGCGAGACCCAGCCATAACGGCACCGCCGCGACAATCGTCCAGATACCGAGGATAACCTGAAGCGCCACCGCACCGCCGACCGCGCCGGCAATCTTATGGCGCTGTCCTCGGATGGCCCGCCAAACAAAGAGGGCAGCAACAGCGGCGACAACATAGGCCATGGTGCGATGGTTGAACTGGACCGCCTCAATGCGTTCAAAGAGGTCGAGAAACGCAGGGCTCTGACCAAAATAGCCAGCGGGGACAAAACGACCATCCATCAGCGGCCAGGAATTGTAGGTGCTGCCCGCGCGCAAACCCGCAACAAACGCACCGAGAACGATCTGGATCGATGACACACCCAAGAGCGCCAAGGCAAGACGGCCAAGCATCGGATCGCTGGTGCCGAGAAACCCACGCGGCCGAACAAGTGCCACCGCTTGCCAAACAATGAGTGTAAAGAGGATAAGCGCGGTCGAAAGATGCAAGGCCAACCGATATTGGCTGACATCGACACGCTCAGAGAGACCTGAGCTCACCATATACCAGCCAATCGCCCCTTGCAGCCCGATGAGCAAGAAGAGCCCCGGTAGTCGCCAGCGCAACGAGCCTTGCACCCGCCCCTGCACCCAAAAGATGATCATGGGGATGAAAAAAGCGAGCCCAATGAACCGCCCCAAATTGCGGTGCCCCCATTCCCACCAGAAAATGAACTTGAACTCCTCAAGCGTCATGCCCGCATTGACCCGCGTGTATTCAGGGATCTCGCGGTAAAGCGCGAACGCATGCTCCCAATCGGCCAAGGATAGTGGCGGCAATGTCCCCATCACGAGGTCCCATTGCGTGATCGAGAGCCCTGAATCAGTGAGCCTGGTCGCTCCGCCGATGACCACCATCAATGCGATAAGCCCTGCCATGGCGAAGAGCCACAGCGCCACAGGGCGTGATGAGGGGTTCTGTAATTCTTTCACGCCGCGCATATAGGCGCGAACAAGACCTTGGCCCAAGGGGCCTCTTCGTCACGGGAGTTCAATGCATGGAGCCGCGCCAAAAGAAGCTGATCGCTGCCATCGGCCTGATGCCCGCGCTGGTGCTGTACGTCGGCATCGTTCTCTTTATTGCGGACTTTATCCCCGACCACTGGGCCACCGATTTGCTGTTTTATGTGATCGCCGGCACCGCTTGGGCGTTTCCCCTCAAGCCGGTCTTTATATGGATGAACAGACCCAAAGACGGCTGAGACAAAAGCTCAGGAAACAATATGCCCAGAAGGCCGGCTGGGTTCCGTCATGCGCTTAGAGCTCGAATTTTTTGCGAACACGATCGACCAACATGCCGTTGCTGAGCGGCACACCCACCAGCCGGTCATAATCGCGAAACCCCATCCGCTGATAGAAGGCGAGACCGCCTGTGTTATCTGCGCGGATAGTGGCATCGATCGTGCTGATCCCTGCCAGGCGCGCCTCGATGAGGGTTGCCTCGAAGAGCTTCCGCCCCACACCTTGCCCCGTATACCGACCATCCGCAAACGTCGCGATAATCCCCCATCCCAGCGGTGTTCGATCGTCTGGTTCGGGCGTAAAAAGGCCTTGGAAGCCAAGCAATTGATCCTGACCGACAGCGACGAGGCAGGAGATCACGCCAGGGGAGCTGATATAGCTTGCATCCATCGCCTCACGCGAAAAGGGGGTTTCATAAGCCGTCGTCCCTCCTTTTGCGATGATGTCATTAAGCAGCGTCGCCATATCAGCGGCGTCTGATGACAATGCGTGACGGACACTGACGCTCACACCTGTTTCCTATCAGTCAATCAAGCGGCGATCTCAGCCAAGATAGGGCTAGCGGCCTTCAAGCCGCCGACCGAGGCTGAAAACGACCGAACAAGCCTAGTTGCCGCCGTCGGCTTCTTCAGAATCCGGTACGCGGAAGATCTGTCCAGGGTAGATAAGATCGGGGTCTCGGATCTGTCCTTGGTTCGCCTCGTAGATCACGGTGTATTGGAAGCCGCTGCCATAAGCGCGGCGAGCAATCACCCAGAGATTGTTACCAGGCTGAACAATCACATTGCCATTGCTGAAGACAATGTCTTCCTGGCGCGCTTGTTCAAACGGCACTTCGATGGCGTATTTCGGGCGCCCTTCTTCATCAAGCTGAACGATCTGCAGCGTGTAGCGTCCCGGCGCGAGGCGCCCGGTCACTTGCCAGGTCCCGCGCTGATCGACCTGGGTCTGTTCGACCGGCCGCCCATTGGCGAAGATCTGGACCACCATGTCCGGTTCGGCCCGACCGGCGAGGATGACATTGCCTTCGCGATCATAGTCGATGGTATCGATCGACAAGGGTCCAAGACTGGGGTCGATGGGCGAAGACCGCTGCAGCACCGTGGTCGTGCCGCCGGGCGTGGTGCGGAGGACCACAGGCCCCTGATCATCACCTTCAGGGATATACATGATCACCGACTCTTCGCCGATGATCGTCATACCATCAGCAATCTGGCGTAGGGTCATTTCGACCGTACCGCTCTCCAGCGGCGTATCCACTGCCATTGCAAAGGTGCCGTCTGACCCGATCGGTTCTTGAGACAGAAGCTCGCCATTGGCGAAAAGCTGCGCCACGCCGCCCGGCTCACCGCGACCAGCAACGGTTGCAAAACCATCGCGCGTGACGCGAACCAGGTCAAAGGTGGGCGGGATGATGCTCGGCTCTTCTTCAACCTCAACCTCTTCGCTCACCTCGAGCTCAATCGGTAACCGGTCTCGGTTCATGCTGTACCAAACAGCAGCACCAACACCGATGAGAATCAGAGCAATCGCAAAAACGCGCATGGGAGCCCCTTATCTCCTGTCGTAAAATGAGTTCTGCTACGTCTTGGCAGGGGCCGCAACCGGCGCCAACGGAGGTTTTGATGACGGAATTGCGATCCCTATGCGTCTATTGCGGCAGCCGAGCTGGTAATGAGCCCAGTTTTTCCGACACCGCGGTCGAGCTCGGGCGTTTGACGGCCAAGGACGGTGTTCGTTTGATCTATGGCGGCGGCGACCGCGGATTGATGGGCGCAACCGCCAGCGCTGCCCGGGATGCGGGCGGTGATGTCTTGGGGATCATTCCAACCTTCATCACGGCGACCGAGGGCCTTCTTGAAGGGATCCCCGTGATCGAAGTCGAAACAATGCATGAGCGGAAAATTCGCATGTTTGACGAGGCCGACGCCTTCTGCGCCCTCCCGGGCGGTATCGGAACTCTCGAGGAGACGATTGAGGTCCTGTCCTGGGCGAACCTTAAACTGCACAGAAAGCCCATCATCCTTTGCAACACGGCTGGCTATTGGAGCCCGCTGGTGGAGCTCATTGAGCGGGTCAACGCGTTTGGGTTTGGCTATCCGGGATTGCGCGAAACCATCACCATTGTGGATACGCCTGACGCTGTTCTTCCTGCGGCACGAAAAGCCTTGAAGAGCTAAACTACTCGGCAGGCTCATGGATCGTCGACGTTTCAGCCCAGCGCT
Organism: Pseudomonadota bacterium; assembly: GCA_039818345.1. Classification (GTDB taxonomy): domain Bacteria; phylum Pseudomonadota; class Alphaproteobacteria; order Caulobacterales; family Parvularculaceae; genus Parvularcula. The sequence goes on along the minus strand of JBCBUC010000002.1, from coordinate 148,726 downwards.
GATGGGGCCCTGGGGCGGGCTCGACCTCAATCTGTACCGTTGACTGGGTAAGCCCGAATTGGTCGCGCAGCACGCCTTTCACCGATCGAAGCGTCGCATCATGGAGGGACCCGGCGCTAACCACCACGTGCACGGTGATAAGGTTGTCGCCGGGCGTGAGCTGCCAGGCTTTAATGCCATTGGCATCCAGCACGCCCGGCTGCGCCGTGATGGCCTCTCGGACCTCGTCAAGATCAAGCCCCGGCGGCGCTGCCTGCAACAACACATTGGCCGTGTCTTGAATAAGCGGGACTGCTGATCGGACGATCAGTAGGCAGACCGCGAGGGTCAAAACCGCGTCAATGGCAAACCACCCCGTCGCCATGATGACCAGTGCCGAGGCGATCGCCGCCGCTGAACCGAAGATATCAGCAGCCACATGCAGCATCGCACCGCGGATATTGACGTCGTGCCTCGCATCAGGATGTAGGATAACAAACGCTGCGAGGTTGGCGACCAAACCGATGCAGGCAACGGTGAGCATGAGGCGTGTGTCGATCTCGGTCGGGCTTGAAAATCGGCCAAACGCCTCAAACACCAGAACACAGACAATCAGCAGTAGCACCAAACCATTCACAAAGGCGGCCAGCACCTGCGCACGCTTAAAACCAAAGGGAAAGCGCAACGATGCGGGGCGCCGCGCCAACCACTGCGCACTAAGCGCCAAGCCCAAGGCGGCGGCATCGGTCACCATGTGACCAGCATCCGCAAGAAGCGCCAGCGAGCCTGAGAGCCATCCGCCAATGATCTCAACCAAGGCAAAGACGACAATAATCACCAAAGCGAGGGACAAGCGCTTCATACCGCCTGCACCGGCAGCATGATGATGGGCGTGAGAGGTCCCGGATGCGCAATGACCAGCTGTCATTGATCCCCGTCTAAAGCGGCAACCCAACCTATGTGCCAAGAACCGCTAGGCTTTGCACCCTGCAATGCCAGCAACCGGCATGACCCGTTCCCATCCATCTGCACCACTCACCGTTAACGTGCCGCGCTGAACGTAACTGCCGCCAGGGAAGGCTTGGCCCCACTCAAACCGAAGCTTTGCGCCAACGGGCCCGTTGTTTGATGGGCCGCTGACGAAGTCTTGCTGCTCTGCCATGCCAAGCCGAATGACGCCCGACTGATCAGCCAGGATAAAATCGATGGGCTCTTGCTCCACCGTCATCGACGCTTTGGTGATGCCAACCGAGCGAAAAATCGGGACCGTACGGGCGCCCATTTGGCTCCATAGGATCATGCCGCATTGGCCGCTAGGGATTGAGGAGTTGGCGAGCGGCGATGGATCGGGCGCCTCGGTCTGGACAGTTTGAACCCTGCCAAACAATGCATTGCTGCTCGCATCAGTCGAGCGCTTTTGGGCGTCGTTCGATGCGCAACCCGCCAATCCGCAAGCCATGAGCAAAATCGACGTTAGACGCATTTAGAGGCTCTCCGACACATTGCCTGATCGATCCGTCAAAAAGACGTTGCCTTCCTGGCGGAAACCAAAATTGAGCAAGAACAGGCCTAGATCAGTTCGTTGGGGGATAACAGCGAGGCGCGAGCTGTACTGTCCGTCCCCTGTCAGCGTGAGCATCACCTCGACCTCCGCATCGGGCCCTGCGCCGGACATCGGAAGATGAAGTGCACCATCCTCACAACGGCCCTCACCGGAAATCGCAAAGCCCCTTGATGCAAAAGCGCCGAGGCTCTCAGCCAAAGCATCGGTGCTCGCCGAAAGAGACGCCCGGCGACAAGCGCCGCCAACAAACAGCACCTCCTGCACCTGGGCGCTCAATTGTCCGCGCAAGCGCTGGCCGAGCGTGTCGCGCAACCGCAACCGTTCAAGATCGACATGGGCCTCAACACCGCCCAGCGAAATCGTGCGAATACTGATGGCTATCCGTCCCGAAACATCAATCCCGCGACCAATAAGCGCCGCATCCGTTTCAAGACGTCCCATCAGCAAGGGCCACGCTCTTAGTTTGATCGCCAGGTCACCGACCGGTTCGCCCTCAACAACGAGGCCGACAATCTCACCGTCCCACACGGTGCCTGTGATCCCCCGGCTCTCAAAAGGCAGATCAGCCATACCGAGCGGAACAGCCAGCGGCATACGCATCAGCCCACTGATGAAAAACGTGGCGACAAAGCTCGTGATCAAGAGAGCGCGCATCATCACCTTGCCAATGTCATGCGTGCATTCACAGAACCAGGCCGACTGCCCGGTCGGACCAAGGCTTCTTGGACGATGAGGCCATCGTCTTCGGTCAGGGCCTGCAACCATTCAAAGAACGCATCATAGGGCTCGTCAGAAAAGACCAGATCGACGCTACCATCTCCATCGGCAATCCGTGCAATGACGAGGTCACGTTGCCTGGCGCGTTGCGTCACGAGGCTACGGAGTGAGCCAGAGCTTTGCTGTGTCTGCTGCGCAGCGACGGCAATTTTGTCCGTGAGGGCCGCCATCCGCTCCGCCTCCGCAAAGCGCCGCTGCGCGTTGTCGCGATAGCTGTGGATCGGATTGATGACGCCGAAAAGAACAACCATCACCACAAGAAGGCCTGCAGCAATCATCACCAAGAGACGTTCCCGGTCCGAAAGACCGACAAAATAAGCGCGCATCAGACCCCCCTCAAATACAGTTGGGTGACATAGGCATCGTCTTCTCGGCGAGCGTCTCCACCCTCCCGTGCAGCAATGCCTCGATTGCTCAGTGCATCGCGGAGTGTCTCGAGGCCATCAAATTCCTGGAACCGTATTTCGGCAGCAAGCTCCCCTTCTGCGCCAAAACGTAACGAGGTGAGGCTGGTGTCATCCCGTTGGGCCATGACCTCCGCCAACGCAGCGGTCAGCGGAAGAAAGTCGCCATCCGCCACCACACCATTGGTCCGAGAACGGATTTGACGCTCAAGGTCGACAATCGGCGTTCCTGGAAACGCCGCTCTAAACTCCGCTTCCACCGCATCCCGCATCGCTGTCGCCTGGCGGTTATAGCGTGTACCCTCGATCACGACACTGACGAGATAAACCATCGACGCCGCCATCAGCAGCGACGCCGCCATACGGAAGGCTGAAAAGTTAGGCAGCGGCCGACGCTTCGCAAACGGACCACGGCGGAAATTAGGCGGCTCTTCATCGAGGCAGGCCAATAGATCTTTAGTCTGAACGGCTGCGCGGCTATGATCATCGCCTAAGAGAGTATCGGCAAAGGCGGGCTCGACGGTGAAGCCGCCCTCGGCCAGTGCGATCGCCACCAATGGGTCGCGCTCCCAAGCAATGGTTTCACCTTCCGCAACCCTCAGCGCTGCGTGATCCACGGTGATGAGATCAGGTTCGAGCCCATGGGCTTCCATCTCAGCCAACGCCTCGGCGAGATCAGCGCGCGCAAGCCCCGCCACCTGGCGCTGCCCGTCGCGGTTGGGGCCAAAGGCCACAAAGAGTTCATCATCGGACAAGGCTCGTTGATCATCGAGTGCCAAGCCTGCTGCGCGGACCACATCCCTGGCGCTGCGCATCGGCAACGACAACGACCGGCTGATTGCTTGATCACCGGGAAGCACCAGCCAGAGCGTCGCGTCTTGATCGACCATCTCGGCGGCCGCCTCGATATCCGCAAACGTCCGCAGCCCCCCGTCGTCGGAAAGAAGCTGCCAAGCATCCTCCTGCCGACAAGGCGCGATCAGCAGCTCACGGGTCACAGGGCCTGACCCAGGCGACGTTCAACGACACTCAGCGTGCCGTTTTGCCGATCCAACGTGCTTGTCATGGACAATCGTCCCATGGGCGCTACCACCGTAATCGTCATGTGAAGGCGGGTACTTTGGTCGCCAAAGACCGCCGCGACATCGGAATCCTCAACGCCGCCAACGTTTTCTAGACCAGCACGCTTCAAAAATTCCTCTACGTTTTCGAAACCTCGCTGACGGCGATTGCGGAGCACGGTTTCAAACACTCGAGGCGGCACACCATCCCGGGTCATCGCCGCGATCAAAGGGTAATCGGCGGCGCCTAAGGTGTTCACGTTCAGCGTCTGTTCACCGCCAAGTCCCGCGGCACAAAGATGCGGCGCCAAGGCCAAAAAGACCTCTTGGGTGAAGCCCTCGATAGCCCTTAGCTCGGATATCGACCGCAAAGCGCGACCCGGCGCGCGGTAGGGCACCGTCCGGCGTTGGTAGTCGTAATCCTCAAAACTCGCCGACTCAGCGTTGTTATTGGTATCAATAAAATCAGCAATACGCGCCGCTAGCACGCGGCCTGTGGTGCGATCCGTGCCCAACGCGTTCGCAAGGAAGGAAAACTGTTCCGCTGCATCGGCGTTGAACCTTTGTCCGTTGTCATCGGCGAGGACGAGGCTGTTGACGTTGAAACAATTGGTGCCATCGCGGAAAGCGATCGTCGCCACACCGAACTCCGTCGGGATGGTGATGGGTTGCGCAAAAAGCGCCGTCACCGGAACGCCCGGGGTGCTTGCCCGCTGTTCGAGAAAGTCGAGCGCTGCGCCTTCGACGCCATAGAGGATCCAAAACGCTTGGTCCCGTGTCGCAGCCAACGCCGCCTGGCGGGTTGACCGGCTCAAGACTTCTGTCATCCCTATCATCAGCACAGAAAGGGTTGCAACGAGAAGAAGCACGGTCAGGAGCGCCGCGCCGCGCTGTTGACGGACGGAAGAGGTCATTCACTCCCCCGCACCAAAAAATCATGCTGCATCGGGCCATAAACGGAATGATGAAACGACAGGCGCACCGCCGTTGGAACGGCGCCCAGTTCTAAGTCTTCGTCCCAATCGCCTTCATAATAAAACATGAGCTCGAACGCATCGAGATCAGTCAAAAGTGCTTGATCACGATGCGGTGTGTCATTGGCCGCATCAAGAAAGGGGCGTGTGCGGCGCACCAAGTCACCATCAATCAGCAAATAGCCCACAGCTTGGAGTTCCGACCGCGGCTCGACGGCTGCCACATTGGTCCAACCGCTGCGGACCAGCGCAAAAAGCCATTCGCCGTCATCGGCGTCCGGCATGACATCGTCCGTCAATTCGCCGCCGACGAAGGCGGGTCGCCTTTCACTCGAATCCGGTTCGTACACACGAAGGTCGGTGAAGAGGGCAAAATCGCTTCTTAATAAACTCCGCATGCGCTCAAGTTCACTCAGTCGCGCAGTTGCCTCCTGAAGCTGTGAGGAACCCGATGCAGCCAAGTTAAAGGAGGCAATCGATGCTGCGCTGACGAACGCGAAAATCGTCATCGCGATCAAAAGTTCGACAAGGGTGAGGCCGCGCTCATTCATCGGACACCACCTTTTGCAATGTGGAGAGGCCTGCGATGATCTGCTGGTTGCCGTCGAGACGCGCAGAAACATCAACACGTTCAAAGCCTTGGATCTCTGAAACCTCCCGATCAATCTCCCAGAGAAACTGCCTTCCACCAATGTCCTCCTCACCTTCGAGGACCTTGGCGTCGCCATCGGTTGACGCAGCAACATAGGCGACGAGTGCGTTCTCGACGACGATACGCGCAAGCGCCCGCTCCTCCATCGCCGCTGCGTTTCGGCTGTGCTGGCTCAGCAGCACAAGGAGGGATCCCACAGCCATGCTCAAAATCGCAAGGGCCACCAGAACCTCGATCAGGGTTAGCCCGCGTTGGTTACTGCTCGCCATAACCGCGCCTTTTGACATCGCCAAAGTCGTCGACGGAAATCACGACACCGTCCGTCGCTGTCAGCATATAGAGGGTGAAGGGCGTGACCTCGCCCAACGGGCTAAATCGAATATCAGGTTGTTGGCTTTCCTCTTTTTGCTGATTATCTTGACGCCGCGAGAAGGACGGCTTGTCTTGGTGCTCAGGCAGTTGCCACGAAGTCTCTTGTTTTAACTCAAGACTGAGGACTGGCGGCACGGCAAAGGTCTCAATCTCCACCCAGCCATTGTCTTGGGCTTCAAACAAGGCAATGCCCGAAGGAAGGACCGATAAACCTCTTGCCCGAGAACTCACCACGGCCTCATCACGGAGCGCAAAAAGCTCGCGCTCCATGCGTTCTGCCGTCCTTTGAAGTGGTGACGGTCGCGGCACCGTCATCACCACAAGACCCGCCATCAGCCCCATGATGGTGATGACGATCAGAAGCTCAACGAGCGTGATGCCACGCTCCGAAAAGCTCCGTCTACTGCATCCCTGACAGGATATCCGCATCGGGTCCTTCACCGCCTGGCCGTCCATCACGGCCGTAGGAGAGAATATCGAACTCGCCGAACTCGCCGGGATAGATATAAATGTAAGCGTTACCCCACGGATCATCCGGCACATTGTTCACATAGCCGCCCGGCCTGTACCGATCTGGCCGCCGAAGGCCATCGGGCTGAGCCTCAAGCGCAAGCAACCCTTGCGCCTGGTTCGGCAGGGACTGGAGGTCCAACCGGTACTGCGCCAGCGCTGCTTCGAGCTGGGAGATGTCAGAACGCGCCTTTTGCACCGCCGCCTGATCGCTCGCGGGGAGAACATTAATCACAACAATGGTGGAAAGAAGACCGAGGATGACGATCACCACCATCAACTCAACCAAGGTCAAGCCCCGTTGGGCATTTTTCCGTTTATTTTGCTTCATCGTCTTATCCGAAAGCCATCTGATTAATCTGCAAGATAGGTAGCATGATCGACAGCACGATCACCATGACCACAAGCCCAAGAAGCACGATGACGGCCGGCTCCAAAAGCCGCACTGCCGTCGTGGTCGCGGTCTCGAACCCCATTTCCATCTGAGAGGCCGTGCGTTCCAGCATTTCAGGCAATTTCCCTGCGCGTTCCCCCGCCGCGATCATGGATGCCATGATTGGCGGAAAGACGGCCGCGCGCCGTACAGCGATCGATAAAGCCGCGCCTTCTCTCACGCCCACCACCGCGCCGCCGATTTCCTGGGCGATAAAGGCGTTACTGAGTGTCCGGCGCGCGCCCTCAAGAGCATCAAGCAAAGGTGTTCCCGCCGCAAACAGCGTCGCCAAGGTCCGCGCAAAGCGCGCCGCATCAAGTTCCTGCATCAGCCCACCCAGCACAGGAACCTTGAGCATAAAACGGTCGATCATGAGACGCGGCGCCTTTTGACGACGCAGCCACCAAAACCCAATCCCCGCGCCCACGATAACGATCAGAACAAGCCATCCCCACGCCCCGATAAATGCAGAAGTGCCGATCACGATTTTCGTCGGTAGCGGCAAGCTCACCCCATCCATACGGGCAAACTGCTCCACCATTCGCGGCACCACAAAGGTCATCAGGGCCCAGACGACACCAATGGCGACGACAAAGATACAGGCGGGATAAATCAGCGCTTGCTGCGCCTTTTGCGCCATCGCCTGATTGCGCTCTTGCATATCGGCCAGGCGCCGAAGCACCGTACCCAGCTCGCCCGAGGTTTCTCCCGATGCGACGATCCCGATATAAAGCTGCGAGAAGACCTTCGGGTGCTCACCTAACGCTTTCGAAAGACGCCACCCCTCGATCACCCGATTGCGCACTGACGTCAGCACTTGCGCCGTGCCCGAACCTTCCATTTGCATCGCAACCGCTGCGAGCGCTTCTTCGACCGGCATCGCGGCTTCAACCAGGATCGCAAGCTGCCGTGTCGCAGCAATCACATCCTTCCGCTTTGGTACGTTGCCGCCGCCTTGGAAAGGCAGTGTGATCCCTTCGGATGCCTCGCCGATGCTCACCGGCGTCAGGCCAGCTGCGACCACATCACGCCGTGCACGGCGGAGTGTGTCGGCATTGACAACCCCCCGGCGCCGTTTGCCCTTGGCGTCGACAGCCTCATAGCGAAACGCTGTCACCGGCCCGTGTCCTCTTGCACGACTTTCAGGACCTCAGCCAATGACGTGCGTCCACCCCGGACATGCGCATAGCCTGCCTGCGCGAGTGTCTCGGATTCTTTGAACGCTTCGGCCGCGAGTTCTTGTTCGCCAGCATCATCGTGAATCTGTTTACGGAGCACATCATTGACCACGACCAGCTCGTAAAGACCAATCCGGCCCTCATAGCCGGTGTGGTTGCACGCAGGACAACCAACCGGCGTGTAGAGCGTGACCTTTTCGTCCGCACCAATCCCTAACGTCTCACGCTCAAAGGCATCAGGTGTTTTGGGTGCCTTGCAATGCTCGCACAACCGCCGCACAAGGCGTTGCGCCAAAACGCCCGCAATCGTCGGTGATAGGAGAAACGGCTCAACCCCCATATCACGCAGGCGCGTCACTGCGCCGATTGCAGAATTGGTGTGGATCGTGGATAGCACCAAGTGACCGGTCAGCGACGCCTGGACAGCAATTTGGGCCGTCTCGACATCGCGGATCTCACCAACCATCACGATATCTGGGTCTTGACGAAGGATCGCACGCAGACCAGTTGCAAACGTCATCCCAACCTTGGTGTTCACCTGCGTTTGCCCGATCCCATCAAGCGCATACTCGACCGGGTCTTCCACGGTCAGAATATTGACACCCGGATCATTCAGAAGCGTGAGCGCTGCATAGAGCGTCGTGGTTTTTCCAGAACCCGTCGGGCCGGTCACAAGGATCACCCCATTAGGTTTTGACAGGACCTTTTTAAACCGCTCCCGGATTGTTTCGGGCATACCCAACGCATCAAGGTCAAGCTGCGCATGCTCTTTATCAAGTAGCCGCAGCACCAAACGCTCGCCAAAGCGCGACGGCAGTGTCGACACCCGGACATCGACAAGACGGCCGCCCATGGCGAGGCTGATGCGGCCATCTTGCGGGATCCGCTTTTCCGAAATATCAAGCCGCGCCATCACCTTGACCCGGCTGGTCAAAACCGGCGTCAGTTTCTGCGGTAAGCTCAAGACTTCTCGCAACAAGCCATCAATCCGAAGGCGGATTGAAAGACTCGACTCATAAGGTTCGATATGAATATCCGACGCGCGCGTCTTAACGGCTTCGGCGATCAGCGCGTTGATCAAGCGAATGATCGGCGCATCATTCTCTGTATCAAGAAGGTCCGCCGTTTCAGGGAGACCTTCGGCGAGTGACGACAGATCCTCTACCCCGTCATCATCGTCAAAGGTTGCCGCCGATAGGCCTTCTGCGGCGTATATCTCTGAAAGCCGGCGATCAAAAACCTTGCTGGCCAGTTTCTCAAAACGCACCGGCTTGCCAACAGCACGGCGTGCCTCGACAAGACTCCATAGCGACGGCGCACCATCGGGGTCGTCCGACTCCCGAACGCCGACAACTGCTTCATCACCATCTGTATCAAGAAGGATCAAGCCGCTGTCTTTAGCAAACGCGTAGGTGTAGCGAAGCGCCCCGCCAGATGCGCTGTCGGCCAGTGCTTCACTCATCGTCTGGACCAGGCTCACCGTCGATATTGACGGGCCCTTCCTCTGGTAACGAGTCCGCGGCCCCAAGCAGTTCTTGCTGAAGAAGTTCCAAACGCGAGGGTCCTTGGCGATTGCCATCGGCACGAATTTGCCGGTCCTCAACGAACTGATATTTCTTGGCTGTGACGAGATCGGCTGAGTCACGATCTCGGATAATCGTTGGGCGAATAAACGCCATCAGCGTCGTTTCCTCCTCAGAGCTCTCCGAGCCTCGGAAGAAAAAGCCAAGAAGGGGAATATCGCCCAAGATCGGCACCTTCGACTCCGTCCGTCGACGGTCATTATCCACCAAACCCCCGATTATAAGGGTCTGCCCATCACCTGCGACGGCCACCGTTTCAACAACGGATTTGTTGGTGATGATGCTATCGGATGCGGTGGTAAATGCACCGATTGAGCTGACCTCAAGCCTAATTTTGAGAAGAACAGAATCGCCCTCATTTATCTGCGGCGTCACCTCGAGGATGTTCCCGATATCCTCACGCTCAATATTCCGGAAACCGCCCTGAAAGTCCGAACCCACCGCTTCACCGGTAACGATTGGGATCTCTTGTCCAACCTGCAAAGTCGCGGTTTCATTATCAAGGACTGTCACATGCGGCGTGGAGAGAACGTTGGAACGACCGTCGGATTTAATCGCTGAGACGAGCACCCCCCAGACATCGCCGTCATCAGTGATCCCGCCGAACCCAGACAAAAACCCATTAAAGCTCAAAAGGTCCGATACCGCGGCCTGGACCAACTGCCCGGATAAGGCGGCGACATCGGCGTCCACGTCATCGACTTGGGTCACGATAACAGTGCCGGTATCAGTCGTCTCGGTGGATTCCCGCACGCCGTCGTCTTCCGTGAGGAAAAAGGCCGCTCCGGCTGCGGATAAAAGATTGGGTTGCGTGTCCGTAAAGGTTGCCGCCGTGATCGGAATGTTGTCGCCGCCCGTTAGATACTGAACACCCAGCTCCCGCGCGGTGTTGTTGTTGATCTCAACAACCAACGCCTCGATCATCACCTGAGGGCGTTGGACGTCGAGCCTTGCCACCAATTGGCGGATGGTCTTCTGTGTTTCGAGTGGAGCGTTCACCAAAATGGCGTTGGTGGGTTTATGAAAACTGATCGTCGGCTTGGCCGTCGTGGTTGCTGGTGTTGCTCCGGCACCTTCGTTTCCGCCGCCTAGCAGCGTGTTGATGATCGGAATGAGCTGCTCACCGTCAGCATGGTTGAGATAGATCGTATCGAAATTACCGCGTAGACGTCCGGTCTGGTCAAGTTGACGAATAATGGGGACGACCGCTTGAATTTGCTCCGGCGTCCCTCTGAGAATAATTTGATTTGTAACCTGATCATCAATCACGTCAAGCTTACGCGAATTAACATCCCCACCCGTTCGCTCACCCACAATCGCGCGAAGTGTCGTGGCTACGCTTTCGGCGCTTGCGTTATCGAGAAGAAATGTCCTCACAATGGTGCTGTCGACATCAATCCGCCGTACGACGTCCTGTACACGGTCGATGTTTCTTTCAGAATCGACAACGACGACAGCGTTGCTTTCGGAGATCGGGATCAAAAGGCCCTGTTGACTGACAAGACCTCGTAGAGCGCTGGCGGCCGCCCGCACGTCGATATGTTCAAAAGCTATGATCCGTGTGACGGTCGACGTCCGACCGGAGCTGCCCTCGAGCGGCGCTGAATCCCGCGCGCCCTGCTCGATCGGGATGATCTTATAGACCCCGTCGCCCGCTGGAACGGCGGTGAACTTATTGACTTGAAGCGTTGCGAGAAAGACCTCCCACACTTGCTGCGGTGTGAGACCCATCCCGGGCGGCGAAATGATGTTCGCCCGCCCCTGAAGGCTTGGGTCGAGCACCAGCTGGAAGCCCGTGCGCTCTGCAACTTCCGATGCCACCAAAGAGAGATTGGCGTTTTCGTAGTTCAACGTGACAAGAGGCTGCGCTGCAATTGGCAACGGCACAGCCATCAGCATCAGGACGAAAGCGGCGCGAAATGGTTTAAGCATGCTGGTCTACTGCCCCAAGAGAGCGGCAACAGGTACCGTCCGTTCGAATTCCTGATCGCCCCGTACGAATGTGACGGTGACGGAGCTCTGTCCACTGATTTCATTGAGTAGGAGGCCAATGGCGTCTGTCGAGGATGGGAGGTCGCGGCCCGCCACCGCAACGACGCGGTCAGACGAGGCGACTCCTTCCGCCTCCAAAAACGATGCGATCCATGGCATCTGCTCAACGAACTCCGCGACATGAACTGGTTGGCCGTCGCTTGGTTCGGCAACATCGGGTTTTGCAACGGGTAAGGATGCTTCGAGCACCTTAATCCCCGAACTGTCGCGATCAGGGCGCTGTTTAAGCGAAAGGGTTTCAGAGGAGCCTTGACGGCTGATCACCACCCTCGTTTCTTCGATGCGCTTCAGCATCACGCCGGGTATGATCTCCTCATCAACGCGCACCAGCTTTTGGTTCTCTCCGGGGACGGAGATGACCGCAGAGGGAACGCCCTCCCCTTCAAGAACAGCTGTTGGACCGACCAAGGTCAGCTTGAGGGTCGTCTCTTTGAGATCTTCGCCAATGGCTTCAAAAGCGTCGGCCTCCGCTGAGACCTGTCCGAAGAGGAAGGATGATTGCAACACGGAGAGATCACTATCGATGCCTCTTCCCACCTCACCTCGCCTGTTGGTGAAGATCTCGTCGGAACCGCTCAATGGTCCAAAAATAGCGAGCAGGCCATCAACCAGCGCCAAAGCGATCATGGCCGACGCAGCAATCGCCGCCGCCTGGGCTGACCGCGATGTCCGCTTACCATCGGCCGCGAACGCTGGTCCTTGTGGCAACATGTTTGACCTTTTTCCGAGCGGCGCCAGCGCACAGGATGCGCGAGCCTCGGGCCCCTGTCTGCAATACTCCCCACCAACGCTACAACTTAACGATTAGACTAAAGTAAGCAAAATCCATTCAGTGCAACATGCACAAAAAAGGGCGCCTGAAGCGCCCTTTTTCGTTCGTTTTTCAGTTCTCACTAGAACGACGCGGTGAGGCTAACGGAGAATGCCTGGCCGCGATCAAAGCGCAAGTAAGGCACTTCCTCACCGTCTACGCCTTCGCGGAAGACATCGAACTCTTCCCCAAGCAGGTTCTGCACCTTGGCCTGAACGCCATAAACGCCGCCGAACATTTCAAAGTCGCGCGAGAAGAGAAGATCCACGGTCAGTGGAGGATTTTCAACAATCTCAGGCAACAGGGCACCACCAGGAGCTGGCGTACCACCCGCCAGGATCCGATTGCTGGCATAGTTGAGAAGCGCCGTCGCTTTAAAGCCAGTGTCAGGGTTCTCAACACTAAGCTGGAAGTTCACCAGGTGGTCCGACTGACCAACAAGCGAGCGTCCATCGTCGAGGAAACCAACACCGTTTTGGACCACTTCCTGAGACGAGGTGCTTTGGTTCGGAAGCGAGATATCGCCTTGGGCGTCGATCTCGGAGTCCGAGTAGGTGTAGTTAAAGCCAGCAAAGAGCTCTTTATCGCTGAAGAGATCACCGGGGATCTTTTTCAGGAACTCGACATCATAAAGATCGAAGCGCTTCTCCGCTTCAAACTCGACGCCCCAGATCTCTGCCGACGGCACGTTCACGAAGGTCGTACGGTTGTCTTCCGTTCCGAGCTCGACGCGCTCGATCGGATTCTCGATATCCTTATAGAAAAGGCCCAGGGTGACGAACTCACCGCGGCGGAAATAGTACTCCCCGCGGATATCGTAGTTGGTCAGCTCAGAGTTCTTGAGGAACGGGTTACCCGCGATACCGACGTTGAAGTCAGGATCGTTGAAAATGGTCGGAACCAATTCGCGGAACTGTGGACGCGTGATCGTTTCTGAGTAGCCAGCGCGGAGCTGAAGGTTGCCCAGCGGGTTCCACGTCACAGTAACCGCAGGAAGGATGTAGTCTTCCTCGATCGCGTCGATTTCCGTCACGTTATCCGGGGTCGCCGCCAAGAAGGTCGCAGCCTCTTGGGTTGAGCTCTCAAAACGAGCGCCGACCGATGCGCGCAGATACTGATTAATTTCAAAGTCCGTCAACGCATAGCCAGCGAAGATCTCAAGCGAAGCTTCACTTTCGTCTGGGAACGCTGGGTTTGAGATCGGCTGAAATTCGATGAGACCCAGGTCAATAACATCGTCGGAGTAAAGAACATCGACCCGAGAGCCTTCGATCAAACCGACAAGATCAACGTTGCCGGTCAAAGGACCTTCAGTGATCCGACGCGGAATATCCTGAAGCTGGAATTGCCGACGTGAGGTATCACGCTCTTTGTCCGTATACGCTCCACCGAACAGAACCTTGAACTCCCGATCAAGGAGAAACAGTGGCTTTTCAAAATCGAGGCCGGCGTAAAAGTTGGTATCGTCGAGATCAGAGAAGTTGATCTCGTTTAGCTCACCACGGCGGCTCACCACTTGGTTTGACGTCCGCGTGATCGTGCTACCGTCAGCACCCGTCAATGTTTGGGTGAAGTCATCGCGACTCGTGGTGCGTTCCTGGGGCGCGTCCCGTGAGGCTTCACCGTAAGCAATACGCCAGTTTGCTTGGAGGTCACCAAGGTTCACCAGGGTGTGCTCACCATTAAGTTGGGTCTGCCAAACTTCACGCTCAATGTAGTCGGTGAACTCAAAAAGACCGCCGTCTTCGTTAAAGAATTCACTCTGTGTACCCTGATCGAGAATACCAAGCTGAGCACGCTTCAAAGAGCTGCGCAGAAGATAGGACGTCAAGGAAATCTCGTGGTCACCGACCTCAACACCGAGGGTGTGAAGCGCGTTCACTTCGACCGTATGACGGGTTTCTTCGTACTCGCGACGATCGGTGAGGAAGCTGGTGCGGTTACCGACCGACAAAGCATCCGTGTTCGCACGGTCACGAACCTCAGTCGCCTCACGGTTTTGGAACTCATTCGAATAACCAACAACCAATGCGGTTCCGAGACGCATGGTGGCATTATCGACAAGAACGCGGCCCACCGAGAACGAAGCCTCACCGTTGATTGGTGTGTTGTCTTCAACCGTGATCACCGCAAGGTCGGTGACGTCTTCGTTAAGTGCACGCGCCACATCGGCACCAGAGATCGAAAAGTCCCCGCGTGCACGGGCATCGGCGATAGATGGCAGGTCGCGCGATCCATCATCCCAACCAAAACGATCCGTATCGGACCCATTATAGAAAAGGCCATCTTGGAAGGTGGTGACAGTGTCGCCTGAGAAACCAATGGAAACCGTGAAGAAGTTATCCGTCGGCACCGCAATCGTCTGAAGATCAATGGCCGCACCACCGAACTCACCGGAGAACTGAGGTGAGAAGGTTTTCTGTGCGAGCGAACCGGACAGAAGATCGGTTGGAATAAGGTCGAGCGGAGCCGCACGACGCAGGGGCTCCGGCGAAGGCAGCGGAACACCGTTGATCGTGGCCGCGGAATAACGCTCGTTCAGACCGCGTGCCACCGGGAATTTTCCGTCAACGATCGAAATACCCGTCACACGACGAAGAGCCGCCGCAATGTCAGAGTCGCCGGTTCTCTGAAAATCTTCCGCATCGAGCAGGTTAGAAATCTCAGAAGTTGAACGCTTCTCGTCAGGAACAAATGCGCCGCGGACGACAATCAAATCGCCGTCGTCATCGTCTTGCGCTACAGCAGGGGCCCCCATGCCCCAGAGTGCGAGCGCCAACACTGACGATGACACCAGTGCTTTCTTTTTCTGCATGATTAACCTCAAAGCCCATCAGGAATTCAAAAAATTGAAAAAGAGACCCGGACGGACAGATTCCGTCCGCCCGGGCCCAAAGCGCTAGGCGTTAGTTGCTTTCGTCCAAGAACGACCAACCAGCGTGCCAGTTGTCAGCGTCGTCTTCGAACGCGCCAACATAGTTGACGTCGTCGAGGAAGGCCTCAATCTCAGCCGCTTTGGCAGCAGCGGTGACACCCGCAGGAAGCGTCACAGCACCGTAGAAGGCCGCAAGAGTACCAACGATGGTCGAACCTGCATTGGTCACCTCACCGGTGGCGAGGAGAGGAAGGCCAGTTTCCGTGTCCGTACCAAGACCACTGAAGGTCGGGTTGCCGTTCACATTGTCTGTACCCGTGGTGAAGATGTCGACATCGCCGGTACCGGTGTCTGCGGCAGCACCGTCGAAGTCTGCCACGAACACCGAGCGGAGCTCAGGAGCCCGCGATGGGCTGACGCTCGCATCGGTGAAGTCAGTTGCGTCGTCGCGGACACCAACCACGATAGCATTAGCAACCAGGCCATCTGTACCCGCACGAAGGACGATACCGTCATCGTTGCCGTTGTCGTTGTTCGCCGTGCCGTCGTTCTGCGCGTCGATGATGTTCGACGCTGTCACGTTGGCAATCACAGGAACCGAGATCGGCGTGACGTCTGCGTTCGAGCTGCGGTTGTCGCCCTCGAACACGTTGTCGTTGCCTTGGTCACCGTTCACGACAATCGCGTACTGCAGAGCACCCTGCCAGCCGTCGGTCCAGTCGATCGAGTCGTCACCAGCGTTGCTGATGATGATGTGGCTTGCGTTCACCGTACCGCCGAAGAACTCGATGCCGTCGTCTGCGTTGTCGACAACTTCAACAAAGTCCACTGTCGTGCCATCGCCAACACCTTGGAGCGCAAGACCGTTGAGCTCGTTCGTGTCGGTGAATGGGAAGCCAGCGTAGCGGATCTGAAGATACTCGATGTTGCCCGAGCTATCGTCAGCGCTTGCGCCGCCGAAGAGGCCCGAATTGCCCTCACCGAACTTCTCACAGCCGGTTGTGCCGCCCGTGGCACTAGCGTCCGCACAAGCATTGATTGGTGCACGGCCGTTCACAACCACACCGCCCCAGCGGTCGAAGTTGCCGGTCACTGGTGTCGAAGCACCTTCGAGATCGCGAAGGTTGGTCATGATCACTGGCGACGTGTCCGTACCGTTGATCGAAACCTGGTTGCCGCGCGAGACGATCAGCGTGTCAACTTCTGGGTCATCGGAAGCTGCGAAGATAGTGACGCCAGCAGGAACTGTGAGCGTCACGCCCGTACCGCCAGCAGCGGCGCCAAGGTCGTTGCCGACGAACACGGAACCAGAGAGTTCGTAGAGAACGCCGGGAACGAGGGTCACGTCACTGGTGAGGGTACCTGTAAGCGTACAGATGATGCTTTCCGTCCGGCCACTTGGGATCGAGCGGTTGGTGTTTTGGAAGGTGCCTGCTGGGCAGTCACCAACGGTCGACTGAACCGAACCGCTGAGAAGACCGACAGGAAGGACCCACTCACGAAGCCAGCTCGATGCCACCGACTGAACAGAAGGATCGAACGCGCCGACATAATCGACGACCTGGAGGAAGGGGTTGAAGTCTTCTTCGTCAACCGTGAGGTCCACCGTCTGGCGGGTGATCGTCACGACATCATCGTCTTCGGTATTGTTGTTGAGGTCACCCGAACCGTCGATCGGGAAACCGAAGGTTGGGTCGATGTCCGCGCTACCAGCGAGGAATAGACCGTTGATCAGGTTGATGTTGGCGAGGATGACGTTGTTGCGCGTGGTGTCGCCAGTCGTCGTCTCGAAGTCATCAACAAAGCTTGCTGGAACAGCGCTGCCGACCAGGTTGCCGTCGTCGTCTTCAGCCTGAACGCCGATCACTGGGCTTGCGCCGTCGTTTTCGAGGTCAGTCTCAGCCACAACCACTGAGAAGAACTCAGGGATAACGTCTGCGTCTGCGCTGTTTTGCGTGAAGCTGATGCCAGGCTCGCGGGTACCAGAGACGATACCGTTTGCAATGACAGCTGCTGTACCGGCGCGGAGGGTGATGCCGCCGTCGCTACCGACGCCTGCTGCTGCGTCGCCGTTACCAACAAAGGTGAAGTTCGAGATCGTTGGGAACGAACGTGGGTCAGCGTCAGGGTCGTCACCGACGTTGTCGCCTTCGATTTGGTTGTCGTTGCTGTTCGAACCATCGTCGTCGCCAACCACAACGGCGTATTGGATCGAGCCGTTCCAACCGTCGGTCCAGTCGATCGAGTCGTCGTCAGCGTCTGACACAACGAGGAAGCGGACGTTTGCGGTACCACCGAAGAACTCGATGCCGTCGTCGGCATTGTTGTGGATCTGGATAAACTCGAGGGTCGTGCCGTCACCAACGCCTTGCAGCGCGAGGCCGTTCAGCTCGTTGTCATCGGTGAAGGGGAAACCAGCGTATTGGATACGAACAAAGCTGAGCGTACCAGAGCTGTCGCCTGCGTCAGAACCACCATAGAGGCCTGAATTGCCTTCGCCGCTTGCGACACATGCATCGGTGCCGCCCGTGGCGCTACCATCGCTACAGTCGTTGATCGGTGCCAAACCGTTGAGGACGATACCGCCCCAGCGGCTGGTGTTGGTGGACTCTTCGAAGGAAACAGCACCGGTTTCATCAACGAAACCGTTCGACGCTGCTTCTTCAAGACCAAGGTCAGTGCCTTGAACGTCAGCGTCAGCGAGGTCCGAAAGGGTCGTGAAGATGATCGGGCTGATGCGCGTGCCTTGAGCTTCGATGGTCGAGCAAGGCGAAACAACGAGGGTGTCAACAATCGCGTCGTCGTTTTTCGCAGCGATCACGGCGCCTGGCTCAATAATGAGCGTGCCGGTGTCAGCTGCCGAACAATCAACGGTCGTTCCGTCGACAGTGTTCTCACCCACAAAGGTTGGGCCATCGATGACGTAGAGGTTACCAGCCGCGAAGGTCTCGGTACCAGTGATGACCGTGCTGTCTGTACCCACGGTGATGGTGCTGGTCGAAGCGCTCGCTGGGTCAAGCAAACATGCGGTGATGTTCACGGTACCGACAGTGACTGTGCCTTCGGTGAAGTTGGTACCGCAAGCGGTTGCGGTGAAGTCGACCTGGTTGTCACCAACCAGCAGAGGGTCGTTACCGTCACTACCTGTGCCGTCGCCCGTGCCGTCAGAGCCCGACGTAACAGAGATGTTCAGAACGTCGCCAGGTGCTGCAACTTCTGAATCGCCGTCACAAGCAGCCAGAGCAAAGGCAGCCGTGCCGAGCAACAGACCCGAACGAAGAGTGGTGGAGAGTTTCATGCGATTGGCCCCCTAGAAAGGCGTTGCTGGTTGTCATTTGAACGCACGTTGCCGCGCGATTGGCCCCGGACTAGAACCCTGCCGCGAAACTTTTGTGACAGCCTCACGGTTTTTTACAATTTGGTTGGATAGGGATCGCGCTTGTGTGCCCATGACAACACACATCGGTCGAGCTAGGTTTTTGGATGTCCGGCATAACACCAATAAATCCAATATTATACATGAGCTTTGGAACAGTCGTCGGGGTGCTGCTTGGAAGCTTTGCAAATGTTGTGATCAGCCGTGGACCAAGGGCCTGGGGACTCACCATAGGTGGTGATAAGCCCTCAGGGTTCGCGTATCCGTCGTCACAATGTGAACACTGCGGAGAATCTATACGGTACTTCGACCTCGTTCCGATCATCAGCTGGCTGATTTTACGCGGGCGTTGTCGGCGGTGTGGAGGCCTCATCGGTCTTCGGCACCTAGGTGTCGAGATAGCGGGTGGACTGATCGTATTTCTTTGCCTTTGGCAACTCGGAATGGAGCCCCGCACGCTCTTCGCGATCGTGTGGTGCTTCGGCCTGTTGGTGCTCGCGGTGATCGATGCCGAAACGGGCTTTTTGCCCGACGCACTGACGCTACCGCTGGCCTTGATCGGCGGCGCAGCGGCGGTAGCAGGATACGGACCTGGAATCACCGAGGCGCTGCTCGGGGGCGTTTTAGGGGGCGGGAGTTTTTTCCTTCTTGCCCAGGGCTATCGCAAGCTCCGCGGCGAAGAAGGACTTGGCGGCGGGGATGTCAAACTGATGGCCGCGGCGGGGATCTGGTGCGGTCCTTGGGTCTTACCGTTTTTGGTGTTGTTCGCGAGCTTAACCGGGCTGCTCTTCGCTGGCGGGGCGTACCTCATGGGCCACCATCAGGGAGGCTTGCAGCAAGAGATACGGTTCGGGCCGTTTTTGGCGGGCGCTGCTGCCGCGGTTTATCTGACGCCGCTGCCTTTTGCTCCTTTCTGAGACTTGTCAGTCCTGCATCAAGGGCGCAGTGACACCCCATTTTCAGTCCTCTGGAGTCCGCACGAGATGAGCGAAACCCGCGCAGTAGAATGGTCCGTTCACGACAAAACGTTTGAGGGTTGGCTGGCTATCCCCTCGTCCCCACCAAAAGGCGCGCTGCTTGTCTGCCATGCGTGGAGTGGCCGCGCCGAACATGAGGAAGCGTTTGCTCAGCGGCTTGCCGATCAAGGCTACGTTGCGATGGCGGCCGACGTTTATGGCAAGGGCGTGCGCGGCGCCAACAATGAAGAGAATGAAAAGCTGATGACGCCGCTCGTGCAAGATCGCGGGATGCTGCAAGAACGATTGAACGCCGCGCTCACGGTGCTCAGCGCGCAACCAGAAGTCGACGCCAGCGCTGTGGCCGTCACCGGTTTCTGTTTCGGCGGCTTATGCGCGCTTGATATGGCGCGCGCCCATGCCCCCATCAAAGGCGCCGCCGCGTTCCACGCTATTTTGGCGCCCGCTGATCCATTTGCCGAGGGCGACATCAAAGCGAAGGTCATCGCCTTTCAAGGTTTTGATGACCCAATGGCAGGCCCTGATGATCTCAAAAGCTTTGGCCAGGAGATGACCGCGCGCCATGCTGATTGGCAGCTTCACACCTATGGCGGTGTTGCCCATGCCTTCACCAATGAGGCGGCGAATATGCCGGAGGCCGGTCTTCAGTTTAGCGCTTCGGCCCGCGACCGTTCCTACGCCGCGTTTGATGCCTTTTTGACCGAGCTCTTCAGCTAACGATCAATTGGGGGCGAGGGTTTTGTCCTTCGCCTCTTTTGTCCCAATACCGAGGGCTTTCAGTTTTCGGTGAAGCGCTGATCGCTCCATCCCCACAAACCCAGCGGTGCGGGAGATGTTGCCGCCAAAACGACCGATTTGCGCAACAAGATACTCGCGCTCGAACCGCTCGCGGGCTTCACGCAAGGGCAGTGCAATAATCTGCTCCATCTCCGGACCATCAGGAAGCGCTGGACCAGCCCCAATCACTTCGTCAGGCAGCTGATCAACCTTGATGTCGGATTCATCGCCCCGGCCCACCAAGATCAATGTCCGCTCGAGCACATTCCTCAGCTGCCGGACGTTCCCAGGCCAGTGATAAGCCTGTAGGGCAGCCATCGCCTCTGGACCCAATTGCGGCATCCGCTCCTCTGATCCGCCCCATAGATGTTTGAGGAAGAACTCCGCCAGGTCAGGAATATCTTCACGGCGAGAGCCGAGCGAAGGCGTCTTCATATTGACCACCGAAAGGCGGTGATAAAGATCCTTGCGGAAACGGCCTTCTTCGGACGCATCGAGGAGATCATCAGACGACGTTGAGATGACTCGCACATCGACACTCACTTGGACAGCGCCGCCGAGGCGCTTGAAGCATTGATCGATCAAGACACGGAGGATCTTGCTCTGAGTTTCTTCGGGCATCTCGCCGACTTCTTGAAGCAAAAGTGTGCCGCCATGGGCCTGCTCAAGAAGACCAATCGACCGTGGTCGGCCTTCTTCGCCCTCAACGCCGAACAGCGCCTCTTCCATGCGGTCGGGCTCCATCAGCGCCGAATTAACAACGACAAAGGGTTGGTTGGATCGGTCAGAACGCGCATGGATTGTGCGGGCAACGAGTTCTCGGCCAGACCCGACAGGCCCTTCGATCAGCACACGGCTACGCGCCTGCGCCACCCGATCAATCGCCGCACGGAGCTGCACCATCTGTGGGCTGCGGCCGACCAAGGAGAGTTCACGGGTCTTCTTACGAAGCGCCTGGTTCTCCCGCTGCAGCTGCGCGCGTTCCAGCGCCCTTCTCGTGGTCAGCATCAGCCGGTCAGCGGACAGCGGCTTTTCCAAAAAGTCATAGGCGCCGCGCTTAATCGCAGCGATCGCCGTCTCGATCGTTCCATGCCCTGAGATAATCACGACCGGGAGTTGTGGATGCAGCGAGCGCAACTCATCGAGCACACCCAAACCATCAAGCCGTGAGCCCTGCAGCCAAATATCCAAAATCACAAGAGCGGGCGGGCGTTGCGAGACAAGCTCAAACGCCTCATCGCTGTTCGCCGCGACGCGCGGGACGAAGCCTTCATCCTCGAAAATCCCAGCGATCAACTCGCGGATATCCGGTTCGTCATCAACAATCAGGACATCAATGGCCATGAACGTCCGTTACCTGTTTCATTCTGCGACGGGTCGAAGCGATGTTTCCCTTTGAACCGCGCTGGATTGCAAGTTTGGTAGAAAGAGAGATGCAACTGCCCCGCCATCGCGGCGGTCGCGAATATCGAAGCTGCCGTCATGGTCTTCTATCGCTTTACGCACAATAGCCAATCCAAGACCCGTCCCTTTTTCGCGTGTCGTCATATAAGGTTCGGTGAGGCGATGTTTGAGGGCTACCGGTAGCCCTTTACCATTGTCGCGGATCTCCACCCGACTGCCCAGCGCCTCGGCCATCACCTCAATTTCCACCCGCCCAGAGCGTTCGGTTGGGGCCTCAGCGATGGCTTCAGCTGCGTTTTTAATGAGGTTGGTCAGGGCCTGCGCGATCAATCGGCCATCACAATGCACGGTCACCTCATCATTCGGCATGGTGCTGATAAAAGTGATGTCAGGATGGGCGACGGTAAAGGGGAACATCGCTTCCCGTGCGAGCTCGCGAAGATCAAAGACCGCCATGATCGGCTCTGGCATCCGCGCAAAGCTAGAGAATTCCGTCACCATGCGGCCAATATCACCGACATGCTTGATGATAGTTGACGTGCACTGATCGAAAATCTCGCGATCACGATCAGCAAGGCTATCGGCGTAGCGCCTTTTAAGGCGCTCGGCAGAGAGTTGGATCGGGGTGAGCGGGTTTTTGATCTCATGGGCGATACGCCGCGCCACGTCAGCCCAAGCTGCCGTCCGTTGAGCGGTTACGAGCTCCGAGATATCCTCAATCGTGATGACAAAGCCTTCGGCATCAATGCTTCGCTCTGTATCTGGATTAATTTCGATAATGAGGGTGCGGATGCGTTCATTCTGCCCCCACTCCATCGTCTCTCTCATCCGCCGACCTGTGGCTTTGGCCATATCAAAGAGCGGCGCGATGTTGGGCAGAACATCTGTGACGTCCTTGCCCAGCAACATCGTTCCATCGGTCGCCAATATGGTCTGGGCGGATGGATTGGAAAGACCGATCGTTCCCTCCCGGCTGACGCTGATGACGCCCGCCGGGATTGCATCGAGCATGGTCTCGATAAAGCGGCGGCGGTTTTCGGATTCCTCGTTCGCGGCGATGAGATCATCGCGCTGCTCAGCAAGCTGGGCGGTCATGTCGTTAAACGCGTGGCCGAGATCACCCAGCTCACCATCCTGCGGGTGCACATCCACCCGCACGTTGAGATCACCGAGGCTCACGTCCTTGGCGGCCGTCGCAAGCCGGCGCACAGGACCGACAATCGCGTTGGCGACAAGAAGGCCAATCCACGCCGCCGCCAAAAGGAGGACCACGGATAAAAGAATAAAGCCCATATTGGCGATGCCGCCCAGGCGCTCGATCCGGATTTGCAGGACACGGTTTTGATCGCGGAAATCGCGCACCGCCAAGAGCTGATTAGCGATTTGCGGGCTCTCGGATTTGTAGCCGACGAGATAGCCGCCCTCCCCCCGGCCCATGGGGATCACGGCATAGTAGGAATCAAAGTTGACCGCGTGGATGGCGCCGAAACGAACCGTCGGCCCAGAACCCTCGCCGGGCGGCACAAAATCCCGCGTCGGCGGCAGCGGCAGCGGTTCCACCCCGCCCACAGTCGCACGGACAATGATCCTTCCATCCGGTCCAATATGGGTCAGTTCACTGAAATTATAAATGAAGGCGAGGCCCGTAAGGTATCGCCGATAGCCAATCGGGCTCACTTCAGGATCAGTCCCCAGCTCTTTAACCCGCGCCAGATCGCGCTCCGCTGAGAGCAGCGTTAGCCCCATTTCTCGTGACACACCCTCCGTATACGCATTGGCAAGATTGCGGGCGAGGCTGGAGGATTGCTCGACCCTTTCGACAAAAAACTCGTTCCCCACACGCCCCACAATGATGCCAGTGAGGGTAAAGGCGACGCCCGCGGGCAAAAGCGCAACGGCGCTCAAGATCAACGCAAGACGCCGGTAAAGCCGTGCACCGCTCAACTGTTGGCGCTGGGTCCGGTAAAGGTCCCAAAGCCTATCGGCGACAAACACCGTGAGAATAAGGCCGGTGGCGCAGAGGCTCGCGAAAATCACCGACACCAGAGGCGGAACGCCTTCGACCCGCTGGGTCACGACCCTTTCCGCAATGACATAGCCAAAGGTGCCAGCAACCATCAGGCCAGCAAAAACGAGAATAATAGCGTTGAGAGTCGGGGCGGATGACGGCTGCCCCACCGTCGATCCGCCCTCGGGCCCGTTGTCGCGCTGGCTTAACACCTGCCGTTCCCCAATAACGTCTCCTTCGCTGAGGGCAGTCTTTGGTGCAACAGCATCTCCCGTTGAGTGATGATTTCTTATCACGCTGCGACTTTTTCGTAACACCCCTCAAAGAGGCGAGCGAGTTCGGCTGCCACATCGTCTGGGTTTTGTAGGGTGCAGAGTAGGGATTTAGCGGCCTTGGCGGTGGCGCGATCAAATTCAGGGGTGGCATCGATCAACGCTGCGAGGTGCTTCCGCGCCATCCGAATACCAAGGCTCAGACCTGCGTCCTCGCCGCCAGCATGGCCATGACGATAATGCTCGATCGTTGCCCGGTAATGGCTGACCGCCATGCTCCCGCGCGCATGGAAAGGCGGCAGGATGACATCACCGCCCTTTGTAAGCGCCTCATCT
Source organism: Pseudomonadota bacterium (assembly GCA_039818345.1). Classification (GTDB taxonomy): domain Bacteria; phylum Pseudomonadota; class Alphaproteobacteria; order Caulobacterales; family Parvularculaceae; genus Parvularcula. The sequence continues at coordinate 124,351 of JBCBUC010000002.1, read as the reverse complement.
AAAGCCCGCGGCAGCCACAATTGACCCGTCACGGCTCGGCCCACCATGACCGCTGTCGCGCCCGACTGTGCCAGCGCCGCACGGGCGTCAGAGGCTGTCGCGATATCGCCGTTGACCACCAAAGGCAGGTCAGTGGCATCGGTCACAGAGCGGATGGCTGACCAATTGGCGGTGCCTTTGTAGAAGTCACAGCGGGTTCGGCCGTGCACAGTCAGCATCTGGATCCCTGCCGCCTTCGCCCGCTCAGCCAGTTCTGGTGCGTTGATGCTTTGCCAGTCCCACCCCAGACGCATCTTCAACGTCACCGGCACAGCCACGGCATCCACCGTCGCGCGGATCAGTCTTTCTGCGTGGTCGAGGTCGCGCATCAGGGCGGAACCCGACAACAGCCCCGTCACTTTGCGCGCCGGGCAGCCCATGTTGATATCGATGATGTCAGCGCCCATCGCCTCGGCGATTTTCGCGCCTTCGGCCATCCATTTCGCTTCCCGCCCGGCGAGCTGAATAACCTTGGGTCCGATGGTGTCATCAAGCGCTGCGCGCAACACGACGTCTGGCCGAGCCCCTGCGAGATCCTCCGATGCCACCATCTCCGAGACGACATAGCCCGCACCTGCGCGAGCCGCGGCCTGCCGGAAAGGCAGATCGCTGATCCCCGACATGGGGGCGAGGAGCACTTGCGTCTCCACCGGGATTGGACCGACATGAAAAGTCATCGAGACAAGGCCTTAGCCGATCTGCCGAAGGGTTGCACGGGTGTCCTTAAAGCCTGCCCATCAGCCGAACCCGGGCCTCTGGTAGCTCGCGACCGACAGGATGAAGCAAGCGCTCTTGAATAAAATGCCCAGTGAGCTCGAGCGCAGCACGGACATCCTGCTGCATCGGATCACCGCGATCGATGAGAAACGGCGGCAGCGGAAAGAGCTTATCCTGATAGGGAAGCCCGGCATCATAGGTGACGGCACCGCCGGATTTGGGGCTGACAAAACAAAGATCGGCACCGTCTTCGAGCAGCTGGTCTGTCGCCACACAGCGATCGAGGGTGAGACCGCCGCCCAGGGCGCTTAAGAGCCCCAACTCCCATTTTGCGAGGACGACGGGCCAGATATCCCGCTCGCTAAAGGTCGAGAACAACACCTCGGTAGCGGCGAAAAGAGCGGGTGCAGCTTCTCCCTCCGGCAGGACATGCAGCAGCAACTCAGCGGTCGCAGCCATCGCGCTCAATGCCTTGGGATCACCGAACGTGGCAGCGGCCCTGGGGATCAAAAGATCGACATCAAAGTGGCCAAGGGCATCAGGCCCTTTTCCCTGCCAGCGGACATCGAGGCCATTGCCGATCTGGAGGATCGGCGCCTTGCTGCGGCCTTGCCCACCATAAACCAACGCCGACGCTTTCCCCCGGGCTTTGGTGAACACGGTCACCAGACTGTGGTTCTCGCCCTGCGCGCGCTGGCCGAGCATGAGGGCTTCGTCTCGCCATTCCATACGAACACGCTTGGCACTGACCGCAGGACTTCACCAAGGCCCGATTTATGCTTAGCATTCTCCAAACAATAAAGTCTGAGACGGATGGAGGTTCCGATGGCCACAACGGAGAAACACCCCCGGGTCGGTGTGCGCAGAACGGTCTTTTACGTGATCGCAGCGATCGCCGTGATTTCACTGTTCTCGGTTTGCGGCGACTTTGTCGGCCAACTTATCGCTGAGAAGCGTCACGGTCTTTAAGGGGCCGCAACCCTTTTGAACCGTTGATCTTTTCGGGTACACTGCTCGCGGAACCCGTAAAAGAATGGGGGCACACGTGAAGCTCGCTGTTGCAATCGCGCTTGCCATCGTCAGCTCGTGGTCGTTTGCGCTTGCCGCCACGGTCACCACGTTCACTGCTCAGGCCGACTATGAGGCGGCTTCTGGGGGTTCGTCCTTTAGCCTCGACTTTGATGGTTTGTCGGGGTTCCAGGACGGTGACTTTCCCGGTTTGGTCGACTTTGACACCCCGGCGGCTAGTAATCCGGACAATGTCAATTTCACTGGAGGCGCACTGACCGATGCAGGATCGATCATTTCCTTCAACAATGTAGGCAGTATTCGCGGCGTTTTTGCCGTCGAGGTCTCTGCATTCGCCTTTGATATCTTAGACGTGGACTTAGGTGCCCCGACACTGACCATCTTAGACGCCAACAACAACGTGCTTGATACCTTCAGTACACCTATCAACGGATTTGTTGGTGTGGTGTCAGATATGGCCATTGCGAGCTTTACGATCTCAGGCGCGTCACCAAACGCCCTCGCCCCTGACAGAATCTTCCTTGATAATTTTCAGGCCCAAGCGGTGCCCGTGCCGTCGGCTGCGATCCTGTTTTTAGGCGGCGCAGCGATGTTCCGACATTGGCGACATCGTCCGCGTTAACGCAACGTCGCCGGGCAACTAAACGTCGAGACCCATATTCCGTAGGCGCTCTTTGTCATCAGCCCAACCCTCGCGGACTTTGACATAGATAAAGAGGTGAACCGTCTCACCAAAGATCTCTTGCATCTCCTCGCGGGCGGTGGTGCCCACCGTCGCGATCGTCCGGCCCTTATGGCCAAGCACCAGCTTCTTCTGGCTGTCGCGGTCAACATAGATCGTCTGTTCAAGCCGCAGCTCGCCCCGCTTGGTCCGCTCCCAACGATCGGTTTCCACCGTGAGGCTGTAGGGAAGTTCTTCATGCAGCCGCATAAAGAGTTTCTCCCGTGTCACTTCGGCCGCCATTTGCCGGTCGTTGATATCCGAGAGCTGATCTTCTGGATAGAGGAAGGGGCCTTCTGGCATTTTGCCGATGAGCCAATTCTGAAGATCTTCCGTGCCGCGCTTTTTCTTCGCCGAGATCATGAATGTGTCAGAGAACACCCCCTCATTGTTGAGGTGCTCCGCCAAACTTAAAAGCGGAGGCCGGGGCATACGGTCGATCTTGTTGAGGACCAACACAGCCTCAGCCCCTTGGGCCTTGAGCCCTTCGATCACGCGATCGGTGTCGGCCGCCGCTTTCATCGCCGCGCCGCTTGCATCGTCGTTCATCGTCGACAGATAGGCCGGCGCATCCACCAAAAGAAGGATGACGTCCGATCCCGAAAGCGCGTCCCAGGCCGCCCCCACCATCGCCTTATCGAGACCCGACTTGGCCGCAAAGATGCCGGGCGTGTCCACATACACGATCTGTGTGCTGTCATGCATCGACACACCGCGGATGCGGGCACGGGTCGTTTGGACCTTATGGGTGACGATCGACACCTTCGCACCGACCATCAAATTCACAAATGTCGACTTGCCCGCATTGGGCGCACCCAACACCGAGACCACGCCGCAATGCGTGGACGCCTCAGTCATTCGACCAGACCCCTTCCCGTTTCAGGAGCTTCAACGCTGCGGCTGCCTGCGCATCGCGCTTTGAAGATCCTTTTCCTTGCTCCGACAGCAGCTTACCGGCTTTCACCTCAACCGTGAAGGTGGGTGCATGATCTGGTCCATCGCGGGCGACATCTTGGTAGACCGGGGTCCCATAGCCCTCGGCCTGCGCCCATTCCTGCAGCTCAGTTTTGGGATCTTTGTGCTGGCACGCGATGGCGTCGAAGCGCTCACCCCAATAGAGGTCATACGCGGACTTCGCCGCAGGCAAGCCGCCGTCGATATAAAGCGCACCAAGCAGCGCTTCGCAGGCATCACCGAGGATCGCGTCACGATCGCGCCCACCATTGTTTTCTTCGCCGCTCGACATCCGAAGCGCTGGGCCCAAACCAAAGTGCCGTGCAGCATCCGCACACGTCTCTTTACGCACGAGTTGATTGAGACGCGGCGCCAAATCACCCTCGGCCATATACGGATAGCGGCGCCATAATTCTTCGGCTGTCAAAAGACCCAAGACCCGATCACCTAAGAATTCCAAGCGCTCCAGGTCACGCCCCGTATCCGCTGACACGCTCGAATGCGTCATCGCACGGGATAAGAGATCTTGGTCTTTAAACACATGGCCAACGGCCGCCTCAACGGAAGAAAGAGATGCCTTACGGCGAGCCATCAATCGACCTTATCGCCTATGCGGGCGTAGCGGATGGCGAAGGGCCAGCGCCAGATTTGCCAGAACGCGGCCTTGTCTCCGTCGACAGAAAAAGCAACGCGGCGCGCCCGGCCAACGAGTTGATCATGCGGGATAAAGCGCACACCAGGCGCGCGGCTATCCACCGAGTTATCGCGGTTGTCGCCCATACCAAAATAGTGCCCAGGCGGAACAATCACCGGCGGGGTGTCATCCAGCGGCCCACGATCGCCGGCACATTCTTGGACGACATAGGTCGGCCCACCTTCCGGCATGGTCTCGAAATACTGAATGCCATTGCCCCGTGCACAGGTCGTCTGCGCATCGGGAATAAGCTCGCGGGTCACGGGCTGTCCATTGATCATCAGCACACCGCTTCTGACTTGGATTGTGTCGCCGGGCAAACCAACAATTCGTTTCACATAGTCCTTGTTGCGATCATTGACGTTCTTAAAGACCGCCACTTCGCCGCGATCAGGACCGTCAGAGAAAAGCCGTCCCTCGGTGGGAAGACGCGTCAGCGGGAAGATCAACGACGCTTTCGAATACCCATAGTCGATCTTATCAACGAGGATGAAGTCACCCGTCATCAAGGTCGGCTCCATGGAGGCCGAGGGGATGTTGAACGGCTGGATGAAGAAAAACCGCACAAACAGCGTCACGCCCACCGCAATCCCCACGGTCCGCGCCACATCAATTGCCTCTTCCAGGGCAGCATTCATGCCGCTTCCAGGCTTATCGTCGATCATAGGGTCTGAGCCTCACTCTCAGGAACGGCGTAGAGGATGACAAAAGCCTGCGCCAGCGGGAAGTCGTCTGTGATGGTGAGGTGAATTTCCATTTGCCTTCCTTGCGGTGTGAGCTGGTCAAGCTTGGCCTTTGCCCCGTTCGTCAGAAGCATGGTGGGCTTGCCCGAGGGGAGGTTCACCACCCCCATGTCGCGCCAGTAGACCCCTTGGCTAAGCCCCGTGCCAAGCGCCTTTGAGCAAGCTTCTTTAGCAGCAAAACGCTTGGCATAACTCGCCGCCCGCATGCGCCGCCGATCAGATTTCGCGCGCTCAATCTCGGTAAAGCAGCGATGGGTGAAACGTTCACCATAGCGCTCGAGCGTCTTCTCCACCCGGCGGATGTCGATGAGGTCAGAACCGATGCCGATGATCATAGGAGCATCCCCGTCCGTGCGTCGCTGATCAGGCGCTTCATCTCTTTGATGGCGCCGTCGAGGCCCATGAAGACCGCCTCGCCGACCAAAAAATGCCCGATGTTGAGTTCTCGAACCTGCGGCAGCGCGGCGATGTTCTGCACGTTAAAAAAGGTCAGACCATGGCCCGCATGCACTTCGATGCCGAGCTCATGCGCAAGCTCGGCCCCGCGGCGCAGGTCATCGAAGGTCTTGATCAGGGCTTGCTTGTCGGTGGCGCGTGCCGCCTCGGCATAGGCGCCGGTGTGGAGTTCGATGACCGGCGCGCCCAAGTCTTTGGCGGCGCGAATCTGCTCCTCCTCCGGATCGATAAAGAGCGAGACACGGATATCGGCTGAGGCGAGTTTATCGATATGGGCCGCCAAGAATTGCTTTTGCCCCACCACATCAAGACCGCCCTCGGTCGTTTTTTCTTCGCGCTTCTCAGGCACAAGGCAAGACGCATGCGGACGAATACGCGTGGCGATCGCTACCATCTCGTCGGTTGCAGCCATTTCAAAATTGAGCGGCAGGCCAAGCTCATCCTTCAGCCGCTCCATGTCATCATCGCGGATATGCCGCCGGTCTTCGCGCAAATGCGCCGTGATGCCATCGGCGCCGCAAGCCTCAGCAAGCTTCGCGGCGCGCACAGGGTCCGGATGGTCGCCGCCGCGCGCATTCCGAATGGTGGCCACGTGGTCGATATTGACACCCAGCCGACAGGGCGGCGCTTTGGCGGCGGGATTACCGTCCTTCAAATGCTCCGCCCGGGGAAGGCCACCGCTGAATGGTCCTTCGCTCATTGAAGACCTCGACTACCGGGTTTGACCGCTGGCACGTCCTTCAGATGATCAGGCAAATCATCGGCGGGATAGGAAGCGATATTAAGCTCTGCCAACGGAAGAAGCGGCACACCGAGTTCCGCGCCGCCGCCTGATCGATCGATGATGCACGCCACCGCGAGCGGAACACCGCCAGCCTTCTTCACCGCCTCGACGCATTCCCGCGCCGATAGACCAGTGGAGACGATGTCTTCGACGACAATCACCTTTTGACCTGGTTCAAGAGCAAAGCCGCGACGAAAGGTGAACTCACCATTCTCCCGCTCCGTATAAAGAAAAGGAAGATCCATCGCCCGCGCAGTTTCATAACCAAAAAGAATAGCGCCCATCGCAGGCGCAACGACGACTGTCGGCTTTTCTTGGAGCCCTTCGCCGATCATCGCAGCAAGCGCCCCACCGATTGTCTCCGTCGGGCCCGGAAATCGTGAAACCAAGGCTTTGTTGAGATAGGTGTCCGCATGCCGTCCAGAGGATAGAATGAAGTGCCCTTTGAGCAGCGCACCGCACTCCTCGAAAATCGCCAGGACTTGGTCTTTGTTCATGCGGTGCCTTCCGATCGTTCTGCGTTGACCACATAGTCCGATCCGCGCAGCGCGGTCATGACATTGCTGAGATGAAGCGCATCACGCACGGCAAACTCGACCCGCAGGTCCGAAAACGCGACCTCGCGGTTTTCGACGTGAATGTCGTGGATATCGACCTCATATTTTGCCATCAGCGTGCCGATATGACCGAGCGCGCCAGTCCTGTTCGTCACGGTGATCACCACCTCTGTGACAAAGGACGCATCGGGATCGTTTTTCCAAGCAAGGTCGATCCAATCCGCCTCTGACTGTTCAGCGAGGACCGGACAATCGATGCGGTGCACATAAACCCGGTGTCCCTCGCCCGCGACGCCGACAATGCGTTCACCGGGCAGCGGCCGACAGCACTGACCGAGCACAAGGCCTGCGCCGCGGCCCAGGCCCTCGATCGAGACTCCGCGGCGTCCAAGATCAACCCCCGCTTGGACGGGTTTTCCCTCACTTCGAGGCGTTTGGTGCAGGTTGGGATAGACCTCTTCCAGAACCTCATTGTCGGAGACCTCAAGGCGCCCCACCGCCTCAAGCAAAGGTTTGAGGCCGCGATAGCCCATCCTCTTGGCCGCCTCGCGCACCGCGTCGGGTGAGTAGGGAACATCCTGGACACTGAATAAGTTGCGAACGATACGTTCGCCAAGAGCGTGCTGCTCCTTAGCGGCTAGCTGTTTGACACGCTTCCGCAGACGGATCTTTGCCGAGCTTGTGGCCGTAAAACGCTCCCACCCTTGCGGGATCGGTGCATTCCGGCTGCGCAAAATTTCAACAATATCGCCGTTCCGTAACGGCCAACGGTTCGGCCTGACGATACCGTTGATTTTAGCGCCCGAATAACTATCGCCAATATCCGTATGCAGTGCATATGCAAAATCAATAGCCGTCGAACCGACAGGCAAACCAATCACCCGTCCGCGAGGCGTGAAAGTGAAGATTTGATCCTTATATAGATCAAGCTTAGCGCCATCGAGAATGTCAGCAACATTGCCGCCGCTTTCCAGCGCAGAGACCGTTTGGCGTAGCCATTCAAAGGAGTTGTATTTTCCCTCACCGGAAATTTCGACGGACCCATCCCCGCGGGTGGTCGCATCTTTGTACTTCCAGTGCGCCGCGATTCCGCGTTCGGCCACTTGATGCATGTCCTTTGATCGGATCTGCACCTCAACTCTTTGTGCGCCGATATCTTTGTTCTCAGACAAAAGGACGGCGGTGTGAATCGACTGATAGTTGTTGGGCTTGGGCGTTGAGATATAGTCGTCGAACTCGCCGGGGATCATCGGATAGTTCTGGTGGATCACACCAAGCGCGCGGTAGCATTCCTCCGTTGTCGGCACGATCACCCGGAAGGCATAAATATCGGCCAGTTCTTCAAACAGGACTTTTTTCCGCTGCATCTTTCGCCAGACGGAGAATGCTCGTTTCTCTCGGCTGTAGATCTCCGCCTCGATGCCCGCTCGTTCGATCTCCTCTCGAAGGTTCTGCGACAGCGCCACGACATCATGGACAGAGCGCCGGGAAACACGATCGAGCCCCTTGGTGATTGCCGCATAATCAGCAGGCTTGAGGTAGTAAAAGGCAAGATCTTCGAGCTCTTCCCTGAACCGATCAATACCGATGATCCGTGCAAGGGGGGTGTAGATCTCCATCGTTTCGTGGGCGATGCGTTGCCGCTTTTCCGGTTTTTTGATGTGATGCAGCGTTCGCATATTGTGCAAACGGTCAGCCAATTTGATCAAAAGCACACGGACGTCTTTACACGTGGCCAGAATAAACTTGGCGAAGTTTTCCGCTTGACCATCAGCATCCGGCGCAAGTTCACGCTTGGATATCTTGGTGACCCCATCAACCAAGCGCGCCACTTCTGATCCGAAATCCTGCTGAATGTCCGCAAGCGATACATCACAGTCTTCCACCACGTCATGCAGCAACGCAGTGGCGATGGTGACAGGATCGAGCTTGAGGTCGGTCAAAATGGCGGCAACGGACAAAGGATGGGTGAAATAAGGATCGCCCGATTGCCGCGTCTGGCCGCCATGAGCCTTCATGGCAAAAACATAGGCCCGGTTGAGCAGATCCTCATCAGCGTCGGGGTCATAGTCTTTGACCCGATCCACCAGTTCATATTGGCGGACAATCTTAGGCGCGTTGCCTATCGGCGGCGGCGGGAGATCCGGCGCTGCAACACCCGAAAGATCCTCAGACGCGCCTCGATGCGCTTCACTTGAAGGAACGACCGCTTCCGCCGCGCGCGGCTCACTCGAAACGGCACCAACCGTTTGCTGAGACGGCGCCGGCGTGGCCTGCTCGTCATGGTTTGTCTCTTGGGGAGAGGTCGTCGAGGGAAGTTGAGGCATGGCCTTTAATGTTGGCAGCTCTGGCGACGAGAGCAAGCGACGCAAACCCCGCACATCCCAACAAAAGGGCGAAAAATCCCGCGATCGGGCCGAAAGTCACCCCGGACACTGCCCACACAGTCAGTGCGCCCGCAGCGATGGCCAGCCCAACAGCTAGCACAACGCCGCGTGCAGCCTCGCTCACTTGGTGTTCGGCGAAAGCGGTGCCATCCCGCTTTGTTGCAAGGCTTCGAGAAGATCGTCCTCGGAGACCGTGTCGTGATCGGGGAGATCCGCCTTGTCGGCGGCGGCGCCTTCGGCTTCATCCGGCTCATCAACATCGAGCTGCGTTTGAAGCGATGTCACCAAATCCTCGGTGATCTCAGCCGACGTGATCTTGTCGGCCGCGAGTTCACGAAGAGCGACCACTGGGTTTTTATCGCGGTCGCGATCCACCTCAGGCATCGCACCCGAGGCAATCATCCGCGCCCGATGCGCGGCCAAAAGCACCAAATCAAATCGGTTATCGACCTTTTCAATGCAGTCTTCGACGGTGACGCGCGCCATAGTTTCTCCTTGAGGAAGACGAGGCGGATAGGCCAATCCTGGGCGAAGCGCAAGGATGTCGTGGTCGTCAACTGGACTTTCATCGCGCACACGCACAATCTTTCGGGTCCATGCAACGCAACGCACCAGAGCCGGGCGAAATTTGCTTTATCGCCAATGACCGCCCAGCCGCTCAGCAGGCGCTGGCTTGGTTAACCGATGCATTCGGCAATGCATCCCGCGAAGAGGCCAAGGTGATCGTGGCGCTTGGCGGCGATGGCACCATGCTCGAGGTGCTGCGCGAGACGCTGCACCACGCGCTACCAGTCTATGGAATCAATTGCGGTACGGTGGGGTTCTTGATGAACCCGCTCGGCACCATCGCGAAATTGCCCCAACGCATCGCCACCGCCGATCGCGCCGTGATCAACCCACTCAAAATGGTGGCAACGGACCATCATGGCCAAAGGCATGAAGCCATGGCGATCAACGAAGTCTCGCTGATCCGCCAGACACGACAGACCGCGCGGATCGCGATCAAGGTGAATGGAGAGCCGCGGCTGGGTCAGCTTATTTGCGACGGTATCCTTCTTTCCACGCCAGCAGGGTCGACCGCCTACAATCTCTCAGCGCATGGCCCTATTCTGCCGATCAATTCGAACCTCTTGGCCCTGACACCGATCAGTGCGTTTAGGCCCAGACGCTGGCGCGGGGCCCTCCTGCCCTATGATGCCGAAGTCAGCTTCATCGTGCAGGATCCCGATTTTCGCTCGTGTTCGGCCACTGCAGATAATATCGAAGTGCGCAACGCCGTTGAGGTCACGTGCTCGATCGATCGGCAAGAAAAGATGACGCTTCTGTTCGACCACGGTGCGGGGCTCGAGGAGCGGATTTTACGCGAGCAGTTCGAAGACTGAAAAGCAGCGCCATCTGCTGCAATCCTTCGGCAGACCTTTAATTGCCGTTAACCGTTTCATCTCAATTATCTGGGTTATCGCGACCCGCGTGATGGGTCGCTGCGAGGATAACCCTATGGGCGCTAAAGCGCTAACACTGACGAGCGACGAACTCGACGACGCACTGGGTTCAGACCAGATTCGTCTTCTCTACCAGCCGATTTTCTCGCTCGTCGATGGCGCCTTGGTGCGTGTGGAAGCGCTGTGCCGTTGGGATCACCCGCGCTTTGGCACCATGCTACCGGCCGTATTTTTGCCAGCATTCGAAGCCGAAGATCGGCTTCACGCCCTGACCAAAGCGATTTTGACGCGAGGCGCGACCGAGTTTGCCTCTTGGCCGCTGCGTAGCCCTGCGGCGCTCTCGATCAATCTTGCTCCAAAGGACTGTATTGATCCAAACCTCCCGGCACTCATTGCTTCGGTGCTCGATGAAACAGCGCTTTTGCCGGAAAAACTCCACCTTGAGTGCCCCATCCGGGTATCCGATCGTGAAGAAGCCCGACCAATTTTTGCCGCATTGCGCGCGATGGGCGTTTTTCTCGTTGCTGAGCTGATGGGCAGGCCGGAGGACGTCGCTGATATCTTCGAGATCGCGCCGTTCCACGAGGTGAAAACCGGCGGCCGCGGGCTTCTCCGCGCCGCGCGCAACAACCACACCGCCAGCCTGACGTCGGTCTCTGAGCTCATTAGTTTTGCCCAAAGCAAAGACGCCATCGTCACCGCGATTGGTGCCGAGGACGAAGCTGCAGGTCAGGCCCTCAAGACTGTAGGCTTCCATCAGATTCAGGCTAATGTGCTGTCTCCCGCTCTACCTATCGATGGAATCACGCCTTTGACCACGTCGCGCGCCAGGCAGATTTTAGGCTTCGAACAAGCACCGCGAGCGCCCGTAGAAACGCCGCAGGCGGATCAAAGCCCGGCGGAGCCGGGGCCGTTTGAGGCGCATAAGAGATTGCTTCAAGGTCATGCACTGCGCCGTGCCGCCGAGCTTAAGGGCAGCGCGCCCGCACCGAATGGCGGCGCCAAAGCGATGCAGTCCAAATTGAGCCGCAGTTTTGGCGAGCCGCATGATGGTGCGTCCGACCCCAGCCTTTCGTCTGGTCTCGATATCCAAGCGCCGTCCGAAGAAAGCAGCGCCGGGCTCTTGATGCGGACGGATCTCGCCGCCGCATCGCTCGGGTATGGCGCAAGCCCCTTGCGCCCTGCGCCTAAACCCAAGCCAAAGGCTGATCCGGAAGCCTCTAAAGAAATTGCCGAGGTCCTCGATCTCCTCCCAGCGCAAGTCGCTGTTCGCAGCCCTGATTGGGACGAAAAGGCTGAGGAGCTCGACGCAGAGGTCGCCAAACTTCCTGCCTTGGACGATGATCTCGCGCGGGAAACCGCAATGGGACCAGCGAGCGATGACCTTATCAACCTGGCCCACCGCCTGCGCCCGGAAACCAAGCGCAAAGGCAATTTCCTGACACGGAAATATAAGCTGAATGTCACCCACTTTTGGCCAAAGCCCTGGCGTCAGGCGTGGGAGCGCGTGCGTGCACGGCAAGAAGCGGAACGTTGGGAAGAGGCCTACAAAGAGCAACAAGCGATCGATGCGCTAAAGTCCCATGAGCTGCATGATCCGTTGAGCGGTCCAAGGAGCGAGCAAGACGCCGTTCCGGTGGTGCCCGAAAGCGACGAGCACACGCTCATCGGCCCAATCGATGCGCGGACCGCCTCGTCCAACGTAGGGCCTCAGTCCGTCGAACTGACTGATAAGCCTGGCCCGCTCGAGGCAAGGCAATAAGCGTAGCGCTTCATCCATCAATGCCTTGAAGGATCCGCGGTTGTCATCCTCGGGCCATTCTTCCGTGGCACCGACATAAACAAGATTATCCCGGCGCGGACAGAAATAGACCTGGGGTGATCGGACAACCGCTGGAACAGCGCCGTCATCCTGCGGATCAAGCTGCATCAAGACGGCTCGGCCGCGCACCGGGGTCACGCTGGCTTCTGATGCCGTACCCGCCGTCACGATCAACACCCCGGCCTCAAGCCTCTCGCCATCAACGGTAACGCTCGCCCCCTCCCCGCGGATTGCTTGGCTGTTGACGATGCGGGCGCCGGCGCTTTGTGCTTCTCGGCGGAGCAAGGCGCGAAGTGCTTCGGGTTCAACCGCCCCTTCGTCCTGCGCCCAAACCCGAGGCGCTTCCGCAAAAGAGGAAAACCCTTCGCTCGCCGAAAGGATCTGAACGTCCCTAAGGTCCCGCGAAAACCCAATGCCGTAGACGCCGTCTCGCCGATAGCCAAAGGATCGATACGGATCGTCAGCCAAGGCGGCTGCTTCCGCATCCCATAGACCCAAGGCGTCATAAAGGATCCGCTGATAGGCCCCATCTGGCTGTTCATGGGCAATTTCAAAGACCGGGCTCAGCATACCCGCCGCGGCGGCCGTCGCACCGCCTCGCCCATCATCCACCAAAACCACAGAGAGGCCTCGGCGCGACAAATGATAAGCGGCAAAGGAGCCAATGATCCCGCCGCCAAGAATGATGGCATCTAAACCCATGGAGCCTTGGTCGCTAAAACCAGCAGGGCGCTGAAAGCAAGCAGGTCCATGGGTGGAAACGCCAAAAGAAGCCCCTGGGCGATCTTTTGCTTAACGCAACCTTAACTGCGGCCTAGCGATGCGTAAGATTGAGCACGTGCGACCTTTCCCATCCCGCACGAGGAGAGCGTGTCGATGGCAAGCCTGCCGGACGAAGCCTCACAAAGCCCCGAACACCCCTTCGGTGACGCTGTGTTTCGTTCCGCCGACGACGACACCCGGATGTTTGACGACGAAGACCACAATGATGGAGCGCCCCAACCCCGTTGGTTGCCTGATCCAAACCAGGTGTGGATCGCAGCCCGAGTGCTGGCTGCAGCGATCGTTCTTGTGTGGCTCGTTGCCTGGCCCGTCGGTACCACGCTGGCCCATCTTCAATCGACCGGCGTTCTGCGCATTGGCTTTGGCTATTCCGGCGCTGTTTTTATCCTAGCACTGAGCAATGCAGGGCTGGTCCTTGCTGGCGGCTATCTTTTACGCGCCGCGCTGAGGCTCGAAGCCACCGCCGACAAGCTTGGCGATGCGATGCGGCGGATAGAGCCGACGATCCGCGTCGAAGCGATGCGCGCCGATGTCGAGAATTTGGGCGGAGAGGTCGATCGCGCTTTGGCCAAACTCGCCTCGGCTGAGCAACAAATCCGTGAACAGGTTGGCGCCATCGATGAAGCCACCGCTGCCCTCCAAGAAGGCTCCACCGCATCAAGCGCACGCCTAGCGGAAGAACGCCAGGCCCTCATCGAAGCGACGAACGCGATGAACGAAGAAGCAGAAGCTTTTGCCGTCGCTCTCGCTGATCGCAATGCCAAGGGAGAAGAAGCCTTTCCTAACATTGAGCAGCAGATTGGCCGGCTCGAGACTATTTCCGAACGCAGCGCGGGACAGTTCGCAGCCCTCCAAAAAACCATGGAAGAGCACACGGCGACATCAGAAGCTACCACAGCATCCAAGGACGACGATATGCCTGTCGATGCCGGCAGTTTGGGCGACGCGCAACGCGCCTTGATCGAGGAAAGCCAAAGGCTCCGTGAGCTGATCGAACAGCAAAAAAACCGTGCCGATCATCTTGGACGAAGCCTCGCTGAACAGAACGACAAATTGGCCCAGCGCGAGGGGGCGTCGGGCTCGCTCGGGAACTCTTGGCGGAAAATCCTGGACACCGTGGAACGCCAAGTCTTCCCCGATATTGGCGCGTCGCAAGACCCCTCCGCGGAAGCCGTTGATGCCACACCGGATGAGCGTGCACGGATGATGCGGATGTATCGCTTCACCATGACCATGCGAACAAGCCTCTATGGTGTGCCCAGCCACCAGGACCTTGATCGGTTCGAAGCAGGCGAACGACAGATCTTCACCAAGCAGCTGCTGAACGGCGATCAAGCCGTTTTGAAGGCGAAGGTGGAACAAGGCCTAAAGGACGATCCAGGGTTTCGCGCAGCGGCAGACGCTTTCTTGGCCGACTTCGATGACTTCATCGGACCAATCATGGCCGGCGATTCCTCCAAGGCAGAGAGTGCGCTCCAGGATATGCTCCGCTCTCCCCTTGGCCAACTTTATGTCCGTGTCGGCACGGCCCGCGGCCACTTCCGCTGATTACTGCTGCGCAGCGATCAACTCCATGCCCCATGCGGAAGCGGCCTCTGCGGTCTCCGCCGCTGCCTTGCCGATCGCATGCGCAGCGGCGCGCGGATCGCTTGAGGATAAAACCTCGGTCGCCTCAAACCGTTGAGCGCCCATCACTCGTCCACGACGGTTCTCAAGCCGCACCCGATAGCTGACGCGCGCCACATGCGGCTCAGCCGAGCGGTCGAGGTGGAGTTGTGATATGTCAGTGTAGAAAACATAATCGGCGACAGGCAACGCCACGCGATCACTCACCGCCAAAAGACGCCCATGTTCCTCAAAACTCCGCTCAAGGAGGATCGAGATCAAAAGAGGCCCCCGATCCGCCCACTCAGCATCAGGGAGATACCGAATCTCATTCGGCGCAGTCATGACAGCGATGCGCGATGTGTTAAAGGCTGCCTCCGAACGCGGATCATTGATCGCCAATGTGACGTCAAGCGGCTCTCCGGTCGGTCCCGCAATGTCGTTGGCCGTCATCGTGTAGCGCGGCGGCAATGTCTTCGCCGGCGGCACCAAAGAGATACAGCCGCCAAGCGTCAGCAGGCCTAAAGCAAGCAGGAAACGGATCATGGGCGGGACTCCGGACGGTTTTCACCAAGCAAGAAGCGAGCAGGGTCGCGATCAAACTCTTGCAAGATGGCTTCGGTGGTGGCGAGGACGCGGTTGGCCTGGGCGATCACGCCGACCGTGGCGCCCAGTCCTTCTTGCGCGAACGCATCGATCGCAGGACGGTTCTCATTGAACGTATCATTGAGCTGCGCCAGCAAAGCGGCGAGCTCTTGATTGGTGTCCGCAAGGCCTTGCAACGTGTCGCGCGCGTCTTCGGCGATCAGACCTTCGGTTGCGGCCAAAATCCGGTTGATCTTCACCACACTCTCGTCGAGTGCCTCGATGTTCCGGCGTAAGACAATGCTCATGACCGCGACATTCTCAATTGTTGTACGAATGTCTTCGTCGCTGTCCGCAAACGCATCAGTGAGCGTTTCGATGTCTTCGATGATACGGCTGATCCTGTTGATATTCTCTGTGCTCGCCAGCATCGAGATATTTTCAGCAAGTGGGCCAGAGCTTTCGATCACTGCGGCGAGGCCACCGGCGCTGCCGTTGATCACGGGCACCCGCTCTTGGCTCACAGCTTTCAGGAGGGGTTCATTGACCGATCCGCCCACAAACTGAATGACCGCAAGACCGGTAATGCCAACGAGCTCTAGCTCAGCCTTGGTGTCCGTTTTGATCGGCGTGTTTTCATCGACACGGACGGTCGCCAGGGCGATATTGGGGTCGGTCTCCGAAAGGGCGAGGCTGTCGACCTCACCCACCCTGATGCCGTTAAAGAGAACATTGGCACCGACCTGGAGACCTGAGATCCGTTCTTCAAAGACAATGGTGTATTCGTCATATTCTCGCTCAGCATTGCCGAGCCACATCACGAACAGCAAGGTGAGCACCAAGGTGGCGATCACGGAGCTGCCGATCAGGACGTAATGAGCGCGGGTTTCCATTCTCGCCTCTCCCCTATCCGATTTGCCGCTCGTCAGGATACGAGCTTTGCGCCGCCCGCCCCCGCGGGCCGCCGAAATAATCTTGAATCCATGGGTGGTTGGATGCTTGCACCTCATCAAGAGGTCCATTGATGATCACGCGCTTATCAGCCAAGACAGCAATGCGATCACAATCCCTATAGAGACTATCAAGGTCGTGGGTGACCATGAAGACCGTGAGCCCAAGATTGTCGCGAAGCGACATGATGAGTTCGTCAAAGCGGGCCGCACCGATGGGATCGAGACCAGCGGTTGGCTCATCAAGAAAAAGGATTTGCGGGTCGAGTGCCAAGGCCCGCGCAAGGGCGGCGCGCTTGCGCATCCCGCCAGAAAGATCCGCCGGCATCTTCTTTCCGACATCTTCAGAAAGGCCAGCGAGCGAAATCTTCATCCCCGCGATTTCCTCGGCAAGCACGTCCGAGATATCGAGATGCTCACGCAAGGGAGCCATCACGTTTTCCGCGACCGTCATCGAGCTGAAAAGCGCACCGTCTTGGAAAAGTATGCCAATCTCGTCATTGATGCCTTCGGTCTGCGGTGTGTTCGGATCAACCGTCGTCCCAAGGATACGTACCGTGCCCGCATTGGGGCGACGCAAACCCACAATGGTCCGCAAGAGTACCGACTTTCCTGTGCCCGACCCGCCGACAATGCCGAGAATCTCACCGCGATGCACATCAAGATCGAGATCATCATGGACCACATGCGCACCAAACTGGTTGCGCACACCGCGGACCTCGATGACGTTCTCCTTTGTCATCAGTAGTCGATCTCCAAAAAGAAGACCGCGAAGAAAGCATCAGTGAGGATGACCAAGAACAGGGATTGAACCACTGAGATCGTCGTGCGGCGACCAAGATCCTCGGCCGAGCCTTCGACCATCATGCCTTGATAACAGCCAATTACCGCGATGAAGAACCCAAAGAAGGGCGCCTTCACCATACCGACGATGAAATTGTCGATCACAACAATCTCTTGTGTCCGTGCCAGGAACAAGACCGGAGGGATATCAAGAAAGGCGGCCGATGCGATCAAGCCGCCAAGGATCCCCAACATGGCAGAAAAAAAGGCAAGGCAAGGCACCGCCAAGAGGAGCGCCAAGACCCTTGGCACCACTAGGGCGTCCATCGGGTCAATGCCCATGGCCCGCATCGCATCGACCTCTTCACGAAGCTTCATCGAGCCGATCGAGGCGGTAAAGGCGCTCCCCGAGCGCCCGGCAATCAAGATCGCCGTCAGAAGGACACCAAATTCTCGCAGAACAGCAATGCCGACCAGTTCAACCGCAAAGACTTCCGCACCAAACTCTTTAAGGACCGTCGCGCCCATAAAAGCGACCACCGCCCCAATGAGGAACGACATGAGACCGACGATCAAAATCGCATTGAACCCAGCGGTCTCAAAGTGATGGATCACCGAGGTGGGCCGGAACCGTGTGGGATGCCTGGCTGTGTCGGCGAGCCTGGCCACGACCGCGCCGACGAAACTCAGAATATGAAGCGCTTCGTCGACGACATTTTCGGCGCCGCGGCCAACCCGTTCAAGCACCATGAGAAAAGAGTTGGGACGGCGTTCGACTTCGCAGGAAACCAAACTCCCCGCCGCTTGCTCCAACAGGACCCGGTGGTGCTCCTCGACATTGGCGAAACCGTGCAGCGGTTCGCCTTCCACATGGCGTGCGCCGCACGCTTTCATCGTGCGCTGGAGGATCATCGCGCCTGAGGTGTCGAGCGCCTCGACACCGCTCATATCAATGCTTAGAGGCTTATCGAGTGTGGTGGCGGCGAACCGTCGGATGTCCCGATCAAGCCCGGTGATGCCCTCAGCAATGGTCCATCGGCCATGAGCCTTCAGGCTCGGTGGATCCGCCGTCGCAACAGTGTAGCCCGCTTGGGTCATCTTTGTGGAAAGCCCGATTGTTTACCTTAGCTCGCATTTTACGCGAAGCATGCCAAAGCAAGCTGAACAGCGCATAAAACGACCAGACACCCATTTGGGCTGTGATAGTATCAATGCCAGAGCCTCTGGCGCCAAGCGAAAACGTTAAGGAATTGAAGCGTGTTCGAACAGCGACAGGAACAAAGGCTCCGCTTGCTGCTGCTGAGCCCAGCCGTTGTGGTCCTTCTGATTGCCGGTGCAGGTCTCTTGACGGCCGACGCCGTCGGCCGCTCACCGCGGGAATTCTTCTTTGATGTGCTAACCAGGCTCGCGCCTCGGCCCCCGGTCGAAGACAGCATGACCGCGACGATCCTCATTGATGAGGAGAGCGCAGAGCGCCTTGGCGCTTGGCCCTGGCCACGCAGCGCTTATGCCGGGATCATCGATGCCGCCGAAGCCGCCGGTGCAGCATCCGTGACCTTGACGGTGCCGGTTTCAGGCGAAGACCCGTTATCACCCGATGTTCTGGTGCGGCGTTGGCTCACGGTTCCGTCAGCGGCGCAGCAAGGCGATCCCTTGGCAGCCATCTCGCTTCTCCCGTCGAATGATTTGGTTCTCGCCCGCGCCGTCGCTGGCGGCGATATTGGGCTCGGGGTTGCGGGCCGGGTTGAGCCAGCGGGCCGGCCGGTGCGCTGGGCACGGATCGACCGAAACCAGGCCTCATGGCTCAATATTGAGGGAAGTCTGGCGGCTGCGCTTCCTGCGGTGCTGGGCAATCAGGAACTCTCCACCGAACTCGATGAAAGCGGTGTGCCCGTCGTTGTGGGGCTCCCGCGGGATCCCGATGGTGTCGTCCGCCGCGCTGCGCCGATCTACGCCGTTGGAGACAGGCCAACGGCCAATGCCGGTTTAGCGGCGCTGAGTGCGGCGGGTCGGCCGGTTCAGCTGGAGCTCGAACAAAACGCCATCAGCACCAGTGGCCGTCCGCCGGCGGCGCTCAAAATCGACGAGAATGAGGCCATACCGCTCGATAGGCGCGGCGAGCTGAGGCTTCTCTGGCCACAGCTGATCAGTGTCTCGACTATTCCGGCCTGGCGGGTGCTGGATGATCCTGAAACATGGACCCGATCCCTTAAGGACAAGCACGTCTTCATCGGTGAGGTATTGTCGGGTGAAGGGATCAAACGCACATCCCGCGGCGAGCTCCCCGTTGCTAACATACATGCTCTTTTTGCTGAGCAATTGATGCAAGGCGAGGTGGCGATTCGACCCGATTGGGTGGGCTTTGCCGAAGCCTTCGGCGCGATCCTTGCCGGCGCGATCGCCGTCGTCGCGGTCCTCTTTCTCCCCTCGGCGCTCGCCATCGCGATCAATGGCGTGTTGCTGGTCGCAAGCTTTTTGATCCCCTTTTTCGTCTACCGGTCGTCGGGCATGCTGATCGATCCGATCCCCGGTTTGATGGCGACCGCAGGCGGGCCCATGGCGGTCGGCGCGACCGTTCTCACCAACATGATCTTGCGAGATGACGCCCTCAGAGGCGCGTTCCACGGCGCGCTCCCCCAAAAGGCGATGCGCAAAGTGCAAAGCCAAGGCGGCCAAAGGCTTCTCCGCGGCGTCCATCGTGACGTCACCGTTCTTTCCTGCGCCTTCCAGCTTCCGCCCGCATTGATTGAACGCTTCGCCGAACGGCCACGCGATTTCATGCTGTTCCGTGCAAGCGCCAATGATCGGCTCCGCCGCACCATCTTAGAGCATGAAGGCACCGTTGATTACGGCGAGGACGGACGGCTTCTTGGCTATTGGAACGTGCCGCTCGAAGAGGAAAAACATATCGAGCTTGCCTGTTCCTGTGCGCTCAAAATGCTCGACGATGTCAGCGCGATGAGCCAACAAGTGTCCGAGAGCCATCACGTCTCTAGGGGCGGTGCGCTCGAAGAACTCGCTGACGGACGCATCGAAATTGGCGTCAGCACCGGCGCGTGTTTTGCCGGACCAGCAGGCCTTGGTGGCCGCAATCGCTACGCAGCCCTTGGTTCCCCAGTCGGATTCGCAGGGCGATTACGGGCGCGATCGTCACTCTACGGACCAGCGATCCTGACCGATGCGGCTGTCTATGAACAGCTTCGCCATCACTATGCCTTCCTCGACCTTGATGTCGTCAGACGGCACGAAGAGGCACCGACGGAAGGGGTTTACGGCCTGGTCGGCAACCCTTTCCTTAAAGCGTCGAAATCATTTCGTCAGTTGGCGGACACACAGCGCGATCTTCTTTTGGCGTGGCGCAATGGTGATCTTAAAGGATCGATGCGGCACCTGCAGGCTCTGCGCGGCATTCCTGGCGTGCCGCAAAGCTACATCGATCTTTTCGAGAAGCGCATCCTTGCAGCTCGGGTGGCATCAGCGCGCAGCGATTTTGATATCAGCGAAGTGCTCGCGCCCTGACGAAAAAATGCCGTCGAGCGATCAATACGATGTCGTCATCACCAAGGATGGGCGCGGGTCGTCAGCATTAGGATCAGCGGTTTTGATCTGTTGGGTCAGCGCATCGGCTGTACGCCCGAGCTCTAAAATTGCGCGGGTGAATTCATCTTTGACGTAGATCACGTCTTCCCGCGCCACATCGAGACCGTCTTTCGCCATGAGGTTCATGGCCTGCGCATAGACCAAGCGGCAATGGCGGGCCTCGGTGATTGCCTCTTCCACCATGCGAACATCCGATGGCTGCGGCTCGACCGAGCGGCTGGCGATCCAACCTGCGTCGACCATCTGCCACGCAGCCGCGAGGGTGAGATCCACATCCCGCCGCACAGCAGACGGCTTAGCGTCTTCGCTGACCTCAAGGCTGCTCAGATAGGATTTCGCTGCATCCCTGGTCGATGGCCCCGAACCGCCAAAAAGAACGGTCAAAAAAGCATCGCCGCTTTCGGCCTCATCGTCTTGCCAGGGATTGGTGCCGAGCCGCTCGAGCGCGTCGGCCATCGCCTCGCGTTCTTGCGCAGGCTCAGCGTTCATCTGCGCCTCGTCGCTGCCGCCAAGCTGAACAGAGGCACACCCGGTGGCCATGGCCGCAAGCGACACCAATAAACTAAACCGCAACAACACCCGCACGTCGCTCCCTTGCCCCCAAGCGAACGAACCTAGCTGTGACACGATGGTTGAAACCGTATCATTGCCGAAGCTCGGACCCGCGTTAAGAGGCATAGAACCACGATCGCGCCTGCGCTGTAAAGGAATCCATGGCCCTGAAATCATTCTATCCGCCATTAGAACCCTATCTCCGCGCGCAGATGCAGGTCTCGCCGGTTCACGAGATTTATTATGAAGTAAGTGGTAATCCTGAAGGAAAACCTGTCGTGGTCTGCCATGGCGGACCGGGCGGCGGTTCGACCCCGTCGATGCGTCGGTATTTCGACCCGGAGCGCTACCACATCATCCTCTTCGATCAGCGCGGTTGCGGACGTTCAACGCCGCATGCGGAATTGCGAGAGAATACTACCTGGGACCTTGTCGAAGACATGGAACGATTGCGTCAAAAACTGGGCGTCGATCAGTGGCAAGTCTTTGGTGGGTCGTGGGGATCCACCTTGGCGCTGAGTTACGCGCTTCAGCACCCTTCACGGGTGAGCGAGCTCGTGCTGCGCGGCATTTTCACGCTTCGGCGCTCCGAACTTCTCTGGTTCTATCAAGAGGGTGCCAGCTGGATCTATCCCGAGGCCTGGGAAGCGTTCGTCAAACCTATTCCCGAAAGCGAACGCAGCGACATGATGGCAGCCTATCAAAAAAGGCTGCAAAGCAATGACCGCGCTGTCCGGCTTGAAGCCGCAAAGGCTTGGTCCGTGTGGGAAGGCTCGACCGTATCCCTTGTGCCGAGCCGAGAGCGCATGGACAGCTTTGCGGGCGAGCGCTTCGCTTTGGCCTTCGCACGGATTGAGAACCACTATTTTTGCCATGGTGGCTTTTTCGAGCACGACGACTGGATCATCGCCAATGCCGCGCAGCTCGAGGGCATCCCTGGAACCATCGTCCAAGGACGATACGACGTCGTCACGCCTGCCAAGACAGCGTACGAGCTTCACAAGGCTTGGCCCGGGAGCATGCTGAAAATGATCGGCGATGCAGGTCACGCCGCCAGCGAACCAGGCATCGTCGATGCGCTGATCAAGGCGACGGACGGTTACGCTGTGTCCTGATTGGTTGCTTATCCAGCCAGCAAAGGTCCGATCACCACACCGTAGAGCAAGATCAAGCCGACGATTCCTGGGCAGACATAACGGATGAGGAAACGCCACCGGGCATAACCCGCCGCTGTTTTAAACCCGAGTTCCTCGCGGCTCGCCGATTGGCTAACGGCATAGCCAGCAAAGATCGCGATCAAAAACCCACCAAGCGGCAAGAGAATATCGCCGGTGAGTTTGTCGGTAGCATCAAGAAGTGTCTTGTCGCCCACCACCGGAAGACTGCCAAAGGGATGCCAGGTGTTGAAGAACGTGTTCGCAACGTCCGGCGGCACCTGGCTGAGTGCATGCAGGACACCAATGACAAAAAGCAGCCCACCGATCATCACAGAACCGATGACCCGGCGCCGCTTTCTGGTTGCCTCATCAAGCGTGTTGTCGCCAGTGGCAACAGACGCGGCGGCTTCAAAAAGGGCGATCGCCGAAGTCAACGCCGCAAAGACCGCCATCGCAAAGAACGCGATCCCAAAAAGACTGCCGAACGGCATCTGGTTGAACGCCAAGAGGAGCGGGCCAAAGAGAAGCCCCAGGCCTCCGCTTGATGGCTCCAAATTAAACTGAAAAACGATCGGGAACACGGCGAGCCCAGCAATCAAAGCCACCAACGTGTCGGACACAGCCACTGTAGTGGCCGATTCTGGAATGCTCTGATCGCGGCCGAGATAGATACCATAGGTCAGCATCATGACCGAACCAAGGGACAAAGAGAAAAACGCTTGCCCAACGGCGGTCACCAGGATCGAGCCGTCCCTAAAATCGGCAACCAAGGCGTCAAACTTCGGCATAAAGAGAAAATCGAGAGCGGCGACAGCGTTGCCAGAGATCATCGAAATGATCGCCAGCATGACCAAAAGAGCAAAAAAGATCGGCATCAGGAGCGTTGCGGCTTTCTCAAGCCCCCCCGCCACGCCTCTGCTCACAATGAACGCGGTGATCGTGACAAAGATCGCGTCGTACAAAATCATCGTGCCCGGTGAAGCCAGCAGCTGACCAAAGCTTCCCGTGATCGTCTCTTGGCTGTCGCCGACAAAAGCCGGCGCCGTTAGCGCCGCAAGACCACTCGCGCCGATCGCGCCGATGAGATCGCCGATCATGAAAACAACATAATAAAGAAGCCAGCCCGCCACGACGGCATAAAACGAGACGATCAAAAAGCTGGCGGTCACCCCAATCCAGCCCATCCAAAGCCACGCTTTCGGAGCGCCTTCGACCTCGGCCAAGCGGCGGATAGCATCGATTGGGGTTCCCCCGCCCCGGCGTCCGACAAAGAGCTCCGCCATCAAAACAGGAAGACCGATGGCCAACACACAGAATAAGTAGACGATGACAAAAGCGCCCCCGCCTGTCTCACCAGCAACATAAGGGAAGCGAACAAGGTTCCCGATCCCGACAGCGGATCCGATCGCCGCCAAGATGAAAGCGGCCCGTCCGGACCAATGCTCGTCTTCGCTGCTGCGTGTGATTGCCATGCGTGTCCTACCCTCGCGCTCTGATACAAACTCTAACACGAAAGTTAGACGGCGTTTTAGCTATCCTGGCAATCCTCGTGTAAGGCCACAATCCTAGGTAGACCCTCAAGGTGAGCGAGACACGGAAGAGAGCATTCTATGAGTGACCTGATCGACGATGAGCAGATGTCCATGCTGGTTGAAGGTGCGGGTGTAGAAGGTGTTCGCCCGATCCTCGATGCCTATTGGGAATCCAACGAAAGCCTCTTGAGCCAACTCAAGGCAGCCATCGACGCGGCGGACACAGCAGCGCTCGCCGCGGCCGCCCACGGTCTGAAGGGATCATCGGCCAATTTGGGCGCAACAGTGGTTGCAGAGCGCGCGCGGGCCATCGAGGTCGCCGCAAAAGACGGCGACATGGACGCAGCCAAGGCAGCTTTCTCTCATCTTGATGATGACATTGCCAAGGTGCGGGACGCCTTCGAGGCGATCCTCGCCGCTGCGAGTTAAGACCCAAACCCAGATGTTCGAAGGGTATCCTGGTTCCGATGGATCCAAGTCGACATCACCAAACCAAATCCCGCCATCATCGACAGCATCACCGTGCCGCCGTGGCTGACAAGCGGCAGGGGCACGCCCACCACGGGCGCAAGGCCCATCACCATGCCTGTGTTGATGAGCACATAGGAGACAAACGTCAGCGCGATGCCAAAGCTCATCAGCCGACCAAAGTGCGACTTGGCGCTCATGGCAATCTGAAGGGTTGTGAAAAAGACCCCAAGATAAAGAAGAAGAAGGACCACTGCACCGTAAAGGCCGAACTCTTCTCCGATGATGGTGAAGATAAAATCTGTGTGCATCTCAGGCAGGAAATCCAGCTGGCTTTGCGTGCCTTCCATGTAGCCTTTGCCATCAACCCCGCCAGAACCAATGGCGATTTTCGATTGATTGGGGTGGTAGTTCGCACCAAGCGGATCAGCGTCAGGGTCCAAAAACGCGGTGATCCGATCAATCTGATAGGATTTCAGAAGGCCCGTCTGCACCCCGCCAATCACGGCGCCCACACCTGCGATCATGCCAAGAACCACCAAACGCCAGGAGATACCGGCGAGGAGAAGCACGGAAAATCCAGAAAGGCCAAGAAGGATCGCTGTGCCCAAGTCGGGCTGCAAAAAGACAAGGCCGACTGGCGCACCGATCATCGCCAACGGCGGCACAAGGCCCAAGATCGTCGAAACCCGCTTAAACTCAAGCCCATGATAGTAGCGCGCCAAAGCCAGCACCAAGGCAACCTTCATCAGCTCTGAGGGCTGAAGCTGAAAACCCGCAATGCTGATCCAGCGCTTAGCCCCCATGTTCACATCACCGATGATCGGTACCAAGAGCAAAAGCGCCAAGGTCGCCGCATAGCCAGGATAGGCAACGGTGAGCCAGAATTTCAGTGGGGTGATACCGATCCCAATCAACACAACCATGGCCGCTGTGAAGCGCATGCCGTGCTGCATCGCGTAAGGCGTCCAGTTCCCATCGGCGACGGAATAAAGCGCCATGATCCCAGCTGAGGCGATCATCGTCAGAAGAATGATCAAAAGAAGGTTGAGCTCAGTCAGCCGCTGGCGGAATTTGTTGCGGTTGGCCGCTTCGATGACGATCGCGTTCATCGCGCGCCCCCAAGCCGGGCCACGCGCTGGGCCGAACCGCCGGACCACAGGTCATGACGAATGCCGTCGCCCGGGTCTTTTTCCAATACCGATCGCATGATGTCGCGGGCCCGAGGGCCAGCCGCACGTGATCCTGAGCCGCCATGTTCGACCACCACGCAGCACGCATAACGAGGATTGTCATAAGGCGCGAAGGACACAAAGAGTGCATGGTCGCGATGGCGCCACGGCAATTCCTCATTACGCAGACGACGTCCGGTTTCCGGATCGCGTTTGAGGCCAACGACCTGACTGGTGCCTGTCTTGCCCGCCATCTGAAAGTCCGGCAGCAGCGTAGAACGAGCGGCCGTGCCCCATTCGTTGACCACCGCGTTCATCCCATAACGGATCGGCGCCATATGTTCAATCTCGCCGCCGAGCTCATCGAAAACCGGCTCAGGAATCAGACGATTGCCAATGGCGCGGACCAGCCGCGGTCGGACCACTTTATGGGTGGCGATGCGCGCGCTCATCACGGCAAGCTGCATCGGTGTGGCGGTGACAGCGCCTTGCCCGATCGCCACGGATAGAGTCTCTCCTGGGAACCAGGTCTGGTTCGGTGGATCGTTTCGGTAATAGGCGCGCTTCCACGCACGAGAGGGCACTGTTCCTTCAGTCTCCGTCCCGATACCCAAGTCGAAGGTTTCACCAAGGGCAAACCGGCGCGCCACATCGGCAATATGATCGATATCGACTTGGGTGGCGAGGTTCCAAAAATAGACGTCGCAAGAGTGCTTGATCGCACCTTCCATATCGAGCGGTCCGTGCCCCTCTTTTTTCCAGCAGGTGGCTGTCCTGCCGCCAAAGGGGAAACTCCCATTGCAGTTAAACCTCGTACTCGGAGGAATACCGGCTTCTTGCGCCGCAATGGCAGTCAAAAGTTTGAACGTAGAGCCTGGCGGGTAGCTGCCTGCCACCGGTTTGTTGAGAAGTGGCTTGAGCGGGCTTTGATTGAGCTCCCGCCAATAGCTCGCCTCGATGCCTCGGCTAAAAACGTTGGGATCAAAGGCCGGCGTCGATGCCATCACCAGGACATCACCGGTGATCACATCAAGCACCACGGCCGAGGCCGAGACCGGATGAGGCTCCTGCGTTCCTTCCGGGTACTCATTATAATCGGCGGCGAGAATCTCGAGCGCTCTGGCCTGAAGCTCTTTATCGATGGTCAGGCCCAAGGGCTGACCCTGCAGCGGCTCAACGCTCGTATCAGGGTAGCTGTCGATCACCCGGCCATGGGCATTCACCTGCACACGGATCGAACCCGCCTCACCTTGCAGGCTCGCATCAAAGGTCCGCTCAAGGCCGGCCTTACCGATCTTGAAACCAGGCTGCCGATAGAGGAGCTCAGTCTTTTCAGCGTGCTCTTCTGTCTCCGCGTCGCGCTCTGCACGGGAGATATCTTCTGAGGTGGCAGCGCCCATATAACCGACCACGAACGCCGCACCGGCATCGGGATCATAGGACCGCGCCATCCCCACTTCGGAGACGATCCCGCTTAAATCCGTGGAATGAAAGTTGACAGCCGCGAAGGTTTGCCAGTCGAGATTATCAGCAACCACAATCGGGATAAAACTGCGCTGTCGCCGCGCCTTATCCATCACCGACATGATTTCTCGTTCACTGAGCGGCATGATGGTTGAAAGCGTGATCAGCGTTTCGCGCAGATCTTTCGTCCGCTCAGGGATGACAAGCACCCGGAAGTCCTGCTCGTTGGTGGCCACCACGGAGCCATACCGGTCGTAAATGTTCCCGCGCAGAGGAACGATCAGCTTTTGGTTGAACTGGTTATCATCAGCAAGCGCCCGGAAATCATCGTGGCGACGAACCTGAAGATCATAAAGCCGAAAAACGACCCCGCCAAAGAGCGCCAAGGTCCCGCCGCTCATGATCGTCGCGCGGCGGGTGAAGGCCATGTGGCGGCTGGTGTCAAAGGGTTCAACGCGCATCGCTACACCAACATGTTGGCGCGTGGCCGACCGGCAAACCGGCGGAACAACGCGAGCAAGAAGGGGAAACTGCCGACCGTTACGGCCCACTGCCAGAAGACCGCCAGCACCGGCAAGGGTCGGCTCGAAAGGATCGACATCTCAAACCAGAAAAGCGACATGGCCATAGCGCTGGCTGCGGCAAACCCCGTGGTCAGCACGATCACATCGCGGCCAGCGAAATAACTCCGTTGCCAGACGACCAAAACATGCACCAAGAGATAAACGCTCGCCCAAGGACCGATCGCCACGCCAAACAAGAGATCATGCAAGAGACCCATCACAAAGGTGAGGCTCGGCGGCAGGCTCTCTGGGCGCTCAAGCCCATAGATAAAGATAAGGCATAGCGGCAAAAGCGGTGTCGGAACCAACCCGCCGACTAGGTTGAGCGGTACGAGGAGCAGCACCACCCCCAAAAGGAGGAGCAGCGCCGCAATTCCGACGGTGGTCAGGCTGGCAAAGTGACGATCATCCATCGGCAGCCACCCCGTCCGGGGCGCTTGCCACCGCGTCTTCTGTGAGGCCCGCCGGGGTCGCGGGTTCGTTCTGCTCGACGATCGGTTCAATCGTCTTGGGGAAGACATAATCGACGACTTGCACCATGTGCGCACGCTGATCACTGGAGTAAAGCCCGATGGTGGCAACGCCATTGGCAGAGATGCGCACCACCTCCCCCACCGGCAATCCGCGTGGCAGGGTTCCGCCCGTGCCTGAGGTCACGACTCGCATGCCAGGCTGCAATTCGCCCTTCGGCCTTCCTGAAAAAAGGCGGATCTCTGCACGGCGCTCAGCGGTGCCCGAAAGAAGGCCCTCCGTGTCCACCTCATCGATATAAACGGGAACATGGCTGTCCGCATCGGTAAGAAGAAGCACCCGCGAGGCATGGCGACCAACGGTCACCACATGACCGATGAGGCCCGCGCCATTGATCACCGCACTGCCTTTGCGGACGCCGTCTTTGTCACCGGCGCTTAAGATCAAGGCCCGACTAAAGGGTCCGCTGTTCTCCGCGATCACTTGCGCTGGAATGTATTCACCGGGGCGCACGACTTTCGGGTCGAGCATCTCTTCATACTGAGCAACCCGCTGTTCGAGCGCCATCGCCTGGTGCATCCAAATACGCAGCGCTTCGTTTTCATCGCGGAGCTGCCGGTTCTCTTCCATCACAGCGAAGTAATCGCCGATATCGCCGATCCGGTTTTGGGTAAAGCGCACTGGTCCAGAAAACACCGAAAAAACCGGTGCAAATCGATCAAGCAGCGTCGCCCGCGCTTTCTCAAAAACCGATGCATTGGCGCCGTAAAGGCTGAACACCGTCATAAAGATCGAAAAGGCTAGGAAAAAAAGAAGGCTCGTCGGTGGGCGTTCCGACCGCCTTAATCCGTCGCCGTGTCCTGCCGAAAACAACGCTGTGCGCATCAGCGTGGTGCTCCTTGGCTTCTGCCTTCCCTCGCGGGCCGACATAGCCATGCGAGGCATGAAGGGGGTGTTAACCGCTCCATGACGATTCGCTCATTCCTAACCTGGGTCGGGTCGCAAGCGAAGCGTCCCAAGGGTGAGAAATTGGCTAGACTGCGGAGCTGAGGGCCGAGCGCATCGCCCGATCGTTCTCAAGCGCTGCACCCGTCCCAAGAGCCACACACGAAAGCGGGTCCTCAGCAATCGACACCGGCAGGCCGGTTTCTTCGCGGAGGAGTTTATCGAGATTGCGCAAGAGCGCGCCGCCGCCGGTCAGCATGATGCCCGTATCAACGATATCAGCGGCAAGTTCTGGCGGGGTGGCTTCGAGCGCCACTTTGACCGCCTCAGCGATCTGGGTGACCGGCTCTTTGAGCGCTTCATGGATTTGCGCCGCGGAGATTTTCACTTCCTTCGGCACGCCGTGCATCAAGTCACGACCTTTGATATGAATGACCGTCTTCGCCGACTCTTCGTCGATCGTGGCGGAGCCGACCTCTTTTTTGATCCGCTCGGCCGAGCTTTCGCCGATCAGAAGATTAAACTCGCGGCGGATGTAGCTGACGATGGCTTCGTCCATTTTATCGCCGCCAACCCGGACTGAGCGGGAGTAAACGATGCCGCCAAGGCTCAGGACCGCGACTTCGGTCGTCCCGCCGCCGATATCCACGACCATGGATCCTGTCGGCTCGGCCACAGGAAGACGGGCGCCATAAGCCGCGGCCATGGGCTCTTCGATAAGGTCCACGCGGCGGGCGCCAGCGGAAAGAGCGCTCTCTTGGATCGCGCGCCGTTCAACGGCCGTTGCGCCGGAAGGCACACAGATGACAATCCGTGGGCTCGCAAAGGAGCGGCGGTTATGCACCTTGCGGATGAAATGTTTGATCATCGCTTCGGCGACTTCAAAATCAGCAATGACACCGTCGCGCATCGGGCGGATCGCCTCAATCGCGCCGGGCGTTCGGCCAAGCATGTCCTTCGCTTCGTTGCCGACAGCGCGGACAATCTTGCGACCCTGCCGGGTCTCGATCGCCACCACCGATGGCTCGTTGAGAACAATCCCGCGGCCTCGCACATAAACAAGGGTGTTCGCTGTTCCGAGGTCCACCGCCATATCAGCCGAGAGCATTCCAAAGAGGGCCGAAAGCATGTCCTAATTCCAATCCCTATAGAGGGGCCGCCCTCCCTCCCATAGGCGAGCTGCCGTCAACACGTGGTGACAATTAATCAGCCAGCCTTTGATTTAAGATTAAGGCGGGTTTCGTCTTCGTCACCGAGCGATGCTTTTTGCTCCGCTATCTCGGTTCGCGGCGCGAGGCCAGCCAACGAGGTGGAACGGAGGCGTTTATAGAGCCAGCGGCAAAAAAAGATGAAACCAATCCATGCCGCCGCGAGCGCCAATAGGGTTAATATCGAGCTTGTATCGCCCCTTGTTAAAAAGCGTCCCAATTCATCCAATTGCTCTGTGAAGAAGGCAATCAGCGCCAGTTTGGGCAAGGTCCCGATGCCAGTGCCGGCAATAAATTTCCATAACGGCATGGCCGCTGCACCGCATACGGAGTTCACAACGATGAAGGGGGCCGAAGGTGTCCAGCGGACAATCATCGCCGCCAAAAAACCCCGGTTTTGCATCACACGGATCATCGTTTGGGCGCGGCCATCTGAAATTTTCTTCACCCACTGCGCACCGAGCCGACGACCAAGAAAATAAGTCACCGTCGCCGAGATTATGGTCGCAGCCCACGCATAGGCCATGCCGAGCGCCGCTCCGAAAACGGCGACGGTCCCTGCGTAGAGCAACACTTGGGGAAACCCGATTAGGGCCAAGGTGACGAAGACCGCAACCACGGCAAACGGCGCCCAAGGACTTCCCGCGACGGAATCGAAAAAGGAAACAATCGACTGCTGGTCGAGGCCGAGCACATCCTGGCCGAAAAGGATGAGCACGAGGATGGATAAAACCGCGGCCAGCGAAACCGCCGCGGAAATCTGCGTCCGCCGGTCCATCCCTTTGAAAATTCTACCTATTGTCGCAACTGCCGCCACGGCCGCGCCACCTCTACTGTGATCGAGTATCTGCTACATGAACCAGCCAATGAGCCTCGTCCACGTTTTCAGTTGTTCGGCGCATCACTCTCGCCATCGCTTTCTTCGTCATCGAGACGGTTTTGTTCTTCGGCGGCAATGATTGCTGCATCGAGAAGATCACGTGTCTCTCTTGAACGAAAAGCGAGCGGTTCGAACATGCGCCGCAAGATGCCTGGGGTAAGCGCGGAAAGACCGTTGACGGTGACCACAGGCTGATCGATCGGGCCGACGATTTGATAGGAGAAGGCGACAATACCCTCACCATCCCGGCTGACAAACAGCTGACCGATCCCAGGGAGCGTGCCGAGGATGGAGTTGACGGAATAGGCTGGCGCGATCGCGCCGCGCACATCGATCTGTCCTTCAACAAGGTCGACCATGCCCGTCGCAGAAAGGCCGA
Organism: Pseudomonadota bacterium; assembly: GCA_039818345.1. GTDB lineage: Bacteria > Pseudomonadota > Alphaproteobacteria > Caulobacterales > Parvularculaceae > Parvularcula. The sequence continues at coordinate 92,909 of JBCBUC010000002.1, read as the reverse complement.
GCGATGAGCCGATCATTTTTGCGTCGCTCAAACCCACCTGCCCATCATGGATCCAGACATCGCCGTCGAGCTGGCTAAATCGGATGCCTTCTCCGCCCAAAAGATCGTTGAGCCCATCAAGCGAGCCCACCGCCAAAAGACGAGCCATGATTGGCGCTTCTTGGACGACGAATTCTCCGACTTCGAGCCGCCCTCGAAAGCCGCCCGTTTGGATCGTGGTGCCCTCCACCATGCCGGCCCCACCTCGAATGGAGGAGACACCAAAGAGCCCGTTCATCAGCTGACCGAAATCAGCGACTTCAACGTCCACACTCCCCAGCCGCTCGCCGGGAGCGCGCGTGACCAGCGCATTGAAGGGGCCGCCATCAGGAAGCGTGCTTGACAGCGCGAGGGTCTCAAGGCTCTCACCGTCGTGCTGCGCCGTTGCCACCAAATTGCTCAGTGCCACACCATTGCGTAAAATCATCTGCTCAACGTCGACCGCAAGGGATGACGCACCCGGCAAGCCGCTGACGCTGCCCTCGCCTTCACCGCCGCCGCGTGACGTGAGGAGCGTTTCAAGAAAACCTGATGCATCGGCCTTCGCCCCAGCAAGCTCGATCTTGAGGCGCGATCCTTCGGTGTTGATCCGGACCGACATATCCGACTGCTGATCGATCATATAGCGGGGAAGATCGAGCCGCAGAAGGCCACCCTCCTCAGTGAAAAGACCATTGCCTTCAATTTCAACGCTCGGGGTTCTGATGATGATGTCACCGAGCGCGATCCGATTGTCATCGGCTTCTTCTGGAAGCGTCACTGAACTGACGATCGTTCCGGGAAGCCCCGCCGGTTTCGAAAGCCCAAGCTCTTTCACCTCAAGCGCGGTGTTCTCAATATCGGCCTCGACGACCAGGGGCTGTCCTGGTCGCAAGTCCCACGCCGTGATGGTTGTCTTCGCTGTGCCGCTTAAGAACTGACGGAGCGGGATTCCCACCAGATCAGCGGCGACGTGATCAAGTTCTGCGAAGGCCGAGAGTTCCGTGCGCTCATCGCCATCAAAATGTTTCAGCCAACGGAACGTCGTGGGTGCGGTGGCAACAAGTCCCTCGCCTTGAATGAGAAGCTCTTCCTCGGTCAGGCGAATGGTTCCGTCCGCCTGCATAAAATCAACGCCGGGCAGCACATCATCTATCACGCCTTTCGCGAATGCACCGGTACCCGTGATCATCACCGAGTCAGGTTGCGGTTTGGTCCGCATCGGCCAGGTGACCGTGAGATCGAAATTGCCCCGGCCGCGAAAACTCTCCGGCGGAAATGCGCCGTCGCTTAACTGTGCGAGCCCGGCTTCTTCGAGCGCGTTGAGCACCACCGGTACCTCGCCCGCCAACAGACCATTAAAGGTGGAGATTGCGCCGCCCGGTAAAAAGCGGGGAATGCGGACTGATCCGCCATTCAGTGCGATCCCCGCAACCTCGCCCCGCTCGGCATCAATATCAAAGCTGTTGCCACGGACAATCGCGCTCGCCTTAAGCTTTGTGATCGGCGGCATGGTGCTGCGATAAGCAACAGTCGCGTTGTCCGCATCGAAGGTGAAGAGCATCACATCATCGTCAAGCGGTGTTTGCGGCTGCACCGCGCCCATCGGGATATCCGCTGTGTACTTCACATTGGTGATATCGCCCGCGCTCAAGTTCCTCGCCACCCATCGCCGCGCTGATCCGGCAACCGGGACAGGCCAACCGGCGAGCACCTCTTGCGGCGACAACGGCCCAGGCGTCGAAGCATCGGCGACAATGCGCGGGTTGCCCACAAAGCCCTCGGGGAAGGTCAGGGACAGCGAGCCTTTCAGACGGCTACGGAAGAAAGCGCTCGAGAGCTGGATAAAATCCAAGTGCCGTTCCTGCGCATCGAACGTCCCAATCGCTTCTGCCACACTGATGTCGAGCGGGCCCTCAAGAAAAGAGCCAAAATCAATATGAATATCCTCGCCCATCGCGTTGAAGGCGAGCTTGAGATGCGCCGGGCGCAGAAGGTTCTCTGCACGCACCTCTCCCGTCGCCCGGCCACGATTGCCCGCGACATCGATCACCAGTTCTAAAATATCGAATTTGGGCTCGCCATCGGCAAAGCGTGCTCGCAAGCGGTTCTCGCCAAATCCGAAGGGGTTGGTGACGAGGTATCCCTCCCCCGGCGACGCAACGATATCGAGCGCGCCCGCGAGCGGATTGCCATCCTGATCGACGCTTAACGTCACGTCGCCATCGACCACCCCGCTCAAATCCATCGCATCGACACCCAAGAGCGTCAAAAGCGGGCCCATCGGGGCGTCTTCTGCATTGAACGCGAGGTCCGTGACACCGGTTTCAGCCGTGACCAGATCAAAACGCGCAAGGCCCGTCTCGTCGCCCAAAACAAACGGCAGGTGCGCGCCAATCGCATAACCCTCTGTTTGCGGACCTGCCTTGAGCCACCCTCGGTCAAGCACGACCGGGTCGGTGTCGTTGGCGGAATGGAAGGACACACTGACATCAAGAACATCAACAAGACCCGCCGCACCGCTCGAAAGCGTCGCAAGGATGCTGTCGACGGGAAGAAGCGGTGCTCCCGCGCCTGTGCCGGGCCGCACCAGGGCGTTCACTCGATCAATCCGTATACGCTCAACGCGCGTGGCCGACGAGAATAGCCCCTTCAAGCGCAGCTGCGCCAAAAGCCCATCGGCATCGATGGCTTGGCTGTCCGAACGCGCGTGCAAGGACGCGGTTTCGATACTGATCCCGGTCTCGGTCATGCGCAGGCGCGCGTCCTCGGCCGAGAGTTCCATCCCCGCTCGATGTTCGGCCAAAGCGCCCACCACCGTGATCAGCGAACCAGCGGGCAAACCGGTGACGATCAGCCCGAAGCTGAGCAGGAGAAACGTTGAGAGACCAAAAGCCGCAGACGCGCGAAGGGCTGCCCCGCATCCGCCGACGCAGATCGTGAGGAACCCTTTTTGCTCCATGCGCGGCTCAGGGCCACGCTCGCTAATCTTCTTTAGAAGAGCTCGCACACATCTGATCCTGGTGAACCTTCAACTAAGGCAATGCCGCATCCGCGAGCAAGGACATCCTGATGACGTCGTGGACGGATTGCGAAGCGCAACTATACCTCCCTGGCGTGGACATTGACGCGATTGGAGACGCACATGCTTGAAGAAGGCGATAAGGCGCCGGCCTTCACCCTACCCACCGATGATGACGGCGACGTCAGCTTGAAGGATTTTAAGGGGCGTAAGTTGGTCCTTTATTTCTACCCCAAGGACGACACGCCTGGTTGTACCAAAGAAGCCATTGGGTTCACCGAAGCGTTGGATGATTTCGACGCTGCCGGAGCATCGATCCTGGGCGTGTCAAAAGACACCGTGGCTAAGCATGGCAAGTTCCGCGCAAAGCACGATCTCGGTGTCGGCCTCGCCTCCGATGAAGACGGTACCGTGATCGAAGCCTACGGATCCTGGGTCGAAAAGCAGATGTACGGCAAAACCTATATGGGTATCGATCGATCAACATTCCTGATCGATGAAAAGGGCGTGGTTCGGAAGATCTGGCGAAAGGTCCGCGTGCCAAAGCACGTCGAGACGGTGCTGGCTGCAGCACAAGAGCTTTGAGCCGCTGGGACGAAGCCCTGCTCGGTGTCCTCTCCGAGCCTAACGCCAGCGCAAAAGCGTCCAAGGCGCAGGATGTGCTGGCCAGGAGGGAGAGCTTTGATCTCTCCCTTTCCCCGAGTCTGACCCCGCCCGACCGGCCCATGCGGCCGGAAAAACCGCTCCTCGTTCCGCCGCAAGAGGTCCCCAAACGCGGTTTGGGTTCTAATCGCGGCAGGGCCGCGCTGCTTCATGCGCTGGCGCATATTGAACTGAACGCCATCGATCTCGCGGCTGACATGGCGTTGCGTTTTGCGGGCGGGATTGGCGATGCCGATCGCCCGCGTTTTGTTGGCGATTGGATAAAGGTGGCCGGCGAAGAAGGCCTTCACTTCAGCCTCCTTACTGAGCGGCTCGTTAGCCTTGGCTGCGCCTATGGCGATCACCCCGCGCATGACGGCCTCTGGGACGCCGCCCGCAAGACCGCCCATGACGTCATGGCTCGATTGGCGATCGCACCATTGATCCTCGAGGCGCGCGGCCTCGATGTGACACCCGGTATGATTGAAAAGCTGACCTCGGTGGGCGACCTCGCCTCGGCCGACGTTCTTGAGCGTATTTACAATGATGAGATTGGTCACGTGCGCACGGGTGTCAGCTGGTTCATGAACGTCTGTGAACAGGCCGGTCAGGACCCCGAAAACTCATTTCATAAAATTGTGATGCGCTATTTCCCCCAGGGCCCTAAACCTCCTTTTAATGTGTGGGCGCGCGGTCAAGCCACCCTCCCAGAGGACTGGTATCAAGGTTTTATGCCCTATTGATGCCATGGCATGACCCTCAAGCTGCCGCGCCAATGTGGCATGCCGACACGATAATGCCCGGGAGGGCTGGGAGGTTTAAGAAATTGTCGACCTCAAACGCGTTACGCCTTGTGTATGACCAAGGAGTCCGTGTTAGTGTCACAACTTCGGCGACCGGCGATCAAAGAACCGTGCCGAAAGGTCGTGGGGCAATCGGGATAGGGTATGGGCAGAGATAACGGATCGATGGGACGCGCATTGGGACATTTGTTCCGTGAACGTCAAATCTATCACCGCTCCGACGGTGTGGTCCATTTTATCAAACTTTCGTCCCGCACGCAGGTCGTGTTCGCATCCATCTTGCTGGGCGCGCTTTTTTGGGTGGCCTATGCGTCAGTCAACGTGGTCTTCAAAGAGCAAATTATCATTGCCAAGGACCAACAGCGCCGCGACGAACAGGCCGCCTATCGCCGTCGCCTGCAGAACGCTGATAGCGCGATCGAGGAAGTGAAATCCCTCAATTTCATCTATAGCCGCGAATTTGAAGCCAGCATCGGCAATCTCCGTCGCCAGCACGACGCGCTGCGCACGATCGTTGAGAACAAATCAATGCTCGACAGCCAGATGAACGCCTTGGCCGATGCCCTGGCCACCGCTGGTGCCCCTGGTGGACGACAGCTTAACGGTTCGAACCGCATCATGATTGACCCGGTGGGCCGTGAGCCGACCCCGCGGCAATCAAGGATCTCTGCCCTTCGCTTTGAAGCGCTCGAAAGTGTCATCGACCAGGAAGTGGCCGAGGGCATCGAGAATGAGATTCTTACTGATATGCGCCTGCAAACCGCCGAACTATCGGCGACCCAGGTGGTTCTCCTCGCATCTTTAGAAGAAGATATGATGCGGACCATCCGAGAGTTTGAACAGGTGCTGATCCACACGGGCGCGAGCAACACGCTCCGTCGCCGCGACAGTGAGCTTGGCTTTCAAGTGCTCGCGTCAGCCAGCGATGAGAGCATGATCGGCCAGGGCGGACCGTTCATCCCGGTCGAAGACGAAATCGCGAGTGAATATTCGGCAACCTACTTCCAGACCGCTAATCGCGTCCAAAACAGCCTGGGCGATCTCGCATCGCTCGCCACCACGATCCAAAGCGTGCCGATCGGTACGCCTGTGCTTGATCGGCACCGGACAACGTCGGGCTATGGCATCCGCTGGGATCCCTTCCAACGCAATGTGCGCACCAGGCATTATGGGCTCGACTTCTCTGCGCCGCGCCGCACACCGATTGTGAGCACAGCCCCCGGGCGCGTTACCTTTGCCGGTCGCCGGGGCGGCTATGGCAACACGGTAGAAATCGACCACGGGAACGGTTTCAAGACTCGCTATGCACACTTGAACTCGATTAAAACAAGACCGGGTAGGATGGTCGAACTCCATGAAGTCATCGGCCTTATGGGGAACACCGGACGATCAACAGGAACCCACCTCCATTACGAGGTGATCTACAATGGCAGACAAGTCGACCCAGAGCGGTACATTGAGGCAGGACGTTATGTTTTCGAAAGCTAAACGCGATAAGTCCGACGAGCGGCAACTTCCCGAATTCGAGGAGCAAAGTCTCGTGACTCAAGACCAACAGCTTTCACGGCGTGCTGATGCACGCTCATCAGCTAAGACAAAAGCGCCTCGGACGGCATCGGCAGGCGTTCCATCCCTGATCAGTGCTGATATGACGATTCGCGGCGAAGTCCATGCCGAAGGTGAAGTCCAGTTTGACGGACAGATCGACGGCGACATTCACGCCAAGGGCCTGGTCATCGGCGAAGGCGCCGAAGTGCGCGGCGAAGTGATCGCTGACAAGGTCAAGGTTGCTGGCGCCGTTGATGGCGTCATTCGCGCGACCAGGGTTGAGCTGACGGCCACGTCAGTGGTGCGCGGCGAGGTGCTTCACACCGCGCTGATGATCGAAGCGGGCGCACGCTTTGAAGGCAATTGCCGTCATTCGGACGATCCGGTGAACGATAAGAGCTCATCGAGCAGCGCACCGGTGGCCCGCGATTTGGCGCCGGCTCCCGTCGCCCCTCCTCGTCAGGCACAACCAGCGCCTATCCAGCAAGAAGCCAAGCAGGCAGCAGACGCTCAACCTATTCGCCGGGACAACGCGGCAGAGCCTGCCGATAAGGCAGAAGCGGCTGCGAAACTTCCTCCGCTCCGCCAGAACGGCAAAGGCCTCTCGGGCAAGGTCAACCTGCGCTAAGTGGGTTCGGCAACCGATCTGGTTGCCGATCAATCGCTAAAAGGATCAACAATGGTGAACGTGGCGCTTTGCGGTGCCACGATACCAAAGCCGCGCGCAGCAAGCGTGCCGCCATTGGCGATGACGGTCCATTCGACCAGATGCTCCGCCGTCCCATCACCGTCGAAGTCTGCCATGGCGATATCCACGAACCGGCCGGTTACCGCGTCCGTTCTCGCAATCCAGACCCGAGGATCTTGATCCTTTTCAATGCCTGGCTCTACCGGAAAACCAACCTCTCCAAGGTCTGGAAGCGTTTGCCCATCGATCCGCGCCCATAATTCAGCGCCCATTGGCGACGCATCAGGGGTCAGCTCTCCGCGTCCCGCCATCACCAAAAGACCGCAAACCCTAACCAGCTGTGCTTCCCGGCGCATATCCGACGAGGTCAGCCCGCCCCATCCTGCCCGCTTCAGCGGCGAGAAGGTCGCGCATGTCTCCACCTCTCGCGGCGCCGCGTCGTCATCGGTCGATGAAATCATTGTAAAGGCACGGCCCGGGAACACGCCTGGAGCAAGGACATCGGAACGCTCCCCCTCCGCCAGCGCCGCAAAATCGGTGCAGCCATCGGCGGTGGTGAAGAGATCGGGGTGGCAAAGCATGATGCCTGGCTCAACCGGTGCCGCGGTCTCGGCATCAGGTGCCAGGCCTTCGTCGCCTTTGGCCAAGAAACTGACCAAGGCGCCAACGGCGGCCACGATCCCGGTGGAAATCGCAAGGCGCGGCAAACCAATGGCCTGCAGTCGCTCTTTCAAACGGGCCATCGCATCCTCTTCGGCGGGTTCCGCCTCTTTGTTTTGATCTTCGTCGGTCATAGCAGTCCGAGTTCCGCAAGCTCTGCCCTGATGGGGTGATCCTGCGACCCGCCCGCGTCAAGGTCAGGGGGCGCATCGCTTGCCTCGAGGTAACGCCAGCCTTGAAACGCTTTGCGCGGCACTTGGGCCACCAACACACGTTCGGGATCGAGCACGATGCAGCACTTCCTTCCCTCATCGGTACGCAATTCGTCGAGGCGAATGATCTGCTGACGGATCGTCACGAGGCCATTGATCACCCAGAAAAGCGAGCCGCCATCGAGCAAGGCCTCGGCCCGCTTTGGCATCATGCGCGTGACGTGGTGGACATAGCCCTCAAGCGCGGTGCCTTTGTTGCGCTCAAACACCGTTTTTTGCCAAGCCGCGTGGCTTTCAAGACCCGTCGCGCCTGCCGCGAGCTTGATCAGATGGACCGTCATAGGGCGCTATCGTCCGCGGACGCGCGCCACCTCCTGTGCCCGCGCCTTTTTCATGCTGTGCCGCGACGCACGTTTGGCGAGGATATAAAAGAGGAAATAGCAAAGCCCCAGCCCGATGGAGAGGATCCAAAGCGGCAGATCCTGCACCAAGGGTGAGAGCAATTGGCGCGAGAGGCCAAGCTGTTCAGCCATCGCCGGGGCATAAGCGTCGAGCAACAATGCACCGCCCATTAAGGTCAGCAGCACCGCCAGCATTGATGCGAGAACGACGCCGACCGTCACGCCGATGTCCTCACGCTCTTCCGCCTTGGCGATAATCATTTTGGAGGGATCACCCATGAGTGCGTGGCTTGCTGCATAAAGAGCGGAGAGACGCCCCTCGATTTCATCTTGGGTCAGCGCCCGACCCTTGTCTTTGCGGTAGCTGTCAAAGTCCACCAACGGTGCGTGGGTCACCTCACTCGGTGCCAGCACCTGGCCGTCACACTCATCCGCCGGCGCCACCTCTGAGGTCGGGATCACAAGCTCAGCGTCTGTCGGCATCAGGAACAGGGATTTCTCGGCCGCGCGACGGCGGACAAGGCCATCGAGCTTCATCAATTTGCCGTCGACCCGGGCACGGGTCCACCGTTCAAACGCCTCGGCCGCGCCAAGCTTATCGCCCTCATTCAGCCGCTTAAGGACTGTCGAGCGTTTGAAGTTGTCGGTGCCAATGTTGAAGACGAACGACACCAAGGCATCGTGCTCATTTTGGTTGAGGGGCGTGCGTACCGAATCACGCAGCAGTTTCTCGATCGGGCCGACATCAGCCATCAGCAGGTTGGTGGCTTCGCGTTGGCTGACGTCCTGCATTGGCCGCTGCGTCTGGTGGCCATAGCCCACGACATAGGTGCCATCGCCTCGACGATCGTCGAGGCGCGGGGCTGAGGAATAGCCCTCGTAAGCCTTGATCAGATTGAGACCTGTGTCTCCCGTCTGCATCCTGCCCCCAATTCGCGCGCTTGGCCTTTTCGGGCCTCAGTTCCCACCCCATGTTCGATACCATGGGTAGACTTTGATGAATAGCGGATGGTTGCCTGAGTGTTAACCTCTGGCGTCCCGTTCTTGTGTCAGATACGACAAAAATTATTGGGGAGAGCGTGGTGACGAATGTGGTTCGCGCAATAGGAACGATCCTCGTGGCGCTTGGATTGCTTGGCTTTTTGGCGCCGGGCCTGATCGCACAGGACGCCGCAAGCCGCGGAACAGTGTTAACGCTGAAAGGGCCCGTCACCCCCACTGCTGCCAATTATCTGGAAAGAGAAATTGGCGCCGCTGACCTACGCGGCGATGAAGTGGTGATTCTCGAGATCGACACGCCCGGTGGCCTTGTCACATCCATGCAGTCGATTGTGCAGTCGATCTTGGGGGCAGAGACGCCGGTGGTGACCTATGTCGCCCCACAAGGCGCACGGTCAGCAAGCGCTGGGCTCTACATCATGTACGCCGCGCATGTTTCTGCCATGGCGCCCGCCACCAACACCGGCTCAGCGACGCCGATCGAACTTGGCGGTGGGGGTGGAAGCGAACCGCTCTTCCCTGAACCACCGGTTGAAGAGCCCGCCAGCGACGACGAGGCGACGGACAACGCAAGCGAAGAACCAACGGAAGAACCAGCCAGCGAGGAGCCGGTCGATATCTCCAACGAGGCTTCCTTACGCGGCAAAGTGATTGAGGACGCTGTCGCCTACATCAAAGGGTTGGCAGAGCTGCGCGGCCGAAACGCCGAGTGGGCCGAAAAGGCCGTTCGTCCGCCCTCGGCCAGCATCACGGCGACGGAGGCCCTCGAGCTCGGCGTGATTGAGATCGTTGCGCCGAACCGGGCGGAACTTCTCGTCATGCTTGATGGCCGTGAGATAGAAACCGCAAGCGGTACGCGCGTCATCAACACCGGCACCATGACAGTGGTCGAGGTCGAACCGACCACGCTTGAACGGATATTGGGCTTTTTTGCTGATCCAAACGTCGCTGCAATCCTCTTCTCCTTGGGGACCCTTGGGATCACCGTCGAGCTTTGGAACCCCGGTTCGATCTTCCCTGGCGTCTTCGGCGCGATTTGCTTGCTGCTCGCTTTTTACAGCTTCCAGGTGCTGCCCGAGAACGGGTTGTTTCTCGCGGTCATTGGCCTTGGTTTTCTCTTGATCATGCTCGAGGCGTTCGTTGCGTCGGCGGGGCTATCTGCGATAGCCGGCATGACCCTAGTCGGTATCGGGCTTTATTATCTGTTCCCCGATCAATTCCGCGTCAGCCTCTCGCTGATTTTTGGGTTTATGGCGGTTGCTGGCCTGTTGGTCGCCCTTCTTCTTTGGGAAATTGTAAAATCCCGAGGCCATGGACCACTGATCGGCAAGGAGGCCATCCGTGCCCGGACCGGCAAGGTCGAGGAATGGGACGGCGAGGAGGGCTGGGTCATCGTTGATGGAGAACGCTGGCGTGCCCGATCAAAACAGCCCCTAAGCCCCGGCGACCAAGTGAAAGTTCAGGAAGTTGACGGCCTCGTGCTGGTGGTGCGTAAGGCCTCAGCAAAGCCTGGCTTCCGCCTCCCCCTTAGACCATTGGAGACCCGATAATGGGCGCTTTGACCCTTCTCGTTCCTGTTCTCGCCGTAGGCTTTGTCATCATCCAGGCGATCTTCAAGATCCTGCGCGAATATGAGCGGGGCGTGATCTTCACCCTGGGTAAGGTCGGGCGACGCGCGGCGGGACCAGGCATCGTGCTTTTGATCCCGGTGGTCCAGCAAATGCGAAAAGTCGATATGCGGACGATCGTGACCGACGTTCCGCCGCAGGATGTGATTTCCCGCGACAACGTCTCGGTCAACGTGAACGCAGTGATTTATTTCCGCGTGATCGATGCGGTGCGCGCGGTCGTGCAGGTCGAGAACTTTATGGAAGCCACATCGCAGCTGGCGCAAACGACGCTTCGCTCCGTGCTCGGCAAACATGATCTCGACGAAATGCTGCAAGAGCGCGATAAGCTCAACAAGGACATCCAACAGATCCTCGATGATCAAACCGAGGCGTGGGGCATCAAAGTCGCCAATGTTGAGATCAAGCGGGTCGATGTCGCCGAATCAATGATCCGCGCCATTGCCCGTCAGGCTGAGGCCGAACGGGAGCGGCGGGCGAAGGTCATCCTCGCAGAAGGCGAGCAACAAGCCGCTGCGAAGCTGGCCGAAGCAGCCCAGGTGCTCGCGTCGCAAGATGGCTCAATGCAGCTGCGCTACCTCAACACGCTGCAAGAAATTGCCGGTGATCAAACAAACACGATCGTTTTTCCCTTCGCGCCCGATGATGTGAAAAAGATGTTCAGGGGACAGTAGGTTTCAGACCGCCGCGTAAAGCGGGATCTTCAACTCATTGGCCGCGGCACGAAGGCGTTCTCGCAGCGGCATATCCGTCGCCTCAGCAAGGAGGGCTTCCATCCTTGCTCTGAGCAAAGATCGATCAATATACCGCACCATATCCTTAAGCGGCATGATCGCGCTCGCGGGTACAGAAAGGCGATCGCAGCCAATGGCGATGAGTGCGATCGCCATCAATGGGTCGGCGGCCTGTTCCCCGCAATAAGAAACGGGTGTTCCTTGGCTGTGTCCTTTGTCGACCACGGTCTTGAGAAAATCCAGAAACTCCGCACTCAAATAATCATAGCGGGCGGAGACAAGATCACTCTCACGGTCCGCAGCAAAGAAGAACTGCGCCAGATCATTCCCGCCAATGGACAAGAAATCAGCATGCGCGGCGAGTTTATGCGCGCCCCAAGCAGCCGATGGGATCTCAACCATCGCCCCAACCTCAAGGGTCTTGGGCTGGGCCTGCTCTAGCTTTGTGACGCGCTGGAGTTCCTTATCGATAATCGATCGTGCAATGATGAGTTCGTCCACCGTCGTTACCAGCGGCAGAAGAATACTTAAGGCCCGACCATCGGCCGCTGCGATCAACGCGCGAATTTGGGTCCGCAAAAGACCTTCCCGATCAATGGCCATGCGAAGACCCCGCCACCCCATGGCCGGGTTCGCTTCGAGCGGGCCATGCATATAACCTGCGCGTTTGTCCGAACCAAGATCAGCGGTGCGGAACACAACACGGCTCTCCCCCGCCGCGTCAAGGACAGAACGATAATACTCCGTCTGCTCGGTCACGGTGGGCAAGGTTTGACCGACCAGGAACTGAAGCTCTGTCCGAAAAAGGCCAACACCTTCAGCGCCCACCTCTTCCATCAAGCCAAGGTCCATCACGAGACCCGCATTCATTTCGATACCGACGGATGCGCCATCTAGGGTGACCGCTTGTTCGTCCTTGCGTTGTGCAAACTTCGCCAACTGCTCCGAGCGGATACGTAATTTTTCCTCAAAGGTTTCGATGCCTTGGGACGTTGGACGGAGATAGACCTCGCCCGTTGCACCGTCCACGATGATATCATCACCAGGCTCGGCCTTGTCGATCACTTCACCCACACCGCTGACCATGGGTAGACGGAGCGACCGCGCGACCACCGCCGCATGGCTGTTCGATGACGCCTCGGTCAAAACCAGACCCGCAAGTTTGGAACGATCAAGCTCCAAAAGCTCCGCAGGGCCCAACGTCTCTGCAAGGACAATAGCATTCTCGGGCAGTTGATGCTCAATCTCTTCGCCGCCCAACGTCTTCAAAAGGCGGCGCGAAAGATCATCAAGATCATGCATCCGCTCACGGAGATAAGGGTCGGCGGCCTTGCGCATTTGCGTGCGGTTTTCCGCCTGCACTTGCTCCACCGCGGCCTCAGCCGAGAGGCCAGCCATGATCTTTTCATCAATCCGGCGGGCCCAACCACGGTCATAGGCAAAGAGCCGGTACACCTCGAGGACATCGCGGCTAATATTGCTCAGCGCCCGGTCTTGCGCGATCATATCGTCAACGGATTTTTGTAAGGTGGCGATACCGTCAGAAAGCTTTTTGCGTTCAGCGGCGAGATCGTCGGAGAACACCTGCCGCGTGATCCGCTGCGGCTGCAAAAGATAGACGACCCCGCGCACGACACCTGGAACAATCGCAGTACCAAGCGCATGCTCGGGCCCATGGACGATGCCCTCGACATCTGCGACCTCACGCTCGGACAAGAAGCGTTCCGATGAAATAATCTCAGCCAGGACGGTCGCGACCATCTGCGAAGCTTCGATCTCATCCTCAACATAAGCGCGGGTGGTTTGGTTTTGGATTGTGAGCACACCAATGACGCTACCCGAACGGATGATCGGCACACCCAAAAAGGCGTTCAAATCATGCTCACCGGTTTCCTCACGGAAAGAGAATTCCGGATGCTGATTGGCTCGCTGGAGATTAATCGGGCGGCCCGTCCTCGCCACCAGCCCGACGAGACCTTCGGTCCAAGCCAGACGGGTTTGGTGCACCGCATCTTTTCTCAAACCCTCGGTCGCGGTCAGCTCAAGCGCATCGTCGGCACGGCGCACATAAATCGAGCACACATCGGCGACCATGTTGCGCGCGATCGCCTCAACCAGATGATCGAGGCGCGTTTGCGCATCGGACTCTTCGGCCATCACCTCGCGAAGCTGCCGGAGCAGCACGCGCGGCGTCGGCGCCGTGCGGGGCGGAAGGTTCATGGCCCTGTCCTTACGCCTTCGTTTCGCCTAGGCCAAACGCTTCGTGAAGTGCCCGAACGGCAAGCTCCGTGTACTCTGCGGCGATCAACACGCTGATTTTGATCTCAGATGTGGAAATATTCTCGATGTTGATCTGGCGATCGGCGAGCACCTCAAAGGTTTTGGCAGCCACACCGGCATGGCTTTTCATGCCGATGCCGATGACCGACACTTTGGCGACATTTTGGTTCGCCATAAGGTCATCGTAACCGAGATCGGGTTTGCGTTCGATCAGGATCTCCATCGCCCGCGCACGGTCTTTTTCGCTCAAAGTGAACGACATATTGGCTTCTGCCCCCTGACGCGCCGGGCTCTGCACAATCATGTCAATATTGATGCCCGCATCAGCCAGGATACGGAAAATCAGCGCCGAGCGACCCGGCTTGTCGGGCACACCAAGAAGGCTGATCTTCGCTTCGCCCGTGGAGGGCACGACGGCGGTGACGACTTCTTGTTCCATGATTTCGTCCTCTCCGGTGATCAGTGTACCGTTATCGGTCTCACCGGGTTCAGCAAGCGAGCTTAATACGCGGATCGGCACGCCATAGGCCATACCCAACCCAACACTCCGTGTCTGGAGCACTTTCGCACCGACCGATGCCATCTCGAGCATCTCTTCGTAACTTAAGATGTCGCGGCGGCGGGCAGCGGGCACGATCCGAGGATCGGTGGTGTAAACACCATCAACATCCGTATAGATATCACATCGCGCAGCGCCGAGGGCAGCCGCAAGCGCGACAGCCGTCGTATCAGAACCGCCGCGTCCGAGGGTGGAAATCCGCTGGTCGTCGGTCAGGCCCTGAAAGCCTGCCACCACCGCGACCTCACCGCCGTCCATGGCGCTAAGAAGATGGGTTTGCGGGATATGGGTGATCTTGGCCGCACCATGGGCGGCATCGGTCGCAAGGCCCACTTGCCACCCTTGAAAGCTGCGCGCTGGGCATCCTTCTCGGCGCAAGGTGAGGGCCAAAAGACCAGCGGTCACCTGCTCACCGCTCGCCACCACGGCGTCATAATCAGCCTCGCGGCTGACATCACCGCCGCCTAGCCGTTCGGTCAGCTCCACCAAGCGGTTGGTCTCCCCCGCCATCGCCGACACGGTGACGCAGACCTTCAACCCCTCGGCCCGCGCGGCCATCACGTGCCGCGCCACACGCTCGATCCGGTCGGGATCGCCAACCGAGGTGCCACCAAACTTCATGACGATGATATCGTCACGGCGCGGGGCAAGATTGAGGGGCGCTGCGGCCAGGCTCACGGGATTGTTCCTTCACGTCAAACTGGGGGCGTCTAGCGGCCCAGCTGGATCTGGGCAAGGCACCGTCGTGCGGACCTGCCGCGTTGGCAAAAGCTTTGGCACGTCTTAGGTCTGCGATATCGCAGGGAGATTCCGATGGCCGAGGCCCAGACGAGCACGATTGACGCGGATGAGGTCGAAAAGTTCCAAGCCATGGCCGCAGAATGGTGGGATCCGCTCGGCAAGATGAAGCCGCTGCATAAGTTTAACCCGGTGCGTCTTGGGCTCATCAGAGATCAGATTTGCCAACATTTTGGCCGCGACCGGTTTGCCAAGAAACCGCTTGAGGGCCTTCGGCTCCTCGATGTTGGCTGCGGCGGAGGGCTCGTTTCTGAGCCGATGGCGCGGCTTGGAGCCCAGGTAACGGGCATCGATGCTGCTGAAGCGAACGTCAAAACAGCGGCCGTGCATGCGGAGGAAGCTGGCCTCACGATCGACTATCGCCACACAACGGTGGAAGATCTCTTTGCGAGCGACGAGGCGCTTTTCGACGTGGTCTTGACCCTCGAAGTGGTCGAGCATGTCGCCGACGTTGATCTCTTCCTCACAACGTGTGCTGATCTTGTTAGACCGGGGGGCATGATGGGCATGGCCACCCTCAACCGAACACTGAAGGCCGCGGCAACGGCTGTCTTTGCCGCTGAGTATATTTTACGCTGGTTGCCCCGCGGCACCCATGATCCGCGGAAATTCGTCCGTCCACCCGAAGCCAAGCATTCGATGGAGCGGGCTGGCCTCAAGGTCACCGCTGAGCGGGGCCTTACTTATCTGCCGCTTCTTGATGGTTGGCGGGTCGGCAAGGACCTCAGCGTCAACTATATGTTGTTTGCGGAAAAACCAGCGGCCTAACGCTCAGCTTGCTGAAGCTGCCAACCGGCGCCATCACGAACCAACAAGGACGCGGGGTAACGGCCGTTCCCATCAAGCGACAGCAACAACCCGCGGCAGGGCGTGTGCGGAGGAGCGCTGGTTCTTAGCACCACAATAGCCGCGCGCTCGCATGCAGGCGTAAGGGCCGCCGCCGTCTCCACAACAGCAATCTCACCGCCGCCGGGGAGGAGCTGATAGCATCGCTCATCATCACACGCGGCCCAATGCGCCTGCGCTTTCATCTCCGGCTCCTGAGCCATGGAGCGCAACCACAGCTCCACCGTGAAGCGATCCCGCCTTTTGGAAAGGAGCGCCAGCGCTGGTCCCTCCCCTTCCAGCCGCACACCCACATTGCGCAAATCGCGGCTTAGAAAAACGTCAGGGGTTTGAGCGCCGAGGCTCAGCGGAATAGCCAAAAGAAGGAACCCCAACCCCGTCAGCCGCCAAGGCGCTTTTAAGATCGCTGCGGTGAAAAGGCCACAAACGCTCAACAAGAAACCTGCCGCCGGGATCGAAGGAACCAATTGCACCGCCCCCGGAAGGCTCGCTGTCCAGGCGGCCACACTGATCACCATATCCACGCCCCGGCCGACGAGGATCAAGACCGGGCCATCTAGCCCCAACGGCATAACAAAAAGCGACAGCACAGCCGCCGGCATCACACCTAGTGTGATGATCGGCATAGCGAGCATATTGGCCAAAAGACCAAAGCTCGCCAGTCGTCCAAAATGATAGAGCGCGAAGGGCGCGGTGGCGAGGCCGGCGACAAAGCTTGTGAGCGCGAGCCCCCCAGCGAACCGTAGCGCCTTGGCAAGGCGGCTATGGTCATCAGACTGCGTCCTTCTTTCTTCAATATAGGAAAAAGTCGCAATGAGCGCGACCACGGCCGCAAACGACATTTGAAATCCTGCGGACATCACCGCCTCGGGCCGCAGCACCATGATCACAATCGCGGCGAGGGCGGCATTGCGTAAGCTGATCCCCCGGCGATCAAAAAGGATCGCCAAGAAGACAATCGCCGCCATGATGAAAGCCCGCTGGGCCGACCAGGCACCACCGGAAAGAAGGAGATAAAACGCTCCGCCGCCAAGCGCGCCAATCGCGGCCCATTTTTTGATCGGATAACGGAGCGCCAACACCTCAAATCGCGAAAGACCCCAGCGGATGGCGAAAAACAAGAAGCCGCAGACGAGCCCCATGTGAAGGCCCGAAATGGCAAGCAAATGCGCAAGCCCCGCATCACGCAGGTTCTCCACCACCTCTTCAGGAATACGCTCCCGCTTGCCGGTGACAAGCGCCGCCGTGACTGCGCCTTCAGGCCCACCAATGACCAGTTCAATCCGATCAGCGATCCGATCACGGAGCCTTTCGACGGATGCCTTAAAACCAGTGCCGCCGCGCGTCAGCACGGCCGGGGGAGCATAGGAAAAACCTGACCCACCAATCCGTTCGTAGAACATCGCTTGGCCGAAATCATAACCGCCGGGCATCGCCGGTCCTGGCGGGGGTGAGAGCGACGCGCGAACACGGACGCGGTCACCAGGGCGGGCGGTGCCCGGCTCACCGCGCCATACCATGCGCACACGGTGCGGTGTCGCATCATCCCCAAGTCGGCTTATCGCCTCTACGCGGATCGTATAGCGCCGATCACGCTCCCGGATCTCAATCTCCTCAAGCACGCCAGTGACCGTCACAGGCCCTAGACCTTCGGGCACGATGGGTGCATCGATAAGATCTGTACGAAGAGCGATAAGCGTGATGCCCGCAAAAAGGCAGGCCATTGCCCTTGCGCCGTAAACCACAGCCAACGCCCGTCGACGAACACCTACCGCCCAAAGCCTGATCAACATAGCGGTGACCACGAGACCCAAAGGCCAAGAGGCGGGATTATCCAACATCAACCAGAAAGCCGCGCCCGCCGCCATCAAGCACGGCGCAAGGAGGATAAACCGTCCCTCCTCCTCATCCGACCATCGGCGCAACAACGCGGCAACATCGCCAGGACGCCAAAGCCGCTTGGCCGCGAGGGATAACGCCTTTAGGTGCGCGAACTCTTGCCGTTTTGAGGATGACATGACCACTCAAACTAAGCCCATCGTGACCCGCTTCGCACCGTCGCCGACCGGGTATTTGCACATCGGCGGGGCGCGGACGGCACTTTTCAGCTGGCTTTACGCACGCAGAAACAGCGCGCCGGCGGGCTCAAAATTTCTTCTGCGGATCGAAGACACCGACCGCGCGCGGCACAATGAAGAAGCGGTGACGGCGATCCTCGACGGCCTCACATGGCTCGGTCTTGATTGGGACGATGAGCCGATCAGCCAGTTCGCCCGGGCGGAGCGCCATTCTGAGGTGGCTTATCAGCTGCTTGAGGAGGGCAAAGCCTATCGCTGCTGGCTTGCCGGTGAGGCGCTTGACGCCGCAAGGGCCGAAGCGCGGGAGAAAAACATCCGCTTCACCAGCCCCTATCGGGACGGCGGCGAAGGCGAGGGGGCCGCTTCTATTCGCCTCAAGGCGCCTCTTGATGGCGACACGGTGATCGAGGACGCGGTCCAAGGCGAGGTGACATTTCCCAACCAAAGTCTCGATGACATGGTGCTGCTGCGGTCCGATGGGACGCCGACCTACATGCTCGCCGTGGTTGTCGACGACCACGACATGGGCGTCACCCATGTCATTCGCGGCGATGATCACCTGATCAACGCGGGCCGTCAGCAGCAAATCTATGAGGCGCTTGGATGGGCGCTACCGGTTTGGGCCCATGTTCCGCTCATCCATGGCCATGACGGCAAAAAGCTCTCGAAGCGTCACGGCGCTTTGGGGGTCGAGGCCTACCGCGACGAGGGGTACCTGCCGGAGGGCCTTATGAACGGCCTCCTCCGCATGGGCTGGAGCCATGGTGACGATGAAATAATCTCAAAATCCCAGGCGCTTGAATGGTTCGACCTCGATGGACTGGGCAAAGCACCAGCGCGGCTCGACCCCGAGAAACTGGCATCGATCAACGCGCATTTTATCGAGACCATGGCCGATGAGCGCTTTGTTGAGGCGATCCTTCCCAATTTAAAAGGAGAGATCTCTGGCGACCTGCTGGCCATGTTGAGGCGGGCGGCGCCCTTCCTGAAGCCGCGGATGAAACTCCTGACAGATGCTGCCACCGCTGCGGGTTTCGTGCTTTTGGATCGTCCTTTCGATGTCACCGGCAAAGCCGCCAAACCGCTCAAAAAAGAGGGCGCGATGGATCATCTTTCTCAATTGCGCGCGATCCTCGAAAAGCAGGACGATTGGTCGCCAACCGCGCTTGACTTAAGGTTGCAAGCCTATGCCGATGAAGCAGGCGTTGGCTTTGGTCAAATTGGCCCGCCATTGCGCGCCGTTCTCACCGCAGGCCTTCCCTCGCCTAGTATCGGCGAGACACTTCACGTGCTGGGGCGCGACGAGGCGCTTGCCCGGGTTGACCAAAGCTTAAGCGAACACTCACCTTAAAGTTGTAACGCTCAAAACGCCCCGGATCCGGCTGCACTTGCAGACCGAGGCGGAGCCACTATTGTCGCGCTGCAAAACGAGGCGCGCCTAAAGGGCAAAAAGCCCAACCCGGCAGGTGCAATCGGGCACAAAAGCCGTGCGAGGAGAACGATGATGGAAAGCAAACTACAAGAGGCCGGAACCGCCAGTTATGACGGCCAAGAGCTTCCGGTGTATCGCGGTACCCACGGCAATGACGTGGTCGATATCCGAAAACTGACCGCAGCCACGGGCAAATTCACCTTTGACCCTGGTTTTACGTCCACCGCGTCCTGCGAAAGCCAGATCACCTTTATCGACGGCGAAGAAGGCACGCTTCTTTACCGCGGCTATCCGATTGAGCAGCTGGCCGAGAATACCGACTTCATCGAAACCGCTTATCTGCTTCTTGAGGGCGAGTTGCCGACGAAGGATGAGTGCGCGCAATTCCGCCACGACATCACGTATCACACGATGCTGCATGAGCATTTCATGCGCTTTTTCGATGGCTTCCGGCGCGACGCCCATCCCATGGCGATCATGTGCGGCGCCGTTGGCGCGCTATCGGCGTTCTATCACGACAGCACTGACGTCAACGATCCCTATGAGCGGAAAGTCGCCATCCATCGCATGATCGCCAAAATGCCGACGATCGCGGCGATGGCATACAAATACACCGTCGGCCAGCCATTCGTTTATCCGCGCAACGATCTTCATTACACCGAGAACTTCCTCAATATGTGCTTCAGGGTTCCGGCTGAAGACTACAATATTGATCCTGTACTGGCCCAAGCGCTCGATAAGATTTTCATCTTGCACATGGACCATGAGCAAAACGCGTCGACCTCCACCGTGCGGCTTGCTGGTTCATCAGGTGCCAACCCGTTTGCTTGTATCGCAGCGGGCATCGCCTGCCTCTGGGGTCCTGCCCATGGCGGCGCGAACGAAGCGGCGCTCAACATGCTGATGGAAATTGGCAGCACGGACAAAATCTCAGAGTATGTGGGTAAGGCCAAAGACAAATCCGACCCCTTCCGCCTGATGGGCTTTGGCCACCGGGTCTATAAAAACTACGATCCACGCGCGAAAGTCATGCAGAAGGCCTGCCACGAAGTGCTCGGCACACTGGGCATTAAAGACCCATTGCTGGATGTCGCCATGGAGCTTGAG
Source organism: Pseudomonadota bacterium (assembly GCA_039818345.1). Taxonomy (GTDB): domain Bacteria; phylum Pseudomonadota; class Alphaproteobacteria; order Caulobacterales; family Parvularculaceae; genus Parvularcula. The sequence continues at coordinate 72,454 of JBCBUC010000002.1, read as the reverse complement.
AAGATCGCCCTTGAGGACGAGTACTTCGTTGAGAAGAAGCTCTACCCGAACATCGACTTTTATTCGGGCATCACCCTCCGTGCCCTTGGCTTCCCGCCAGCGATGTTCACACCGCTCTTCGCCCTTGCACGGACGGTCGGTTGGATCGCCCAATGGCGTGAGATGCTTGAGGACCCAAGCCAAAAAATCGGCCGTCCACGTCAGATTTACACAGGTTCACCCGAACGCAATTTCGTGCCGATGAGCGATCGGTAAAACTGCGGCTGCACCAAGACCTTCAGCGTCTGTTATGGTAACACTGAACGAAGGCGGTCTGTCCGGGCCGCCTTCTTTTTTTGCTCGGAGAGTCAGCCATGAAAACCGCCATGATCGTGATCGCCATCGCGATAGGACTTCTGCCGGTGGCAGCGTCGGCACAACCGGAAACTGCTCCCGATCCAGCGACCTTTGATGCCCGCATGAAAGAGGCAGAGTCCTACGTCAAAGGCCCGGCGATGAAAGAGATCTTCGACCAAATGCTCGACGAGCAAGGCATTGTGAACCAAATGAGCACCCTCATGCCGACCTCCGCTTCGAGCGATCAACGGCAACGCGCCCTGGCGATCGCCCTTGAGGAATTCAAGAAGATCCGACCAGAGATGGAAACGATCATGATCGAAGCCTCGGCGCAGACATTCACGCTGAAAGAGCTCAAAGCCGCCAATGCCTTTTACGCCACGCCAGAGGGACAGGGCATGGTGTCAAAGACGAACACGTTCAATCAGACCATGATGCAGGCTTACATGCCGCTGATGGAGCGCTATATGATGACGATGCAACGCCGTGCGCTGGAGATGCAAGCAGCAGACGGCGATCAATAGTCCAAACGCGAGCGATCATCTCCGCTCGTTGTGTGAGAAGAACCGCTAATGTCGACTTCAGACAAACTCATCCGACAACCGATCATCGGTGTCCTCGGCGGAACCAGCCATGTCGTCACGCCGGCCTATTTCCAGCTGATCAATCAGGCTGCGCGCGCCCACCACGGCGGCGATCATATTGGTGAAACGCTGATTGCCGGAATGAACTATGGCAACATCAAAGCCTATATCTACGACGGCGATTGGGATGGCCTTGCGGCCTATGTTGGCAAAGCGGTTGATCGGCTGGAAGGCGCTGGTGCCGATCTTGTTATCGGATCGTCCAACACCGTGCATCTTGTGATGGCTGACGTGATGGCCGGACGGAAGACACCCTTCCTTTCGATCACCGAGCCGGTGGGGCGCGCGATCAAAAAGGCGGGACTGAAGAAAGTCGCTATCTTCGGTACCCAGACGACGATGCAAGGCGGCCTTGTGATGGACGAAATAGCTGAGCTTTCCGGTGCTGAGATCATTGCACCAACATCGGCGGAGCAAGCCGATATCCACCGGGTGATCTTTGAGGAGCTCTGCGAAGAGATCTTCCTCGAGGAATCGCGCGCGCGGTATCGCGAGATTGCCCTGCGCATGAAGAACGAAGACGGCGCTGAAGGCCTCATCCTGGGCTGCACCGAGATTTTCCTTCTTCTCGAGCAAAAGGACTTGCCCGAGCTGCCGCTTTTTGCCTCCGCAGCACTGCACGCAGAGGCCGCCGTCGCCCAGGTGCTCGATTAACGCAAGCGTGAACAGGCAGACATGCCGCATGCGGGAAGATGGCGATTAAGCGATGGAGCGCTAAGCTCTTTTTATGGAGAACGCTTCCACCACCATCGAGACGATCTCAGCGCTGCGCGATATCGCCAAAGCGGATTGGGACGCGCTGGCCAATCCGACGGACCGGGCGTTTGACCCTTTTGTGTCTTGGGACTTTCTCGAAGCGCTTGAAGCCTCAAGCTCAGCCCGCGCGGAGGTGGGGTGGCAGCCCGCGCATCTGGTGCTGAAGCGCGATGGCGAGATTGCAGGTGTCATGCCGACCTATCTCAAGGGACACAGCCAGGGCGAATACATCTTCGACCACGCCTTCGCCGATGCCTACACCCGCGCCGGTGGACGCTATTATCCTAAGCTCTTGTCCGCAGTTCCCTTCACGCCAGCAACCGGGCCACGTCTGCTTGCTCAGCTAGCGGAAGATCGCGCCTTGTTGGCCGCTGGAGCCGCCCGGGCAGCCGAGCAAATGGGGCTCTCCGGCGCCAACCTTAACTTCCTCACGGCTCAAGAAGCGCAGCAGGCTGAGGACCAAGGGTTTGCGGTCCGCTATGGTGAGCAATACCATTTCGAGGACAAAGGATACGGCGATTGGCATGGCTTTCTCGACGCCCTCGCCTCCCGGAAAAGGAAGGCACTGAAAAAAGAACGCGGGGCGATCGCGGCCGGCGACCTCACGATTGAGTGGATCACAGGCAAGGATATTGAGGAGCGGCACCTTGATGCTTTTTGGTGGTTCTATCAGGACACGGGCGCAAGAAAATGGGGAAGCCCTTACCTCACTCGTGCCTTCTTTACCCTGATTGCTGAACGGATTCCTGATCGTCTTCTTTTCATCTTTGCCCGGCGCGGGGACGAATACATCGCTGGGGCCTTGAATATGATCGGGGGCGACACGCTCTTTGGGCGTTATTGGGGGTGCAAGGAGCATGTGCCCTTTCTTCATTTCGAGCTCTGTTACTATCAGGCCGTCGACTACGCGTTAGCCCATGGGCTCAAACGGGTCGAAGCGGGCGCGCAAGGCGAGCACAAGATCGCGCGAGGTTATGAACCCGTGGTCATCCGCTCAGCCCACAAGATGACCGACCCGGGCTTCCAAACAGCGATTGAGGACTATCTTACGCGGGAGAAACGGCAAATCGAGGCCGATATCGACCTGCTCAAGGGCTACACACCGTATAAGAAGTCGACGTGAAAGAGATTGCCACGTTCTACGACGGCGTTGAGGCTGAGGTCGCCTTGAGTTTTCTCACGTCGCGCGGTTTTGACGTCTCTATTGCCAATCATCATCAAAAGCATGCCGGTCTACCTAATGGAGACTTGGCCTTTCGGTTGATGGCAAGTGATGAGGAGGCATGGCTCGCCAAAGAAACGCTCGCCACCCAACGGCGCGAACCATCCGATGGTCATTGTCCCCGTTGCGGAAGTGGCAGAAAGATCTTAGCGCCTGATTGGCAGTTCCCTTTGTCACTCTGGGAGCCCGTGGCTCGGCTACTCGGTTATGTTCCTGCACCGGGCCATATACGATGCGGGCGTTGCGCTCACACATGGAAGGACACGGATGATGAGTCTTGATCAGACCTACGACCCGAACAATATTTTCGCCAAGATCGTGCGCGGGGAAATGCCAAAGGTTCCTGTCTATGAGGATGAGGACACCCTGGCCTTTATGGATGTCTTTCCGCAGTCGGAGGGCCATACCCTGGTGATCCACAAGAGCGCTGCGGCAATCAATCTCCTGGATCTGCCGCCCGATGCGCTGGCAAAGGTGATCGCCACCACGCAAAAAGTGGCCCATGCTGTGGTCAAAGCCCTGTCTCCGGACGGTTTTCGCATCGTCCAGTTCAATGGCGAGGCCGCCGGCCAGACCGTCTATCACACCCATATGCACATCATCCCCATGTGGTCCGACCGCGCCTTAGGTCGGCATGCGGAAGGTATGGCGCCCGTCGACGAACTCGAAGCCACAGCTTTAAAGATCCGCCATGCCCTCTAATCCGCTCACCGACCGCTATGTCCTGGTGACGGGCGCGAGCCGGGGAATTGGCCGCGCTGTCGCGGTTGAGGCAGCACGGCGGGGCGCGTGCGTCATCGCCCTTGCGCGCACGGTAGGCGGCCTCGAAGAACTCGACGATGAGATCACATCGGCGGGCGGGAAAGCAGTGCTAATCCCAGCCGATCTCAGCCATGAGGACTCGCTCGCCCGGCTGCCTGGTGCATTGGAAGAGCGGTTTGGACGCCTGGACGGTATGGTGCTGAATGCGGGGTTACTGGGTCCCCTTACCCCAGTGGCTGACCTATCGGGGCGCGAGTGGCATGAGACTTTAACTGTTAATCTGCATGCGAATTTAGCACTCCTCAAACTGCTTGATCCCCTCCTTTTAAATTCCGATGCCGGACGGGTGGTTGGCATCACCTCGCGCGCCGCGCGGACGCATAAGCCCTATTGGGGCGCTTATGCAGCAAGCAAGGCAGCATTTGACGTTCTGGTCCGCACCTATGCCTCCGAACACGCAGAAACAAACGTCCGGGCGAACCTCCTCGATCCAGGCCCCACCGCAACGGATATGCGCGCCAATGCGATGCCTGGCGAAGACCCCTCAACGATCACCGCGCCAGCGAAGATCGCAGAATGGGTCGCGAATCTTCTTGATCCGGCAACAGATAAAACAGCGGAAATTGTTGTCTATCCACGCCCCGATGGGGTGTAGGAGAGCTTACTCAGCCGCAATCCGGTCGATTGCATGCTCACCGCGGGCAAGCCGACATTCATTCCAAAGTGCATCAAGGGCACCAACGAGATGCTCGACATGCTCTTCCGTGTGCAGCGGCGTCGGAGAGAAGCGCAGGCGCTCCGTCCCCTTTGGCACGGTGGGATAATTGATCGGCTGCACATAAACGCCAAAGTCGTTCAGCAGACGGTCTGACACACTCTTACAATGGACTGGATCACCAACGAACAAGGGCACGATATGGCTTGGGCTTGGCATCACCGGCAGTCCCAGTTCCTCCAAAGCCATTTTAAGATGCGCCGCGCGCGCTTGATGTGTTTCGCGAAGATCTTGCGATTTTTTCAGAATGCGGACAGATTCTAACGCGCCAGCGACCAACACAGGCGACAGGGCCGTGGTGAAAATGAAACTCGATGCATAAGACCGCACCGCATCAACCAATGCCGCGGATCCAGCAATATAGCCGCCCATCACCCCGACCGCTTTACCAAGCGTTCCCTCGATACAGTCGATCTGGTCCATCACGCCGTCGCGTTCAGCCACGCCGCCGCCGCGTTTGCCGTAAAGGCCAACACCGTGGACCTCATCAAGATAGGTGAACGCGCCGTATTTCTTCGCCACAGCAGCAATCTGGCCGATGGGCGCGATATCGCCGTCCATCGAATAAACGCTCTCAAAGGCAACGATCTTCGGTTGATCCTCCGGCAGGCTCGCGAGCAACTCTTCAAGATGCTCAACATCATTGTGGCGCCAAATGAGCTTGCGTCCTCGGCCGCCGCGAATGCCGGCGATCATCGAGGCATGGTTCAACTCATCGGAGAGGATCACCGCGCCAGGCAACAATTTCGCTAAGGTCGAGAGCGTCGCCTCGTTCGAAATATAGCCTGAAGTGAAAAGAAGCGCCGCGTCCTTGCCGTGAAGGTCGGCCAGCTCCTCTTCAAGCATCACGTGATAATGGGTTGTTCCAGCGATGTTGCGTGTCCCGCCTGCACCCGCGCCAACATGATCGACCGCCTTTTTCATCGCGGCGAGAACGTCTTCGTGCTGGCCCATGCCAAGATAGTCGTTGGAACACCAAACGGTGATTTCTTCGGTGCTTCCGTCGATTTTATGGATCATTGCCTGCGGAAACTGGCCCCGTTTCCGCTCCAAATCCGCGAACACTCGGTAACGCCCTTCCTCGTGCACAGCATCGAGCGAGCTTTGGAACGCGGATTGGTAATCAAACGCCATGGGATTCCAGTTAACACAACGCCGCCTATCAGCGACATAGGTAATATCGCTGAGACCTAGCGACCCCTTCGATGAGGTCGCGGTGACATGGCGTCGCTACGTTGGGTTAGAGTTGATAGCGGATCTGGTCGGCCCAAAAACGCTCAAGACGATCGAGGGTCAAATTGGTGCCGTTCATCATGTCCGTCGAAACATCGCCGACTTTCTCCAGCGACGACAGATGACGCGAGAAAAGGGCGTCGATCTTGTCGCGCACGTCGAAACCCGACGGCGTCAGAGACACACGAACCGAGCGCCGGTCCCGGTCAGAACGAGCATGGGCGATGTATCCAGCCTCCACCAACTTTTTGAGGTTGTAGGAGACGTTCGAGCCAAGGTAGTGACCGCGGCTACGAAGCTCACCCGCTGTCAGCTCGCTGTCACCGATATTGTAGAGGAGAAGCGCTTGCACCGCGTTGATGTCCGTCTGGTCCACGCGTTCCAGCTCGTCCTTGATCACGTCGAGCAACTGGCGGTGCAGACGTTCAATCAGGGTGAGCAGCCGGTGATAGACAGGCTGGAGTTCGGTGTCTTCTGTCACGCCATCCAATGGATGCGCTGTCGCTTGATTCTGCATGTCTTCCGTCTGCCCGTCTTGTGCATGAGACTGTTGTTGTCACACAATAGACGAATCACCGTGAAAAAATTCCCAACAGCGATCGACTTAAGTTTCTACCGCTTAGGTGTTTAGTCTCTAAAAGTGTACCCTGATGCTTAATCACTTCGGAACTTTTCCTACAACGCGCCTTCGACGACTTCGGCGCACCGCAGCATTGAGAAACCTCAACCGCGAAACAGAGCTCCATCCGGGGTTCTTCATTCAAGCCACCATCTTGAGAGAAAACGACGACCCAGCGTCGATTGAAGGAATGTCGGGTGTTCAGCGTCACACAATTGACGAGGCTTGTGAACTGGCAATTCGCGCTAAATCCCTTTTTCTTGGTGGTTTAGCCTTATTTCCTTACACAAAACCTTCGGATCGTAACAGCGCAGGGAGCGCAGCGTTTGATCCCGACAATCTGATGTGCCGCGCCGCTCGGGCGATCAAACAAGCGGTGCCAGACAGCTTACTGATCGGTGACGTGGCGCTCGATCCCTATACTGACCATGGCCATGATGGCCTGATGGATGATACGGGCACGATCCTCAACGACGAGACCGTGGCAAAGCTGGAAGAGCAAGCGCTCGTCTTGGCGCAGAACGGATTTGATGTGGTGGCGCCATCGGACATGATGGACGGGCGTATCGGAAAAATTCGGCAATCGCTGGATGCACAAGGTTGCACCGAGACTGCAATCCTATCCTATGCGGTGAAATACGCCTCGGCCTTTTACGGTCCTTACCGCAACGCGGTGGGCTCCAGCGGCGTCCTTCAGGGTGACAAGGCCACCTATCAGATGGACACGGCCAATGCTCGCGAAGGCCTTCGTGAGGCAGCGCTTGATGTCGACGAAGGCGCGGACATGCTGATGGTGAAGCCAGGGCTTCCCTATCTCGACATGGTGACACGGGTGAAAGAAGCGTTCGGTCTTCCCACCGTGGCCTTCCAAGTGTCCGGCGAGTACGCGATGATCAGGAGCGCCGCGGATGCAGGCGCCATTGATTTTGACCGTGCCCTGATGGAAAGCCTGATGTGCTTCCGTCGCGCTGGCGCTGATGCCGTGATCACCTATGCCGCCGAGAAAGCAGCAACACTGCTTAACGGTTAGCGCCGCGGCGCACCGTTCAAATAGGCATCTTTGTTCATCGTGCGTTTATCCGCAGGCAGATGTTGAACCCGGCCATGGTGGCCGTCCGCATCGTCGTCCTGCGCGGGAAAGCCACTGACATCAAGTGTTCGGCCTAAGGACACGCTGCGGAAACCGCCGCCCTCTGCATCGCGGCTTTGAAAATACTCAAGGGCACCCGATGCCGCGATCTGGTTACAGACAGACCGCGGAATAAAAGGCTCGGGCAAACTACAGCCACTCGAAATTGTAGAGACAGTTCGTTCACCGGCCAGGCTATAGGTGCTATCAACCGAGCTATCATATCCGATCTCAGCGATCGTTCGGATCATGCTGTCCATATCGGTCCGGTTTAAGCGGCCCATCGGAGCGGCAATAGCGGTCAACCCCTCCACTGATGTGCCCAGCTGGGCCTCAAGGAGCAGCTCATAGAGGTAAGTGAATTCGGGCCAGCCCGCGAGAAGACGGCGTGCAGCACGGCTCTCCTTATAAAGATCAGCGCGCTCATAACCCTCAGCAATCTCGCGTTGCAAAAAGGGCTCGCTCAGTAGAACGAGGCCGGAGGCATAGGTAAAATCGACAAGAAAACTGTCTGACTGACGACCAACAGACGGACCGGACATATAAAGATCGATAATGGGCTGATAGTGGGACACGCTCCTTGCGCCGCCAGACACCATGGCCAGCGCATCAGCGACCTCTGCCTCCATAAACGTTCTGTCGCCTGACGACATAGTATAGCCAGGAAGACTCTCGAACGAGTCATTACCATCGCCTGAAAGGTCAAAAAGGAATGCAGACAACTCTTCTGTCGTCTGATCGATCAACAAAATCTGGAAGGCGCGCCGTTCTTCTTCACTTTTGTCGCCACCTTCGAAAAGCTCATAGCCGCGAAGCTGATTATCGAAATCGCGCTCTAGGCGAAGCAGGTTCTGTTGGATCGCGAAAAAACCCAAGATCTGATTGCCGCGGCGATCAAACTCATCGTTCACAGCGCTTTGGGAAACTTCCGTGGCTGTTCGTTTGAGCTCGCTCTGAAGCCCCAAATAAGTCGCGCTGCAAGCAGCGACGAGAACCATGACAAGACCCAGCGCGTAGCGCCTGATCCGGCCGTCCAGGCGATCGGACGACGCCTCCATCGTGGCTTCGACCGATGGCGCTTCACGCTCAAGAAGCTGGCCGCGCGGTTCTGCGGGCGCCTTGAAACGAGGCTCAACTTGTGCAGACGCTGCAGAGGCCGAGCTGATCGGCATGAGCTTGCGCAGTTCATTTTTCTGTCGATAGCGACGCATGCCTTCTAGCCCCCCAAGAGCTATCCAATCTTAGAAGTTAAATGGCGCCGAAGGTGGGCTGTCAATTGCGATCAAGGGGCAGCAGCGTCGTCGATCGCCGGCCCGGTGACATATTGTCGTCCAGCATAGATCAGCGGCGCACCGGCGCGGCTATCAAAATGGACGATTTCACCAATCAAGATCGTGTGGTCCCCAACCTTGAAGCGTTCCGCCACGCGGCAATCAAAGCCAGCCAACCGGCCATGCAACAGCGGCGCGCCGGTCCTGAAACTCTCACCGTCATCCACCTTAAACGTATGCTGCCCGGGCGTGGCAAAACGATCGGAGAGCGCTTGTTGATCGTGCGCAAGGATACTCACGGCGTAATGATCGACGGACAGAAAGGATTCAGCGATGCTCGTCTCATCCGCCAAGCACCATGACACCAGGGCGGGTTCGAGCGAAACGGAGGAGAAACTGTTCACCGTGATCCCTTGCGCAGGACCCGTTTTGGGCTGGCAAGACACCACCGTCACCCCGGTGGAAAAGCGGGCAAAAGCGTTTTTTAGCGGGCGATATGGATCATTCACCAGGCTGCGCATAAGCAATGCAAGCTTGCGCGTCTATGATCGAAGCGTCACACAGGGATCTTCGTGCTCGCCCGTCGGTTGATCGGCATCGATAGACCAGGACCTCAAAACCCAATCCCATGAATTTAGACACGATCCTCGACCAATGGGCGATGTGGTACACCCTTTTGGTGATCACGAGCGCGATCATCGCCTATGCGAGTGATCGCTTCACCCTTGAGCTCGTCTCGGGCGCGACGCTGTCCGCTATCTTGGTGCCCTTTTCGCTGATCCCCTACGTCGACGCGGAGACCGGTGAGACCCTTCTCAACGCAGAGATCCTGCTGACGGGTTTTGCGAACCCGGCCTTGTTTGCGATTTTGGGGCTCCTGATCGTTGGCCAGGGCATGTATCAGTCCGGTGCGCTTGAATATCCGACCCGTGTCCTCGTGCGCGCTTACGATAAGTTCAAGGCCTTCGCCGTGGCGGGGATTTTTGTCTTCATCATGGTGGTGAGCGCGTTCCTCAACAACACGCCCGTGGTGGTCATGTTTGTGCCGATTATCGCCGCGATCGCGAGCCAAGGCGGCATGTCGACCTCTCGGTTGATGATGCCGCTCAGCTTCCTGTCGATTTTGGGCGGCATGTGCACAACCATCGGCTCATCGACGAACCTCTTGGCGGTGGAAGCGTTCGAAAATGCTGGCGGCGTGCGGCTCGATTTCTTTGCCTTGATGCCGATGGGTCTCGTGCTTCTGGCCGTGGGCAGCGTCTATATGGTGGCCGCCGTCCGCTATATTTTGCCGAAAAACCGTTCGGGGCCCGAGGACCTCGCAGAAAAGGATGGGCGCCAATTCGTGGCCCAAATCGGCATTGACCGCGGCAACCCGCTGATCGGCCAAGGGGCAACGGCGGGGCTCTTTAAAGATCTGCCTGACATCACCGTGCGAATGATCCAACGGCGGGATGAGGTCGTCCTTCCGCCCTTCGACGATGTCAAATTGCGCCTTCACGACAAGCTGATCGTCGCTGCGACTCGTGATGCGCTGACCAACCTTTTGCGCAAACGACCTGAGATCCTCGATAGCTTTATGAGCGAGGTGGAAACCCTTGATGGAGCATCGGGTGAGCTGACCATGGTGGAGTCGGTGGTGGCGCCCGGCTCGCGGATCATCGGGCGATCGATCAACCAGATCAGGTTCCGGTTTCAAACCAATTGCGTGATCGTGGGGATGCAGCGGCGCTCGCGCATGATCAGGGCTGAGCTCGCCTCGATCAGGCTCGAGGCTGGCGATGTCCTGTTGATCCTCGGCGACCGCTCGGATGTCCGGGCGCTGCGCAGCGACCGCGACATTCTGATGCTCGAGCAGTCGATGCAGGAGCTCCCGGATCCCGGGCAAGCGCGCTGGGCAGCAGGGATCTTTGTCGGAATCGTGGCGGTGGCCGCCACCAGCACGCTACCGATCTCCGTCGCGGCGGTGATCGGCGCCTTTGCCATGGTCGCGGCGGGGTGCCTCAACGTTCGCCAAGCGGCGCGTGCCATCGACAGGCGGGTCTATCTCTTGGTCGGGGTCGCCCTTGCGATGGGATTGGCGCTTGGCAAAACAGGGGGCGCCGACTTTATCGCCGCCGGTATCACACCCATCGCCGAAAATGGCGGGATCACAGCCCTCCTGGCCACGATCTTTATTATCACCGCTGTCCTCACCAATGTGCTGAGCAACAACGCCACTGCCGTCCTCTTAACGCCCATTGGGGTCAGCACGGCGAGCGCGGCGGGCATTGATCCCATTGTGGTGGTTCTAACGATTATCTACGCGGCGAATTGTTCCTTTGCGACGCCGGTGGCCTATCAAACCAACCTCTTGGTCATGGGTCCGGGACATTACCGATTTTCGGACTTTATTCGCGTCGGCGTTCCCCTCACGATCTTGCTTTGGATCACCTATACGCTTGTCGCGCCGATCTATTTCCGCGCGGTAGGGCTTTTGTAGGCCTCACGTGGTACCTTGTGATTCGCATCGGTGGGAGGACGCGGCAGCTTCATGACGACCTTTTTTCTCGGCGCCCGTTCAGAGTTCTACGTCACCGCGACATCGCCATGTCCCTATCTTGAAGGCCGCCGTGAGAAGAAGATTTTCACCTTCTTGGGCGGCGACCGCGCCGCGGAGCTGAACTCAGCGCTCTCTCGGCGTGGTTTCCGACGGTCCCAAAACATCGCCTATCTTCCCGCATGCGAGGGCTGCAACGCCTGTCGGCCCGTGCGGGTGGTGGCCGATCAGTTTGATGACAAACGTTGGCGCCGGACGCTGAACCGCAACCAGGATCTGAAGCGCAAAGTGCTTGCGCCTAAGATCACGACCGAGCAGTTTTCGATGCTGCGCGGCTATCTCGATGGACGGCATGAGGGCGGCGGCATGAACGACATGACCGTTCTCGATTACGCGCAGATGGTTGAGCAAACCCCCGTGGATACGGTGATCCTTGAATATCGGAACACGGAGGGTCAGCTGATTGCCTGTGCCCTCACCGACCGGCTCGAGGACGGGGTGTCGATGGTCTATAGCTTTTTCGAACCGGATGAGAGCAAACGCTCTTTAGGCAGCTTTATGATCGCAGACCACGTTCGGTTGGCACAAGAGTGGGGCCTGCCTTATGTCTATCTTGGCTACTGGGTCGATGGATCCAGCAAGATGGATTATAAGCGACGTTTCCGGCCGATTGAGATTCTCACCCGGGAGGGTTGGAAGGTTCTCGAGGATTAATCCTCGTCGTCCGTCATCGGCATAAGAGGCTTGCGCTCTTGCGACGTATCAGCCCGCCGCACCACAACGGGTCCTTTGAGACGCTCGTTAAAGTCGGTCATCTGCTGCTCGAGCCACTCAACATACTCAAGCACATCGCTGGTTTCGGTCTGTTTTTGCCAGTTAAATTCTCGCGCGCGGATGGACGGAACGCCAAGATGTTGCTCGAGTTCCCGATCGGTCATCTCTGGACGGAACAAGGCCTCTTGGTCTTTGGCCATCTTTTTCACTTGTGCCCGGTAAATCCCATAAAGGGCCGTGTGCGCTATAAAGGCACAAACGATGGCGCCTGACGCCACTGCCCAAACGGTGACCGCTGCTGGCGCCACTGTGAGGGCCGTGAAAAGGGTGAAGCCGCTCGACAGAGCCCCGAGCCGAAAGAGTTCATCCTCACCGCGCAGGTCGGTGCGATTCACGCCGTCGGAAAAAATTTCGTAATCGATTTCCAATGACCGAACGAGCTCGAAATGAAGCCTAGAGAGCATCAAAAGGCGAAGAAGGCTGATTGGCCCTTCATTCGGGTTATCCGTGGTCGCATTATCGAGCGCAGATCGCCGGGCGGTCGCAATTTCCTTCACGATCTGCCCGTAATTCAGCAGGCGGATATCTTTCATATCTTGGCGCTGGGACGAGCTTAAGACCTGATAGACCCGTAGCGCCATCGAAACGACGAAAGGCACGCCAAAGCCAACAAGGACCGCCTTGGTCCCGATCGGCAGAAGGGCCGCCAACGTCGCATCCGCGCCCATCGCGCCCCATGCGCCAAAGAGGAAAACAAGCGCGGCCAACACAGCGGCACTTCGCGGCATCCAAAAAGAGTAGAAACGCAATCCACTGCGAACGCGATTGAGATAGCCGCCGGAGCGCCCTTCACGCGACTGGTGCCGGACGAACTCGACATACTCTTTGGCCAGCTCATCGTTCAGCTCAGGATCGAAGGTCTCGATCGTCGCGCCATCGAGGTAGTCAAAGTACTCACGCAGCAGGTCTGCTGCGTTTTTTTTGCGCCTCGATCGTCGACCGTTGGTGCTCATAGCCCCATCATCCCTATCCCGCCTCTATCAATGACGCGGGGGGGTGGATGGGGTCAAGATCTGAAAGATCCGCGGGGAGGGAAAATCCCTCCCACTCAATGGCCTAAGCGCTCGCGTCGCGCGGCTGTTGTTCTTGTTTAGCAAACACCTGGAGAGGCTTGCCGCGGCCTTCGACGACATCATCATTGACCACCACCTCTTCGACACCCTCAAGCGTGGGCAGATCGAACATCGTGTCGAGCAGAATGCCTTCCATGATGGAACGCAGACCCCTCGCCCCGGTCTTCCGCGTGATCGCTTTTTTGGCAATCGCCAGAAGCGCCTCGTCGGTGAAGGTCAGATCGACGTTCTCCATCTCAAAGAGACGTTGGTATTGCTTGACTAGCGCGTTTTTCGGCGAGGTCAGGATCTGAACCAGCGCTTCTTCATCGAGGTCTTCGAGGGTCGCGATCACCGGCAAACGGCCAATGAATTCAGGGATCAGGCCGAATTTCAGGAGATCCTCAGGCTCGACGCTGCGCAGGACATCGCCAATACGGCGGTCTTCGATCTCTTTGACCTCTGCACCAAAACCGATCGACGCCCCTTCGCCGCGGTTCTGGATCACTTTGTCGAGACCAGCAAACGCACCGCCGACGATAAAGAGGATGTTCGTGGTGTCGACCTGGAGGAACTCTTGCTGTGGATGCTTCCGGCCCCCTTGCGGCGGCACCGACGCAACCGTGCCTTCCATGATTTTGAGAAGCGCTTGCTGCACACCCTCGCCCGAAACATCGCGGGTGATCGATGGATTGTCTGACTTCCGGCTAATCTTATCGATCTCGTCGATATAGACGATCCCGCGCTGGGCCCGCTCGACGTTGTAATCCGCAGCCTGAAGCAGTTTGAGGACGATGTTTTCGACATCCTCACCGACATAGCCCGCCTCTGTCAGGGTGGTGGCATCGGCCATGGTGAAAGGAACGTCGAGAATTCGGGCCAGCGTCTGCGCCAGCAGCGTCTTACCCGAGCCGGTGGGGCCAACGAGCAAGATGTTCGATTTCGCCAACTCGACGTCAGAATTCTTCTGTGCGTGGTTGAGACGCTTGAAGTGGTTATGCACAGCGACAGAAAGAACGCGCTTCGCATAACCCTGGCCGATCACGTAATCGTCAAGCACCTGGTGGATATGCTGCGGGCTCGGCACGCCATCGCCGGATTTGACGAGGCTCGACTTCGACTCTTCACGGATGATGTCCATGCAGAGTTCGACACATTCGTCGCAGATAAAAACGGTCGGTCCGGCAATTAGCTTCCGGACTTCGTGCTGGGATTTACCGCAAAAGGAGCAGTAGAGCGTATTTTTACCGTCTCCTGTGCCGCCAGTGCCGCTTGGCCCGGTGCCATTCCCGCCCTTGTTACCAACTTTGCTCATTCTCAAAGCTCCTCCACAGACCCCATGAACTCGAGGACTGCTGTCACTGTCGTGACCACGACGATTCTGCCGTAAAGCCGAGCCTGCCCGAAGGCGAGGATCGGTGCAATCACACGAAACGGCAACTTAGTCGGTCATTCGTTGATTTGACGTTGCAGGACACGGGCCAAGGAAAACAAAACCCTACCCTTAAACGTCGGATGCGCCCTCACTCGGCAACCTCTTTTCAAACACCTGGTCGATCAGCCCAAATTCAAGCGCCTCTTGAGGTGTCATGAAAGTGTCGCGATCGAGCGTGGCCTCAATCGTGTCATAGGGCTGGCCCGTATGCTCCACATAAATTTCGTTGAGCCGACGCTTTGTTTCCACAATATCCTTGGCGTGGCGCTCAATATCGGACGCTTGGCCTTGGAAACCCGCTGATGGCTGGTGCACCATGATACGGCTGTTCGGAAGCGAGAACCGCTGCCCCTTCTCCCCGGCGGTAAGAAGCAACGAACCCATGGACGCAGCCATGCCGATGCAAATCGTCGACACGTTGGGTCGGATGTATTTCATCGTGTCATACATCGCGAGCCCGGCCGTCACTGAGCCGCCTGGACTGTTGATATAAAAGGCGATGTCTTTTTTCGGGTTGTCCGCTTCTAAAAAGAGAAGCTGCGCCACGATCAGTGTCGAGACCTGGTCGTGCACGGGGCCGGACAGGAAGACGATCCGCTCTTTCAAAAGGCGCGAATAAATGTCGAACGAACGCTCACCGCGGCTCGTTTGCTCAATCACCATCGGGATGAGCGTGTTCATGGTCAGGTCAAGCGGGTCGCGGTCGTGCATGAGATCTCCGGGCAAAAAGGCAGAACGCCTCGCGGATGAGCGGACGTAGGGATGGTGGCCCCACGTGACAAGCGCGTGGTTAATGCTGGGTTGAATTCCAGCTCGTCGCCCGCCGACTTTCCGCGCCGTCGCCCCTCGACATCGGCGATCATTCCGGAGAACCTCGTATGCTGCAGCTGCGAAGGAACGATAAATGACCATGCAACCTCGATGGACAAGCCTTGTGGTCATGATGATTTTCGCAATCGGCCTGGCGCATGCCGATGACCGCCGCAAAGTGATTATTGATCAGGATGCGATCGAAGGGCCTGGTCTTCAGCCCATCCTGATGATGCTCAATGAACCCACGGTCGAGGTTTTGGGCATCACCACCGTCACCGGCGACGGTTGGCAGCCCGAAGAAACAGCCATCACCTTGCGTATGCTCGAGCTTGTTGAGCGCACCGATGTTCCGGTGATCGGCGGCGCCACCTTCCCCCTGATCAACAGCAAAGAACGCAACGCAAGGCGCGAGGCGATCTATGGCACGGTGCCTTACAAAGGCGCTTGGATGGACGCCTGGCCGGATTACAACACCATGGACCGGGCCCAGCCCCATGGCCCCTTTGAAATTCCCGAGATGGAGGAAGGTGCTCCGACCACGGAGGCTTTGCCAATGAGCGCGGCGGAGTTCATGATTGAGAAGACCCGGCAATACCCCGGTGAGATCACCATTATCGCTATGGGTCCGTTGACCAACCTGGCGCTGGCACAACGGCTCGACCCTAACTTTGCCTCCCGCGTCAAGGAATTGGTGACCGAAGGGGGGAACTTTATCACCGGTGCGTTGGGCGGCACAGAGGACGAATTTGGTATGCAGATCGCCTATGCCCCGCGCATGTCATTCAACCATTATTTTGATCCGGAAGCAGCGCATATCGTCTACACCACCGAATGGCCAAAGCTCAGCCTTGTGACCAATGACGCAAGCGAGACCGTGCTTGGTGATCAGGAACTCCTCGATGAGATCGCCAAGAGCGACACACCCATCGCCCAATACGTCACCATGGTGGCGCAACCTGGCTTTCCGTTATGGGATGAAATCCAAGCGATAGCCTGGCTTGATCCCACCATTGTCACGTCGAGGGGAACGGTCGCATTGGGCATCGACCTGCAAGAAGGACCTCATTACGGCGCCCTTCTGACCTGGCCAGCAGGCGAGGGCCCTGGTCTCGGCGAGCAAGATGTTGAGGTGGTCTACACCGTCGATGGCGATCGCATGGACCGGATCTTTGTCGATCTTCTAACCAAGTAACAGCTCGGTTTAGTCGACCACGCTATAGGCGAAGACGATCTGGTTCATCTCACGCAGGATGCGGTTGCTTTGATTGGCCACGGTGCCAAGTTCATCAGCGGTCGGCGCATCACCGGCAAGCGTCTTCGCGTAAGCCTCTTTCACGCCCGCGTAGATTTTATTGACCCGCTCAAGGCGCGAGCCGATTGCCGGGTTCGGGACTTCAAGGCCATCAGCGCCAGCAATCAAATTGGTGAGTGCGGTCTCGAACTGCTCCATCGTCGACCGCAGCGACTCGCGATTTGCTGCATCATTGAGACCAGCGGCGATCATACAAAACTCTTTCGCCATCTTTTGCGATAGCATGCGCTGGCGCCCAGCAACGTTGATAGTCCGCCCACGAACGGGATTAACATCACCGCCATCGGAATAGGTGATTTCGATAATCCCCACGGTCTCGTTCATCCGGACCAAGACGGGCAAATTGGTCTCACTGACCACACCAAGCTGCGTTTCACTGACCGAGCCAGATCCGAGAATATCACTCACCGCCGCGCTGAAAGGCGCCCAGAGATCCGCCACATCCGCCAGCGCGCTGAGAACAGTGTCATGATGTTCAACATTCAAAGACAGCGCTTCATTGCCCTGGACAAGGCCATCGAGGGTCTCATCAAACGTCTCTTGCGCGCCTTTAAGCTCCGTAAGATGCTCGAAGTTCCCCTTATCGACCATGGCAAAGCACGACGCCTTCGCCATTTTTTGGGACAACATGCGCTGGCGCCCAGCCAAATTGATCCGTGCCTTGGCGTCCGAAGTCTCTTCGGCGACCGCGATAGGAACGACACCAAAGGTGACGCCCGCGCTTAACAGACCTGCAAATAGACCGACCAGTTTCATGTCGCGATCTCCCAACCCAAGACGAGAGACTAGGACACAGCACTTAAGAAAAATTGTCCGGACTGATCTTTATCGTCACCGCATGGTTAAGATCGACACGGTCGCGTGCGCATCATCACTTGCTTCAACCACTTGCAGTGGTAAATTTCGATCGACTGTTTATCAGTCAGTCGTTGGGTATGAGGCCCTTTAGCCCGTCTATGCTCTTGTTGTTGTAGTCCAAATTCTTCTTCCACCAGTCTTCGACTGGTTTCGCTGTCACCGCACGGGTCAATTGGTCTCGCTCGCCCTCAAAAGAGTAGAAAGGCACGCCCCAGCCGCAGCTATCCGCTATTCGGTGTACATCGGCAATAATGATATTCCGTGCACGCTCGATGTCCGGGAAAGGCGTCATCGCTTCGGCAAAACCTGGCTCGTCGTGCTGTATCACCTGACCCTTGCCATAAAGACGTAGGATGTTCGCGGGCCCTTCGAAGGCACAAAACATGAAGGTGATGCGGCCGTTCTGCCGCAGATGAGCAACGGTTTCGATGCCCGAACCGCCAAGATCCGCGTAGGCGACGGTGTTGGGGCCTAATATAGCAAAACTGTTGTATCCCTTCGGCGAGAGATTGACGTGGCCCTCATTGCCGCTCGGTGCAGTTGCGACAAAGAACATCTTCTGTTTGCCGATGAATTGAGCAAGGCGGTCATCAATGGCATCGTAAGTCTTGCCCATGGTTCTATTCCTTTTTCAGACGATAGGTCTCAGCATCGCCAGGAAAGCTACGCTCACGCACCTCGTCCGCGTAACGCCCAACCGCCTCCGCAATCTCTTCGCGGAGGCCAGCATAGCGACGGACAAATTTAGGCGTCCAATCAAAAATGCCCAGCATATCGGGCGTCACGAGGATTTGCCCATCGCACTGCGCGGATGCGCCAATGCCAATGGTTGGGCAAGAAACGGAATCTGTAATCTCGCGCGCGAGCGCTTCGTCGACGCCTTCGACCACCATGGCGAAGGCACCCGCCTCATCCGAAGCCGTCGCTTCAGCCAGCACCGTCTCACGCTCAGAAGCTGATCGGCCCTTTGTCTTAAACCCGCCCGTACTAAGGACCGCCTGCGGACGAAGTCCGACATGGGACAAGACAGGGACACCCCGTTCCGTTAGATAAGCGACGGTTCCCGCAGCATAGGTTCCGGCCTCAATCTTCACGGCGCCGGCACCGGTTTCCTTCAGCACCGTGGTCGCTGAATGAAACGCCTGCTCGGGCGACGCCTCATAACTACCGAACGGAAGGTCGATCACCACCAAGGCGCTTGACGCACCCCGCATCACCGCTTTGCCATGCATGATCATCATCTCAAGCGTGACGCCCACGGTCGAAGGAAGGCCGTGCACGACCATACCCACGCTATCACCCACCAAAATAAAGTCGCAGTAGGGATCGATAATCTCAGCCGTCGGCGCATCGTAAGCCGTGAGGGACACGATCGGCTCCCCCCCTTTTTGCGCTTTGATCGAAGCAGCTGTTTTCGTCTTGATGCGGGTTTGAGCGGACATTGTCAGACCTTTGCTGGGCGCAAGGCATCTGCTTGCGCTTGGGAAAAACCAAGAACGTCGCGGACGGAGGACACAAGCACATTTTCTCCGACGGGTTCGCCGTCTGTGTCCACCAATCGCCAAAGACGGGAGAGCAGCGCTTCTTGTTCTTCACGGTCGAGATTTTTAGCGGCAACCGCAAAAGCCATCATCGACTGCCCACCCGTCAGTGCGTCTTCGGCCTCTTTGCGAAGCTCTTTCGCCTCAGGATTACTCATCATAAAGAGTTTCATCAGCGCCGCCGCAGCCAAATCCTTCTCGATCTCCGAATAGGTGCCATCGCGGTGCGCAGCGACCACGAGGAGCCCCGCAGCCCCGCAGCGTGGGCTGACAGGTAGCTCGGCCGTTGCCCCATCTCCATCGCCGGGGAACAGCCATTCAGACAGGTTTTTGATCATGGTTCAGTCTTCTTGGAACGTCGTCAACGAAAGCACTTCAACGTCGAGCCCTTCGAGTTTTGCGCGACCTGGTAGGCCGACGAGCTCGACAACAAAAGCCGCAGCAAGCACCTCGGCGCCGGTTTCTCGGATCAACTCCACGGTCGCCGAAGCTGTGCCCCCCGTGGCCAAAAGGTCGTCGATCAGCAAGACCTGATCGTTCTGGGCAAAGGCATCGGTGTGCACCTCGAGCGTGTCTTCGCCATATTCCAGCGCATAGCTGCGGGTGATCGTTTCGGCCGGCAGTTTGCCCTCCTTACGCACCGGCACGAAACCAATGCCCAGCCGGTCGGCGACCGCGGCGCCGAAAATGAACCCCCGCGCCTCGATACCAGCAATGACCGTTGCGCCCCTGTCCCGAAAAGTATCAGCCAGAAGAGCACACGTGCCCGAGAAGGCTTTGGCGTCAGCCATCAAGGTGGTGAGATCCCGGAACACGATGCCCGGCTTTGGGTGGTCAGGGATTGCCCTGATCGCAGCTTTCAAATCCAACTGCATGAGCCCCTCCTTGGGCGCATTGGCGCATGTCCGTTCTTGCGCTGAGGCACTAGATTGTGCGCATGCGAACCCGCCTTGCAAGCTTTGCCTTTATCGCCAGCATCCTCGCCGCATGCAGCGGTGGTCAGCAGGACGTGGCGCTGTCGGATGAGGATCGGATGGCCATGCCGGCCGATCCTGTTTTTGGGCAGCGGGTGTTTCGGCAATGCGCGGTTTGCCACGAGGCAGCTCAAGACACTGGGCATCGCCAAGGCCCGAACCTGTGGGCGATTGTCGGCGCGGAGGCTGGGCGCCACGCTGACTTCACCTACAGTCGTGCCCTTAAAAACTCTGGCCTTATCTGGGATGAGGCAACCCTTGATGCCTATATCGCCGACCCGCAAGCCGTCGTTCCTGGCACCCGCATGGGCTATTTCGGCTCAACCAGCGAAGCCGATCGCCGGGACATCATCGCGTTTTTGACAACGCTCAACGCTGACGCCCCGACTGATCAAGGGCGTTAGACGCCCTCTTCGTCGATCCGACGCAGCTCGTCGCGGATCGCGTTGAAGAGCAGAGGGTGCTCCGCAGGCTGCGAATAATCCATGCTTCGGTCAGCCGACACCATCACGATGACCAAGTCTTCGGCGGGGTCCATGGCAATGTACTGGCCGTCATAGCCCTGCATCGCGAACGCACCGGGCATGTCTGCCAGCAGCCAGAAATGAAGGCTGTAGCCAAGGCGCCGGGCGTTATCCATGGAGTGGCTGGCCTGCGGTATTGTTCCCACCGCTTCCACCCACCCTTCAGGCAAGATCCGCTGATCACCGAGCATGCCGTCCTGAACATAGAGTTGACCGAGCTTGGCGTAATCTTCGAGCGTGAGCTGTAAGCAGCAATAGCCAAGCTCTTTCTTGCCTTTGCCCTTTCGGTCCGTTAGCCAATAACCGCCGGACAATCCAAGGGGTGTGCTGAGCTTCTCATTGACAATGTCAATCAAGGGTTGCCCATAGGCACCGCGCAGTACGGCCGAGAGAACCTGCGTGTTGGTCGAGATGTAATTGAAATGCTCACCAGCCGGACGGAACCGTTTAAAGGTGCGCACGGTATCGTCGACATCGCGGTTCATCAAAAAGGTATTGAAAAACAGCTTTCTGATATCCGCGCCTGGCTCCTCGTAATTTTCATTGAACTGAATGCCCGACGACATCCACAAAAGATGGCGGATCGATGTATCACCATAGTCAGTGCCGACATATTCTGGAGCATAGTCACTGACGAGATCGTCGAGGCTTCTGATTTTGCCGTCTTTCATCCCAATGGCGATGAGTGTGGACACCCAGGATTTCGCTACCGACCACGATGTGAAGTGATCGTTAGCGCCAGCCTCTCCATAGTATTCCTCAAAACGGACCTTGCCGTCTTTAAGGACATAGAGACCCTGAACACCGCGCTGCTCTCGATACTGCGCCCAGTCCCTGCTTTGCCCCATCCACTCCCATGAGGGATCGAGTTCATCGACCAGGTCTCGCTCGAAGGTGGTTACCTTCGGTGGACGGATAATCGGCGAGGATGGATAAACCTCATCCATCTGCCGATAGCTCTCGCGGCGATCCTCGATTCCCGAAACGCGGATCACCTCGGCAGGCGAAAACTCTGATCCCGGACGAAAATACCAATAAGCTAACCCTAAGAGCACGACCAGAAAAACCGCACCCCCAACACGCAACGCTGTTGCCATCACTCGTCTCCCTACTCTGCCGGAGGCTTGTCGCTCCCATAACGCAGCCGCCCCAAAAATTGGGCGACGGACGAAATGTCCGGCATGTTCTTTTGCAACTGGGCCTTAGCCTTCTCGAATTGCATGAGATTTTCAATACGTGCGTCAAGAAACGCCCAGGTGTCTTTATAGGGCTCCTCGGCCACAGCGCCGGTGTCCGCGAACCAGCGGCTAAGCGTGGCGGTGTAAATCGCGCTGAGCGACGCGCGCTTGGTGTACCAGTTAAAGTCAGTGGAGCTATCACCGATCGTTCGCCACATCATATCGGCGGTGGCCCAGACAAGCTGCGCACCGCGCGCTGCATTATGAGGAAGCGCGAGCGTCGCAGCCGCGCGGCGGGCCGCCTCTCGGTTCCAGTCGAGGCCCTCGATCCGCTGCTTGATCAGCCAGGTGATCTTCTTTGTCACACCATGGGGTTTGGGGTTCATCTCGTCGAACGCGAGGGCCATCGCCTGATCTTCTTCGCTCGACCAATAGGAGATCACATCGACGGCACCTGCGGGGAATAGGCGCGCCAACAACCCCGCATCAAGCGCCGACGTCTCGACACCGGAGGCCTTCGCTGCGGCCTTAAGGCTCTGAGATGTAAAGCCTTCAAACGCTGCCTCCGCCAAGACTTCAGCCAGGATGAAGCGGCGCGTTTCCTCATCGGAGGAGAATTGGGGCTCATCGGCCACAGACATCAGCAAGTTTGCTCCCATAAGCTTTGTCGGCGCTCGACAAGACGCCCTTAGCTCTTTATGTGCAACCTTTCGCTGAACAAGCCACCGAAGGAGTGAGACCCATCGTTAACATCGTCGTGCGCGACAACAATGTCGAGCAAGCCCTCCGCGCCCTCAAAAAGAAGATGCAGCGCGAAGGCACCTTCCGCGAAATGAAAGCTCGTAAGTTCTACGAAAAGCCGTCCGAAAAGCGCGCTCGCCAGAAGGCTGAAGCCGTGCGCCGGTCGCGCAAGCTGCAGCGTAAGAAGATGCAGCGCGAAGGTGTTGCGTAACCCTCCTTTTTGACCCCTGGTGGTCAGCGAGATGATGAGAGTAAGCCGCACGGCATCGCCGGTGCGGCTTTTCTTGTGCCGTGGCGAAACGGGCCGAACGGTCAGCAATTTGCTTTGTTCTGGGCGGCACGACGCTTTATTGAAGCGTTATGACCAGGATTTTGGCTCTTTTTGCGCTTTTGTTGGCCGCAGCATGCGCGACCCCGCCGTCCCCCTCAGAGACGTTATCAACCCTGCCCGGCGCTTACGTCACGCCCACACCGCCCATTGATCCTGAGTTCAGTCCCTTTCTCGTCAATGTGATGCTGAATGGCGAAGGACCTTTTTTGATGCTGGTGGATACGGGCAGCTCACGAACGGCGCTGTTTGATACCGCAGCTGAAGCGCTCGGGATCAGCACGAGCGCTGAAACCACCGTGCTGGTCCGCGGTCTCAACAGCATCGTCGAACGCCCGGTCTTTAAGGGTGTTGATCTCGACTTGGGACCATTTCATTTTGAAGACATCGACTTGGTCGGCCTGCCCGATCGCGAGCCGCCGCGTTTCCAAGGGATTATCGGCGCGGACGTGCTTCGTGACCTCGTGATGGTCTATGACGCCGAGCAACAAGCGATGATCTTTATCCGTAACGAAGACGTGCCGCCCAACACTTTCAGGCGATGGGGGGAAGCGGACCTAATCGCACCACCGTCCGGCAACGAAACCTATGGCCTGGCGTTTGTTGAAGCCAATATCGGCTCCCGCAAGGTCACGGCTCTCATCGACAGCGGAAGCGCCTTGAGCGTGAGCAATTGGGACACGGCACTTTTCAGTATCCAGGTGCGGATCCTGCGCAATGTGCTGCGGCGCCAATGGCAGCTGGATGGTGCGAACGGCCCATTCCGGCCACGCGCTCTTGTGACGCTCGAGACGATGCGGATCGGGACTTTTGTTTGGCAGGATCCCCAGTTCCTATTATCGGACCTCACCACGCTTGATATTCTGGGCGCTGACACAGAACCCTTTATGATCATTGGGGTTGATCTCTTGGGGAACCAGAGTTTCGCGTTTGATCTTGCAGGTGAACGACTTTGGTTCGAACCAAGTGGCGCGTTGCGGCGCGGCGATGGCCTCACCACGGTCTATGTGCCGCTGGGTGCGCGCTGATATTGTTGCTTTCGCCGCCTAAGTGTTTTGCCTCGACCGCCAGTTGCGCGGGAACGGAGTGATCACGACCTCTCCTTTCGAACAAAGGGAGGCTTATCATGCTCGATACGACCACCAATACCGATCAACGGACCGTCTTGCGGCGCGCAGAGGAGCGCGGACACGCCAATCATGGCTGGCTTCAGTCAGCCCACAGCTTTAGCTTTGCGGGCTTTCATGATCCCCGCTGGATGGGCTTTGGCCCGCTCCGGGTGATCAACGATGACCGCGTCGCAGGTGGCGCGGGGTTCCCGATGCATCCGCACGAGGACTTTGAGATCTTCTCCTATGTCATGGACGGGGCGCTGGAACATAAAGACTCCATGGGCAACGGCTCTGTCGTGAAGGCAGGCGGTGTGCAGTACATGACGGCTGGCACCGGTGTGCGGCACTCAGAATTTAATCCGGATCAAGATCAAGCAGTCCGGTTTTTACAGATCTGGCTCGTGCCTTCCGTGACAGGAGCAAAGCCAAACTACCAGACCCTCGATGTATCTGCGGATGACAAGGACGGTAAGCTCAAGCTCTTCATCGCAGAAGATGGGCGTGATGGCGCCATCAAAACCCTGGCGCCCACGGATGTTTATGCAGCGACACTCAATGGTGATCAAACGATCAGCTATGATCTGCCTGAGGGCCGGCATGCGTGGATCCAGGTGGCCGAGGGGTCACTGACCATCAACGGCGAAAGCGTTCGCCGCGGCGATGGGTTTGCTGTCCTTGATCCTGGAACGATCACCCTCAGCCAAGGGGAAGATGCGGAAATCCTGCTCTTTGACCTTGCTCAATAAATCAGAGAACGGGGCCGTAGAGGCCCCGTTTTTTTAAAATGTGTAGCCGAGCGAAGCGGTCAGCAACGTGTCCGTGTTCTTCCGACCATCGGGCGGGTCGGTCTCGTGTTTGACTTGATAGGATAGGCGCGACGAGATTCGATCGGTCAAATTGGTATTAAGAGAGATGATATTCGAGATCGTCGTATTGTCCTCTGCAATTGTCGCATCAAGGCTCTGCTCGAGCGTCACATTCTCGCGCAACACGGTCGAGAAATTCTCACCAAAGAAGAAGGACGCGCTGCTTTGCGTGTCTTCAAAATCATCGGTGATAGGATCAGGTGTCGCGAGCTCTGAATACTGAAAACCAGGACCCGTCAGGATCGTCAGCTCGGTTTTCTCCGTCTTGATGAAGGTGTGACCCAAACCGGCCGTGATATTGATGCGGCTGTCAAAACCCGAAAACTCGTCCTGTTCATAGCGCAAACGCCCGAAGACAAAGGACCGATCGCCGATTTGGTACTCACCGCGATATTGGATGAACCAATTGTTCTGCGTGGTTTCGGTGTTGTCGGAACCATCGTCGTTTTGCGTTGTCGTCCGGGCGTAGTTGCCGCCCGCTTCGAAATTGTTGGTGTAGAGCCCAAAGGATCGCGCAAGGTTGAGCTGACCGCCAAGAACGGTGTTCTCGGTGTTACCGGTCGCCGATGACACGTTGAACTGAATGTCCCCGGTCCATTTTTGGACCTCCTCGGGAACCACCGCGGCGGGAGGAATGTCAGCCTCTGGGACCACGGTTTCAGCTGCCTCTGTGTCGGGGAGGTCAGCCTCAGAGGCCTCAACATCAGAAGCCTCGTCGGCGACGACCTCGGCCTCGGGAAGATCAGCTTCCGGCACATCACCGTCAGGGGCTTCGGCTTCAGGGGCTTCGGCTTCAGGGGCTTCGGCTTCAGGGGCTTCAACCTCTGGCGCCAGCGCTTCATCTTGAAGACTGGTGGTCAGCGAGGCCGTTGCCAGAACAACGAGCGGTGCAAGCGTAAAAATCGACATAGCCCTTGTCTGTAAGAGTCTCACAGACAGGACAAGCATGTGGCCATGAAAAAAGCCGCCCGACCTTTGGTCAGGCGGCTTTTTATTTGTTGAAGACGCTCGCGTTTACGCGTCGTCGGTGTCTTTCAGGGCTGCACCGAGGATATCGCCGAGCGATGCCCCTGAATCGGCGGAACCATACTGCTCGACCGCTTCCTTCTCCTCGGCCATTTCGCGGGCCTTGATGGAGAGAGAGAGGCGGCGGGATTGCCGGTCGATCGCCACGATGCGGGCATCGATCTTGTCGCCCACGGCAAAACGCTCCGGACGCTGCTCGTTGCGATCGCGGGAGAGGTCTGATTTGCGGATGAAGGCCTTTGGACCACCATCGCCGCCCACGCGCACCTCGATACCGCCATTTTCGACGGCCGAGACTTCGCAGGTGACGTCGTCGCCTTTTTTCAGTTCACCAACAGCATCCATTGGATCGTTTGCGACCTGTTTGATACCCAGCGAAATACGCTCTTTGTCAGGATCAACATCGAGGACTTTGACCGAGACTTTTTGGCCTTTCTCATAGTCCTGGATGGCCACATCGCCGGCCTTGTCCCAGTCGAGATCGGAAAGGTGGACCATACCGTCCATGTTCTCATCGATGCCCACGAACAATCCGAACTCGGTGATGTTTTTGACTTCACCTTCGAGGATCGATCCAATCGGATTGGCCTCGGCAAAGGCCTCCCACGGATTGTTGAGGGTCTGTTTAAGACCAAGGCTCACGCGGCGTTTGAACTCGTCGACCTCAAGCACCATGACGTCGACCTCTTGGCCGGCTTCCACGATGGCCGATGGCGGCATGTTCTTTTTGACCCACGACATTTCAGAAACGTGGACCAGGCCTTCGATGCCATCCTCGATTTCGACAAAGGCGCCGTAATCGGTGATGTTCGTGACCTTACCTTTGAAGACAGCGCCAACCGGATATTTGGCCTGCACGCCTTCCCAAGGATCGGGCATCAGCTGCTTCATACCAAGGCTAATGCGCGAGGTTTCCGGGTTGATCTTGATGATCTTGACCTGAACCGTGTCGTTGACGTTCAGCACCTCTGATGGGTGGTTCACGCGGCTCCACGACATGTC
The DNA here is from genome assembly GCA_039818345.1 of Pseudomonadota bacterium. Lineage (GTDB taxonomy): Bacteria > Pseudomonadota > Alphaproteobacteria > Caulobacterales > Parvularculaceae > Parvularcula. Next base: position 45,572 of record JBCBUC010000002.1, on the reverse strand, counting down.
GGTCACATGAAGAAGTCCGTCCACACCTGGCGCGAGTTCGACGAATGCACCGTAATCGGTGATATTCTTGACAACGCCTTCCCGCTCATCGCCTTCGTGCAGATCACGGACGACATCGGCGCGATGCTCTGCCCGATCCTCTTCCAAAATCGACCGGCGTGAGACAACGATGTTGCCGCGGCGCTTGTCCATTTTAAGGATCTTGAACGGCTGCTCGAGGTTCATCAGCGGCGTCGCATCGCGCACCGGCCGAATGTCGACTTGAGAGCCAGGCAGGAAAGCCACGGCACCGCCGAGATCAACGGTGAAGCCGCCTTTGACGCGGTTAAAGATGACACCGTCAACACGGTCGCCATTTTCATAGTTTTGCTCAAGCCGTTCCCAAGCCTCTTCCCGGCGGGCTTTTTCGCGGGAGATAACGGCCTCGCCTTGGGCATTTTCGACGCGCTCAATAAAGACATCGATTTGATCACCGACGCTGATCTCATCGTCAGCAGACAGACCAAACTCGCGAAGCGGAACACGGCCTTCGGTTTTAAGACCAACGTCGACGATCGCCATGTCTTTTTCGATGCCGGTGATGGTGCCTTTGACGACGGTTTGTTCGAATGCGTCACGATCAACGACGGAGGCTTCGAACATCTCGGCGAAATCTTCGACCGAGGGATTCATGGTTTCAGACAAAATAGCCTTCAGTTGCGAGGATATCCCCGCAGGTTATGGCTCATGTGGCGGAATGGCCTTCAAGAGCAGGTTGGACAATGGCGCCTACATCATCATCAACGTGACCAAATCAGGTTCGGATGCTGAAGCGCTCGTCCTCCTCTCAAGCCTTGTCGAGACCACGGCAGGCTGCCGCGAACGGCGCGTCTATAGAGGCGAGATGTGCATACCGCAAGACCAGGACGGACGATTCAAACAGCCCCCAAATCGTCGTCATTTCAAAGCAGAACCCCTGACGGGGCGCTCGCCGCCCTACTGCGGCTTAACCCATGGCATCGACGGTTTTATCAATGACGCGGCACGCCGCCGCAAACGCCGCGTCGGCATCAAGCGATGTTGTATCAAGCACATGCGCATCAGCCGCCGGCTTGAGCGGCGCTGCATCGCGGCTTTGATCACGCTCATCGCGCCGTTTGATCTGGTCGATGACGGCGTCGAGTGAGAGGCTAGGATCTTGATCTTTCAATTCTTTATAGCGCCGCTTCGCCCTTTCCTCGGCGCTCGCGGTGATGAACAGCTTCACCGGTGCGTCGGGGCAAATCACGGTGCCGATATCTCGCCCGTCAAGGACCGCGCCCGATGTTCCAGCCGCAAACGCTCGTTGGAACGCCAAAAGAGCGTCACGCACGCCTGGATGAGCCGCGACCACGCTTGCAGCACGGCCCGCCTCATGCGACCGCAGCTCGGATCGATCCACGGTCTCGGGATCGAGGGAACGGGCCGCCTCTTCGGCCATGGCGGGATCGCTCGGATCAAGCCCTTGGCTGATCATCGACCAACCAACACCGCGATAAAGCTTCCCCGTATCGAGATAGCGAATGCCGTAAACGGTGGAGATCCGGCGAGAGAGCGTGCCTTTCCCGCTTGCCGCAGGGCCATCAACAGCAATCACCAAAGGTTTACGCATCAGCGAACGTTTATCGATCCTAGCAGAACTGTCCAGCGTGCAAGCTCATCGATAACAAACCAGACGCCGAATTCAGCGCTTGTTCGGGGATAGGAAAAACTGTACGACTATCGAAGGTTGCGTGGGGGTATTCAGGAATAGCGTATGGAATGCGCCCGCCGGTTTTGGTCGTCGGACGATGCCTTGATCGAAGAGTTTGCGCATCGCAAGCAAGTCTCTTCGGGCAATCGTCCGGAAACTGACTCAGCGGGCGCCCTAACGATTCGTGTTAGATCAAAGTGACGCGATCACACCGCGCCGCTTCGATCCGCATCAATTAAGTCGTCCCCTCAGCTTAGTTGATGCGGCGGCCCGGCATCCTGCCGGGCCGCTTTTTTCTTGAGGGACGAGATAGGCGGGTTGGTCGCATCCAGTTGACCGTCCGCAGGGACCATATCTCGTCCATGACCAAAGTGACTTTGTTTTATGATGGCGCTTGTCCGCTCTGCCAGCGTGAAATCGCGTTGATGCGTCGGCTCGATCGTCGCGGGCATCTGTCCTTTGAGAACGTCGCTGATCCGGATGCGGCCATTTCCTGCCCCATCGACCGCGGCGAGCTTCTTTCTAAATTTCACGCGCGGTTAGCTGACGGCCAAATTGTCAGTGAGGCACGGGCTTTTTGCGAAGCCTACGGCGTTGTCCCCTATTTGGCCTGGGCAAAGCCCCTAGGACGTTTTGCGCCGACCCGCTGGTTGCTGGATCGCCTCTATCGCGGGTTCCTCCGTATCCGGCCGACCATCCAGCGCATGGTCGCGCGCGCGGATCGGCGGCACCCCTAAGACCTTCAGTGAGCCATTGCGCAAAGCCCGCAGGCCTGGATAGACCACATTCAGCAGCCTTGGATGGGCCACGAGCCACAATCCGGTCCAGCTCGGCGCCAAGTGCGCGTGGATAAAAGCCATCGCACCGCCATGGCCAAGGACCGCCTCCCCGGTATCGACTATAAAACTCTCATCGATATCAAACCCCATGGAGGCGTACCGCTCCACCAACTCCGGCGCCTCCCGCGCATTGACAAGGTCCACCTGCCCAACCCTTTGACGGAGCCGGGTGAAGCGCACGTAGTTCACGCAAAATGGGCAATCGCCATCGTAAAGGATCCTGATCATTAACTTGATGTGGGATCTAACGAGAGCCCAAGCGATGCGGCACGTGGCCCTTTAAAGCTCACCCGATACGATTTGGCCGTCGATGATCGTCGCCACCGCTTCTGACTTTGATGGCCCTTCAAAAGGATCACCACGGAAAATCGACAGATCCGCCGCAAAGCCAGGCGCCAAGGTTCCAAACTCTCCGCCTCGACCGATGGAGAGAGCCGGTGACACCGTGAAGAGAGCAAGGCTCTCACTCCGGCTCAGGGCTTCTTCGGGATGCCACCCCTCGCCTTGAAAGCCTTCTAGGTCCCGCCGGACATGCGCCGCATAAAGCTCAATACGCGGATCTCCTTGCTCAACGGGTGCGTCAGAACCAAACACCAGCAGCGTTCCCTCCGTCGCCAGACTGTTCCAAGCGTAAGCGCCCCGAAGCCGCTCCATTCCGAGGCGGTCGGGCGCGAAATGAAGATCGCCGATGGCGTGGCTTGGCTGCATCGAGGCGATCACCCCTGCTTCTGCAAAGCGTTCGATATCGGAGGGGTCCAATATTTGTGCATGCTCAATGCGAAAAACAGCGTTTGGGTAGTCCGCCCGCAGATCTTTGTACCATGCTAGCACACGGTAATTTGCCTCATCGCCAATCGCATGGGTGGTCACCTGGAGGCCTGCAGCGGCGGCTTTACTGAAGGCAGGCATCGCCTCTTCACGGGAGATCAGCGCCAACCCTCTGGTGGTGGGCTCATCTGTGTAGGGTGCTTTCAGCAAGGCACCGCGGGAACCCAGCGCACCATCGGCGTAGAATTTCACGCCCAGATGGCAGACAAAACCGGTTGTGTCGCAATGAGGGCCTTGTTCAGCCAAACCATCGAGGGCCGAGGGGACAACAAAGTTCGCGACCCGCAAGGGAAGATCGCCATTGATTGCGAGTTCCTCTAGGAGCGGCATGTCCTTAGCGTCCACGGACATATTGTGCACGCCTGTCCAACCCAGCGACGCATAACGCTGAGCACCGCGCCGCAATCCTTCGCGTCGGCGGTCCTCATCAAGTGTCGGTATCAACCCCTCGACCAAGACCATCGCGTTATCGATCAAGATCCCGTTGGCTTGCCCGTTTTCGTCACGAACGATACGGCCGCCCTCTGGGTCGTCCGTGGACGGTGTGATATTCGCCGCCCGTAACGCGGCGGTGTTCACAGCCATCGCGTGGCCATCCGCCCGCATCAAAAGCACGGGCCTATCATCAACAACAGCATCGAGATCATCCCGCATCGGCGGGCGGCCCTGGGGCCAAGCGGTCTCAATCCAGCCGCGACCAATAACCGGGCCGCCGCTTTTATCGGCCTCCGCCGCGGCAGCTACTGCCATCTTCAGTTCACCGATCGATCCCACGCTATCGAGGTTGAGGTTCATTTCCCGCAAACCCACGCCAAGCAGGTGGATGTGCGCATCGGTCAAACCCGGAAAGGCAATTTGGTCGTCATCTAACGTGATCCGGCAATCGTCCGGCACAATCGGCATATCCCGCCGCGTACCGACAGCATCGATCTGCGTTCCATCGATCGCCACGGCTTCGAAGGTGCGGGTCGGGGTTTCGATGCGGCCCTCGATCACGGTGACATCGCATCCTGCGATCAGGCTGAGTGCTAAAATGATGTGCATATCTTGCGTCCTCACTCGGTCTTGTTGTTCACCGCTATCCGCCCATTAGGGGATGTTGGCCTGGCAGGTTCGATCAAAGCGCCGCACCCACCGCGTCTTTGACCGTTTTGAAGCCTTCAGCCTTAAGCAGTCCGGGCAATTCAGCGCGCATGCGGCCGACAAGCGCTGGACCCTCGTAAATAAGGGCGGTGTAGAGTTGCACCGCCGTCGCCCCAGCTTTGATTTTGGTCAGCGCGTCTTGCGCGGAAAAGATGCCGCCGACGCCGATCAGCGGAAGCTGACCTTGGGTTTCCACAGCAAAATCGCGGAGAATTCTGGTCGACTTCTCAAACAAAGGTCGCCCCGAAAGACCGCCTGCCTGATCACGATCGCGACTTTGAAGGCCCTCCCGCCCCAACGTGGTGTTGGAGATGATCATCCCATCGACATGCGCCTCTAATGCAGCCGCTGCGATATCAGAGCGTTCCTCGTCGGAAAGATCAGGCGCCACTTTGACAAAGACAGGTTTGCTGGTTGTCCGTGCCGCCATGACCCGTGTCAAAAGATCCGTCAGCGCCCCTTTGGCTTGGAGTGATCGTAGCCCTTGCGTGTTCGGTGAGGAGACATTCACCGTGAGAAACGCAACATGATCCTCGAGTGCTTGAAGGCTCGTGACATAGTCCTGGGTGCGGTCCTCTGAGTCTTTGTTCGCCCCCAGATTGATGCCGACGATACCCGGCTTTGCGGCCTGTGCTTTCAGACGCCTGCCGATCTTCTCAAGGCCATCATTATTGAAGCCATATCGGTTAATCACCGCCGCATCCTGCCGAAGCCGAAAGACGCGGGGGCTCGGGTTACCAGGCTGTGGTCGCGGGGTCACCGCGCCCACTTCGACAAACCCAAAACCAAGCCGCAGGAGTGCTGCGGGAACTTCCGCATTCTTATCAAATCCCGCCGCCATACCGATCGGATTAGGAAGCTCCATACCGGCAAGGGACGTTGCAAGAGCTGGATCGCTGGCCGCCGACACCGCCGGGACGAAGGGCGATCTGAGGAGCTCGATGGTTGCACGATGCGCCGCTTCGGGCGGCAGCATCGTAAGAGCTTGCGTGGCGAGTTTTTGCAGCATCATGGCTTCCGCTTAGGCCGCCGTCTCTGGGTAGGCAGATATTGCTCTAGCATGCTCGATATGCGCGATCACCTCGCTGGCGATATCAAGCCCGGTAGCTCGTTCGATTCCTTCAAGCCCAGGGCTGGAATTCACCTCAAGAACGATGGGTTCGCTTCGGGTACGGAGAATGTCTACCCCGGCGAACGCCAGACCGAAAACACTGGCCGCGTGCAATGCCAGCGCGCGCTCACTATCCGAAAGAGTGGCCGCTTTTGCGCGTCCGCCTTGATGAAGGTTGGAGCGAAATTCGCCTGGCGCTGCGGTCCGTGTCATGGCCGCGACCACACGATCGCCAAGCACAATGCATCGGAGATCCTCACCAGCCGCCTCGTCAACAAAGGTCTGAACCAGAAAATCCTTCTGCTCACGAACATAGTGATCAATGAGACGCTCAAGGTCTTGTGCCGTTCGTGCAAGCTCAACGCCCAGGCCTTGGCTCGACTGCGTGGGCTTAAAGACCAGAGGCAATGGCCCAGCGCTCGCCAAGACCTCTTGAACGCCGCTTGGTACACAGAAGAACGACGTCCTGGGCGCGTGAATTCCGGCCGACGCCATCATTTGGTGCGCGCGACGCTTATCGCGGCTTGAACGGATCGCCTCTGCGCCAGCAAGACAAGGTATCCCCATGGCCTCAAGCTGTTCGACAACAGCGCAGCCATGCGGCGTCATCGCGGCACCGATACGGGGGATCACCATATCATAATGCGGCAGGGGCGCCCCATCGCCGCGTACCGAAAGCATAGACCCTTGGACGTGTAAGGAGCATCCCATCGTGTTGATGCATTCGATCCGATGGCCACGCGCCGTGGCTGCCGCCACAAGGCGCTTGGTCGAACCACAGTCTGGCTCAATCGTAAGAACCGCCAGCGAAAGCGGCTGGACAGCAGGCACGGGCTTTAAAGAGGCGCTTCGACGGTCATGTGACGCGCCCGCGCCGCATGCTCAATCGCCGCTGCCCCGTCATCACTCACCTGGAGCCCATCACGAATAATTTCCAGAATGCGGATCTCTTCTCGATTGAGCGCTTCATCGGCAGTGACGACATCAACCACGGCCGCATAGGCTGTCTCACCTAAATGTGATGGCAGGGCAGCCTTCGCCGCGTCGATAACCTTATGCAGACCACCATCCGATGCCATCAACTGCGCAGCACGTTCAGAATATCCCGTCAGCTCTTGCTCATCCTCGACGCTAAACAGCGGAAATGACCGAACCACGCGCCCAATCGCCCGAAGTTCCGCGTCGTGGATCGAGCCATCCGACGCCGAAGCCATAATCATAAGATAGATCACCGCTTCTTGCGGGGTGAGTTGAGGAAGCGTCGTCGCCATGGGCCTGGTCCTTCGTGCAAGACGATAACGCGCCCTATCGATCGGCGATGCCTCCCGTCAACGCTTCACCGTCTTTCCGGTGGGCTCTTGCGTTCCGAATTCGCTGCCCGATCTGTGCGTGCAGACCATTTCGCGCACTGCTAGGGGCAGCCGATGAGCAAACAAGCCAACCCCGCCGTTTCGACCGAACACGACGACATCAGGACAGGTGTGTTGGCGGCGGTGGCCGCCTACACGATGTGGGGGCTTCTCCCGATATTTCTGATCGCGCTTCGCGGCGTTGGCCCGGACGAAGTGCTCGTGCAGCGTATCCTTTGGTCGGTCCCCTTTGGCGCGATGATCATCACCGCGCGGACACAATGGCCTGATGTGCGCCAAGCCCTCGGTGACCGTAAAGTTCTGCTCGCGCTCCTTGGGTCGTCCTGCATCATCGCGCTTAATTGGCTGATCTACATCGCCGCGGTGCAGAGCCAGCAGATCTTTGAGGCCTCGCTTGGTTATTACATCAATCCGCTGATCTATGTTTTGGTCGGTGTGGTCTTTTTGGGGGAAACCCTCAGCACCCTGCAAAAAGCGGCTGTTGCTTTGGCCGCGGTGGGCGTCTCGATCCTGACCGTTTATGGTGGCAATTTCCCGCTGATCGCCATGGTGCTCGCGGTCAGTTTCACGGGCTATGGCTATATTCGGAAGATGACGCCCGTTGGTGCGATGCCGGGGCTCTTCATCGAAACTTTGTTCCTCGCGCCGGTCGCGTTTCTCTACCTCGTGATCTTCGGAACGGTCAGCGAACCCGGTTTCGGAACGGGTATCGGGATCACCTTGCTGCTGATCGCGGCGGGGCCCATCACGGTGATGCCGCTTTTGATGTTTGCCATCGGTGCACGGCGGTTGCCGCTTTCCACGATCGGCTTTTTGCAGTTCATTGGCCCAACCATCCAATTCATCATTGGACTGATTGACGGTGAGCCGTTCACGCGCGCACACCAGTTCTGCTTTACCGCAATCTGGATCGCAGCGGCCCTCTTTGCGACTGATGCCATTTTACGTCAGCGGGCGGAGCGGCTTCAAACCAAGGCAGCATGATGGGATGAAACGGCGGGGTACCTTCGAGGGGGAACGAGGGGAGCGGCACCCCGCCTAAGGTCGCGAAGCAACCTCTTGAGCGTTAGATGGCTCCCAGCTGCAGCTGAAAAAAGGCCCCTCGCTGCGCCGCTCGATTACGTTTCGTTCAGTTGGTTTCGTCCCATACGGAGACACCCTGACCGGTTGTCAGATCGACGAGCATGAGCCTCTGCGCCCCTCTTTCGTTTTCGATCAAAAGGAGCGCCTGACCGTCCTCCATAGCGACGTCTTCAATCCGCTCACCGTCAGCAAGATCAAGGCCCAGCGAGTCCATCTCCATCGAACCACTGGGTCCCCGGGTGATGAGAAGCGTGATCAAAAGCGCGGTGCCGCCAAGCAGCAAAACGCCAAGACCAAGGGCGAGACCCTTGGCGGCAGCATGGCTTGGCACGGGGGGAGTTTGGTCTGTCATAGCGGCCAGCATTTGACAGAAACGCTCAAAGTTTGCACCGCCTCGTTTGTGCAAGATCCCATCATCATCACCGTGACCGAAGGCGCCGGCGAGCGCATTGACCGCTGGCTGGCCGAACGGACGGGTCATTCGCGGACCCAAGTCAAAGCGCTCATCAAAGAAGGCGCCCTCACCATTGCCGATGAGTCGATGACCGACCCCACCCACAAGGTGATCGAAGGCGAGACCATCTCGCTGGTGCCGCCGCCAGTCAAAGAGGCGAACCCCGAGCCCGAAGACATCCCGCTCGAGATCCTTTTCGAAGATGAGCACCTCGTGGTGCTTAATAAGCCTGCTGGGCTCGTCGTGCACCCGGCCGCTGGCAATTGGACAGGCACCCTGGTCAACGCCCTTCTCCACCATTGCCGCGATAGTCTCTCTGGCATTGGCGGGGTCGCGCGGCCCGGCATCGTCCATCGGCTCGACAAGGACACGTCCGGCGTGATGGTGGTTGCCAAGCATGACGATGCCCACCGCGGCCTTCGGCGGCTTTTCTCCGTGCACGACATTGAGCGGAGCTATCTCGCCCTTTGCCACGGCGACCCAAGGCCAGCATCAGGCACCATTGATATTCCCATCGCGCGCTCCACCAAGGACCGGCTCAAGCGGGAAGCCGACTGGAGCTTTCAGCGCCCTGATGCGCGCGAAGCGGTGACCCACTACAAGCGCCTTGAGGCCTACGGCACCGGCCGCGGCAAGGTCGCCGGTGAGCCGATTGCCAGCATGATCAGGTGCACGCTCGAGACGGGTCGAACCCACCAAATCCGTGTGCATCTTTCAACCACCGGGCATCCGCTCTTAGGGGACAGGCTCTACGGCAAATCGGGCCTTGCGGGCCTTAGCGGTGAGGAAGAGCACGTGGTGGCCGCAAGGGAAGCCGTCCGCGCCTTTCGGCGCCAAGCTCTCCACGCGCATCTTTTGGGCTTTGAGCATCCGATCTCCGGCGAGGAGATGACCTTCGAAACCGATCCGCCAGAAGACTTTGAAGCGCTGCGGGCGTTGCTTTTAGCGGTCTAGAGGCGAGGGCCCTTCAAAACCGCTGCCACTGTCACCATCTATGTCGTGAGGACGAATGAGCTTTTGACCCACCGGGGCCGGAGGCTTTTGAGGAACGACATCATGGCAACGAATGCATTGACCACGACGAGCGGCGCGCCGCTGACCCCTGAGGGCGGCCTGTCGCGCTATCTTTCGGAAATCCGCAAATTTCCGATGCTGGAAAAGGATGAGGAGTTCATGCTCGCCAAGCGGTTCTTGGAGCATGACGACCGCGGCGCGGCGCAAAAGCTGATCACTAGCCACCTGCGCCTCGTGGCAAAAATCGCCATGGGTTACCGCGGCTATGGCCTGCCGACCGGTGAGGTCATCTCTGAGGGCAATGTCGGCCTGATGCAGGCGGTCAAAAAGTTCGACCCTGATAAGGGCTTCCGCCTTTCGACCTATGCGATGTGGTGGATCCGCGCCGCGATCCAGGAATACATCCTGCGCTCGTGGAGCCTGGTAAAAATCGGCACCACGGCGGCGCAGAAAAAGCTCTTCTTCAACCTCCGTAAGCTGAAGGGTCAAATCGATGCTGTCGAAGAAGGTGATCTGAAGCCGAACGAAGTCGAACACATCGCCACCAAGCTTGGCGTGACCCATGACGACGTGGTGCAGATGAACCGCCGCATGGCGGGCGGTGACAACTCATTGAACTCCCCCATGCGCGGCGACGGCGAAGGCACAGCCGAGTGGCAGGACTGGCTCGTCGATGAAAATGCCGTCAACGCTGAGACCCAGCTGGCGCAAGACGATGAGTTCGAAACCCGCATGGAGCTTCTCCAGCAGGCGATGGGCGATCTCAACGACCGAGAGAAACATATCCTCACGGAACGTCGGCTGACGGAGGAACCCAAGACCCTCGAAGAGCTCTCGACCGAATACGGCGTCAGCCGTGAGCGGATCCGCCAGATCGAGGTTCGCGCCTTTGAGAAGATTCAAAAGGCGATGAAGAAGCTCGACAAGGCCATGCGGTCCGGCACCGCTCCTGCGGCCTAAGCCTTTCCCGCGTGACCGCGGGGCCTGATGCGCCTACGCTCCTTTTCAGAAATCGAGGAGGAGCTCATGGGTTTTCAAGGACAAACGGTGTGGATCACCGGTGCGTCGTCGGGCATTGGCGCGGCGCTCGCCAAGGCGTTTGGCGCCAAGGGGGCCAAGCTCATTCTTTCTGGGCGGCGCGAAGATGCGCTCAAAGAGGTCGCCGCTGAGGCGGGGGCGGACCATCTGATCCTCCCCTTTGAGGCCACCGACTTCGCCGCGCTGCCCGCGATCGCGCAGCAGGCGGAGGCCTGGCAAGGCGGCGTCGATGTGCTCATCAACAATGCCGGGATCAGCCAGCGGAGCCTCGCGCTCGATACCGATTTCTCCGTCTACCAAAAGATGATGGATGTCGATTTCTTGGCGCCTGTCCGCCTGACGCAGCTCGTTTTGCCGGGGATGGTGGAGCGCGGCGCGGGGCACATCGCGATCATCAGCTCGGTGGCGGGCAAGGTCGGCGTGCCGCTCCGCACGGGGTATTGCGCGGCAAAGCATGCGTGCTGCGGCTATTACGATGCCTTACGGGCGGAGGTTGAGACCGCTTACGGGATCAAAGTGAGCGTCATTCTTCCGGGGTCGGTGCAATCGGCGATCGCGAGCAACGCCCTCACCGGCAGCGGCGATGTGCGCGGCACGTCGGACGCCAATATCGACAATGGTCTGCCAGCGGAGGAAGCAGCCGCCCGAATTGTTGCCGGGATGGAGGCAGGCGAGCGGGAAATCCCCGTGGCCGAGGGGATGGAGGCGGCCGCCCTCCAAATGCGCGCGGCGAACCCCGAAGGCGTCTTCCAAATCACCGCCGAGCAAGGCCGCGTCCTCGCCGAAGCCCGCGCCAAAGGCGAGGCGGTGGAACCGCCGAATACTCAATAGCCTGCCCGCAAATGGTGGAATCAAAGGCAGCGACACAACCTTTGCCCCAGGCGCTGCGGACACCTCCATCAAACCTCGTCGTGGAACCGCAGAAACATGGACACAGCCAAATGACGGCGTCCCTTTCCTTATCGGAAGTCAAATTGCCAGTTGGTTCTAAAACGGAATGCCCATGCCCACTTGCAGGACCGGGTAGTAGCGGAAGCCTTCGATATCGTCGTTGATCTCTTGAACCTCGCGTTCGAGCTCTTCGAGCACATCAGAGGTATTAGAAAGCGTGCCGCCTTCACTGCGCAGCGTGACAAAAGGGTCGTCACCAATAATCACCCCCACCCGCACAATGAACTGAAAAGGCCCGGTGAGCCGCGTCGTGTTGTCATAGCCCATGCCAACAAAAACTCCGCCGTCACCGAGACTGCCAGAACCCGTCAGGGTGCCGATTTCTTCACTGGTGAACACCTCGTCACCGATCTCCACGTCTTCGCCATCGGACAGGGTGGCGCTCAGATCAATGCTCCGCTCACCGAACACATAACCGCCGATGATGGTGAAACCGTTATTGAAGGGGTGATAATCGGCGTAGAGCCCAAGCTGGGTGAAATCAAAATCGATGGTGTAGTCAATATCTTCAATCTCAACGTCGTCGTCAGTCTCGTACCCAAAATAGCTGATGCCACCGCGTAATGTCAGCTTAGGGAGCACATCGACATGCACACCAGCATTGAGGCCCGTTGTCCCCAAGGTGGCATCGACGCCGACACGGGCATCAGCCACCGCAGGAACAAGACCAAGCAAGCCAATGATCCACAGTGCGCGCATTCCCTATCTCCCCGATCGTTCTCGCCGCCACTCTTTAAGCGCCTCCCACAAGAAAGCCAACTATGGTTTCTATTTGAAGAGATTTTTTCTTGACCAGCTTTAGCCATCTTTCTAATCACCTCGCGAAGTCAAGTAAACATGGTCGATCCGTGTTCGTCGGGGTGATATATGCGACTGATATTGTGTGGGTTTGGAGTATTTCTGACGGTCATCCTTAGCGGATGTTCAGTCAATCACGCCGCGCGTAAGACCGGGGTGGAGTTTTCAAGCGTCGACCGTTGCGAAACCATTCCCTGCCTTATGGCGCTGGACGAATCTGAACTGCTTGAAGTCAAACCATTGGACGATGATGTCGCGCGCTATCGCTTCCGCTTTAAGCGCCGCCAAGGATCGTCCGCACGCGCCATGACGTATGGCCTTTTGGCGATTGGCACGGCCGGTGTGTCGGAAGCCTTCACCACACCCATTGAAGGCTCGATCCAAGACAACACCGTTTTTCTCGCCGATGCGATTTGTTCAACCGCGAATGAGACGTGTACAGCGCTCATGTTCCACCTGCCCGATGATGTGACCCGTCACGCATGGGGTGACGAAAGTCTGTTTCTTGATGGAGGGTTAGCCGCGGTGACCACCACGGCCTCCGAGACGCCGATGATGATCGATGTCTCCACCGAGGACGCCGCCGATAGTGACCTCCTGCCCGAAGAACCAGAAGCGTCTGATGCGATCATGCGCGGTGACAAAGGAATGGATCCGTTGGAAGATCGTGCGAACGAAGCAGCGCCGGACGACGAGATTTTGAGCGCCGACGATCTGACAGGCATGATGAATGATCTGGGTGATGACTCCGCCGATGGTGCGAGTTCGTCGGGCACACGCGGCGGAAATGAGTAACCAAACAGCGATCGCCGAGCCTCTAAGCAATCGATCGCTGCGTTGGCCTGACCCGGGCGCCTGATTCTCCTAAAGATCCGCCGCTTCATGGGTAATGTTGCTTAGAACTGTTGCCACAGCGAAAGAGCGTCTGTATCTTTTCGCACTTGCGAAGAGAGAGTAACCCGATGACGTTCCTGCGTGCCCTTCCCCTTGTGCTGGTGGTGCTGACCAGCCTTCTGACCCCGGCGGTGGCTCAAGACGCCGCGCCCCAAGTCTCCGCAGAAACGCAGTTCATCTTCAACACCTTCCTTTTCCTGGTCGCCGGGATGGTCGTCATGTTCATGGCGGCGGGGTTCTGCATGCTCGAGGTGGGTCTGGTCCGGTCAAAGAACGCAGGCGCCATTTGCCTCAAGAACATCGCCCTCTTCTCGATTGCCGGCCTGATGTTTTGGCTCACCGGCTATAACTTCGCCTATCCGGGGGAGTTTGGCGGCCTTTTCGGTTTTGGCGGAATGTTCTGGAGCGCCGATGATTCGGCCGCGATTGAGACTGGGTACTCGGCCTCATCCGACTGGTATTTCCAGATGGTGTTCGTCGCCACCGCCGCCTCTATTGTTTCGGGCACGCTGGCGGAGCGGATCAAGATTTGGCCTTTCCTCGCCTTTGTCGCGGTGCTGACAGGCTTTCTTTATCCCATCCAAGCCTCGTGGGAATGGGGCGGCGGCTTTCTTGATAGCCGGTTTGGGTTTTCCGATTTTGCAGGCTCGACCCTGGTGCACGCCACCGGCGGCTGGGCGGCCCTGGCGGGGGTGATCATCCTCGGCGCGCGGACGGGCAAGTACGGGCCGAATGGCGAAGTGACCGCCATGCCGGGCTCGAACCTACCGCTCGCGACCCTCGGCACCTTCATCCTGTGGCTCGGCTGGTTTGGCTTCAATGGCGGCTCTCAACTCGCGCTCGGCACGCTTGATGATGCGGCGTCGGTGGCCAATATTTTCGTCAACACCAACATTGCCGCCGCCGCGGGCGTCATGGGCGCAATGGCTGCGAGCCAAGTGGTCTTTAAACGCCTGTGCTTGCCGTCCGCTTTGAATGGCGCGATTGGTGGCCTGGTGGCGATCACCGCTGAGCCGTTGATGCCCTCCATCCCGCTTGCGGTCTTTATCGGCGCGGTCGGCGGTGTCATCGCTTCACTTGGCGCGCCGCTCCTTGATAAGTTCAAGATCGACGATGTGGTCGGCGCCATCCCGGCGCATTTGTTCTGCGGTATTTGGGGCACGCTTGTGGTGCCGCTGTCGAACCCGGAGGCCAGCTTTGGCGGTCAGATCGTAGGGATCGTCGCCAATGGTGTCTTTGTGTTCTCGCTCAGCATTGTCGTCTGGCTGATCCTCGACAAGACCGTCGGCATTCGCGCGCATAGCGACCATGAACGCGATGGCCTCGACCAAGGGGAGCTGGGACTGTCCGCCTATCCCGACTTTATGGGGTCCTACGCGTCGAAGCCTTAGGCAGGTTAGCCGATCGGCGCGTCATCGTCGTGACCACTCGCGTCGGAATAGAACGCCGCAGCCATCAGGCCCGCCGATAGAAGGATCGTGCCCAAGACGCCCGCGCCTAGCTTCAGGAGAACCGACAGCCGGAACTCCAAAAACAGCGACTGCGAGAAGATGACGAACAAAAGGACCAGGGCGACAAGCACCCCCACGGTCCAATAGATCATCGTCTTGGCCTTGCGCTTGGCTGCCGCGCGAGGATCATTCTTGGTCGTCGAAAGCTCAGTCATGGGCGTTACCCAGCGCACGATGCGCCCTTGCGATATAGATCATATAGTCGCCGATTGACGCCACGACATGCGACCCGCTTGCAGCCGCCAAGCAGCGCTGCCAAGTCCCCGCCGATGGGTCCCTTTCTCCTCCCCGAAGAGTTTGCCACAAACGAAGGCCGAAAAGCGGCCTGGCTTAGCCTTTGGCTGCACGACCACGGGTTTATTCGAAAGATCCATCAGAACACGCACCAAATCTCAGGTGAGATGGCACGGACGGGTCAGCCTTCGCCCGGCGATATCCGCCGATGGGCAAAGCGGGGCGTGCGCACCGTGATCAATCTGCGCGGCCTCAGGAACAATGAGCGGCAGCCGGGTTACTGGCACCTCGAAAAAGAAGCCTGCGACGAGGCTGGGATCACGATGATCGACCACCGCGCCTACTCGCGGGAGGCGCCGACGCCGGAGTTCATCCTCGACCTCGACGAAATGTTTCAATCGATGGCTTATCCGGCTCTTTTGCATTGTAAATCAGGGGCCGATCGCGCGGGGCTTGGCTCGTTTCTCTATAAGTTCCTGTACGAAGGGGTCTCCTTCGACGAGGCATCGGGCCAGCTTTCTCTCAAGTTTGGCCATATCAAAAGCGGCAAGACAGGCATTCTGGACCATTTCCTCGCCACCTATCTGGCGACCGCTGAGAACGATGGCGCGGCGCCAACAAAGGCCCATTTCATCGATTGGGTGAAGACCCGCTATGACCGTGATGCCGTCAAAGAGAGTTTTCAGGCCTCAACCCTGGGGAGTTTTGTCACTGATCAGATCCTTCGACGGGAGTAGCGTCTCTTCCATCATCGCCGTTATGTGTCAGGTTGACCTGACACCATTGATGTGTAAGGTTAGCCTGACACTACGCTGGAACAACTCGATGACAAACAGTCCCATAACGACCTACTCTCTGCGTACCGCGCTTTTTATGGCTCTTTATGTCGTCTTGAATATCGCTGCTATCGTTGGATTGTTCGACAATATTGCTCCGCCAGCCACCTATATCCTTGCCCTCGCAGTCACCGCTCCCGTCGTTGGCCAATTATGGGCGGTGCTTGATCTTATGAGGACTGCAGACGAATTTATCGTGCGACGGGTCGCAAGACCGTTTATCGTCAGTTCGGTGCTTGCCGTCGCGGTCTTCACGGGCTGGGGGTTCATGACCGAGTACGCCAGCATCCCTGCGGCGCCAGGTTGGCTGATCTATCCGCTGCTTTGGTTCTTTGTCTTGTTAACGTCACCATTGATGGCCCGCAGCGCCGCATGAACACCGACCTGCGTCGTCGACGCGAGTTGATGGGGCTGTCTCAAAAGGCGCTCGGTGAGAAGGTTGGCGTTTCCCGCCAAGCCATCAACGCCATTGAAACGGGTAAACATCACCCCTCCTTGGACCTCGCCTATCGCCTCACGGGCATCTTTCAATGCCGGGTCGAGGACCTGTTTGAGAACCCTTACACCAAGCATGAAGAAGGCTAGCTCGCGGCAGAATGGACCGTAAGCACAGGCATTTGACACGGCCTGCAAGACTGACAGAGTTTCATCCCCGCACTAGGGGACTTGGTTAACTCTTTCCGCTACGCTTGTCCGATGTCGCATTTCATTGATCGCCGCCTCAACCCTAAGGGCAAATCGCTCGGCAACCGGCAGCGGTTTTTGCGCCGCGCGCGCAGCCAGATCAAAGATGCGGTGACCAAGTCCTTACGCGATCGCTCGGTCAAAGAACTTGAACAATCTGGCAAGATTTCGATCCCGTCAAAATCGACACAAGAACCGCGTTTTCGCCTCGACCCCGCGTCCGGTCAGCGTCAGCACGTCCATCCGGGGAACAAGGAATTCACCACGGGCGATCGCCTGCGCAAACCGCCGCAAGGGGGCGGCCGCGGCGGCAAGGACGCCTCGGACGATGGGGATGGCGAGGACAATTTCAGCTTCACGCTGACCCAGGAAGAATTTCTCGATATCTTCTTTGAGGATCTCGAACTGCCGAACTTGGTGAAGACGTCGCTTAAGGAAATGACCGCCAATAAATGGCGGCGTGCCGGGGTGACGGTGGCGGGCGCACCGACCAACCTCAATCTCATCCGGACCATGAAGAACGCCCATGGCCGCAGGCTAGCGCTTAAACGTCCGTCAACGGCGGAGGTGAACGAACTCAAAGAGCGGCTCTTCAACCTGGAGCGGATTTCGTCGCCCAGCGAAGAGCAACGCACCGAGATCAAAGACATCATCAAAAAGCTCGAAGAGCTGGAGGCGCGCCGCCGCTGGGCGCCTTACATCGACCCCCTCGATGTTCGGTACAATGCCTTCCAGCCGCAGCCGGTGCCAACCACGGCGGCGGTGATGTTCTGCTTGATGGATGTCTCCGGCTCCATGGGTGAGCGCGAGAAGGACCTCGCCAAGCGCTTTTACATGCTTCTCTACCTCTTTTTGCAAAAACGGTATGAGAAGGTGGAAGTCGTCTTTATTCGGCATACGCACCATGCTGAGGAAGTCGATGAAGAGACTTTCTTTTATTCCCGCCAATCAGGCGGCACGATCGTCTCCACCGCGATTGAGGTGATGCAGCAGATCCAGAAGGATCGCTACCCCACCGGCGATTGGAACATTTATGTGGCCCAGGCCTCGGACGGATACACCCAATCCGGTGACGCCCAGCGTTGCGTCCAGCTCCTCAACGAAGAGGTCCTACCGATCCTTCAGTACTACGCCTATATCGAGATCCTCGACGAGCGTGAGATGGACGTCTTCTCCGACCCTGATGCGGGGGCTGAGCTCTGGCGAGCCTACCGGTCGATCACCGACGACCGCTTTGCGCAAACACGGATTGCCCACCCCAGGGACATCTTCCCAGTCTTCCGCGAACTCTTCAGTAAAGAGAAGAAGGGACAGGCAGCATGACACAAACCAATCGCCCCGGCCGCATCCCGCGCGATAAAGAGAATGACTACACCCCACAGATGGCGGAGGAGCGGGCTCGGTTTGCTGCCGAAAAGACGGGGGCGGAGCTTCATCATGTGCGGCAGGGTTCCGTCGACCCATCTGTGCTGCCCGGCAACATCGAGAACTTCTTTGGCGTGGCCCAAGTGCCGATGGGCCTCGCTGGCCCCCTGACCATCAAGGGCGAGCACGCCCAGGGGCAATTCTATATCCCCATGGCGACATCGGAAGGCACGCTGGTCGCGAGCTATTCCCGCGGCATGCGGCTCCTATCAGAAGCAGGCGGCGTCAAGACAACAGTCATTGAACGGTATATGCAGCGCGCGCCGGTCTTTCACTTTGCCGATGCGCGGGAAGCGCGGGAGTTCACAGGCTGGCTGGACAACGTCGAAGACGCCGTGCGTGAGGCGGCCGAGGCGACAACCTCCGTGGGCAAACTCTCCCACATCCAAAAGTTCAACGTCGCGCATATGTGCTATTTGCGCTTCAACTACACGACCGGCGATGCGGCGGGGCAGAACATGTGCGGCAAGGCCACCCTCGCCGCCTGCGAATGGATCCGCGCCCATGCGCCGGGCAACCCACGCTTCACCCTTTCTGGCGCAACGGACACGGACAAAAAGCATAGCCACATGAACGTGCTCCACTCTCGCGGGGCGCGGGTGGTGGCTGAGGCTGTGATCCCTGATGAGCTGATGCAAGACATCATGGGCCCATCGGTGGCGACCCTCTTTCGGGCGCGGCTCGTCTCCAACGCTGGCGGGATGCTGGCCGGGACCGTCAACAACGGTATGCATTCGGCCAATGGCCTCACCGCCCTTTTCATCGCCACGGGCCAGGATGTGGCCAATATCGCCGAAAGTCATGCCGCGATCACCTTCGTCGAAATTCTTCCCAGTGGCGATTATTATTGGTCGATCACCATCCCCTCCCTGATCGTTGCCACCTATGGCGGCGGAACGGGCCTGCCGACCCAGCGCGAGTGTCTTGAGATGCTCGGCTGCTACGGCAAAGGCCAAGTGGAGAAGTTCATTGAAATCTGCGCTGCCACGGTGCTCGCCGGCGAGATCTCGTTAGGCGCCGCTGTGGTGCATGGCGATTGGGTGACATCGCATGATGAGCTTGGGCGCAATCGGCCTTAGACCGCTGGCATGTAGTAAGACCCGCCTTGGGTCTTAACCACGCGCTTGTCCGCCCATTTCGAGGGGCCCTTAACCTGCGCATAATGACAGACAAGGCTCTTCCGTGTGCGGCTTGGTTCCTCAATCTTCCCGCCAGCATGCACCAAGTCACCGTGCCAGAAGAGCACGTCCCCTTGCTCCGCATAAAAACGGATAGGCTCAATTCCTGCATCCGCACATAACTCTTTCAGATGCGCGACATACGCTCCGTACTTGCCGGCGAAATCATCCTTAAGCCGCCGTTTGGGCAGGCGGTGAGAACCCGGCCACACAATGAGCGCGCCATTGCCATCGTCAGAGGCTTCGAGCGCCACCCAAGAAGCAATCAGTGTGTTGCGATCATAGGGGCCCGCTGCCCGCGGGCTCACCAAGAATTTGTCCGAATGGGCCGCTTGCTGGCTCGAATGGGAATAGGTGAGCGTTTGGATGCATGTCGGCGCCCCGCCGAGGGCACCCCGCAGAAACGACGCGATACTCTCGTGCAGCATCAGCTGAGGCGCGCGCGCCACCTGCGCTTCGATATCGATAATGCGCTCAGGATCACCCCGCCCGCTCCAAAGTGCGCTGTAGGGCTGAGCCCGTTCAGCGTTACGGACGGGCTTTCCAGCGCTTACAATCCGCAAATCCCCATCGGTCGCGAGGCTTTTTTCCACGTCCGACCAAAACGCGTCGCAAAGGCTCGGTGGGACTTCTCCGCGCAGCACCGCGTACCCGTCGCGCTCAAACTGCGCGAGCGCCGCTTTCACAGCGGGCGATCCACGACCCGGCAGCATCTCTCGAACAGCCCGAAACATTGTTCACCCAACCCTTAAGCCAATATGTGCTACCAACGTGCTCGGTTCTTGCCAATCAAGGCGCGCGGTGCGCACGATTGGTGAATATGGTAAATGCCTTGAAAGGTCCTTGGGACAAGCTGGGCCGCCTGCGCGACACGCGACGTTGGAGTCTGTGATGAGTGCCACACCAAAATCCGCCCTTCTTTATGACGAAGGCGCATGGACGTTTGAGGACTTGCAACGCACCTTTGATGCGATCGAGGACATCGGCCTCCATGATCTTGGTCTCGATGTTTATCCCAACCAGATCGAGATTATCACGTCCGAGCAGATGCTCGATGCCTATTCCTCCCACGGCATGCCGCTGATGTACCGCCACTGGTCCTTTGGCAAAGCCTTCGCCCGGGATCAGATGAATTACCAAAAGGGTTATGCGGGCCTTGCCTATGAGATCGTGATCAATTCCGATCCTTGCATCGCTTACCTCATGGAAGAGAACTCCATGACCATGCAGGCATTGGTGATGGCGCATGCGTGTTTTGGCCATAACCACTTTTTCAAGAACAACTACCTTTTCCGTCAGTGGACGGACGCTAGCTCCATTCTCACCTATCTTGATTTCGCCAAGAAGTATATCAATCGGTGTGAAGACGAATATGGCTGGGAAGAGGTTGAACTGACGCTCGATGCGGCCCATTCGCTGCAAGACCATGGGGTCTTTCGCTACAACCGACCACCGAAACTGTCGGAGACCGAACGGCGCGAGAAGGTGATGAAGCGGCTCGAGCATGAGCGCGAGAACTTCAACGATCTTTGGCGCACCCTCCCTCAGCGTGAAGAGGATGATGAAACCCAAGAAGCGCGCTTAGGCGAAGTGCGCAACATCAAACTGCCAGAGGAGAATGTCCTCTATTTCGTGGAAAAGGCGTCACCGAGCCTCAAACCATGGCAGCGAGAACTCATCCGTATTGTGCGGAATGTGAGCCAGTATTTCTACCCGCAAAAGCAGACCAAGGTGATGAATGAAGGATGCGCCACCTTCACCCACCACTATATCATGAACGAGCTGCACGCCCGCGGACAGATCAGCGATGGTGCTATTTTGGAGTTCTTGCATTCACACTCTTCCGTCGTCTTCCAGCCGGAGTTCGATGACCGACGTTATTCGGGCATGAACCCTTATGCGCTCGGTTTTGCGATGATGGAAGATATCGTCCGTATCGTGACTGTTCCTACGGATGAAGACCGCGACTGGTTCCCTGCCATGGCCGGTCATGGCGACTGGCGCGCTGAGCTTAAAGAGGCATGGGCGAACTTCCGGGACGAGAGTTTTATCCAGCAATACCTCTCGCCTAAGGTCATTCGCGACTTTGGTCTTTTTGCTCTGGGTGATGATGGCCGCAAACCCTATTACAGGGTGGAGGCGATCCACGATGAGATGGGATATCGCAACGTGCGGGACTCGCTGGCGGCGATGTACGACCTCGGTACCCATGAGCCTAACCTGCAGGTCACGGGCGCCGATCTTGAAGGTGACCGAACCCTCAAAGTCCGCCATACGGTGTATAAGGATCGCGTGCTTGAGGCGAAGACCAAAGAGCAGGTCCTCACCCACCTTAAATATCTCTGGGGCTACGATGTGGAACTGACGCAGGATAAACAGGACGACTGAACAGAGGGTGGGCGTCAGCTACCCTCGCCTCAGCGATCGTCCTTCCGCGTGAAATAGATAAATGCCACGCAGGCAATGATCAGTAAGACAAGCAGCAACTGCCAGTGCCAAGGCTCTAACGCGCTCAGGCCAAAAAGGCCGTCTACCTGATCATCCGGCGGCGTATGATCGCTAACCTGCGGAGCGGGCGTCTTATCCAAATCAGTCTCAGGCGTTGGGTCAGGAGTTAACGCCGCGTCAGAACTGGGATCTGGTGCTTGCTCCTGCTGCTGAGGATCTGGCGTCTCAGGCGGTGTCGTGGCATCAGGGGTTGTGGCCGCGTCGACCTCGTCCTCACCCCCCGTCAGCGCCAGACCCACCGTGCCCGCGCCGGCAACTCCGCCCGCAGTCGCAGTAGCAGAGTTCGCCGTTTTGCGATTGTCCTTGTTCTGCTCAAAGGAGTGCTCTTTCTGCTCCCATCGATCACCCCATTCGGGTTTCCCCCGACCGGCCTCGATATCGATGTGGATGAAGTTTTTCTTTGGGTAGAAACCAAAGCGATGGAAACCAGCGCGCCGGGCAGCCTGCTCAAACAGATGAGGATCATGGTTCTGCATCGACACATCAAAGGCGCCCCCCGAGAGGTGCACCGAGGTTGAGCTACCGCCGACCCGCTTGTTGTGTTCTTTGCTGCGGTAGGCGGAATTGATGATCAACGGCTTGCCTAAATCATCCCGCAGGCGCTGAAGTGCATCGAGCGCGCGCTCGTTGACGACGACCTCTCCTTCGCCCTTGCTGGCAATCTCCTTCGGCGAAAAGTTTTTCCAAGGCCAAGCGTCACCCGGCACCTGGCTGTAATGCTTATAGAGTTTCATCCTGCCCCCCTAGACACAGCGGTGACCCATCGAGGTCGACGCTCATTCCACTCTTTGTTCTGGCGCAAGCTAGCAACAAAACCCGCCCGGTATACAACCCGGCCTTGTGCCCTTTGCTACCACCCCTCCGAGCCTGGAACACCCTTGATCGGTCCGGTGATGGCTGAGGTGATCCAGCCGGCGTAATAGCCTCCAGGTTGGGGCGTTGCGCGCTCTTCCCCGACCCAGGCCTCATCGACCCGGCCAGCATAGAAGACGATGGCACCCGCAATGCGGTCAAAACCCTGACCCAAATCGTCGATGGGATCGGGATAGGTATACGCGGCTTGCGCGCTCGAGCGGTCGCCGACCACGAGGTCAAAATACGCCGCCTCGCCCTTCCATTCACAAAAAGTGGTGCCCGGAACAGGGCGCAGAAACTCTTGCCGAACATCCTTGAGCGGAAAGTGATAAACGGGCGCGCCAGCGGTTTCGCATACCTTAAGGCCGTTTGTCGTCGCCGCGATGACCTCGCCAGCAAAGACGACCCTGAGGCCCGCGCTCGCCTCCCGCACCTCAGGCGGCCGGGGATAGTCCCAGACGCTTTCCTGCCCAGGGCCGGGCACGTCGATCCGGGACGGCCTCGGCGCCCTCGCCCAACTGTCACGGTGGGCCTTGAGGCGTGCACGGAATGATGGATCTTCGGGGAGCTCAGCCATGGCAACGACATGGAGCGATGCCTCCACAAGGAAAGGCCGACAACGTCGCATGAAGAAGAAAATGCCGGGGTTCTGTTGCCAGGCCCCCGGCGGCCCCGCCTCGCTCTGATAAGGAACGAGGGCTTTAAAGCGATTTCTTTCGCACTGCGTTACGCAGCGAGAGCGAAACCTTCATCATAGTTGTCATTTGCAACTAGTTTAAGCGGTCCCATAACGGAGACCATCCGAGCGAAAGCAGAACCTTTACACGTCCGTCGATGCTATTTCGGCCCCGCCGCAAGCCACTTTCCCCGAAGGAAAATGGCCTCTGGTGGAGCCGCCGGGTACCGCCCCCGGGTCCGGTCCGCTTATTACGAGCGCCTTTTATCGCCATAGATGCCGAAACATCAGGTGCAGTATATAGGCGCCTTAGGTTGATGAAGATAGACCAGCTGAGCGCCCGATCCTTAAAGACATTTTGTTACGCGATCTGCTGCGAAAAGAGCTTGTGCTGTGAGGGTCGTCCGTCCAACATGTTCCTTATTTGTTCTCATAAACAAGGGAAAAATCACCCATGATCGGATACGTTACCGTCGGCACCAACAATATGGAGCGTGCGGCCAAATTCTATGATGCGCTCGCCGCCGAAATGGGCGTCGGCCGGATGATGGAACAAGACAACTTCATTGCCTGGGCAACGCCAGGCGGTGCGCCGGGTGTGGCGGCGAGCAAACCTTTTAATGGCGAGCCGGCGACGGTGGGTAATGGCACCATGGTCGCCCTGCAGGCGAAGGACAAAGACCAAGTTCACAAGCTCTATGACATCGCGTTGGCCCATGGCGGCACCTGCGAAGGGGAACCAGGGGCAAGGAGCGAAGAGTTCTATGCCGCCTATTTCCGCGACCCGGACGGCAACAAGCTCAACGCCTTTGTGATGGAAGGTCTATAACAGCTTCCAGATGAGGACTTGATCTCCAGTCCTCATCACTCCTCCGGTCCAAGACAATCAGCGCCGGGCCTTTTCCACCTCGCGCCAAACCCGCATGAAATTGCCGCCCAAAATGAGCTCAATATCATCACGATCATAGTTCCGATCGAGAAGCTCTTGCACCAGGTTGGGAATGTCGGAGGCGTCCTTAAGACCCACAGGCAACGTGTCGCCCACGCCGTCAAAGTCTGAACCCAGACCCACATGGTCAAGACCCACAAGATCCACGACCCGATCAATGTGATCAGCGATGTCACTTACGGCCGCGAAGGGAAACGGATTGTCCGCCATCCATTCTTCAGCGAAGTCCTCTTCGCTCATGGCCCGACGCCCGGCACGCTCCTTATGCTTCGCATACGCTTCCTCGCCCTTAGCGCGGTAGCTGTTGGCTTCTTCGGTAAGGAAGGTGGAGCCGTAATTGATCAAGATGATGCCGCCATTGTCGGCCAATGCCATCAGCATCTCATCGGACATGTTCCGCTCAAACCCGGGCGTGAAATGGCGCAGCGACGAATGGCTTGCGATCACCGGGGTGCGCGTTGCTTCCATCACGTCAAAAAATGCCTCGTCGGTGACATGGCTGACATCCACCATGATCCCTAAATCGTTCATGGCACTGACCAAAAGATAGCCAAACGGCGATAGGCCGCCCCAGCGGCGCTCCTCATCATAGCTTGAATCCGCGATGTGGTTAACCTTGCCATGGGTCAGCGTGATGTACCGAATACCGCGATCGTAGAAATGCACGAGATTTTCGATGCTGCCCTCAATCGGCGCGCCATTTTCCATCCCCAAGGGCAAAGCGATACGGCCTTGGCGCGTGATCCGACGGACGTCCCGCACCGACTTAGCGATCTCAAATTTTTCCGGATGCTGATAAACAATGCCTTCAACAAGTCCAATAAGACGGTCCGCCTGTGCCTTCGCGCCCCCGGTCTCTTGATAGCGAGGCGCTACGTAAATCGACATGAAGGGTGCGTTGAGCCCCCCTTCCACCGCTTTGTCGTAATCGAAATTCATGCGCTCATTGAAAGCGCTGATGTCGGCACCGTGACCCGCCACTTGATACAGCACGTCGATATGCCCATCGAGCTGGATCGATTCACGCGCGATCGCGATCGCTTCGTCCGAGGGCCCTTGGGCTAGAGCAGCAGATAGAAGAAAGGCAGCAACAAGCATCGGATCGTTCCTCAAGTGTTATCTTTTCGCCAGTGTGACCGATGCAGCGCCGATCGGCAACGAACCGCGCGCAGTTGCGTCCTGGAACCCGAAGGAGGAAACTGAAGGCGAATCGAAGGATCTTTTGCCGATGAACGCTTCTCTCTCATCGCTTGCGCCGCCCGCTTACAACCCAGCCGACGAGGTCTACCTCGATCTTCTGCGGCGGGTCATGGCGGATGGTGTGACCCGCGATGACCGGACAGGCACCGGAACCAAATCGGTCTTTGGCCATCAAATGCGGTTTGATCTTACCGGCGGGTTCCCGCTTCTTACCACCAAGCGGGTTCACCGAAAATCGGTGATCCATGAGCTCCTGTGGTTTCTCCGTGGGGAAACGAATGTCAAAAGCCTCC
Organism: Pseudomonadota bacterium; assembly: GCA_039818345.1. Classification (GTDB taxonomy): domain Bacteria; phylum Pseudomonadota; class Alphaproteobacteria; order Caulobacterales; family Parvularculaceae; genus Parvularcula. The sequence continues at coordinate 19,989 of JBCBUC010000002.1, read as the reverse complement.
AAGAGGTTGGCGTATCGATCTGGGATGAATGGGCCGATGACGCGGGCGAGCTCGGCCCCGTTTATGGGGCGCAATGGCGATCGTGGCCTGATTACGCCGACGGGAGTGTTGACCAAATCACGCGCGTGCAAGAGGCGTTGCGCACCAATCCTTTTTCCCGGCGGCATGTCGTGAGCGCTTGGAACCCTGCGCTTGTCGATCAGATGGCCTTGCCGCCTTGTCATTGCCTTTTTCAGTTTTACGTCGCAAACGGAAGACTTTCCTGCCATCTTTATCAGCGTTCGGCCGATATTTTTCTTGGTGTTCCCTTTAACATCGCAAGCTACGCGCTCCTCACCCATATGATGGCCCAAGGCGCAGGCCTTGGCGTGGGGGACTTCGTTCACACCCTCGGCGATGCCCACCTTTATACCAATCACGTCGATCAGGCCCAGGAGCAATTATCTCGTGACGCACGGCCCTTACCGACACTGCGCCTCAATCCTGACATTAAAGACGTCCTCGGCTTTACCTTTGACGATATCGCGGTTGAAAATTATGACCCCCACCCGGTGATCAAAGCGCCCATCGCCGTATGACCGCGGCCAAGATTGCGCTTGTCGTGGCGCGCGCACAAAATGGTGTGATCGGCCGCGGGGGCGCGCTGCCGTGGCGCATGAAAAGCGACCTTCGATGGTTCAAGGCCAACACATTGGGCAAGCCCGTTGTGATGGGACGCAAGACATTTCAATCCATTGGGCGTGCCCTGCCCGGCCGCAGCAATATCGTCATCACACGGCAGGAAGGCTTCACCGCACAAGGGGTTCAAGCTGTTCGTTCCCTTGATGACGCGCTTCACCTTGCCCAAAAAGAAGCGCTAGCATCTGAGGTCGATGAGGTTGCCATTATTGGCGGCGGCGAGATTTACAAGCTCTCTCTTCCGCTTGCTGATGTTCTTTACCTGACGACAATCGAATATGACGTCGAGGGCGACACAGATTTTCCGCTGCTGGACGAAGCAGATTGGGCTATCGAACAGGCAGGCCACATTGCGAAAGATGCGGACAATGACCATGACGCTCGCCTAGAGATCTGGCGCCGTCCGTCGTCGACCTGATCTTGAGATCATCCTTACCCGTGGCAGGTGAACCGAACCGCACGAACCCAAAGATAGACGCTCATTTCTTCGTCAGCATTCGCATCAGAGTAAGCCTCTGATCGCTTACACCCTCGGTCTTCCATGACCGAAAAGCTGCCTTTGTCGTCGGGCAAGGTCATCCGGCAAATGGCTTCCCGCACCAAATAGCACTCATTGGCGATGGCCAGTGTATCGATCCGGCCTGTGGGTTCGGGCGTGCGACGCCCCGGGGTCGCAATGTCCGTATCAAGCGCAATGATGGTCTCATTATCGATGGAGCGGAAAACATCAAACGCATCCCCACCGTTTAAAAGCGCCTCATTGAAATAGCCGCCGGGCCCTGTGTTGCTCGGCCGCCAACGGTTCGAGTAGAAATTGAATTTCTTGGGCTTGTCGTAGTTCTTCGTCAGCAAAAACTCACCGACGTAATAATGTGCCTCGCGCGCGACCAGCTCGGTCTCCACCCAGCGCCGGACGTCGGGACGAATGGCATAAATCGTCGACATCACCGCACCGATAAGCACAACCCACTGGCCTAAACCCCTGATAAACCGAAGCATTCCGCACCCCTCCCAAAATCTTTAAGAAAGCTTAACGCAATCACGGCGCAGGCGGAAGCATGAGGCCTCAGTCCTTGCGCGTCACCCCTGTGTAGGTCAGCGCCAAGATACCGGTGAGGATCAGCCCGATGATCCGGATCGCGAAGGTCGTCACACCGGCCAGCACCCCGAGGGGCGATTTGGCGACCTCGAAATAGGTATCGGTCTGGAAACGGATCAATGGCACATAGAGGTCGACCGTGTACGCCATCAAATCAAAAAAGACAAAGCTTCCACCCAACCCACCTTTGTCATCGGCAACCTCAAGCCCGCCAACAGCAAAACACGCAACGCAGGCGAGCCACGCCGCGAAGAGCGAGAGCAGATAGACCCAGGTCACTTGCCCGGTGTTGTACCCACTACCGCTCGACAAGCTGTAAATCTGGCTGACGAGGCGGTCCCAGGGTTTAAGAAGACCCGCCTTGCGCACATCCTCTCTCTTGCCTGCACCGACGGCGTTGGCATCGGCGTGGTGGCCTTGCTGCCGCAGCACGCCGGTGAGGTGGTCATAGGGTTGCGGGCGGTAGGTGTCTTTGGTGACCTGTCCATCCTTATACTGATGACGCAGCCATGCAAGCCGGCGCTGTCCCATCCCGTCCCGCACTTTCACATCGAGATGGTGGTAGGTGAGGCCGTCAAGATGGGTGTGGCCGGGCTCTTGGGGATAGGAGCGGTCGACATCATCCTGGAGGGAACCAATTTCAGCGTTCTGTAAGAAAAGATGACCCTGGGGGTGGTGGTGATCAGCCGCTTCCTCCAGGCATTTTTTCGTCTTGGCGATGGCGTCGTCAAAGGCGGCCTTGAAGGCCTTTGAGGCTTCTTCACCAAAAAATTCCGGGTCGAGAGGTTCGACCTCGATGCGATCAAGGACCGCGGGGTCGGGCTGCCCAAAGCGCCGCATTTGCAACGCGCCTTTGATCGTGCTGCGCACGGCGGACAGGGCCACGCCTTCCTTCGTCCGGTCCGCATGCTCCTCCCACGGAATGTCATCCTGATCCTGCCGGGCGGTGGACCCCGTCGCCACCGGCGCCGTGTCATCGAGGGTCAGGTCCCCCTCCATTGTCCGCCCATCCACGGACAGGGCACCCAGGATCGTCGCCTTTCGGCACCGAATGTCCCCGGCGGCGGTGCCATCGTCGAGGGTGAAGGCGAGGTGCTGATAATCCTTGGCCCAGCCATCGGCTTGCCGACCGATGCTATGGGGCGCTGTGATCACAGCATGGTCTGCATGAGCAGGGCCCATCAGGCGAGCGCCTTGAAGCGACAACCCGCCGAACGCGGCAAAGGGGCGGCCCTGCTCATCCTCCTCAAAAAAGGCTTGTCCCGCCAAGTGGAGGTTGTTCGCCACGAGCGCCGGGCCACCAGCGTCCCCGGACAACAGGACAGCCCCATCCCACTCAAAAGCACCCTTCACGGCGGCGCTATGACAACTGACCCTGCCGCATACGGCGACGCCGGGCTTGTCCTGTTCAGCTCTGCCGAAGACGTGTCCTTCGATCGTCGCGCCGTCTAAGGACAAGGCGGTGCCCGCGTGGTTGCAAAGTTTCGAACCGGTCAGCGAAAGGTCACCACCGATTGTCGCACTGCGGAAAATTATCTCACCCAGCGCATGGGTCTCCTGCAGGAACACGCCATCTGGCGCCGTGGCCCGATATCCATTCAGTGCTAATCCGCCTTTGTTGCTCAATCGCGCGCCACTGAGCGAAAGCTGGCCGGCGACTTTTGCGCCGTTTAGGTTTACCATTCCCTTGGACTCAATGCCGTTCAGGATGAGCCCGCCGCGGATATGCGCACGCTGAAGATCGAGGCCCTCCGCGAACTTGCAGTTGTTCATCTGGAGGAAGGTGAGATGCGCCATGTCGAACACCGGGCGCTGGTCAAACGCCCACCCAACCATCAAGAGAAGAGGGAGGGGTTGACCCGCTGCGCCCGCGCCGAGGAGGTCGACTTGCCCGACGACGCGGGCTGGCTTATCCCTCGCTGTCCTAGCCACAAACCGCACCCCGCGGTGGTGAACTTCGCCGAGCACACCGAGGAGCAGCGCCTCCAAAAACCGTGCACGGATGGTGGGCCCGTCTTCCGCCGTCTCCCCCTTCAGCGCCTCTGGCCAAAGCCAGGCGAACTCCCCCTCCAACGCCGCCGTCTTCACCGTCTTCTCCCAAGGAAGGAGGCGCTTGGGGTCAAAGGGCTCTTCCAGCCAGCGATCGAGGGTCTCGGTCATGCCCCATGTGTTAAGGTCACGCTTGAGCCCCATGCAACCGCAGGGCGCGGCGCTGGGGCATCTTTCCTCGGCCCGCGGCTTGGGCTAGCGCGCTCCCCATGACCTTCTTTGTTGAGCGTGATTGGACGAGCCCGCTTTTGGGGACCGCCACGACCCTGGTGCAGGCGCTTCTGCTTGTCGTCGCCCTCTTGATCAGCCTTGCGTTCCTTTTGGTTTTTGACCGCAAGGTCTGGGCCGCGGTGCAGATGCGCAAAGGGCCCAATGTCGTGGGGCCGTTCGGGCTGCTCCAATCCTTCGCCGACTTTTTCAAATTTGCGCTCAAAGAGATCATCATCCCCGACGGCGCCGATAAGACCGTCTATATCATCGCGCCGATGATCAGCTTTATCCTGGCGATCATCTCTTGGGCCGTGATCCCGGTGGGGGCGGGCCTGGTCGTCTCCAACATCAATGTGGGGATCCTCTACCTCTTCGCGGTCAGCTCGCTCGGGGTTTACGGCATCATCATGGGCGGCTGGGCGTCGAACTCGAAATACCCGTTCCTGGGTTCGCTCAGGTCGGCGGCGCAGATGGTGAGCTATGAAGTCAGCCTCGGCTTTATCATCATCTCGGTGCTGCTCCTCGTGGGGTCGATGAACCTAAGCCATATTGTCGAGAGCCAGGACCGCGGTCTTGGGATTCTCAACTGGCATTTCATTCCGCTGTTCCCGCTTTTTGTGATGTTCTTCATCTCCGCCCTCGCCGAGACGAACCGTCCGCCCTTTGACCTTCCGGAAGCGGAGTCGGAACTCGTGGCGGGCTATCAGGTCGAGTACAGCTCGACGCCCTATCTTCTTTTCATGATCGGTGAGTACGCGAACATCGTCCTCATGTGCTCGATGACCGTGATCCTCTTCATGGGCGGCTGGCTCTCACCCTTCGGCGATATCCTGGGTCTTAACGCCCAGTGGCTCGGACCGTTTTGGTTCCTGGCAAAGATTGTCTTTGTCTTTTTCATGTTCGCGATGGTGAAGGCGATCGTGCCGCGGTACCGCTATGATCAACTGATGCGGCTTGGATGGAAGATCTTTCTGCCGACCTCGGTTGCCTATCTGATGATCGTCGCCCTGCTGCTGCTCTATATTCCCGGGGCCGCAGACATGTTCCACGGTTGGAGGACCTAAGAGTGAGCCGCGTTGCACAAGCCCTCAAGGGCGCTCTTTTAACGGACTTTGTCGGTGCCTTCTGGCTCGGTCTGAAATACTATTTCCGGCCCAAATTCACCGTGAACTACCCGTTTGAACGCGGCCCGCTCAGCCCTCGCTTCCGCGGCGAACACGCACTTCGACGCTACGCCAATGGCGAGGAACGCTGCATCGCCTGCAAGCTTTGCGAAGCGGTATGCCCGGCCCAGGCGATCACGATCGAAGCAGAACAGCGCGAGGACGGCTCCCGCCGAACGACCCGCTACGACATCGATATGACCAAGTGCATCTACTGCGGCTATTGCCAGGAGAGCTGCCCGGTCGACGCCATTGTCGAAGGTCCAAATATGGAGTTTGCGACCGAAACGCGCGAAGAGCTCTTCTACGACAAGAGCAAGCTGCTCGCGAATGGCGATCAATGGGAACGTGAGATCGCTAAGAACATCGAGATCGACGCCGTCTATCGCTAAGTGGCTGATCTGCGGAGCGGGTTCATCGCCAAAGAGCATGCAACAGGCAGGCACAGAGGCTGTCTAATGAAGGCGGCGCGTTTTGATGTCCGATGCCGCGGGGTTGTGTTTCATCTCCGGGACAGGCCGCATAAGCGCATCAAGATGCGGGCGCCCCTGACCGACGTGACCATCAAACCCCGTCGCCAGATCGTTTGCTGACAAACGGTTGCGGCGGAAAACGTCGACCACACCCTTTTTTTTCGGCCGAGACCGTCCTTTGTTTTTGTCTTCGGAGGCACGGGTTTCGAGCCGGTTCGGCCATTCGTAAATCGTCTTGGTGGTCATGCCTTGTAGATAGATCAATGAACCAGGCGCATTGAACGTATCGTCGATGATCTCCAGCAGATCATCATGGGTGATACGGCGCTTGTTTGGCAGTGAGTCGAAGTAAGCACGCGATTCAAAACTGTTCAGATTGGGGAAAAAATTGAACACTGTGTTACGCAACGCTTCCTGCGATGGCATAGCGCGGAACAGGGTGAACAAGGACGCTGCCCCTCGATTGTAAATCTCAAGCGTGGTTTCGTCTTTGTCTTCCCACTGCTTAAGCGCCGCGTAACGAGGAACATCTCCGCTCTTGGTCGTGAGATTAATCACCGCACCAACGAAATCGATCGCGGTGGCATCGTCAGGTAAGTAATAGATGGCGAGTATTGCTGTTTCAGGCTCGAAATCATTGGTCCACCGACGGAGTTGGCGAGCAATGGCTCGTGGCGAATAGACCATTGCTGACATGCCCAACTCCTTGCGCATTCGCTCCTCAAGACGGGTCCAACCAGCTTCGTATCCTTCCCCTTGGAAATCAATCGCGCGAGACCAAAACGGGTCAAACGTCAGGCGCTGATAGACCTCAAAAACAATCGCACATTTCTCGGCAATAAAATCCAAATGCCGACTGATCAACGGCTTATAGATCGCGCGGAGTTCTTCCACGCGAGGCCCTTTGGTTTGTTGCTGGGGGTCGTCGTAAATATCGTCGCGAAGGGTGGCGAGTATATGGATCCGCTCTTTTCGCGTGATCTCGCGCAATTCGTTGACGGCTCGCTGGAAAGCGATGCCCTGCTCATAAAGGTCATCAAAGGCATTGACCAATCTGAGAAACTCCCCACTGCCATCGGACAGTTTTTTGTCGGCGAGGTCCATTTCCTGAATGATGCGCTGGCGATTGGCGACGGACTTTGCCGATGCAGCGACCACCGCTGCCACTGCGGAGCCAGCGGCAGCCAACGGCACACCAATCAAAAAGTTGAAGTAATCGCCCCGCTGACCAGGGTCTGCACCTTCTGCTTGGTCAAGGGCATTGCGGAAAATCTCAGGCAAGATGTATTGCGCGGCCGCTGAGTCCGGGAAAAATCCAGCAATGATGTGAATACCGCCGAACAGAACCAGGATCAACGCCACCAAAGCATAGGCCAACCAACTCAAGTATTTGCCGATCTGCGTCACGTGATCGCCAAACGTGGTCGGCCGCTTTTTAACCCGCATCACCATAGATGGCCCCAACACCTTGAGAGATGGACTCTCTTTTCTTCCCGTGATCGCTTATAGGTCATCTTAGAAATCGGCGCCAGCGCTCGTCGCCGCCGCCGACAGCCGCGCGATCGGCGATCTACTCGGTCCCCATACGGTGTTTATCGGAACCTCTCGCCGCCACACCAAAAGAACAAGGTGAAGAGATGATCAGGTGGCGCGAATCTCTTGCTTGCCTTCCTGAAACTCCATAATCCTTATCGTTATTCGCCCAATCGGGAACGAGGTGAGGAGTCTCGACATCATGCTAAGAATTGCGGCACTGCTGACGGTCATCATGGTGGGAATGGCGCCCGCTTCTGCCCAAGAGATCGAGATCCCGTTCGAGAAGTTCACCCTCGACAATGGTTTGACGGTCATCGTCCATGAAGACCGCAAAGCGCCCGTTGTCGCTGTGAGCGTCTGGTACAAGGTCGGTTCAAAAGACGAACCCGAGGGGCAAACGGGCTTTGCGCATCTGTTTGAGCATTTGATGTTCAACGGGTCGGAAAACTACGACGACGAATGGTTTAAGCCGCTGCAAGAGGTTGGCGCGACTGGCCTCAACGGCACAACGAGTTTTGATCGGACCAACTACTTTCAAACCGTGCCAACGCCAGCGCTTGATCGGATCCTATGGATGGAATCCGACCGTATGGGTCATTTCATTGGCGCGGTGACGCAGGAGCGTTTGGACGAACAGCGCGGCGTGGTGCAAAATGAAAAGCGGCAGGGCGAGAGTGCTCCTTATGGCCGTACCTTTAACCACATCATCCACGGGATGTTTCCCAAAGGTCATCCTTATGCCCACACACCCATCGGCTCGATGGAAGACATTGAAGCGGCAAGCCTCGATGATGTGAGGCAATGGTTTGAGACCTATTACGGTCCGAACAATGCCATTCTCGTGCTGGCGGGCGATATCGACGCGGCCCAAGCGCGCCCGCTCGTTGAGCGCTATTTCGGCGATATCGAGGCTGGCCCGCCGCTCACCCGTTGGGATGCATGGGTGCCTCGGCGGGATGAGATCACGCGCGAGACGATGTATGACCAGGTGCCGCAAGCCCGAATCTACCGCACCTGGATCGCACCTGAAGACCTCGATCCCGCCGCGACAGAGCTCGCCATCGCGGCATCGATTTTGGGCGATGGTAAGAATTCTCGTCTTTATAAAGAGCTTGTCTACGACCGTCAGATCGCGACCGATGTCAGCGTCTTCAACTATGAGCTTCAAATGGCGTCGATCTTCGGTGTTTTTGTCAGTGTTGCACCCGGACAATCAATCGCCGAAGTCGAAGCGGTTTTGGATCAATCCGTGGCCGATTTTCTACGCCGAACGCCAAGCCGGCGGGAGGTTGCGCTCGTCTCCACCAAGACCAAGGCTAGTATCATTCGTGGCCTTGAAGAGGTTGGCGGTTTTGGCGGAAAGGCCGTCACCCTAGCGCAGGGCGAACTGGTGGCTGGCGATCCCGGCTATTTTCAGACGGAGCTCAACGAGCTGGCCGATGCCGTGCCACGGTCTGTGCTCGCCACCGCGAGAGAATGGTTGGGCGATAATTATTATCAGCTCACCGTTCTTCCTTATGATGACTACCAAGTGAGCGAAAGCGATGTGGACCGGTCGCAGGGACTGCCGGCCGTTACCGGTGAAACAACCCTTGACTTCCCCGCGGTGGAGATCGCCTCTTTGGAAAACGGGATGAAGGTCGTTTTGGCGACACGATCAACGATCCCTGTGGTGAATATCGCTGTACAGTTCGATGCGGGATACGCAGCGGATGCAGGCAGCCTGCTGGGCCTCTCGAATTTCACAACAGCGATGCTGGACGAGGGCGCGGGGCGACTTGATGCCCTGGAATTGGCCCGTGAACTGGAGCTATTGGGCGCCACCCTTGGCGCTGGGTCGACCCTTGACACGACCACGGTCTCTCTTTCCGCCCTCAGCGAAAATCTAGAGGCGTCCGTTGATATCTTAAGTGACGTGGTCCAGCGGCCCAATTTCCCGGTCGAAGAAATCGACCGACTGCGGCCACAGATCCTCACCAGCATCCAGCAAGAAAAAGCCAATCCAACATCCATCGCTCTAAGAATGCTACCGACACTGATGTATGGTGAAGGCCATGCTTATGGTATTCCTTTGACAGGGTCCGGAACAGAAGACGCTGTCAGGGCCATCAAACGGGATGACCTGGTTGGTTTCCACGGGCAGTGGATGCGCCCGGATAACGGCACGATCTATATTGTTGGGGACACCACCATGGCCGATATTCAGCCATTGCTCGAAAAGGCATTTGGTCGGTGGTCGGTTGATGGTTCGGCTCCCGTCAAAAATATTGCGGCTGTCGAACCCACGGAACCACGGGTGGTCTTGGTGGATCGTCCGGGATCACCGCAATCTTTCATTTTGGCCGGACACGTGGCACCGCCAACAGGCGTTCCGAACACGGTCGAGATTGATGCCATGAACGACATCCTCGGCGGCAATTTCATCTCACGCCTCAACCTCAATCTGCGGGAAGAAAAGGGCTGGTCTTACGGCGTTCGGTCACTCCTTCCCGGGGCCAAAGGACAACGTCCCTTCATCGTTTATGCGCCCGTTCAGACCGATAAAACGGCTGAATCCATTGCGGAAATCATGCAAGAAATCCGCGGCTTTATCGGTACCAATCCCGCAACAGACGACGAGCTTGGTCCCGTCATCTTGGACTCTGTCCGCTCCCTTCCTGGACAGTTTGAAACGTCCGGGTCCGTTCTTTCGAGCCTCCTTTCAAGCGGCCGGTTCGGACGACCCCTCAACTATCCAGAAACGCTTCCCGAGCGGTATCGAAACCTCGATACTGGCGCTGTTGCCACCGCGGCCGCTGACGTGTTGAAGCCCGATGCAATGGTCTGGCTGATTGTCGGTGATGCCGCGCTTATCCAAGAGGGCGTCGAGGCCGCGGGCATCGGCCCGGTCACGGTGATGAGCCTCAACGATCTCTAAGACCAGGAGGGGGCGATCAGTCCACTTCCTTAGTTTGTAGCAAGATGGAGATCCTGCAAACGCTTGATCTCGTCGCGGATCTCTGCGGCTTTTTCGAAATCAAGGTCAGCGGCCGCCTCACGCATCTCTTTTTCAAGCTGCTTCAAATGCGTCTGGAGGTTGTCGCCATGTTCGAAGCCAGCACGTTCCTCGGCCATTCCGCCTTGTGCTGATGATGGCGACGTCAGTCTACCAGAACTGAACGTCGTGCCAGCCGCCGCTTTAACGCCCTCGTCATCACTTTCAACGATCTCGGCAATCTTCGCTTTGACCGTTTTGGGTGTAATCCCGTGCTCAGTGTTATGGCTGATCTGCTTGCTGCGGCGGCGGTCGGTCTCTTCTAGTGCGCGTTCGATTGAGCCTGTCTTCCGATCCGCATAAAGAATGACGCGGCCCTCAACATTCCGGGCAGCACGGCCGATCGTCTGGATTAACGAGGTCGCCGACCTTAAGAAGCCCTCCTTATCGGCATCAAGGATCGCAACAAGCTGACACTCCGGAATATCCAGTCCCTCACGCAGGAGGTTGATACCGATCAACACATCGAAAACACCGCGGCGCAGATCACGGATAATCTCGATCCGCTCCACCGTGTCGACGTCTGAGTGCATATAGCGCACCTTGACGCCCTGATCGTGCATATATTCGGTGAGGTCTTCAGCCATTTTTTTCGTCAGTGTGGTGACAAGCGACCGGCCACCATTTTTGGCAACCTCTTTCACCTCATCAATGACGTCATCGACCTGGCTGAAATTATCCTTGGACACGGGACGGATCTCCACCGGAGGATCCACAAGTCCAGTCGGCCGGATAACCTGCTCGACAAAGACACCGCCCGTCCGGTCCATCTCCCAAGGCCCCGGTGTCGCCGAGACATGCAGTGTTTGTGGACGCATCGCATCCCACTCTTCAAATTTCAGGGGGCGGTTGTCCATGCAACTGGGTAGACGGAAACCATACTCCGCAAGCGTTCTTTTCCGCGCGTAGTCACCCTTAAACATCGCACCAATTTGCGGCACCGTGACATGGCTTTCGTCACAGAAAAGCAGCGCATTTTCCGGCAGATATTCAAACAGTGTCGGCGGCGGCTCGCCAGGTTTGCGGCCGGTTAGATAGCGAGAGTAATTCTCGATGCCCTGGCAGGAACCCGTTGCTGCCATCATCTCAAGATCAAACTGCACCCGCTGCTCAATACGCTGAGCCTCAAGAAGTTTTCCTTCCTTGTGCAAGATCGGCAGGGTCCGCGCGAGCTCGGCTTTGATGTCTTCCATGGCCCGGGAAAGCGTCGGTCGCGGCGTCACATAATGGCTGTTCGCGTAAAGACGAATGGTCTTGAGGTTCTGAACTTTCTTGCCCGTCAGTGGGTCAAATTCCGTGATCTCTTCGATCTCGTCGCCAAACAGCGTCACGCGCCAAGCGGCGTCCTCATAATGCGCTGGGAAAATCTCAATCGTGTCTCCGCGTGCACGGAATGTTCCGCGCTGAAAAGCCTGATCATTACGCTTGTACTGCAGCGCGACCAGGTCAGCGAGCAGCTGCTTACGCTCAATTTGTTCGCCCACGGCCAGGTCAAAGACCATCGCGGTATAGGTTTCCACGGATCCAATACCGTAGAGGCAGGAGACGGAGGCAACGATGATAACATCATCGCGCTCAAGCAAAGAGCGTGTAGCGGCATGACGCATACGGTCAATTTGCTCATTGATAGTCGATTCTTTTTCGATATAGGTGTCCGTCCGCGGAACATAAGCCTCAGGCTGGTAGTAATCGTAATACGAAACGAAATACTCCACCGCGTTGTTCGGAAAAAATGCTTTGAACTCACCATAGAGCTGGGCGGCGAGTGTTTTGTTGTGGGCAAGGATCAACGCAGGACGCTGGCACGCCTCAATCACCTTCGCCATGGTGAAAGTCTTACCTGAGCCCGTAACGCCCAACAGGACCTGATCCCGCTCATGCACTTTGATCCCATCAACGAGTTCGTCGATGGCGGCCGGTTGATCGCCGGCAGGTTGGTAGTCAGAGACGACTTCGAAGCGCTGGCCGCCCTCTAACTTCTGCGGGCGTTCAGGACGATGAGGTGTCCATGCCTCTGGTTGGAGTCGAGCGTGATAGGTGGCAACGGCCTCAGAGAAACCCTGACCTTTGGGAAGAACCTCAGACATGGGTCCTACTTAGGCCATTCCCCGGCGCAGTGACAGGGGGAGAGGGAGACGGCCTAGATCGCCAAAGCGTTGGCGGTGGGCATGTGATCGAGCCGCTCCCGCAAGCGCTGACGGGCTCTGTTCAACCGCGAACGGACAGTACCAACAGGAACATTGAGCAAGACCGCCGCCTCTTCATATTTCAGTCCCTCGATCGCGATCAACGACAGCACAACTTTATCATTATGCGGAAGTTGGCCGAAATTAATGACCACATCTTGGTAATGCATGGACTGCTCCTGAAAAGGGTCGATCGAAAGCCGCTCTTGGGGTGCGTCGCTGAGCTCAACGGAAACGCCCCGCACCTTGTTGCGCCGGAGCTCGTTCAAAAAGACCCGGCGGCACACGGTGAACATCCAGGAACGGAGGTTCACCCCATCAAAAAGATGTTGCTTGCGCAAACAGCGCTCAACACTGTCCTGAACAAGATCGCGGGCGCGGTCCTCGTTGCGGGTGAGCGTCATGGCGAAACGGTGCAAAGCCGGCAGAGCTTGGCTCAACTCAAACGATGAAATGGGCGTGGCGGCCATATCGACCTCCGTTTCTCCAACTCCTTTACTTTCTATCTTTGCGGAATATTTCGGTCAAAGGATGCTGTAGGGCATACACACCGTCATTACATACCTATAGTGGTTCACTATTTATATGTATATTGGTGTTGTTCCATGACCGGAGGCTTCGGAGTGACTCACTCATGCTGAAAGCCAGGCGACGCCTTGCTTGTCGGTGCAAGCGCGCTGACCGCACGACGGGCCTCGAAGCAGCAACGCCTGACTTTTGCACCGGTGGCGCAACAATCACGACATACTCTCTGCAAAAAAAGATTTCGTGAGGGACGGTTAGAGCTCGCCGCGGAGCGCTTTGAGCTTGTCGTCGGCTTGATCGGGCTGTTCGGCCGCGAGGCTTAATCCAAGGGCAATCAGTTCGCGAATCGCCGACGATCGGTTTTCCGCGCGGTTTGCGAAACGCCAGTCGTCAATGTTCTGAAGCTCCGTGTCGGTGACAAGGATCTGTAGTTTTGAGAGACGTTTCTCCTGAGACGCCATGCGGCTCGCCGCCTTCCCTCGAACGCTCTACCGCCATCTGTGGCTGAGCAAGGCTTAGAGTCTGGTCTTAGGCTCGACGGGCGTCAAGGCAATGCACGACGGCTGCGCGCACATTCTCGGGAGTATAGGGCTTACCGATGACAAAGTCGGGCTCTATCTCGTCACCCTGCAACACGCGGTCAGGAAAGCCCGTGATAAAGACCACAGGACATTCGAGCTCGCCATGGATCTCGAGGACCGCATCCATGCCTGTGTTGTCGCCCTCAAGATTATAGTCAGCGAGGATAAGGTCGGGGCGCACATCGCGCATGACCTTCACCGCATCCTCGGCCGAGGCAGCTTGTCCTGCTACATCCACGCCCAGATGGTTGAGGATCGCCGCGATATCCGAGGCGATCAGCGGCTCATCCTCGACCACCACGGCCCGTGCTTTGCGCTCCACCTGCAAAGACTGACGGGCAGTCTCAAGAACACTCGCCGCGTTGTGCTCGATGCCAATGACTTGCGCTGCTTGATCGGGGCGCAGCCCCATCACATCGACCATCAGCAACAAAAGCCGCGCCTCATCCGGCGGGTGCGGTAGCGCATCCATCAGGGCTGCGTCACTGAAAAGGACAGGGTTTGCAGGGCGCTCATCGAGCGCGATGCGCCACGAATGCATAAAAGCAGCCATCACATCGACCACCGAGGATTCGCTGCTCGCCGGATCAATGGACACCCGCGCCATGGTCATCCGCATCACTTCATCGCCAATCAGACGATCCGCAAAAACCGCGCGTGCGAACTGGCGCACAACGGCAAGCGGGGATCGGGTGAATATATTGAGCACGCAACGCGCTCCTCGAATCGGCTATGAGAAGGTAACAGCGTGCGCGCTGAATGGTTCCCCAAAATAACCTCATCAGACGCGGTTAGGCGTCGCTGCTTCGGCTGACACGCGCCGCCGCAAATAGCGCATCGCGGCTTGCGGCCAGCAGTGTCCGCACGTCATCGAGGGCAAGTTCCATGATGTCGGCTGTATCCTCGACCGAGAATTCTTCAATCACCACCAACGCAAAGGCCACACGCTGATGGTACGGAAGGTTGGAAAACCGCGCGGCAGTCGACCAGATCAAGGGGCGCCGTCGGGTGTCCGGATCGTCGTGAAAGCCGCTCATTTCATGCAACAAGTCTCGGTAGGCATGGCGCGCCACACCGCCAGGCCGCACATGACAGCCGAGCGAAATCCGCTGAATAGAGTCCACGAACGTGGAATGCCTCGGCGCAACGCATCGGGCGAAACGGCTTAGCCTCGCTTTCACAGCACGATGCGCGGTTGGGATGGCCTCTGTCATGGTGCAGTCATAGGGCCAATACACTCATAAGGCGAGGTCGAAGAGCTGGCGCTCAACAAGACGTTTTTAGCCGCGAGGAATCCGAAGCGACGCTTCAAGGCCGCCGCCGGGTCGATTGGCCAGGAAAAGAGATCCGCCATGCGCTTCGGCGACCGCCCGCACGATCGCGAGCCCAAGGCCAGCACCGCCGCTCGCCCGGCTGCGCGAGCCTTCGCCGCGAACGAACGGCTTTTGGAGCTCCTCCAGGCTTTCAGGCTCAAGGCCTGGTCCTCGATCCTTGACCATGAACACAACATGGCTGGGCTCGAGATGGGCGCTCACCTCGGCCTCCCCCGCGTAGCGAAGAGCGTTATTGACGAGGTTGCGTACGGCGCGAAGGATCGACTGCGGTGATGCGTCAATCGTTGCCGCCGCGACGTCCCCTAAAAGGACTGGTTTGTCCGCATACTCTTTAGCAATTGTCCTCAGAAGGGCATCTGTCCGTACGGCCTCACGCAGCTCCGTTGCACCAGTTTTGGAGAAACTCAGAATCTCATCGAGCGACTGGCCGAGCGTTTCGATGCTCGATATCATCTGCTCTCTGAGCTTATCATCACTTACTGATTCCACGCGAATGCGAAGCGACGCCAAGGGCGTTCGCAAATCATGGCCGATTGAGCCGAGCATCATTGAACGTTCCTCGAGCGCGGTCATGATCCTGTCCTGAAGAGCGGCGAAGGCCTGGCTGAGCGCCTGGACATCGGGCGGTCCATCCTCTGGTAGGGGCGGCGCTTCTTCATCCGTTAAGAAACCATCCGCCGCGATAGTCAATTGCTTGAGTGGCCGCGCCACGCGCCGACTGACATAAATAGCGGGGATGAGCAGCACCACGGTCAGAACAGTGGTCTGAATAACCAAGACTCGCCACGGGATCACAGCGCTCGCTGGCACTGGTTGGCGATGGGCTAACCACTGGCCATTCGAAAGCTGAACGGCGGCCACAAGCCCTGGCCGATCCCGAACATTGATGCGAAAGGCGACGACCTCTCGCCCAACGATTCCTATCTCTTCAAGCGCTTCAATCAGCATTTGTTCCGTTTGGGGAAGATTATCGTCACCGGGCGGTGGCTGGTCATCGATGACAAATCCTGGCCGACGCACTTGGCGCCTTTGCAACATCGGCGCGAACTCAGCGATCCGAACGGCCTGGGCCGTTCGTTCAACGATAACGGCCTCCGCCCGTTGTTGACGCAAGGACCGCTCGACATTGCTGATCAACACGGCGTTTCCAAGCTGCGCGGCGACCAACACCCCAACAATGAGCAAGGTCAAACGCGCAGCAAGGCCAAGCCGCGGCCACTTCACCGTGTCCGGACTTTCGCTGCCAAGCTATAGCCGCCACCGCGGATGGTTTTGATCAAGGTAGGTGATGCCGGATCGCGCTCGACTTTACGCCGTAGGCGGCTCACTTGGTTATCGACGCTTCGATCAAAAACATCAGCCCGGCGGTTTTGCGTCAGCTCCAACAAATCATCCCGGCTGACCACACGGCCCGAGCGTTCCGCCAGGACAAAAAGCAGACGAAACTCACCGCCCGTGAGGATAATTTCGGCACCATCACGGCCAATCAGCTTTTGGGTCGCCAGTTCCATGGTGAGGTCATCGAACATCATCGCCTCCGGCTCATCGCTCGGCACAGAGCGTTGGCCACGGCGAAGAACAGCGCGAACGCGCGCCGCCAACTCCCGCGGACTGAATGGCTTGGCGACGTAATCATCAGCCCCCAACTCTAAACCAACGATGCGATCTGTTTCCTCCGTCCGTGCCGTCAGCATAATGACGGGCAGTGCGTGGGAACCGAGCAGATATCGCGCAAGACTAAGGCCATCTTCGCCGGGCATCATCACATCCAAAAGCGCAAGATCAAACTTTTGTTGGGCGACGAGCTCTCTGGCCGCCGATGCGTCTTCTGCTTCGCTGACATCAAAGCACTCTCGCCGAAGGAATTCGGCAAGAGGCTCTCTGATCGATGGCTCGTCATCGACGAGCAACAGCTTATGTGCGGTGCCCCCCGTCTCCATCATCTTTTGTGGTGTCCCGATACGGCCATCAGCGCTTCATGCAATTGCCGACGCTCCTCCTCAGTGATCACGCCATCATCATTGGTGTCGATAAGATCAAAGTGATCGCCCACCTGGGCCTGCACCTCGGCTGAAGTGATCACCCCGTCATCATTGGCATCACGGCGGTCAAAGCCGCGTATCACCCGATTATTGGCCCGCTCTTGGATTCGAGCGGAGACTTCTTCGGCGCTCACCTCTCCATTACCATCGGTATCGTGCCGATCAAACCGCTCAAGCGCGGATTCGACAGCCTGGTCTCGCGTGAGAGGACCTTGGTGCGTACCGAGGTGACCCATCCGCGGTCCCTCCGGTCCTGGTCGTTCAAACGCGAACGGCGGAGCCAGCGGTTCGTCTTGTGCCATGAGCTGATCAGCCAAGGCACCTGATACCACAACCGCAAGGCCGGCGACCGCAACAGCGGCGGTCAAAAGAGCATTGTGACGTTTCATCTTCGTCATCCTTCCATCAAAGTTCGTGCTCCCCAACAAGCACCAACTAAGAAGTGACCTTCGCAATCGCGTGGCGATTGGCGGGCTCTTCGTCACGAAGTGTAACGGGACGGGCGCGCCGAAATGATTGACGACGCGGTGATCGATCGGCATAGGGAGCCGCTCTGGCGGAGTAGCTCAGTTGGTTAGAGCAGCGGAATCATAATCCGCGTGTCGGGGGTTCAAGTCCCTCCTCCGCTACCATCCTTCATTGAGCCGCTCACGCTTTCCGACGCCCATGCCGGTGCCTGCTAGACGATTGAGAGACTGGTGAACGCAAGGCCCCAATGGACAAGCCCGACGCCAAGAGCGCCGTAGGAAAGCCCAAGCGCTGTGTGATGCAGCTTCCGCCAAATGGACCATCCCGATGACGTCCAAGCGGGCACAAGACTGATCAGCAAAAGGGCACCCACAGTCGTGACGGCACTGCCCGCGGCCACTGCCCCGGCCACTTCGGCAGGCGGGTAATTCGCGAAAAGCTCGCCAAAAGGCATGCTCAACGCTTCCCCGAGACCTGCCGCTGCCGCGGAAAGGAAGGTCACCGGGAAAATCGAACCCAGCGCCAACAACGACAACCCCCGACCAATCAACGTCGCCCCGCTGTCGCCCCGGCCCCATCGGCGCCAAAGCCCAAGATAGGTGGTCACGAGGAAGAGAACCGTGAGGCCAAACGCCCCCGCCAAGACAAAAATATCCGTACCCAGCGTGATCGGCATCAAGATCGCCGCGCCAAAACCAATGAGAAGACCTTTTAACGAGCCGTCCTCGTACCGAAGGACGGTCATCCGTGTACCTTGCGCATTTTCCCACAGGTCAGGGCCAATCGGCAAAAAAGGGCTGCCTTCCGGGTTCAACGAAACCGCGCCGTCCTTGGCTGAAACGGTGCTTTGGAAAACACCACCCACGAGCCGTTCAAACCCTTGGTCTGGGCGTCGGCTAGAAATGTAACGGCCCGCAAGCTCTTCGGCAGCCGCGATTGCGGCATCGCCAGTCGGCGAAGCGTCGGCGATCTCCGTTCCGGAGAAGCCCCGCTCCATCAAGACACGGTCCATCACCAGATTAGGCAGTTGACCCACAGGCGTGTAGGTGGAGTGGCTGTTCTGCGCCAAGAAAACCGCAAGATCGAGCTCAGGGGCGATCACCATGGTCGAGAAGACCGAGTTGATCGATCCGTCATGCCCATAAAGAGTGGTGCTACGGAATGGCCGATCGCTAAACCCATGCGCCATGTCTGAGCCGCGCGAATCGCCGTCAAAGGCGCGCTCGCGCATAAGCGCATAGGTCTCTTCGCTTAAAAGGCGCACACCATCAAGTTTGCCGCGCCCCAGATGGAAACGCATCCATTTGCCCATATCCGCCGGTGTGATCGTCATGCCGCCGATGGGCGCGAAGTTCTTCTGCTCTAGTTGAGGCTGTTCCTCGGCACCGAAGGGCGTCACGCCATAGTTTTTGGAGGCAGGTATCGACACGAAAGCCTCACCCGTCGTGCCAAGCGCCGTGCCCGTCATGCCCAAGGGCTGCAAGATCTCTGTAAAGAGAAACTCTGCATACGACATCCCTGTGACATCAGAGACGATGACGGCCGCAAGGTTCGTGCCCCAGTTGGAATAGGCCACAATATCGCCGCGGGGATGCAATTGCTTTGGCATGGTGGCCAGCATGGCATCGGTGAGAGACAGCTCGTCGATCTTCGTGGTTAATAGATCATAGCCGTCTTCTAGGCCCATCCGATGGGCCATCACATCGTTGAGCGTGATCGGCCGATCACCATCGGGCATCACAAACCGGTTGAGATAGACATTGACGTCCGTATCAAGATCAACAAGCCCACGATCAACAAGCATCATAATCGAGACCCAGACAAATGTCTTCGATATCGACGCCACGTGAAAGCGCGTGCCATCGGCTGTCACCGGTGTGCCCGCATCAATATCGGCAAAGCCATAGCCCTTGGAGAAGATCGTCCCTTCGCTGTCGACCACGGTCAGGCCATAGCCAGGCACGTGATAGGTCGCTTGGTAGCTTGCCATCAGCCCATCGACAAAGGCCTCAAGATCTGTCGCAAGGGGATCACGCAGCTCAACCACCGCCGACGTCTCCGCGATGTCCTCCTCGGCGAGCACCGGCTCCACCGCCGAATCATCGACCGTCATTGTGTCATCGTCTTGCGCTGCGGCCACGCTTGTCAGCGCCGCAACCACCAGAAACCATGTTATAATTTTGTGCATCATGTTCCCTCGCCCATAACGATGAAGGCTACGCTTACCGACTGTGATCAGCAAGAAACCCTGACGCGAAGAGTCTTTGGAACAATTCGTGCTAGCTTATTCACTATGACTGTTGATTTCGCGAACGCCGCCGAACGTGCTCACACCGCTGCCGAAGAGATTTGGCATGCTGCCACGCACGGCATCGGGATCGTGCTCGCAGCGATCGCCCTGGTTTTCCTTGTTCTCAAAGCGACCATGTCGGGCGGCGCCATGGAAATCACCGCTGTGTCGATTTATGGTGGTTCGGCGGTGCTGCTTTATCTTGCGTCGACTGTTTACCACGCCGCGTTCCGTTCGCCATTCCAGCCCTTTTTGGAAGTGGTCGATCACGCAGCTATCTATGTGAAGATTGCTGGCTCCTATACACCCTTTGCGCTGATC
>JBCBUC010000001.1:0-224382 GCA_039818345.1 Pseudomonadota bacterium | reverse complement strand
GGCTTTCGGTTTGGCAGGCGCATTTCACCTATTTTAGGCGCTATGCCCTCGCCGATCGCACGGTGGTGGTGATCAACGCTGTCTTGCTGTTGCTGATCTTGTTCGTCGCCTATCCCTTGAGGTTTGTTTTCGACAGTCTGTTTGCTTGGGCTGTGCGCGCCATGACGGGCGACACCCAATTGTTTGTCGAGCTTGGACTTTCAGGAACAGAGCCAGGCCGCTCGGGCATCATCATGGGGTATTTCGCCACCGGATACGCGCTGATCGGGGCCCTGCTTGCCGTTCTCTACATCCACGCCCTGACCCGTGCTAACCGGCTCGAGCTGAACCGTGACGAGCGGACCTTGACCAAACGATCGATTGCTAAATTCGTCACGCTCACCATCGTGGCATCAGGGGTGGCGTGGATCGCCACGTCCACCGCATTATCGGCGTTTGCAGGCTTTTTGCTCTTCATCTCGAACGCGATGAGCGTTCTTTGGTTGATGATCTTCAGGACAAGAGGGGACGGTGCGCCTTAAGGCATCGTCGCGGCAACGTCGAAGGCCTGCATCTGCTTGAGCACCGGACCGTCGTAATTACCGGGCGCCGGTTCGCGACCGATAATCCAAGCATAGAGTTCTTGGTCTGGCACCTCGAGGAGCAACCGAAACTCCTCCTCCTCTTCGTGCGTCATCCGGGCCAAATGGGCTTCAGCGAAGCGGCCCACAACAAGGTCAGCTTCTTTAAAGCCGCGGTGCATCGCACGATAAAGTAGCCTTTTGCGTTCAGGGGAAAGAGCATCGGTCATCATTATACATTAGCCTGATTGATGGGCGATTCCTCTGCGACCCATCAGCGGCTTGCCGCAGCGCATCACTTGCATCATATCGCCTTTTCATGATGGAGAGATCACGCCTTGACCTACGTCGTCACTGACGCCTGCATCGGGTGCAAATACACAGACTGTGTCGAAGTCTGCCCCGTGGACTGTTTCTACGAGGGTGAGAACACATTGGTGATCAAACCGGAGGAGTGCATCGATTGCGGGGTGTGTGAGCCCGAATGCCCGATCGACGCGATTATCCCCGACACCGATGACCCGGATGGGAAATGGGTCGAGTTCAACGCGAAATATGCCGAGATCTGGCCGAACATCACGACGCAGAAAGAGCCCCTTCCCGATGCGGATTCGCTGGCGCAGGTCACGGATAAGCTGAACACGCATTTCAGCCCCAATCCCGGTGAGGGTGATTAATTTTTGCATGTGCTAACGTCTCATACCGAGACGCGCCCTGGAAATGCTGGCAATTATCTGCTATTATCCATAGATGGTGAGAAATCGATTGGATACAGGGAGGCCACGCCTTGGTTTGGCCGAAACAAACACTGTTTCCCGCGATCGGGTTAAGGCCCTCCACCCTCACCTCCGAAGATCGAGAAATAGAAAGAATTTCATAGGCGTAGCCAGGGAATTCTGGGTCATTACATTATCTTCGTTAGGCAACATCCTGGTATGTTGTGATCAACAGAAGCGCGGTTACGGTACCATCTTGGTATCGCAGCGCTTTTGCTCTGATCACGCTGCTCAATTTTAAGAGAAGGCAAACGTGGCTAGTTCAAAGACTGCGAACGCTTTGAAAGCGATCAAACTTACTCCTGCTGCTCCCAAGTCGAAAAAGACGGAGAGCGAGGCAGACAAACCCAAAATTGCACCTGCTCCGCTGCGCCCGGCCCTGAAGGTCGCCAAGCGCGCTGAAGCAAACCGGGATAAGAATCAAAAGTTTAAAGTCGAAACCAACATCATCTATCCAGCGCATGGCGTCGGCTACATCACCGAACTCGAGAAGCAAGAAATCGCTGGCCTCGAGATTGAACTTTTCGTGATCGACTTCGAACACGAAAAAATGAAGCTGCGCGTCCCCGTCGCCAAGGCGGCCGCCGCTGGCATGCGCAACCTCGCCACCGGCAAGCAGATCGACGAAATGATGAAGCTCATCCAGGGTAAGCCGCGGATCAAACGCACCATGTGGTCGCGCCGGGCCCAGGAATACGAAGCGAAAATCAATTCGGGTGATTTGCAGGCGGTCTGCGAGGTGGTGCGCGACCTCTTCCGCCCGGCCGACCAGCCCGAACAGAGCTATTCTGAGCGCCAACTTTTTGAACAAGCGCGTGAGCGGTTTGGACGTGAAGTGGCTGCTGTCCGGAAGAAAACGCTCGATGAAGCGGTCACTGAGATCATGGCCAATCTCGACAAGCGAGCGAAAGCCGAAGGCTAACGCCTGGTACCTCATCTTCTCCATGCTCCCGGTCTTCGGTGCACGAAGGCCGGGAATTTTTTTATGGGCGAGGCTAACGCGATCACCGCGTAGGCGGACGAGCTGATGATTTGAAAAGCCTGCGCGAACGCGGCACACCAAGGCCATGGACATCTTGACCCTCACGCCGCCGATCGCGGCGTTGGCCCTCGCCTTTGCTACACGCAACGTGGTTCTATCGCTGCTTTTTGGACTCGCGTTGAGTGAGACCTTGATTTTGAAGGGTCATGTTCTTCTTGCTTTTCCGCAGATCTTGGACCGTGTGATCGGTGTCCTGAACTCTCCTGGCGGCGCCGCTATCATTCTCTTTTGTCTCTTGGTTGGTGCGCTCATTGCGTTGATGCGGGAGTCCGGCGGCATTGCAGCCACTGTCGAGCGGCTCATCTCGAGCGGAGCTGCATCCACGCCGCGGCGCGCTTCCCTGGCGACAGCTTTTGCCGGCGTGGTCCTTTTTATTGAGACCAATATCAGTCTACTGACATCGGGAATTCTTGGGCGGCCCTTGTTTGATCGCTTGGAGATGAGCCGGGAGCGGCTCGCTTACATCATCGATTCGACTTGCGCGCCAATCAGTGTCCTGATCCTTGTGAATGGGTGGGGCGCCTATGCTTTGGGCCTTGTTAGCCCTTATGTCGGTGACGATGCGGTTCGTGTGGTTGCCGGATCAATCCCACTTAATTTTTATGCGCTGGGCACCTTGGTGCTTGTGGCATTTACCGCATGGACTGGCCGTGTTTTTGGTCCTCTTCAAACCGTCTCCAGCCGCGGATCGATCAGCGATGCGGACATCAAGCCCACCAACGCAGCCTATATGTTGGTCCCGGCCGTGATCTTGGTCTTCGGCACGTTAGGGTTCATGTTGTGGACCGGCGGCGGCGATCTTTTCGAAGGCGACGGCGCCCGCTCGGTGTTGTTAGCGGTCAGTCTTGCTGTCACTGTTCTCCTCTTGATGCTCATGGGCTCAAAACAGTTCGAACGCGGACAAGCAACCAATGTGGCATTTGCCGGTATTGCTGATCTCTTGCCCGCGACCACGGTGATCTTACTCGCACTCACGCTCGGCGGCAGCTTGCGTGAGCTTGGCACTGGCGATTTCATTGCCAGCATGGCGACAGCTTTTCCTGGTGCGTTCGCGTTTCCAGCGATCATTTTCCTCGCCGCGGCTGGCACATCATTTGCGGTGGGGACAAGCTGGGGAACTTATGGGATCTTGATCCCTGTTGCGATGCCCCTTGCTCTGGGCGCTGATATTCCGCCCAGCTTGATGCTGGCCGCAGTTCTCGGCGGTGGTGTTTTCGGCGATCACGCCTCACCCATTTCGGACACGACGCTGATCGCGTCGTTGTCCGCTGGGTGCGATCATATCGATCACGTGCGAACGCAGCTGCCCTATGCCTTGGTGGCAGCTGCAGCCGCGAGTGTCCTCTACCTCATTGCCGGGATCTCAGCGATTGGGTTTTGATTATAAAGAACCTGTACTGATGACCGTACCACCATCAATAGTGATATGTTGACCGTTCATCCAAGCGGCCGCATCGGAAGCTAAGAACACCGCAGCGCCTGCAATGTCATCGGGCATACCGAAACGGCGTAGCGGAATCTGTCCCGTCACATGGGCCTCGACCTTGGGGTCTTTCCACAGGGCTTCGGCAAAATAGGTTTTCACCACGCCTGGCGCTATACAATTGATACGGATGTTCTGGGGACCATATTCCACGGCCAGGTTGCGCGCCACTTGAAGATCGGCCGCTTTCGAGACGCCATACATCCCAATACCAGGGCTACCGAGGAACGCAGAGATCGAGGAGATAATCACAATCGCGCCGCCACCTCGTTCGGCCATGCTCGGGGCAACCAGGTGGCTCAGTTTATGGTTCGACTTGATGTTGCAATTGAAGATCTTATCGATCTGCTCATCGGTGATGTCTTTAGACGGACCGAAATAGGGATTAACGGCCGCGTTGCAAACGAGAACGTCGGTTTTGCCGATGGCCTCTTCACTCTTCGCCACCAAATTTTCAAGATGATCCGTATGCGATATATTACACGCGATGGCGTGGGCTGCCTCGCGCCCCTCAGCTTCGTTGATACCCGCAGCGACCTTCTCACACGCCTCAAGATCACGGCTTGAGACGATGACGTTAGCGCCATGCTGGGCGAACCGTTGGGCGATGGCCTCGCCAATGCCGCGGCTTGCGCCGGTCACAATCGCGTTCTTGCCGGTAAGATCAAAAAGTGTGTTGCTGAGATCAGCCATGGGACGCTCCTCTTGTTGTTGGAGCGTACCCTTCTACTTGGCGCCTGCTTCTTCAAGCTCTGCTGCTGATTCCGGTGGCGATGATTCGCCGTTGGCGTCCGCGGTCTCTGCATCGTCACCAGTCCGGCGACGGCGACGGCGGCGACGGGGGCGCTGCTCTTCTTGGTTCTCGTCCGTCGCTGCGGCTGCATCGTCAGCGTTTGCTTCGGTGACAGCCTCCTCGGTCGAACCTTCGCTTGCTGTTTCGACAACGGCTGCTTGTTCGTCGGGCTTGGTGTCAGCCGAGGTGTCCACGCTGGCCTGTTGCTCGTCCGCGGTGGCCTGTGGTTCCTCGCTTTGATCACGCCGAGGCTCAGCGGGTTTTTCGGGCTGCATTGATTTCATCAGCCGGTAATAGTGCTCGGCGTGCTGCATCAGGCTTTCGGCCCGAATTCTGTCGCCTGAAGACGCCGCGTCACGCGCGAGCGCTTGATATTTGTCGTAAATTTGCGTGGCGGTGCCGCGTATTTTGACCTCAGGTCCCTGGCTATCCATGGATCTGTTGGGGTTGTTGTTACCCCCTTGGCGGCGGCGATTGTTGTTGCGCCCGCGTTTCGAGTATTGCGCCATGAGCGTTCAAATAGTCCTGTTTAAGTTGTTGTTCCTAAACAGCCACCATGTGCTGTCAGGGAAAAGGCTCTCCTAGCCATGAAAGACGCCGCCCGCCTGGACAGGCAGCAGGAAGGACCGTGCATGAAAGGCGCTTTGAATTCGTTGAAGCAGCCATTCGTGGTCAAAAACAACGCCGTGGCGGAGTCCTGTTTGACCGAAGTCCCGAACTGCTGGTCTTTATTAGCGCTTGTTGCCGCGTGTTCCAACCCCTCTTTTCAACCAGTCTGTCGACGAAGTCTTAAGACAGTGAAGGCGTCGGTTCCCGACGACCACGGCGCCAAGCGCAATGCCACGTCTGTCGCGAACGGTTCCAGCTGGTCACGGAGCGTCCCTTCGGGGAGTCCCGCTAGCGGGTGTTCCAGCGCAAAACCGGGTTCGGACAAAAGGAACGCCTGAATGCGGTCTTCGTTCTCTGCCTCAAAATACGAACACGTCACATAATGCAGAATACCGCCAGGCTTCACAAAGCTCGCCGCCTCACGAAGGATGTCGTCCTGCTCTTCTTGGCGCGATACCAGATGTTCCGGGGTCAGACGCCATTTCGTGTCGGGGTGGCGGCGCCATGTTCCTGATCCACTGCATGGAGCATCAACGAAGACAAAATCCATACGTTCACGAAGCTTTTCCAAACGATCGCGCTCATTGGCGCCAATCACCTGGACATTTCTCGCGCCTGCGCGGCGGAGCCGTTCGTGAATCGGTGCCAGCCGCTCGGGGACCGCATCATAGGCGTGGATTTGTCCTTTGTTGTCCATGCTGGCAGCGAGCGCCAAGGTCTTGCCGCCAGCGCCCGCGCAAAGGTCGAGAACCTGTGCTCCATCCAAAGGTCCGGCTGCGAGCACGGTCAACTGGCTGCCCTCGTCTTGAACCTCCACCCACCCCTTACCAAAGGCCGGAATGACCGTGACGCCTGGGCCTTTATCCGCGGCGGGAGGCGGCGGGATTCGGAGGCCGATCACTGACAATGGCGCGTGCTCGGCCCCGAGTGCTGTCAGGGCCTTGAGCACTTTATCGGGCGAAGCCTTTAATGTGTTGGCGCGCAAGTCGACGGGCGCGCGCTCAAGCAGCGACGACATTTGATTGGGATCAAGACGCGGCTCAAGCGCCTCACAAAAAGCTGGAATATCGGATCGGCCGGAAGGTTCCACGGCCAACTCCTCCGTGGTCAGCCAACCCGGACCGTGATCCCCTGCAAAAGCAGCTTCGACGCGGGTGCTTTCCCAATTCCATACATCCCGCAGCGTGAGAAACACCGCGCACCGAACACTGCTATCTGCATTAAAAGACCGCCAGCGCCTTAAGACATCAAGGCATAAGCCGCGAACGAAAGCGCGGTCTTTCGACCCCGCAAAACGGGCATTGCGCGCCCAATCATTCATCAAGATCGACAGGGGAAGAGAACGGGACTTAAAGGCAGAGAGCACGTCCACCGCTGCGCCAACGCGGCCTGGGTCACGCATGGGCGATCTCGCTTTCCTGCACTTTTTTCCACGCACCAGGAGCAATACCATCGAGCGACCAAGAACCAATTTGCCAGCGGACAAGGCGCAAGGTGGGAAGACCGACATGGGCCGTCATGCGCCGCACTTGCCGGTTTCGTCCTTCGGTGATCGTCAGCTTGAGCCACGTGTCCGGTACATTCTTCCGCTCCCTGATCGGTGGCGTTCTTGGCCAAAGGGTTGGAGGGTCAATCACGTCGGCTGACGCCCGCTTTGTCCATCCATCCTTCAACTCAACACCTTGGCGGAGCGCGGCCAGTTGCTCGTTCGTCGGGCGTCCTTCGACTTGCACGAGGTAAGACTTCGGCATTTTTCGATGAGGCTCCGTGATCTTGGCTTGCAATCGGCCATTGTCGGTCAGCAAAAGAAGGCCCTCTGAATCGCGGTCCAACCGACCAGCTGCGTAAACACCAGGCAAATCGATAAAGTCCGCGAGGCCCGGCCATCCGCCTTCTGAGGTGAACTGGCTCAAGACGTTCATCGGTTTATTAAAAGCGATCAGCATGGCGCGGTCCCCTGCTGCGCCAGGTTACCGTGGGCTTGGATAATTGGGCGCTTCGCGGGTGATGGAAACATCGTGCACGTGGCTTTCGCGTAGACCCGCATTGGTGATCCGGACAAAGCGAGCCTTTTTCTGCATATCAGGAATTGTCTCTGCACCAACATATCCCATCGACGCGCGAATGCCGCCGGTGAGTTGATGGAGAATATCAGCCACTGGGCCTTTAAAGGGCACCCGCCCCTCAATACCTTCAGGCACGAGTTTCATGGTTTCGCTGACATCGGCCTGGAAGTACCGGTCGGCTGAACCGCGCGCCATCGCCGTGATCGATCCCATGCCGCGATAGGATTTATACGAACGACCTTGAAAGAGAAAGACCTCGCCAGGCGCCTCGTCGCTGCCAGCAAGAAGGCTTCCCACCATGCAAACAGAGGCACCCGCGGCGAGGGCTTTCGCCATGTCGCCAGAGTATTTGAGGCCGCCATCAGCGATGATCGGTGTTTTGCTATCAAGCGCTGCCCGTGCTGCGTCATCAACGGCTGTGAGCTGCGGGACGCCGACGCCTGCAACAATCCGCGTGGTGCAGATCGATCCTGGTCCAATTCCCACTTTCACCGCATCAGCGCCCGCATCGATGAGCGATCGGGTCGCATCATAGGTGGCAACATTGCCCGCCACAACTTGCGCATGGGGATAGGCGCGTTTCACGCGGCGCACTTGTTCGCCCACGGACATCGAGTGCCCATGGGCGGTATCAATCACCACAACATCGACGCCCGCCTCGATGAGAGCCGACGCGCGCTCAAATCCCGCATCACCGACGGTGGTCGCCCCCGCAACACGAAGGCGCCCCTGGGCATCCTTGACAGCATCAGGATGGCGCTCAGCGTTTTCCATATCCTTGACCGTGATGAGGCCAACACAGCGATAATCGTCATCGACGACGATGATCCGCTCGATCCGGCGCTCATGGATTAAGCCGCGCACGACCTCGGTATCGGCGCCTTCTTTAACCGTGGCGAGGTTCTCCGAGGTCATCAGCTCAGCGACCTTTTGCGATGGATCATCCGCAAACCGCATGTCTCGGTTGGTGAGCACACCGACGAGCTTGCCGATCCCTGCTTCATCGCGGCGTTCCACCACGGGGAAGCCGGAGATCTTGCGATCCGCCATGATGGCGCGTGCTTGCCCTAGCGTGTCCTCGGGGGTGAGCGTCAGCGGGTTCACCACCATGCCGCTTTCATAGCGTTTCACTTGGCGAACCTGTTCGGCTTGCTCTTCCACAGAAAGATTGCGGTGCAGCACGCCGATCCCGCCGAGTTGGGCCATCGCAATGGCCATGGGCGCTTCGGTCACGGTATCCATTGCGGCCGAAAGCACCGGGATATTGATGGGAATGGAATTGGTCAGGCGGGATTTGACGACCGCATTGGCTGGTAGCACTTCGGAGGGGCCGGGCTCCAGAAGCACGTCGTCAAAGGTCAGAGCGTCACGGATGTCCATGGGGGCGTCTAGCTCCAGTCATCAAGGCTGGCTAGCCCCCGTATATAGTTAACAAGAACTCTTTGAATCGCGGGCAACTGCGTGCTATTCATGATTAACGCGTTGATGGGGTGAGAACGCTTCGATTGCACGGGAACTCCCTGATTGGGAAGCCTGGCAATTCGAATCGTGTTTGCGCAGCAAATCTCCCGGAGAGCACAACGCGAGGATTTAACTGGGTAACCTGGGGAATTAAAAATGATGAAGACTTGTGCGAGCGCTCTTGCGGCAGCGCTCATCATGGCAGCGCCGGCGCACGCTGCCATTCTGAATGGGACCTTCACGGTGAAGGCGATCAACGTCACGAACCTGACGAGTGCTCAATCCGAGGCGACGTCGGCGAATTTCACTGCTGCGATGGATCAAACGTTCGCGGCTAACGGTAGCGCAAGTGTCTACACCACCGACACCTTTACTTACACTGGCGACATCAACTTTGGTACATTTGATGATGCTGAGCCTGACCCTGATGAAACCACGATCGCTCAGTGGTTCGACTCCGTGGTGGGCGGTAACGGCTCGGTAACAGGCGCGGCGGCGATCGACGATACGGACGCGACGTTGAATGATGATTTTGGTGCCCTTCAACTGAGTAAGCCAGACATCTCAAACGGTTCGGCGACGTCGACGTTCTTTATGTTCACGCTCTATTACGCACCGGCGATGGACTTTACGATTACGCATGACGATGGTGTTTCGGTGTTCGACGACGGCACCCTTGTTCCCGGCGGAGATGTAGGACCAACACCCGAAACCATCAGTTTTGTGAATGGTTTTGACGGTGGGACGCTTGAAATCCTCTACGTTGCAACCAACGGCGATCCATCAGTTCTCGAGTTCGACGCGGCACCGATTCCTGTTCCTGCGGCGCTTCCTCTCTTCCTAGGCGGCGTGGGTCTCTTCGGCATCGCAAGTCGTCGCCGCCGGAAAATGGCGTAAGTTTTCCAAAACAGCATAAGGAAAGCGGCTCCCCGGAGCCGCTTTTTTTTGCTTAGTGGCCAGCGCTGTCGACGTGCGGCGCACCCCGAAATCCAAGGCCCACCACATACATCTCCGCTGAATCGGAGCGGCTCGCTTCGGGTTTCGCGTGGCGTACCTGGCGGAAGCCTGTTTTTAGTCGGTCCAGGAGCTGCCTCTCCGATCCCCCTTGCAGCACCTTGGCGACAAAAGCGCCGCCAGGCGCGAGCACGCTTTCGGCAAACCCCAGCGCCTCGTCAGCAAGCGCAATGATCCGCATATGATCGGTCGCGCGGTGTCCGGTGGTGGGGGCCGCCATGTCTGACAGGACGACATCAGCCTGACCATTCAAGAGGTCCTTGAGGGCCGCATCGGCACCCTCCTCCAGGAAGTCGAGCTGCAACAGCTCCGTTCCCGGAACACCTTCCATTTCAAGGTAGTCAATGCCCACGACCTTGCCTCGGCCCTTGGTCCGCTGGACCGCCACTTGGCACCAGCCGCCGGGCGCTGCTCCAAGATCGACGATGCGCCCGCCAGGTTTTAAGAACCCAAACTGATCATCGAGCTCAATCAGTTTGTAGGCGGCACGCGAGCGATACCCCTCCTTTTTGGCCCGGGCGACAAAGGGATCGTTGAGCTGCCGCTGGAGCCACATCGTCGAGCCAAGCTTACGGCCCCGCGCGGTCTTCACCTTGACCGCAAGATCGCGATCAGCCACCGAGACGGACTTTTTCTTGAGCCGCCGAGGCTCCGGCGCATCGCCGAGGGCGTTGGGCTTGGAGCCGCCCTTTCCTGATTTCTTGGCCATGGTGTTACTGCGCTGCGTAGGCGTGGCTGCGGCGTTGTCCTTGGACATTCGCCTGCGCCATCAGGTCAGCGATGATTCCCTCGCGCAGTCCACGATCCGCAACCCGAATGCTCTGCATACCCGTGGCGTCGATGATCCCCTCAAGGATGGCACATCCAGGCATAATAAGATCAGCGCGGCCACTGCCGATGCAGGGCTGTTGGCTACGACCATCAAAGCCTAGCCATGATAGACGTCCGGCCAAGCGCGCAACTTGATGATCCTTCAACCACATGCCGTCGATCTCGCGTCGGCGGTAGCGTTTAAGCCCCAACTGAAACGCCGCCAGGCTGGTCGCTGTCCCTGAGGTTCCGATGAGATGATCCGCGCCTTCCTGGGGCTTGGACATGGACCGCGCCAAGGGCGAGGCGGCGATGGTTTCCGCCACGCGTTTTCGGATGCCGCGATAGTGGTCGCCGGCAAAACCGCCGGGCTGAAGCCCGTCACTCAACCGCACCACGCCGAAGGGCAAGGATAGCGAACCCTTGATCACGTATTTGGTCGGGCCCCGTTGCGGGCGCTCCACCGCGACCCAAGAAAGCTCCGTGGATCCGCCCCCGATATCAAACACCACCACCTGTTCGGCGCGGCGAGAGATAAGCCCTGCGCATCCTTTCACAGCGAGCGAGGCCTCTTCATCGGCATCAATCACGTCGAGCCGTAGGCCGGTCTCTTCGCGCACACGCTCGATGAAACGTTCGCCGTTGGACGCGCTCCGGCTGGCTTCGGTGGTGACACAGCGAATACCCGCCACATCCCAACGGGCTGCGACTTCTGCGCATTTCTTCAGCGCCGAGATTGCCCGGTCGATTGCGTCATCAGAGAGCCGTCCGGTGTTGGCGACCCCCTCGCCCAACCGGACAATTCGCGAAAAACTATCCACAACCCGAAAGCCCTGACGATGGGGCGCAGCCACCAGCAATCGGCAATTGTTGGTGCCAAGGTCCAGCGCAGCAAAGGTTTTGCGCCGACGCGACAGGGCACGCTCTGCACAATTTGCCTTTGACCAAGTCATTTCAGTGTCCTTCTTGCAGGATTCTGCTTGCAGTGGAGCAGGTTATCACGGCAAAGGCAGCCCCATGAAGCTCGATCAGATCGACCGTAAAATCCTGCATCATCTCCAGCACAATGCGCGAATCACCAATGCTGAGCTAGCCGAAAAAGTGGGATTATCCCCCACACCGTGTCTCAGAAGATTGCGGCGCTTGGAAACGGAGGGAATTGTCAAAGGCTACCGCACGGAAGTGAACCGTGAAGAGGTGGGCCTTCCTGTGACCGTGGTGATCCTCGTGAAGCTTGAAAAGGAGGACGAAGAGAGCCTCCGCGAGTTCGAGGAAACGGTGAAAGCCAAGCCCGAGATCATGGAATGCCTCCTGGTCACCGGGAAATTCGACTACTACCTGAAAGCGGTCCTCCCGACCCTCGGCAGCTATGAGCCTTTCCTCTCCGATAGCCTCCTGAAAACCGAGAACATCGCCACCATCGAGTCGAGCTTTATGCTGCGTGAAGTGACCCGGCGCCCGGCGCTGCCTGAGGTTTAACGACGCTCGGTACGCGCCTTAGCCGCAGCTTCAAACCTTTTTCTATATTGCGCCGACTGATGGCCTTTCAAAGCTATGGTCTCAATTTCGGTGTAGTATGACGCATCCGCTTGGCGTTTTTCCATAATGAACGGCCGCATCACCCAATAACTCTTCAGGATGCGAAGTAGGATCATGCGATCGATACTCTTTCGGTGCACGGTTCCAACATTATAGGCAAAAGCTAGGTACTCGAGATTAGCTAGAACCGACGTCATTCCCTGAAACATTTCATCGTCTAAGGCATCATGATCGACCGTCTCTCCACGAATGAAATGGTCATCCGTGATCCGCGACATGGTCGAGAAACTATTATTGCGCAGTACCTCCATCATCAGCTGGAGGGTTTCACTCGCACGATGGCGGCGTTGGTTGTTCCAGTAGCCAAAAACGGCAAGAATCAAGGCGACGATCGCTGTGATCAGTACAGGGTTACTCGCTACATACTCGCCAACAGCGACAACGTATTTCACAGTTTTTTCCCCAAGATCCGACGTTAACTCGTCCTGTTGGCCTGCCAGTCGATCAATCCTTCGAGAACTGATGTATCGCGGTTGACTTCCGCGAGTGCTGCACGAGCTTCATCATTAAGCTGATCAAGGCGGCCGCGGGCGCCGTCGAGGCTTAAGAGGTTGACGAAGGTCACCTTGCCCTGGTCGTCGTCGCGGCCCGCTGGCTTCCCGATCTCTTCCGCGCTCATCGTGACATCGAGAATGTCGTCAGCGATCTGGAAGGCGAGACCCAGCTTCCGGGCGTAACGGCGGAGCGCGGCTTCCTCAGTCTTGCTCGCATCCCCCACGATGCAGCCCATCGTCACCGCGCATTCGATGAGCGCGCCGGTCTTTTTATCTTGGAGAGAGATGATCGATTGCTCATCGTCACCATCCGGGTAAAGATCAAGCATCTGCCCACCGACCATGCCGACCATGCCCGAGGCGCGTGCGAGCTCCCGCACCAGCGGCTGGGCAATCGGCGCGTTGTAATTGGCCAAGACGGTGAACGCCTCTGTCAAGAGAGCATCCCCGACAAGGACGGCAATCGCCTCGTCATAAGCCTTATGCACCGAGGGCTTCCCGCGTCGCAGATCAGCATCATCCATCGCGGGAAGATCGTCATGCACCAGGCTGTAGGAATGGATCATCTCGATCGCGACCGCGGCATGCATCGCCATCGCCTCGGCCCCTAAAAGCGCGGCTGTCTCAAGCGTAAGGAAGGGGCGCATCCGCTTACCGCCGCCCGTGAGCGCATAGCCCATAGCTTCTTGGAGCTTGGCGATCGCGGCCTCGTCGCTCTTGGGCTCAAGCGCTTGGTGCAACGCCGCTTCAACCTCAGCGGCACGGTTCTTCAATCTATCAGCGATATCCATACGAATTTGATGCATCCCGGTAGCCATACGATACAACCCTGCTGCCGTCCGTATGGTGGCCGCGTGTGGGTGCGCGGGGGGTTTTGGTCAAGAGTGGTGTATCGGTTTTTCGTATCCCTGGCGATCCTTGTGGTGCTATCGGCGCCGGGCCTTGCAGCAGCTCAAGACCTCAAGGTGACCGTCACGTTTGAGGGTTTAGGACCCAATGAAACCAAGACCTTCCGTCAGGTGTCATCGGTCGAGCGCAGCCGGGACAACTTCACCGCCCTCGCCCCTCTTCGCCGCGCTGCCAAGGCCGACGAACGTGCGCTGGTGACGGCGCTTCAATCAAGCGGCTATTACGCCGCCAGTGTCGTCTCCGATGTGCGCCGCCGTGGTCGCGACGTCGACGTCACCTTTGAGATCGCAAGGGGTGAACGTTTTCGCATCACCGACTACCGGATCACCTACCTCGATGAAGCGTCCCATCCGCGGCCCGGCGAAGCGGATGTGCCAGGCGTGATCGCCGATGGAAGCGCACGCGGCGAGGACATCCAAGCGGCCGGGCAAGAGCTTCTGAGACGGCTTTGGAACACCGGTTTCATCAGCGCTGAACTTCGCGGTCACCGCGTTCTCTCCGACTTCTCGAAGGGCTCGGCGGTGGTGGAGTTTGACGTCACGTCCGGTCCCCGTGCCACCTATGGCCACATCCGCGTCGAAGGTTTGGAGCGAACAGACGCTGAATATGTCAACCAGCTTCGTCCCTATGAGTTTGGCGATGTCGCTCGCCGTCCGGACTTGGAAGGCTATCGAGAGGCCTTGAGTGAAACGGGCCTTTTCTCCCAAGTCGAGGTGACACCAGGTCTTCCTGATACAGATGGGACGTCGGATATCCTGGTTCGTTTGGCCGAGCGCAAACACCGAACCCTCGGCGGCGGCCTTTCTTACGGCACCGATGTCGGGCCTGGCGCATCAGTCTTTTGGGAGAACCGGAACCTGATGGGGCGCGGTGAGACCTTGCGCGCCTCGATCAATGTGTCAGAGCCCGTACAAGAAGGTACAGCGAGCTTTCGCAAGCAGCGCCCCCGTCTTCCTGGCTATTACACTTTATCGACGACCTTAAGGAACGAAGATACCGACGCCTTCAACGCCCAAACCGCAGAACTTGGTGCAGCCCTCGCCAAATTGTGGGTTGATAAACAGCTGACGACCGAAGGCGGTCTTCGCTTTCAGTACTCGGATATTGTCGATGTCGAAGGTTCGGACGGTGTCACCACCCAGACCGTCACCGATGATGATATCTTCATGGCCGTGTCGATCCCTCTCGTGATCGCGTGGAACAGCCAAAAGAACCCGCTCAACCCCCGTGACGGGTTTGTCGCAACGGCGCGACTTGAGCCCTTTTTTGGCACCGTGGACTTCCAAAAAATCGAATTGAGCTACACCGATCGCGTCAATTGGGGCCAAAACGATTGGGGAACGCTGGCCGGGCGGATTAAGATTGGCGCCATTTATGGTGCCGGACGGGCTGATATTCCTGCAACGGAGCGTTTTTATGCTGGAGGAGGCGGCTCGCTCCGCGGCTATGCCTTTCAGGAAGCGAGCCCCATCGATACACAGAACGGCGATATTCTTGGCGGCGCATCACTCGCGGAGCTCAATATGGAGCTGCGCCATAAGATCACGGACAATCTCCAACTTGCGCTCTTCAGCGATATTGGCGGCGCATTCGAGAATAATACGCCGGACTTTGACGATGTCTTGATAGGTGCTGGCGGTGGACTCCGCTATCTTTCTCCCATTGGTCCTTTAAGGTTCGACGTCGCCATCCCGGTCGAACGTCGCCAGATCTTTGTCGATGATCCGACGGCTGATGGTGGGCGCAGCCGGGTGTTTCAAGACCCAGTAATCCAGTTCTATATCGCGATTGGACAGCCATTCTGATGGTTCGTGTCCTTGGCATAACTTTCGCGGCCATTGTTGGCCTCGTGATCACCATGGTGGTGGGTACATGGGCACTGCTGATGACGCCATTAGGCGCATCAATCGTTGATGATATCTCGCGGCCCATCATTGAGCGTCAGGTCAAACAGCAGCTCAACGCTGATATCGATTACGGCGAGATCATCGGCCCTCTCCCCGGTCAACTTGTTATCCGTGATGTTGTGCTGTCCACGGAAGGTGATGTTTGGTTCAAGAGTGATCGGCTGATCGTCGCCTGGAACCCTTGGGCTTTGTTACGAGGAGAGCTGAGCATTGATCGCGTTGTGATCGACGGCTCCACCCTCCATCGGTTGCCTGACTTACCCGACCGAGTTGAACCATTAGACGACGAGCAGCCAGAGACGCCGCGCGAAGGGAGTATCTTCCCCGTTGATGTCAATCTAAGAGCGTTCGTGATAGACGATTTCGTCCTTGGACCAGACGTTCTTGGTGAGGAATACCGCTTTTCGCTTCAAAGTGAATTGCGTGTTTTGAGGCCGCGGCTTCGCATAACGCTCCATGCCGAAACGGATCAGGGCCGTGACGAGCTCTTTCTCGCAGGTGATGTTGATCGCAAGGGCGCTGACGTTAACATCATCCTGGTCAGTGAGACAGACGGAGCGTTCGCCTTAGCCTCAAAAGCAGACGACCGATTGGAGCTCCGCCTCCGGATTGCTGGGGACTATAGCGAACTGCAGGCCGAGATCGCGGCGGCAATGGGGCGTTACGGCCAATTGACGGGCTCTGCTGCGAGGTTTCCAGAGCAAAACAACGCGCTTCGCACCGATCTCGTCTATCAACCCGGCGCCATCTTATCCAACGACATCCGCCAGTTGCTTGGTGAGGATGTGACGCTCTCTGGTCAACTCGTCGAGCAACGAGGCCGGGCTGATATTGAGATTCAAGAGCTGACGGGAGCGTTCGGGACTCTCGCGGGCGTGGTCGAAGGGCAGTGGCAAAACCGTCGTCGCCTGAATGTCGATATCGATGGTCAACTCACAGAAGCTGCTCTGACCGCGTATAGTGCCGGTGATCTCGCCGGTGAATTTTCTCTCACAGCCGAAATAAGGGAGAAACGTCGAGGCTTTGATCTAGCGGGTACACTGAGCGCAGGCAGTGTTTCGGTTTCTATCGAAGATGGCACGTCTAAGGACAACGTTCTTTTTGATGGCTCTGTGGCCATCGCCGCCAGTTCGTTGTCCCGCATACCCGAATCCGTCCTGCCGGTGTTAGAAGACGGCGCAAACGCGGCCGCGAAGATCACGTTGACTGACGAGCGAGCACTCTCTGTCAAAAATTTTAGTGTGGTTCTTGGTCAGGAAACCGAGGCGAAAGCATCAGCGCAAGGTGACCTCCAATTCGATCTCGAGACATCCAGTCTTGATACAGATCTTAATGTGCGCATTGAGCCCGTGGTCTTGGATGAGTTTCTCGACAGTGTTGCAGCGGACAAAGCCCTCACCCTTGACGTCTCTGCTCAAGGCACGCTCGACAACCTCGCTGTTGCCCTTAACGGCGCCATTCCTGGAGGAACCTATCGCGGCAACGCCGTCGATCATGGCACCCTCAACCTTTCGATGACGGGCCTGCCCTTACGCCCAAGTGGATCGATCTCGTTGACCTCTGACGGCGGCTACGAAATGGAGGTCTTACTCACATCGGCCGATGATTGGGTACGGATTGAGAATGTTGATGCACGCTTTGGCGCGATCACGATGAAGGCAGCGGGGCAATTTAATCATCAGAATGGTGACGGTTCAGGCTCGTTAAGCCTCGATGCCGGAGACCGATCGCGGCTCATCACTGGACAGCTTGTCAGTGGCCGGTTGTCCGTGGACGTCAGCCATCTTACCAGCGAAGACCTCGTTCGGGCGGCCATCGCGGCTGATGATTTGAGGCTCGATGATAACGCCATCGGTACATTGATCATCAATGCATCAGGACCGCCTGAAACCATCGGTTTTGACGTGACCGCATCGGATGTCGCTGCACAAGATCTTTTCCTCTACGGATTAACAACATCCGGGACCTTATCAATGGGTTCAGTGCGCAGTGTGGCGATCAACGATTTTGTTCTTCGTCTCTCGGATAGTGAGAGGAATCCTCGGGAGATCAGCCTGGTTCGGCCCACCAAGGCGAGTTGGGGTGACGGCATTGTCCTCTCGCCCACGCGTATTGCTTGGCTCGACGATGGTGTCGTCACTGCCAACGCCGCGATTTCAAAGGACGCATGGGTCGCCCAGATTGCAGCGCAGCGGATCGTTGTACCGGGTACCGACACTTATATCAGTGCCCAGCTCAACCTTGATACCAGCGACACGGATCCCGCGAGTTTTCAAGTCGTCGCAGCCACCGAAGGCAAGAATGATCGATACGCTGTCCGTACCGATGGCCGTTGGACAGGGCGTGAGGTCCTCACCGAAGGTGTGATTATTCGGTCAGGACGCGAACGGTTGGGAAGCTTTGATGCTGCCGTGCCGCTCCTGCTTGAACGCAGGCCAACCTTAGGCGTCACCCTGCCCGACGCACCGATGGAAGGCACGCTGGAATTTGATGACAGCTTCGCGCCGATTTTGGCCTTTTTTCCAGGCCTCGGCGAGCCTGTGTCTGGCCAATTAAAAGCAGAAATGACCATCAATGGACTGATCTCTGATCCAGCCATTCGTGGACAGATGGTGGTGACCGAAACCCGTTTTGAAGACCCCGAAGTCGGCATCACCGCCTTAGGCGTCAATGGCGACATCGCATTTGAAGGCCAGGGCAGCGTGATCACCGCCGAATTGGATCTCACCGGATCGGGGCGTGAAGGCCGAGCCGATGCGGTCCGTCTTTCAGGAACGATTGACACCTCGCCTGATAACGCTGTGGTTGATTTACGCTTGATCACGAACCGGGCTCAACTTGCTCGGAATGCAGAGCTTGAACTCCGCGTGACCTCAGATCTTGCCCTCGCCGGCGACCTCAACGAGGTGACGCTTTCTGGACCGATCACCATCGATGAGCTCGACTTCGCTATTCCTGATACCGAAGGCGGGAGCAACGCGCCGACCTTTGTACCTGTGAACATCGTGCGGACCGATGTACCGGAGACCGAGGAAGCGGCTGTTTTGTCGGCGCCAGAAGAAGCGCCGCCGATTTTGGTCAACCTCGACCTCAATGTCGAAGCGCGAAACGGCGTCTTTGTGCGGGGTCGCGGACTTGAGTCCGAATGGGCGATTGATTTGGAGGTCCAAGGAACAAACGAAGATCCAACGCTGCGTGGGTCGGTGAGTTCGCTTGATGGCACGCTTGTCTTGGCAGGCCGAAGTTTTGCGCTGACCGAGGGTCTTGTGAGCTTCACTCCCGAAACGAGCCTTGATCCGACCCTTGATGTGCAAGCGGAAACCATCACCGGGACCGCACCCGACGAAGTGACAGCGATCGCCCGGGTTTCTGGTCCCTCCTCTCAGCCGACCATCAGTTTCAGCTCCAACCCAAGCCTTCCTGAAGAGGATGTCCTGGCGTTGATCCTGTTCGGAAGGCCCGCGACTGAACTTGGTGCGGCCGAGGCGCTTCAGCTCGCCCAGGCTGCCGCAACATTGTCAGGAACCGGACCATTTGGCGGCGCGGGAATGGCGAACGCTCTTCGCTCGGGACTTGGCCTTGATCGGCTCAGCTATGATGCTGAAGGCCAGTCGCTGACCGTTGGAAAATATATCGCCGACGACGTTTACGTCTCAGCGGTTCAAGGCATTGGCGAGGTC
The DNA here is from genome assembly GCA_039818345.1 of Pseudomonadota bacterium. Taxonomy (GTDB): domain Bacteria; phylum Pseudomonadota; class Alphaproteobacteria; order Caulobacterales; family Parvularculaceae; genus Parvularcula. The sequence continues at coordinate 205,179 of JBCBUC010000001.1, read as the reverse complement.
GGCACCGCGTTCAGCGTGATCTATGAAGTCTCGCGGTTCTTCAGTCTCGAGACGACCCTTAAATCTAACGGCGCCCAGGCGCTATCTGGAAATTACAAGCGAGACTACTAGGCCGCGATCACGGTTCAAGTTCGGTATCCCAGTAGAGATAGTCCTGCCAGCTATCGTGCAGATAGTTGGGCGGGAACGACCGTCCCTTTTCGTTGAGCTCGAACATGTTGGGTTGGCGCGGTGCTTGCGCTGGCCACATGCGCGCGTCGCGCGGCATCTTTCCGCCTTTTTTAAGATTACAAGAGCTGCAGGCCGCGACAATGTTCGTCCACGTTGTTTTACCGCCGCGGCTGCGGGGCACGACATGGTCAAAGGTCAGATCATCACGGTCATCTTTGCCGCAATATTGGCACGCAAAGCCATCTCGCAAAAAGACGTTGAACCGGGTGAAGGCAGGCTTCCGTGCATGATTGACGTAGGACTTGAGCGACACCACCGAGGGAAGCCGCATCGAGCGCGACACAGAGTGCACCTCCGTGTCGTACTCCGCCACCACATCCACCCGGCCAAGGAACACCGCCTTTAGGGTGTCCTGCCACGACCATAACGAAAGAGGGAAATAGCTCAGCGGCCTGAAATCAGCATTCAAGACCAAAGCTGGACATCCATCGGGGGCGTGACGGGCGGTTTTCATGACGATTAGCTCCTGCGCCTCCGGAGGCCGGGCCATCGCCATCGGAACGGCGGTATTCGACCGTTCACGAAGGGGATCATATGCAAATCAGCGTTGTAGAAAGCGCCGGGCTCCAGGGTTTGTCATTGGTAACTTTATACCAAAAATCTTAGCCGATTCTATGTGACAGAACGATCACGACGATGGCGAAAAAGAGAAATTCTTGCGGAAGACTGATCGAACACCTAGCCGCGCAACGTAATCTCGAAATTGATCGTGATGAGCAAGTCTGTCCGACATGCCGGAGGAACAGCGCTAATATCGCCGACTCTCCAGTTCGGCATGGCTTCAAGCACTGTTTCAGTGAACCGTTCGCTAGGAATCTCGGTGATCAGTCGGATGTTTTTAATCTGCCTTGTGTCCGAGATGTCGTAAGCCACTTGGACTGCCCCATTCCAGGCCTTTAAACCAGTAGGTTCGTAGTCAATCGATCTTTCGACCCAAGGAATCTCGATCCCTGAACATTGATCGGGCTTCTTTAAGAAGCCTCCGAGAGGCCCAACTCGGCTGTACCAATCGTCAGACTCGCCACCATAAGTATCGAAAAACGTCCGAGCGAGGAACAACCATGCATGCAACTCAGCTTCATCTTTGGGTATCTCGGCAACAGAGTCGAAATAGGGCTGATCATTAGCGGCATCGGTGCCCACAATCGCTGCGTCGACTAAAGACTCTCGGTATTCAGACCATAGCCTCTCGCGCCCAGTTTCAATCTGCGCTTCTCTTGCTGACTGCTTAGAAAAATATCTTGTTTCGTATTCTTTCGGTTGTAACGCAGTTAGTGCACGGATCCATAAAACAACGATAGTCTTTTTGTTTTCAAATACTAACTGATCAAACTTTTGACTGTCAGTCCCAAGACGAGATGCGATGTCAACGACTTTTTCTTCTTCGCCTAAGCTCAGATGCCGCACCATCATAGATACCTGTACGAGAAGAACGCTCGTCTCCCAAAGTTCATCTTGCGGGACTTCTTGCCAAGCTTCGTAAGTCAGTTGCGATAAACGTCGTTTTTTATTGGTACTCAGACTTTTTATACCCAGTAGCAGATAATTGAGGGTTTCAGTGGAGTAGTTCGTCGTTCCGAACCCAAGTTTGGCCATCATGACCGCATCTTCGAGGGGGGCGATCGCCTCTTCCGGCGCGGTCATGATCAACAGTTCAGCGTAGTTTTGTGCCAACAGTGCGCGGTTTTCTGATGGAGGTAAGGCCTCAGCCGACAGCCGCCATGCATCACGCGCGTGCTGGTTGGCGGCTGAATTATCCCCCGCTTCCAACGCTGCTTCGTACTGACGATACGACGAAATCCAATCCGCCTGCACCGCCGACAGGCCAAGCATCACGCTAGCGATAATCGAAAAGACCAACAAAATGAAACTCCCGGCCGCCCTCCGTTAACCAGCACCAGAAGCTTATGAACGTCAAGCGCGGGGCGATTAAAGGGGGGCACGACCGCGTAAATGCGCGACATATCCCCAAAGAAGATGAGCCGCGACACCGCGATGCGGGGCATAGGTCTCCTCCGCCATAGCATCAAAATCCTTGATCTCAGGCCTGGCGTACTGGCCGCCAGCCTCAGCATGGGCAGCCAGCAAGGCAACATCCCCCTTTGGCCAAAGATCGCGGCGTCCTTCACAAAAAAGGAGGTACACCGACGCTGTCCAAGGACCTATGCCCAGAATCCGGCAAAGCTCTTGATGCGCCTCTTGATCGCTTAGCTTTTGAAGAGCGGTCAGGTCGACATCGCCTGAGCGCACATCATCGGCTAAGGACTTCAAATAGCGGATTTTTGGCCGCGAGAGGCCGAGTGCTTTTAGCTCATCAGCTCCGACTTGCCCTACAGCATGCGGACACAGATCATTCGTCGCTGATTGACATCGCTCCAATATCGCATTGGCGCTGGCCACAGAAAGTTGTTGTTCGATGATAATCCGTGCCAGCCCTTTATACCCGCCCTCTCGGGCACGCCACCGGGGAGGTCCTGTCACCTTGAGGATCGCGCGCAGGACGGGATCTCGCCGTGCCAGTGCACTCGCCGCCTTGAGGACATCAGGATCATCAGGTGTCATTGAAAGGCATAGCGGTCAAACAGCGCGTGCGCATCCGCGCCTTCTTCGATGTCCTTGAGGAAAAGCTGAGCAAAGTTCTCGCCGGACCGAGCGATCTCAGTGAGCGGTTTAAGGAAGCCCGTTTCGTCCGTTCCCGCCGCATCCAGTGCTTGCCGACGACGAAGGCCTCCGCGCGACAATTCGATCACCTGTTGCGCTATGTCTTGGACCTTGATGGCGCCGACCTGTCCGGCCATCCCATCTTTCGCCGCAGCAGGCCGGAGTGCGCCGCGCTCCTCCGCGGTCCAACCTTTGATAAGATCATAGGCAGCATCGAGGCTTTCCTGGTCATAAAGAAGACCCACCCAGAAGGCGGGTAAGGCACAGATCCGGCCCCATGAACCAGAATCGGCGCCCCGCATTTCGAGGAAGGTTTTAAGACGAACCTCTGGAAACGCCGTGGACAGATGGTCTTTCCAATCTTCGAGGTTTGGTTTAACCCCAGGGGCCGCGGGCAACTCTCCGTTTAAGAAATCCCGGAACGATTGTCCGGTTGCGTCGGTATAAACACCGTCCCGCCACAGGAAGTACATCGGTACATCGAGCATATACTCAGCGTAACGCTCAAACCCGAAACCGTCTTCGAAAACGAAATCGAGCATACCCGTTCGGTCTGCATCCGTATCGGTCCAAATATGGGCCCGCCAAGACTGGAAGCCATTAGGTTGACCCTCGGTCAACGGTGAGTTGGCAAAAAGGGCAGTCGCAATCGGTTGAAGCGCGAGGGACGTTCTGAACTTTTTGACCATGTCCGCCTCGCTCTCAAAGTCGAGATTGACTTGAACCGTGGCTGTACGGTGCATCATATCGAGCCCGAGCGTCCCGACCTTGGGCATATAACGCCGCATGATCGTGTACCGACCTTTTGGTACCTTCGGCATGTCATCGCGAGTCCAGTATGGCGCGGCGCCAAGACCGATGAAGCCAACACCAAGCGGATCACTGACTTCTTTCACCTCAGCCAAATGGGTGTGGACCTCGCTACAGGTTTCCTGAACCGAGACCAGCGGCGCGCCGGATAGCTCAAACTGTCCTCCGGGTTCGAGGGTGATCGACGCGCCTTCTTTTTTCAGCGCCACAAGCTCACCATCTTCTTCGAGGCGTTCCCATCCAAAACGGCTCGACAATCCTTCGAGCACGGCCTGGATCGAGCGTTCCCCGGAAAAGGGCAATGGCTCGAGCGTGTCCCGAAGGAACCCGAATTTCTCGTGTTCCGTCCCGATGCGCCACGCATCGCGCGGTTTGCATCCTGTTGCGAGGTAAGCTGCGAGCTCGGAGACATCCTCGATTGGCTCGAGGTTCTGACGGGCACTGGCGTCAAGCTGGGTCATCGGTTTTCTCGTCGAAACTACAATAATTTACAGATTGCCGGTCCACAACTTAAGGGCCGCGGCTTAGCAACCAAAGGCCAGCGTTAGGCGCGATTGCGCCGTCGCGCCAGACGGTGAGGAAGGCTCATCGGCTATGAAGAGATGCTGCTGAGGTCGCCGTAGAGGTTTTGCCATAAAGTAAGGGCGACAATGGCCGCTGTCTCAGCCCGTAAAATCCGTGGGCCGAGGGATACAGAAAGTGCCGCTTCGCAAGCGCGAAGGCTGCTGCGCTCCTCTGGCGTAAACCCGCCCTCTGGTCCAACCAGCACACCCTTTGGCGCCTCGACCTGATGGTGAAAGGCCGAACCGGCCAGCGGCGCCCGCCCTTCCTCCCCGCCCCATGGCTCATTCTCCGCATCCCCCGCTTCATCGCAGAAGACAAAGCGCGGCGGATCCATCAGCATGTCCGCAAGAGAAATGGGGGAGCAAATGGACGGAATCGTTAGCCGCTCTGATTGCTCAGCGGCTTCAACCGCGATGCTTTCAAGGCGGTCAAGGCGCAACTGATCGCGATTGGTGCGTGCCGTGATCACCGGCTGGAGCCTCGTGACGCCAAGCTCGGTCGCCTTTTGGACCAGGATCTCCGTCGGTGACCGCTTGATCGGCGCGAAGAACAAAATAGGTGTCTCACTACTCGCTTCGCCAACGCGTCGCTGGCTGCGAGGTGTCGCCTCGGCCCCGCGCCGAGAGATGGCGGACAACGCATAGATCCATTCACCATCACGCGCGTTAAAAACGCGGACGTCATCGCCTTCCTTAAGCCTTAAGACTTGGCCTAGGTACCGCGATTGCTCCGATGACAGAGCTAAGGTGCCCGCTCCGAGGTGGTCGTTTACATAGAGGCGCGGAGCGGGGCGCACGGAATGATTCCTTAAAACGGAATATCGTCGTCGAGATCATAGTCCTTGCCGCCAGCTGGCGCGCCCTGCCCGCCAAAATCATCCGGTGGTCCAGAGATCTGCTGGCCATAACCGCCGCCCATCGCCTGATCGCCGCCGCCGGAACGACCGTCGAGCATCGTCAGCTCAGACCGATAAGGTCGCAGCACCACTTCGGTGGTGTAGCGATCTTGGCCGTTTTGGTCCTGCCATTTGCGGGTTTCAAGCTGCCCCTCAATATACACTTTGGAGCCGCGCTTGAGGTAATTCTGCGCCACACGGACCAATGGCTCAGAGAATATCGCGACGCGGTGCCATTCGGTCCGTTCACGTCGCTCTCCGGACTGTTTGTCCTTCCAGCTTTCAGACGTTGCAATCGACAGGTTACAAACCTGTCCACCATTGGAAAACTGACGAACCTCCGGGTCCTGCCCCAGATTGCCCACCAAGATCACCTTGTTGACGCTACCAGCCATACCATACCTCCACGACCCGCTAGGCGTAGGCAGCATTGGCAGCCGCGCCAAGAAGCTCTTTCCCACAAATTGTTCTTTTTTTGTTCTATGGTCAAGCGGTGTCTGCATTCGGGCATCGAAGATACACTTCGATGCTTTTTCTCGCGCGACACCTCCGGTTACGATGGTGGTGTGCAGAGACTTAAGGAAAGCCCGAGCATGAAACCGACCCTCATCGCCGCAACCGTTAGCTGTCTTTCCATGTCCGCTGCCCATGCTGACGACACCTATGTCCAGTTCCATCTGGGCGCTTTTGAGCAAACCGAGGACAGTCTGGAAATCGATGAACAAGGCGCCGGTCTTGCTCTGGACATCGACGCTGAGGCCAGCACGAGCCTAGCAGTCGGCGGCCTCATCGGCCGGTACATCGTTCCAGGAATCGCGCTCGAGGCGGAAGTCACACATCGGCAGGTTCAGGCGGATGACCTGCCTGACAATGTTCTTCTCGCGGGCATCGACGATGAATACGGAACAGTTGCCCTGATGGCGAACGGGGTTTTTCGGCCTCAAGTTCCGGTGTTACCGCAACCTTATGTCGGGGTTGGGCTTGGTTACGTCACCAACTCCCTTGAGGGTGTGGACGGTGCGTTCGCCTACCAGGTGAAAGCGGGCGTCACCTTTAATGTGTTGCCAACGCCCGGACGCATTGGCGCTGAGCTCAATTATCTCTTCACGCAAGGGTTCGATGGAGAGTTCAGCGGAACAGTGTGTCCTCCCGATGTCCTATGCGCATCGGTCCTCACTGATTACGACATCACCTATGATTTTGGTGGCCTTTCGGCGTTGTTGACCTACCAGATTGGTTTCTAACAACCTCGTGCACACGGCCATTTAGAGCTTCTGTTCCCTGCCTCGCCTTCCACGAGGTTGGCGATGAGGGGCAGCTTCGTTCTCGACTTCGCCCCTTTCTGACCTTTGTGCTGCCTGCAACCTCTGTTAGACATCCATCATCCAGCGCCAGGACAGGGGTCAGAACGATGAAACAGTTTATTGCGTGGACGAGCGCTGCTGCGGCGGCTCTTTCTTTTGCCCATGCGGGGGATACCTACATCCAGTTGCATGCGGGTCTCTTCCAGCAGACCGCCGACTCGATCGAAGCTCGGGACGATGTCTTCAATGTATCGGTGGATTTCGACGCGGATGCAGATCCTGGCTTCGCTATTGGCGGCCTCGTGGGCCGTTACATCTTTCCCGCGGTCGCGGTCGAAGGCGAAGTCACCTACCGGAACGCCAACATTGACAGCATTTCTGGTGGTGGATTTGAGAGCTCCGTCGACGACAATCTCGAAACTATTGCCCTGATGCTGAACGGCGTCATTCGACCCAGTATTCCGCTTCTTCCTCAGCCTTATGTTGGCGTTGGCGTTGGTTATGTGACCAGCAACATCGAGGACGAAGACGGCGACAATGCCGGCGGCGAATTTGCCTATCAGGTCAAAGCTGGTGTCAATTTTGATCTGTTACCGACACCCGGCCGCATTGGTGTTGAGGTGAGCTATCTTCAGACCAGTGACTTTAATGCTGAAGGCGACGGCGTTGACATTGATTGGGCCTATGGCGGCGTTACCGGCATGGTCACCTACATCAAACGCTTCTAACGAGCGAATGGGGCGGCGAGTCAAATCGACATGTTCGCCCCTTGTTCTAGCGGCCTGACAAGCTTAATGCGCTATCTCTTGGGTTTGGTCTTGGAGAGCGCGTGTGAGCAGCAAATTTATCACGGTCACGGGAGCACGCGAGCACAATCTCAAAGACGTCACCGCTGAAATTCCGCGCGACAAGTTGACCGTGGTCACCGGGCTCTCAGGCTCGGGTAAGTCTTCCCTTGCCTTTGATACGATCTATGCTGAAGGCCAGCGGCGTTATGTTGAGAGTTTGTCCGCCTACGCTCGGCAGTTTCTCGAGCTGATGCAAAAGCCGGACGTTGATCAGATCGAGGGGCTCTCTCCTGCGATCTCGATTGAACAAAAAACGACCTCAAAAAACCCGCGCTCCACTGTCGCGACGGTCACCGAGATTTATGACTATATGCGTCTTCTTTGGGCGCGGGTCGGGGTGCCCTATTCCCCCGCAACGGGTCAGCCAATCACCTCACAGACCGTATCGGAAATGGTCGATCGTTTGATGGCCGAGGGGGACGGGGCCCGTTTTTATCTCCTTGCCCCTATGATCCGACAACGGAAGGGTGAATACCGCAAGGAACTCGCTGACCTGATGAAACGAGGCTTCCAGCGGGTGCGTATCGACGGTGAATTCTACGACATTGCTGACGCGCCAACGCTGGACAAAAAACTGAAGCATGACATCGACGTCGTTGTGGACCGGGTGGTGATCAAGGACGGTCTCGAAAGTCGTCTCGCCGAGAGCTTTGAGACTTGCCTTGATCTGGCCGACGGTCTCGCGGTGGCAGAAAGCGCCCCGAAAGCTGGGGAGGAGGTCAGGAAAATCCTTTTCTCCGCCAAGTTTGCCTGCCCCGTCTCCGGTTTCACGATCGAAGAGATTGAGCCGCGGTTGTTCTCGTTCAACTCGCCGATGGGCGCTTGCCCGACCTGTGATGGGCTTGGTACATCAGTCTATTTCGATCCCGATCTCGTGGTACCTGACCATGATATCAGCCTACGGAAGGGGGCAATCGCTGCTTGGTCCAAAACGCAAAGCCCCTACTACACCCAAACACTTGAAGCACTTGGGAAAAAATATGGCTTCGATGTCGGCGGCACATGGCGAGAACTGACTGCCAAACAACGAAAAACAGTTCTTTATGGCACCGGCAAAGACAAGGTGAAGTTCGTCTATGATGACGGTGTCCGCCGCTATGAGACGACCAAGACCTTTGAAGGCGTGATCCCGAATCTCGAGCGTCGCTGGCGGGAAACCGACAGTTCCTGGGTCCGCGAAGAGATGGAGAAGTTCCAATCGGTGACCGAATGCGACGCGTGCCACGGTGCGCGTCTCAAGCCCGAAGCGTTGGCGGTGAAAGTGGGGGGAGAGGATATTTCTTCCATCAGTGGACTGTCAATCCGCGAAGCCGACCTCTGGTTTGGAACGCTGGATACACAGCTGACGGAAAAAGAGCGGACGATCGCCAGCCGGATTTTAAAGGAAATCCGAGACCGCCTTCATTTTCTCAACAATGTTGGCCTTGGCTATCTCACCCTCTCCCGCTCCTCCGGCACGCTTTCGGGCGGAGAAAGCCAACGCATTCGCTTGGCCAGCCAGATCGGTTCGGGGCTGACGGGCGTTCTTTATGTCCTGGACGAGCCATCGATTGGTTTGCACCAACGGGACAATGAACGTCTTCTTTCAAGCCTTGTGGGCCTCCGCGATCTTGGCAACACGGTGATCGTCGTCGAGCATGATGAAGACGCCATCCGTACCGCCGACCATGTGCTCGACATCGGACCAGGAGCCGGGGTGCACGGAGGGTCTGTGGTCGCAGCGGGAACGCCTGCGCAAATTGAAAAGAATAAACGCTCCATCACCGGCGACTATCTCGCTGGTCGGCGCGAGGTGCCTGTGCCCACAGAAAGGCGGGTGTTTGATCCAGACCGCGTGATCACCGTGGAAGGCGCGAGCGCCAACAATCTGCAGGCTGTGACCGCCGAGTTTCCGGTCGGTCTCCTGACCTGCGTGACGGGCGTTTCTGGCGGCGGCAAATCGACCCTGACAGTCGAAACGCTCTACAAGGCTGCGTCGCGAAAGCTGATGAACGCAAAAACCGTACCCGGAAAGCATGATCGGATCGGAGGCCTAGAGCATATCGATAAAGTGATCGATATTGATCAGTCCCCGATCGGCCGAACACCGCGATCGAACCCCGCCACCTATACCGGCGCGTTTGGTCCCATCCGCGAATGGTTCGCTGGGTTGCCCGAAGCGAAGGCCCGCGGCTACAAACCGGGCCGCTTCAGTTTCAATGTCAAAGGTGGCCGCTGCGAGGCCTGTCAGGGCGACGGGGTGATCAAGATCGAGATGCACTTCTTGCCCGATGTCTATGTCACTTGCGATGTCTGCCACGGTCAACGGTACAATCGCGAAACGCTTGAGGTGAAGTACAAGGACAAATCCATCGCCGATGTGCTCGATATGACCGTTGAGCAGGCTTATGAGTTCTTTAAACCTGTGCCTTCCATCCGTAACAAGATGGAAACCCTCAACCGGGTCGGGCTCGGCTATATCAAAGTCGGGCAACAGGCGACGACCCTGTCTGGCGGCGAGGCACAGCGGGTCAAGCTGGCCAAGGAATTGTCAAAGGTTGCCACCGGGCGCACGCTTTACATCCTCGATGAACCAACGACCGGGCTTCACTTCGAAGACGTCCGGAAACTGATGGAAGTCATTCAAGAACTCGCTGACGCGGGCAACACGGTGGTGATTATCGAGCACAACCTCGATGTCATCAAACAGGCTGATTGGATCATCGACCTCGGTCCAGAAGGCGGCGATGGCGGCGGCAAAATCGTCGCCGCCGGGACCCCCGAGGACGTCGCGGAGGTCAAAGGCAGCTACACCGGACAGTTCTTAAAAGACGTCTTGGCCCGCCACGAAAGCCGCGCAGAAGAAGCAGCGCCCAAACGCCGGACGCGGACACGGCGCAAAAAGGCCGCGTGACTGGGCCTCAGGTCCTGGTCACGAGCGGCTCCAACGAATGGCTGGGGCCACCGCAACGGCCCAGCTATTGACGACGCATCGCCTGTTGGCGCTGGTACATCTCTTCAAGATCGGTGCCCGCGAGCGGGATTTGGCGCTGAACGGACATCCGGTGCGCCGTCTCGATATAATTCTCGAGCTGGAAGTATCGTAGCGCCGAGACGGGCTCGATGACCCGCCGCACCTTTTTGACGTGGTCGCGTCGCAAACGCGACGAGTCAGCCTCGATATCGACACCGGCCGACAACAGCTCTTCCGCCACATCATCCGAGAGATCACTGAAATTGTCGGCAAAGGTGGAGAGGTTTTCCACCAAGCGGAGTTCCACCGCTTTGATGTCGTTGCGATAGGAATCGTAGATCGGCCAGAATTTTTCGGCCTCCTCGTCGGTCAGTTCGAGACCTTGTGCGATAATCGCGCGACGCCTCGTCTCTTGCGCTTCAAACGCAACCTCAAACTGCGCACGCGCTGTCTGTGCCATCGTTTCTGGGGCCAGTGTTAAGGCAAGAACCGCAGCGCAAGCCGACACAAGAGTTTTAATCTTCATGGTACGAATGACCCCCTTATCGAAACGATCAGTGATGGATATCGCGTGACAGCTCGGAATAGCAGCGAGAAGGACAGAACACGCCTCGACTGTTATTGCTGTCTGGTCGGCAAAGGCGACATCACAATGAAAGGTTTGGTCGCTAATTGTCCCAATTCAATAGAGGGGTCGAGGTATGGTGTCAGTCGTCGGGGTTGGATCACTCACGATGTGGTGGAGGCGCTTATGGGTCAGCGTCGTCTGCCTTGCCGTGGTTGCACTTGTCGGCTGGTCGATCCTTTACCGAGACACAACCGACCCGCATCAGATCGATGCAGAAGTCTTTGAGGGCCTCAGCCTTGCGGAACGGGCCGCATTGATCGCCGAACAAGTCGTCCGGGACGGCGCACCTGGCGCGGTCATTCTGCTTCGCTCCGGTGACGAGAATGTCGTGGTCACCGCTGGCACCACTGCCAGAACCAATGGCGTACCGATTGATCCGGATACCCCTCTTCGTATTGCGAGCGTCAGCAAACTCTATACAGCTGCCATCATCGTCGATTTGTCCCAACGAGGAATGATCGACCTTGATGAAAGTATTGACGTTTATCTGCCGGACCGCGTGATCGACGGTCTTCCCAATGGAAACACGGCCACCGTTCGGCAACTTCTCAATCACAGCGCAGGAATCCCTGATTATTTTGACCTCCGACACTATTTTTTCGGAGATTGGACCGAGGCTTTGTCGCTGGATCGAGCGCTGCGTGCCTCGAAACGTCAGGCTGCACCCTTTGTCGCCGGCGAGCGTACCCAGTATTCCAACATGGGTTACATGTTGGCGGGCGAGATAGCTCAGCGTGTCACGGGACAGTCATTCTCTGCCTTGATCGAAGAGGTGTTGGTTGAACCCCTGGGCCTCCTCTCGACTTATTACGGCCAACATGCCCCTCCGGGTGCTGACCTTCACGGTTACGGAACTGAGCTGCGCCCATGGGTTGATGCATTTGTTTTTTGGGAACACGCCGGCCCGGAGGCAGGTATCGTTGCCTCCGCTTCCGACGTTGCCGATGTCCTTGAATCTCTCGTTTTGCACGATCAAGTCTTAAGCAATCTCGGTGCGGCAATGCTGCTAGAGCCGATTGGGTATCCCGGTCATTTCCAGCGCGCACAGGGTTTTGTGATCAGTCGCTCAGAGAGCGGATCACCGATGATCGGCCACCGTGGAGACGTTCCTGGCTATTTGACCTTTGCCCATGCCCTTCCCGAAGAAGGCGCGGTGGTGGTCGGCCATATCACCTGCGATTGCCCCGCTCTTCTCTCCGTGATGGCGGACAACGCGGTCCGCGCGGTGGCCGTACCCTGATCACCTGTGACACTGCTGACAGCATTTTGTGATCAGAGGATCCTGCAAAAGCCTCTGATCAATGACGTTGTGCGCCCTCTTCTTAGCGTTTAGCAGGAAGAGATGCATATCCTCGGTCTTCTCGTGCTTGTGATGGGGGCGATCTCCGTTTGGTGGTGGCGGCTCAAAGCCGCAAAAGAAGCAGCTGATACGGTGATCGATGCAGCGGAGCGGTTTTCCGGCAAACGTCGTCGCGCCAAGATTGCCGACGCCACGGCTTTTTCGCCGATCACAGCGATTGATGATCCGGTGGCCGCGGCCGCCACCTATATCCACTTCGTCGTCGGCAAAGATGTTTGGCCGAGCGCCCATGGTCGGGTGCGGGCACGCTTAGCGGATGTTTCTGACCCCGACACCGCAGAGAACGCTGTCATCTATGCCGAATGGGCATCGCGTCAGCCGCTCGATTACGACCGTGCGATCCAGATGCTCGCTGAGACGCTCCGTGGTCAACTGACGCTTGAAGAACGCCAAGACCTTGCCTCGATGCTTGAGGATGCAGCGCAGAGCGGGGATCAAGAGGTTCAAGCGCGCGCCAGCCGAGAAGCGATCCGCCTGATCAATTAGGCGCTGTAACGCGTCTGTAGATTAGTCAGTTGTACGGATCACTGATCCAGCCGTGCCTGCAACCAATCCTGCCGTCAGTGCACTAACGCAAATGCCAATGAGATAACTCACTCCCACACCAACATAACGGCCGATCTGGCTAGCCCAGGAAAACCCATCGACACCGAAATTCTCGAGGGTGCTGACAAAGACTTCTGCAAGCCCGCCAACCCATTGCCCCATCCCAACCACCAGGCCTGATCCCAAACTGACCACAGCTTGAACCAGGGCAAGGGCAAGAAAGATCAAGAAAAGACGAAGACCATTAGCCCCAGCGCTGGCGCGCAAGGATAAAGCAAAGGGCGAGGATGCACCCGCAGCGATCGCGAACGGCCAAAGGAACAGCCGCACGCCCATATAGGCGAGCACCAAAGGCATCAGGACCCAGTTCAGAAACACCTGGAGATCACGCAGCGGCGTCACATCCGCAAACAGAATATTGACCTGACCGCCATGGAGACTGCCTTCGTCAAAAACGAAGACCTCTTTGACTTCAATGTCTTGGATCAAGGATTCGGTGAGAAAAACGCCAAAACTTGTCGGCCCAACAGCAACGAGCAGCGCTGTAAAAACACTCAGTAAGCCAACAAGCGCAAACCGAACTTGGCGTGTGCCGAAGGCTAAATGGACACTGCGCTGCCCAGTCGCCTCACCAAGCGCCGCCATCCTGGTCAACGGCACCATATATGCGGCTGTCAGCAACAGGGGCACCGCGAGACTTAAGCCCATCACGAGTGGTCGGGGCGTGCCGCTCATCACCATTTGCTGCCAAAGAAGAGGAGTAAGTGCCACCAGCAACAAAGGGAACCACGCAACCCTCAGCACGTCATCAAACCTGCTGACCGCGAACCCAAGAGCGTCATGCATAACGCTCACTATATCAAGTCGTACACGCCCCACCATCTAACGTCTCACCATCGCAAAGGCGAAGTCGCGCCCGTGCCCCTGTTTCATCGCAAGGCTAATCCACAGCCAGGCCATCTCTTCGAGTTGTTTGGCGTGCTCGAGCCCCCGCACCACCACGGTATCAAACCCAAGCTCTTCCGATAGCTGACGAACACAGCTCGCAGCAGCCTCGTCGCTGGAACAAACAAAATTGAGCGGTTGGCCTTCAGGATACGCAGCATCAGCCATGGTATCGGCGCCCATTTGGTTGAACGCCTTAACGATCCTAGCCTTTGGAAGTTTTGACTTGATATAGGCAGCACCCGAATTGTGCCCGCGTGGATCGAGCGCCGAAAGATCCTCATTGGTCGGATTGGTGCAGTCGACCAAGATGCGAGAAAAGGCAGAACCAAGTGTCTCCGCCACGCTGTCAACCCGCGCAAAAGGGACAGCGAGGACCGTCACATCAGCTTCTGCGGCCGCTTCCTCCACGCCCAAACGTTCACCGGGTAGACCCTCATGCTTGTCTTTTTGTGGGCTGCGGAGGCCAAAGACCACGGTATGACCAGCCTTGCTCCATACACGCCCAAGCGCGCGGCCGACCGAACCCCCTCCAATTATGGCGATTTTCACCAGTCACACCCCGGAAAAACAAGACGAACGCTAGTGAGCAAAACGTCACCTGTCCACTCGTTGCGGAGGAGGACGATACGCGGCAGGACACGCCCAAACGTTTTCGATAGACATGCCCATGCCGACCTCTCTCCCTCGCCCATCCCGTCGTCTCTTCTTGGGCGGAAGCACCGCTCTTATCGTCCTGCCTTCATGTGGACAAAATGAAGGATCAGCGGCGCGCAATCCACTCATCGAGCTCGAAGAGACGATGGGCGGTCGCCTCGGTGTTGCTGCGAAGAACCTTGCGACCGGGACGGTCGTCAGCAACCGAGGTGATGAGCGTTTCACCTTCTGTTCGAGCTTCAAGTGGCTCCTTGGGGCCCTGGTGCTCGCCAAGGTGGACGCAGGCACGGAGAGCCTCGCAACAGAACTGACCTTTGGCCAGGACGACATTCTCTCCCACTCGCCGGTTCTGGGGCCCTTGGTCGATCAAGGCGTGATGACCCTTAGGGAGCTGTGCCGCGCGACGATCACCACAAGCGATAACGCAGCGGCCAATCTGCTGATCACCCATCTTGGAGGACCGCCGGGCTTCACAGCGCAGCTCCGCTCGTTCGGCGATGAAGTCACACGATTGGACCGGTATGAGCTGGAACTTAACGATTCAGCGCCCGGCGATCCGCGCGACACCTCCTCGCCGCACGCGATGCTTGCCACCATGGAGCGGTTCCTCTTCGGCGATGCCCTTAAACTTGAGAGCCGCGATCTCTTAAGGTCGTGGATGATCGATGCTGTCACGGGATACCAGCGCCTGCGCGCAGGCATGCCCGACGGGTGGGTGGTCGGTGACAAGACCGGCACCAATCTGACCAACATGAACAACAATCTCGCCTTCGCGATCCCGCCAGAGGATGCAACGCCCGATGCCGGCCCCATCCTCATCGTCAGCTATCTCGACGCGCCGAACCCTTTCAGTGCTGAGCGGAACGAGACGCATGCGGAGATTGCCCGAACGGTGATCGCAGAACTCTAAGGCAGGTCTATGGCTCACGCCTGGCATGGGCGGTGCGGATAGGCTAATCGCCTTCCATGACGACCATCCATGTTATTGGTGCCGGACTTGCCGGATCTGAAGCGGCTTGGCAGGCAGCAGAAGCGGGCGCCACCGTAGTCCTGCACGAAATGCGCGGGGTGCGCGGCACCGAGGCGCACAAAACGGACCAGTGCGCAGAGCTTGTCTGCTCGAACTCCTTTCGCTCCGACGATGCAGAGTACAACGCCGTTGGCCTCTTGCACGAAGAAATGCGGCGCTGCGGATCGCTGATCCTGAGGGAAGCAGACAGCCATCAAATCCCTGCTGGCGGCGCCCTTGCGGTGGATCGCGAAGGTTTTGCTGAGGCTGTTACCGCCGCTCTTCACCAGCATCCTCGGATCACCATCGTTCGCGAAGAAGTGCCGGGCCTTCCGCCCGCGGATTGGGGCCCTACGGTGGTCGCCACAGGCCCCCTCACCGCCGAGGGCTTGGCGAACGACATTTTGACCATGACGGGTGAAGAGCACCTCGCCTTTTTCGATGCGATCGCGCCCATCATCTATAAAGACTCGATCGATTTCTCGAAGGCCTGGTTCCAGTCGCGCTATGACAAGGCGGGCCCGGGTGGGACGGGTCGCGACTATATCAATCTTCCGCTGAACGAAGATCAGTACAACGCTCTTCTTGATGCGATCCTTGAGGGTGAAAAGACCGATTTCAAGGAATGGGAAAAGACCACCCAGTATTTTGATGGTTGCCTACCCATCGAAGAAATGGCGCGCCGGGGTCGTGAGACTCTGCGCTTTGGACCAATGAAACCGGTGGGTCTCACCAACCCCCACGCACCAGACAAGAAACCCCATGCCATTGTTCAGCTTCGCCAGGACAATGCTCTTGGTACGCTCTATAATATGGTGGGATTTCAGACCAAGCTGAAATACGGGGCTCAAGGCGACGTCTTAAGGATGATCCCCGGCCTTGAAGACGCCAAATTTGCCCGTCTTGGCGGGATCCATCGGAACACCTTTATCAATTCGCCGAAACTCCTTGATCAAGAACTGCGCCTCGTCGCTCGCCCTCATCTTCGCTTTGCCGGTCAAATCACGGGCGTCGAAGGTTATCTTGAAAGCGCTGCCATCGGTCTTCTTGCTGGTCGTCTTGCCGCCGCCGAGGGTCTTGGTGAAGACGGTCATCTCCCACCAAGATCCACCGCCCTCGGAGCACTGCACCACCATATCACCGATGGTCATCTTGATGGAGGCAAAGGCAGCTTCCAGCCGATGAACGTCAACTTTGGCCTTTTCCCCGAGATAGAGACACCGACCCGCGATGCTGAAGGCAAGCGCTTGCGCGGCAAGGAAAAAGGGCGCGCCCGTAAAAAAGCGATGACCACCAGGGCGCTCGCTGATTTAGGCGCGTGGCTCGCCCAAGGGCGTCAAGCGGCCTGAGGCACGCGCGTCCTATTCCGGCGCTTGTGGCCACGAAGACCCAAGGGCAGCAGCCTCATCAGCCCACAGGGTGCGGATGCCATCGCTCACGACACGGGGCACCACTGTGTAATGATTTTCACCTGAATAAATCTCCGTGCTGAGCTCCAGTGACGGGTAACGCCGCAGACGCAGTGTCTCAGCAAAATCAACTGTCCCACTCACAATACCTGATGCCGCAAGAAAATATTCAGAGACCTCGCCGGAGCCAGCGCCGAGGTAAATCGCGATATCAAGATCGTCATGATCATTGGCATAGAGCTCCTCCACGTCAAAGACGACGCCGCCAACGCCAGCGACATAGGGACTACCGATGATATATTTGCCGAACGCATCGGGTCTTGCGAACATGCTATAGGCAGCGAACATTCCGCCAGCGGAATGCCCAAAGACTGCGTGGTCGTCAGAGAACCTGTACCGTCTCTCCAACCGCGGACGCAGCTCATCCACCAGGAAGGTCAGAAACTCATTGGCCAGGTGGGGAAACTCAAAGCTCGGGACGATCTCTTCCCAAGCATCGCCGCGAATGCCCTCAGGATAGTAATCCAGCCCGGCGGGCGAGAAATCCATAACGCGGCGACCAACCCCCGCTAAGCCTTCGTCGGCAGAGCTTCCGATTCCGACGACAATCATTTCGGGCGCCATGTTGCCGAGGACCAAAGTGTCCTGGACCCCAACCACGGTGCGTAACATCAGTGGTGCATCAAGCACCCAAAGCACCGGGTACGTCTGATCGTCTAAACTGTTATAGCTGGCGGGCAGATAAACTGTGATTTCGTGCTCGTGATCGAGCCCCTTCGCCTTCATGGAAAAGGGCTTTTGCATCTCCATATTGACCCGCGCCCCGGGCACCATAGCCAGCTGTGGATTAGCGAGGGCGCCCTCAAACACCAAACCGATCGCGCCGATCATCACGAGCGCGCGCATAAAACGTTTCAGCATGGTTGCATCTCTCCCCTGTCCTCGCACCGTTTGCGTTCAGGAGATGGTTCTCGAGGACAACGAGATCAACAGCCCGTGACGAGCATCGGCGCATCAGCGTCGGCAGCGATGCGCCACCCAACGATTCGTCGCGTGACCAAAGAACAAAGCAAAAACATCTAGACGTACGCTCTTTGTTCTCCTAGAGAGGGAGCATGCAGACGCCACTTCACTTTGCGATCGATAACCGCCTTCCAGAGATCCTGGAGCGCGTGCGGCAACTCTTTCCTGGCCGACGGGAAAGCACTGCAACCTCGCCCTTGGACCAGCTCATTTACGGGGTGGTGGCAAAGGGATTGTCGACGGCGGGGGCAATGGCTTCCTATCGACGGCTAAGGACGCGCTATCCCCGTCTGATGGGACTCCGTGATGCCAAACCGGCAGAACTGGAGACTGTCTTGGTGGCCGTTCCCGCAGCGACGCTCAAGGCGGCGGCCATCCCCGAGATTTTGCGCCGGATCGACGACGCTTTTGGTTCGTTGTCGCTTGATGGTCTCGATCGCTTGGATGGAGAGATGGCGCGGCGCTTTTTACTCCGTCTGCCGCAGGTGACCGACGACATTGCGGCATCGGTGCTGACGCTCACCGGTCGAGATCGGACGGTGCTTTCAGTCGATCAGGATACGGCCCGGCCCTTACGGCGCTTGGCGCTGGGGGAGCGCGGCTCACCGCTTTCTGCCCTACCGCGCCAGTTGATTGAACGCTCGCCAGCCGAATGGCGCAGCACGGAGTTTACGGATTTAACCCGAGGCCTCACCCGGGTCGCAGATCGATGGTGCCATCACGGCAAGCCTGATTGTCAGTCCTGCCCGTTGGCGAGCCTTTGTCCCTCAGCGCAAGAGGTGGTCCGTCAAGAAAAGACCGTCGTCGCCTTCCCTAGCCGGTTCGTTCAGCAGCGAGAGCTTTAGGGTCATCCTAAAAGGATCCGGTGAGAACAGCCCGAAAGATCAAGAACCTTTGGATAAGAGGGTTTTGCGCCACAGACACCTTTCTCTTGGTGCCGCGAACCAACGCAAATGGCGCTGCTGAAAGGGGCTGTCCGCGCCGTGCCTGTTGACGAAAGGCGGCAACACGCTCGGCGAGATCGGCTTGCATGGTCGGATGAGCCGCTATTCCTCGGGCGAAACGGCGATGAATTGGCTCGGGGCCTTCTGCAGTTGCTGCTGCTGAAGGATCGGGCTGGATGGCCGCCAAGGCGTGGAAAGCGAGCGCTTCTCCATCTGACGCTTCGGTGCCGTCGAGCTCACCCAGTGCTCCAGCCATTGCTCCGTAGAGGACAAATCGGGTGGTAAGGGCGACATCGATATCATGGTCATCGCCAGGTTCCAAAAAGGGCGCGAGCGCATCAAGCGCCTTCTCAAGAAAAGGCCTGATCACGGATCGATCCGAAACGCTTGCGGCCAATGCAGTCACGACGGGGTGTTTGCGCGGAGGCCCATCGCCATAGACCTCGCCAATGGCCTCGCGCCACCACGCCACACGGATCGCACCGAGCATCGGATTGCTCACCCGTCCCGGGATCGTCAGCGCTTCAGCAAAAAAACCGAGTAAAGCGAGCCATGCCCCGCGACGATCTTCAGCCACATAAGGCAAGACCAACAGCCAATGCGGCTCGAACCGTTCCACCTCCGCCCACACATACGCTGCGTCATCAGGAGACAGCGGAGAGAACCGATCGGGTGCCATTAAACAGTGGTGGCCGTATCCACTTTTGATCCGCCTTCTGACCAGTCACGTTTCACACCGGTTTGTAATAGCAGCGGCGAGGCGATGTAGACGGTGGAATAGGTCCCAACGATCACACCCCAAATCAACGCAAAACTAAAGCCCCGCAGCACCGAACCGCCGAACACGAACAGCGCAACCACCGCCAAAAGCGTTGTCAGCGAGGTCATGATCGTTCGGCCAAGAGTCTGGTTGACCGAAAGATTGATCACGTCTTTGAGCGGCATTTGCTTGTACTTACGCAAGTTCTCTCGGATACGATCGTAAATCACCACCGTGTCATTCATCGAATAACCAATGATCGTCAAAAGCGCGGCGATAATCGCGAGCGTGAATTCAAGCTGGGTCACCGCAAAGACGCCGATCGTCAAAATCACGTCATGCGTCAGCGCTAAGATCGCGCCGATCGAGAACTGCCACTCAAACCGGAACCAGATGTAAGCGAGCATCAACCCAATCGCGACAACGAGCGCCGTCACGCCGCGCTGAACGAGTTCTCCAGACACCGTCGGGCCCACGACGTCCACGCGCCGCACACTGATTTCTTCACCAAGCGCTTGTTTCAGTGCGTCTTGCACCTGCGTTGCCACTTCGTTTTGTCTCGTGTCACCATCCTCACTGTCGATCACCGCTTCGATAAAGGCGACGATCCCCTGCTCCCCGCCAGGATTGGTGATATTTTGTACACGGACGTCACCAAGATTGAGGTCATTCACCGCTCCGCGGGCAGCGGTCAGGCTGCTCTCATCGAAGTTTTCACCATCAGCAGGCCCAACTTCGACGGTCACGCCGCCGCGAAAATCGATCCCGAAATTAAGGCCGATCGTGAAAAAGGCCGTGATCGACCCTGCCAACAGCAAAGCTGAGATGATGAGCGCCACGAACCGAAAGCGGACGAAATCGATCTTGGTGTTCGAAGGGATGAGCTGAAAAGCCATAACGCTGCCTCAGATCTTCAAGGTTTTTGGGCGGGCACGGAGCACGTAGCCGCCAGCAAAGACGCGGGTAATAACAAAGGCGGTGAAGACCGAGGTGATGACACCAATCCCAAGCGTCACCGCAAATCCGCGCACCGGGCCCGACCCCAGCTGGAACATGATCAACGCAGCGATCAGCGTGGTGAGGTTGGCGTCAACGATCGCTGACCAAGCGTTCTTATAGCCTGCTTCAACGGCGGCAACGGACGGTTTGCCCGAAGCGACCTCCTCACGAATTCTCTCAAAGATCAGCACATTGGCATCCACCGCCATGCCGATGGTCAAGACGATACCAGCAATCCCAGGAAGCGTGAGGGTCGCGCCGAGCAAAGACAGTGCGCCTGCGATCAACAGCACATTCGCGATCAGCGCAATATCGGCATAAAGACCAAATCGGCCGTAGGTGAAAGCAATATAGATGACCACGGCAACAAAGCCGATGATCAAAGCAATCGTCCCCGCCCGCACGGAGTCGGCCCCAAGGTCTGCCCCCACGGTCCGCTGTTCAATGACCTGAAGCGGTGCAGGCAGCGCGCCTGATTTGATTAGGATTGAAAGCTCAGTGGCCTCTTCAGGAGAGAACCGTCCGGTGATGCGACCACTGCCGCCAAGGATCGGTGTTTGAATGGTCGGTGCCGAGATAATCTGTTCATCAAGGACGATGGCAAAACGCCGACCGATATTCTCGCGTGTGACATCAGCAAAACGCCACTGTCCCCTGTTGTCAAAAGCAAAGTTGACTTGGAAACCGCCGCCATCGGGGTTTGGCTGGGCCGACGCATCGGTGATCATGTCACCGGTGACGTCAGGGGTTTCAAAAAGCGCAAGCGTGCCACTGCCATCCGACGACGGATAAACCACCCGGCGCGGCGGAATGCGACCCGCTTGGATTTCTTGGAAACCCACGGAGTCATCGACCATATGGAAGCTTAATTGTCCTGTCCGGCCAATGACCGATTTCAGGCGCTCTGAATCGCCATCGCCTGGCACTTGGAGGACAAGGCGGGTATCGCCCTGTTTTTGGATCGAAGGTTCCACCGTGCCAAGATTATCAATCCGCCGCCGCACGGCCGTGATCGACTGATCAACCGCATCGTTGGCGTAGGCTTCACGCGCCTCATCGGTGAGTGTCACGGACAATTGCCGCGCTTCCGCATCTGATGTGACCAAGAGATCGCGCCCTGGAGCGCCGGTCAGCGGCCGCGACAGGCGACGCAATCGGCTTTCGGCGGCCTCAAAGTCTTCACCCTCGGGGATCCGCATCGTGACGGCGTCGCCTTCGCGTTCGAGCCCCGTGAACCGCACGCGGGGAGCACGCCGGAACTCTGTCCGAACATCTGCCCGCAAATTGTTGATCCGCTGATCAATCACGACATCGGTCCCGACGTCGAGCAAGAGGTAGGAGCCGCCTTGCAAATCGAGACCAAGCGTGAGGCCTGTCCCAGGAAAGCCTGGAAGGGGATCATCTTTAGGAAAGAAATTGGGCATGGTGACATAGGCCGCCAGCACCATCAAAATGGCGAGCCCAATCGTCTGCCAACGGTTAAAACGAAGCAAAGCTGACGGTCCTTAGTTGTTGTTGGCCGCAGCCGGAGCCGTTTTGGCTCGAACGTCAGCCAGCGTTCCTTTCATCACGGTGACTTGTACACCGTCGGCGATCTCAACCTGGATCTCCGGTTCGTCAGACGCCTTGGTCACTTTACCGACCAGACCACCGGAAGTGACCACGGTGTCCCCGCGCTTCACCGCTGCGACCATCTCTTGGTGCTTCTTCCGCTGCTGCTGCTGCGGGCGGAAAATCAGGAAGTAAAAGACCACCATGATGAGAATGAACGGAACCAGCTGCACGATCGGGTTCGGCGCAGGAACGGCCGCGTCTTGTGCGTGGGCGGTGCTGATCAGGGTTGTAAGGAAGGACATGGATGATCTCAGGCTTTCGTCGTTGTTCTTGGTCGATAAAGACGTCGAGGGCCTATAGGCCGGGCTGGGGCGTGATCGCAACCATGCGGTCTAGACCTGCGGCGTCTCGGTGAAGCGTGACCTCGCGCGGCGCCAATAAACGGCGGTAAAGTTCTGTCGCTTCGGGGCCTTGGTCACTGCCGATCTCAACATAGGCGAGGCCATCGTCGGCCAGAAGAGCCGCCATCACTTGGGCCACTTGGGTGTGGGCGTCGAGCCCGTCGGGGCCAGAAAACAGCGCATTGTCGGGCTCAAAATCGACGACACTTCGAGGCAGCGGTGTGCCCTCGGCGATGTAAGGCGGGTTCGCGAGGATGACATCGAAGCGTTCGTCCTCGAAAAGCGAGGCGGCGTCATCAAACCGCGCATGGAACCACTGGACACGATCACCCGCGATCAGGGTCTCACCATTCTCGAACGCCATGGCGATCGCCTCAGCGCTCGCATCAATACCGATGCCATCGGAATTAGGAAGCGCATGGAGCGCCGCGATCAGGAGGCATCCTGAACCCGTGCCAAGATCGAGAAGGCGCTGGGGCTTGGCGTGGATGGCTGCTTCGACGAGCAACTCACTCTCGGGCCGAGGGATCAAAACGTTCGGCCCGACGGCAAAGTCTAAGCCAAAAAACTCCTGCTTGCCGACGATATACGCCACCGGCTCGCCAGCTTGCCGACGAACAACGGCCGCTTCGTAACGATCAGCGTCATCACCGATCAACGCGCTGTCTGCCGCGATCAGGGCAGCCCGCTCTTTGCCGGTCACCGCCTCAAGGAGAACGCGGGCGTCAAGACTGGCGGTCGCGCTTTCAGGGAAACGCGCTCGTGCCTCGGCCAATGCTTCGGCGATCGTCATCTGTGGACTGATCACGCATCCTCTTTCAGAGCAGCCAATTGTTCCGCTTGCGCCTCTAGGGTCAAGGCATCGATCAGTTCATCCAGGGCCTCGCCAGCGATGATCTTATCAAGCTTATGGAGCGTCAAACCGATCCGGTGATCGGTCACACGGCTTTGCGGGAAGTTATAGGTCCGGATGCGTTCCGACCGATCACCGGATCCGACTTGGCTACGGCGGTCAGCTGACCTTTCAGCATCGATCCGTGCACGCTCAGCATCATAAAGCCGAGCACGAAGAACCTTCATCGCCTTCTCACGGTTCTTATGCTGAGATTTTTCATCCTGCTGGCTGACGACGACACCGGTTGGCAAGTGAGTGATCCGTACGGCTGAATCCGTTGTGTTAACCGATTGGCCGCCCGGACCACTTGCGCGAAAGACATCGATCCGCAGGTCGCCTTCGTGGATTTCAATATCGACATCCTCCGGCTCAGGAAGAACCGCAACGGTGGCGGCGGAGGTGTGGATACGGCCTTGGGTTTCCGTTTCGGGCACCCTTTGGACGCGGTGAACACCGCTTTCGAATTTCATTCGGCCAAAGACATTATCGCCCGTTATCGATGCCTGCACTTCTTTATAGCCGCCGACACCGCTGTCATTGGCCTCCAAGACCTCAACACGCCAACCTTTGTCCGAGGCATAGCGTTGATACATGCGGAAGAGATCACCAGCGAACAGTGCCGCTTCGTCACCGCCCGTCCCCGCCCTCACCTCGAGGATGACGGGCGCATTGTCGGCCTTGTCCTTCGGCAAGAGCATGATCTGCAGGTTTTCCTCCAGCTCAGGGATCCGCACCTTCAGCTCACCGATCTCTTCTTTGGCCATCTCCGCCATATCGGCGTCATCGCCTTGCGCCAGCTCTTGGGCTTCGTTCATTTCTTGACGAGCCGCGGTCAGGTCCCGTGCCGCGTCGGCGACGGGCTTCAGTTCAGCGTGCTCTTTAGACAGACGAACGATGGCATCAGCATCCGACGCCGTCTGCATCTCCGCTTCCACGGCATCAAACCGCTGAACAACGGCGTCGAGTTTTTCTTGAGGGATCAATTGGCTATCTGTGGCGTAGGAGAGTTTTTCTCCTTACTCCACCTTTCAGCTAAATTACTGAATTGACGATAGATCTCAGGATTCTTTGTACGGCGTCTTACCAAGTCAATGAAATCTATAGTTGCCTCCCAATCATCCAAAAGCGCACCTTTCCAAAAATACTTATACAAAACCTCATCGTAAAGCTTTTGCTCAATACCGATTGCGATTAACTCATACTCATTCAATAGATTACGAATGATTGATGCTTCTCTCGATTCTCTCTTGTCTTCTCTTGCCCACACGCAAAGACTACGATCTGGGTCATCTAGTAGTTCAAGGAACTCTGTACGCGTCTGCTCTCGCTCAAAGCTCAATAGCCTACGTTCGATTAAATCGACTGTTGATCGGCGACGGTCCGCGACGGTGCGGTGCTTAAGCGTATACTGGGTGACTACGACCGATACCGTCGCACCTATTACAGCAGAAATGATTACTGCAGGAATATCCAAGACAATCGGCAATTACTACTCTGCCGCTGCAGCTGCCGCCTCAATCTCAGCGGCTTTTTCCTCGCAGAGCGCGACCAGCTTATCGACCATCTGCTCGTTTTCGAGCTTATGGGCCGGAACACCGCCGAGATAGAGCATGCCTGCTTCAGAGCCGCCGCCGGTGAAACCAATATCGGTTTCCCGGGCTTCGCCTGGACCATTCACGACACAGCCAATGACCGACAAGGACATGGGCGTCGAGATATGCGCCAAGCGCTTTTCAAGCTTCTCCACCGTACGGATGACATCAAAACCCTGACGCGCGCAGGATGGGCAGGAAATGACGTTGACGCCGCGGTGACGAAGGCCAAGCGATTTCAAGATATCAAAACCGACTTTGATTTCTTCCTCGGGCTCAGCCGAGAGCGACACACGAATCGTATCGCCAATGCCCGCCCAAAGAAGGTTTCCTAACCCGATCGAGCTCTTGATCGTGCCTGACATCAAGCCGCCCGCTTCGGTGATACCCAAATGCAGCGGCGCTTCGGTGGCATCGGCAAGACCGTGATAAGCGGCGACGGTCAAAAAGACGTCGGACGCCTTCACCGAGATCTTGTATTCCTGAAAGTCGTTTTCTTCGAGAATGTTGGCGTGGAACAGGCCCGACTCGACCATAGCCTCGGGGCAAGGCTCACCATACTTTTCTAAGAGGTGCTTCTCGAGTGAGCCGCCATTGACGCCGATCCGCATTGAGCAACCATGGTCTTTAGCCGCTTGGACGACTTCCCGCACCCGCTCGGGTTTCCCGATATTGCCGGGGTTGATGCGCAAGCAAGCTGCCCCATTTTCGGCTGCCTCGATCCCGCGCTTATAATGGAAGTGAATGTCCGCAACGATCGGCACGCCTGCGTGCTTGGTGATCTCTTTCATCGCCGCCGTTGAGTCTTCGGTGGGGCACGACACCCTGACGATATCAGCGCCTGCCTCAACGATCCGCTCGATCTGCTCCAGCGTGGCTTTCGCGTCGGCGGTGTCGGTGTTGGTCATCGACTGGACAGCGATGGGTGCCCCGCCGCCGATCGGTACATTTCCGACCATGATTTGGCGCGACTGGCGCCGCTCAATATCTCTCCAAGGACGAACGCTCATGGGATGATCCTGCTCCACGTAGGACCCAGATAAGCCGACAGGCCATCGGTCTCAACGAAAGAATGAGCAGGCGCACCATGTTTAGTAAGGGCGTTCGAAGACAAATCGGGTGGTTTGGCCGACGGCTCCGCCCTCTGGAATCGAGGCAGGGTCATACCGCCAACGGCCAAGCGCCGCGACGGCCGCGCCATTAAAGCAAAGATTGGTCGACGGCCCGACACGCGTTGAGATCACGCGCCCACGGGTATTAATCGTGTAGAAACAAGCACTGTTTCTACTGGCGCTGCGTTCCCCTCACAATTGGGCGGATAGACCGGTTCGACCCGGGTCAAAAGGCGCGGCGTGATCACCTCTTCAATCGGCTCGACAATCACAGGTGCGACAACTGGCTCAACCTCAGCAGCCGTCTGACCAACTGAGTCCGGGCTCGCACCACCCAAGCTCTCGGGGATCGCGATCTCAGCATCATCCGAGATCGGTGCAGGTGATTCGCCCAAAACCGCGCCATCATCGATAATCGTTGGCTCAACTTCGACCGGCCGTTCGACGACGGGAACATCATCAACATCTTGCCCCGTATAGGCAAAACGCGCCGTTTCGCCTGACGGTACCGGCGCATTGGAGATCAGAAGCTTCCAAGCGCACCAAAGGGCGAAGCCAATGACGGAAAAAAGGAGAAGAACGCTCAGCTCTTTCCCCTCTCTCGGTGGCCGAACTGGCCGACTAGTTCCCAAGCCCGTGGCGCGTTCGTGAACGATCCAGCCAGCCTGCACCCGGAAACGTTCCATCAATGCGATTTCTGGCAAGGCGACTTGGCGCGCATAGGCGCGAACAAAACCCATCGTGTAGGGCTGGGATGGCAGACTAGCGATATCCATCGCCTCAATCGCCACAAGGTGTTCTGGTTTGATATTGGTGCCTTCGGCGACCGCCGCGATGTCGAGCCCCATCGCCTCGCGCGCAGCACGCAGCATGCCACCCGCTGTGTTCAGCGGTGATTCGGCGGGATCCGCCCGCTTCTGACGCTCCTGATCGAGAGCAACGACGTCGGCAACCGACTTCATGTCTGCCTGGCCCATCTGACCTCCGAGAAACCGTAACAAGCCGAAACGCTTGGGAAAAGACGTCTCATGCAAGCTCTGCCAACTTCTTTGCGAAGAGTATGCCGCGCTGACCTAAAGAACGTTTGAAGGTCAATGATCTCATTGTGATGGCGCGCACCTTCTCCGTCTCGGATAAAGACCAAAACCGCGCTTAACATGGTGTCATGGCCCGTTTTCGGTCAAAGCCACCGCGATGGCCAATGTTCTTGATCTCATCGGTTTGCGATGCCCGATTCCTGTGATCCGGCTTGAAGCCGCGATGCGAAAATTGGCAGCCAGTGAGTCGATCGACGTGGTCGCGGACGATCCGCTGGCGAAAATCGATCTGCCTCACGCTGCTCAAAGTCAAGGATTTAGCTGCTCCTCCATCGAATGCGCCAATCCGCAGGCCTTTGCTTACCGAATAGTTGCGCCATCGGTGGGAAAAGATACCATGGAGGGGATGCCGAAGGGCTGAAGAACTGTTAACACCATCGCAAAGGATTGTTCGATCGCCGGACAGTCGGCGGGCGATGGCTTGGGGAGCATGGTGCATGGCGGTGTGGCGCACGATTAAAGGCCTTGGTCTTGCAGCGGCGGTGTCCTTCGGGGCGCTGGTGAGCGGAGCAGCTTGGGCGGACTATGAAAACGCTCTAAGCGCTTATCAAAGCGCAAGCGCCGAGGGACTCTCGTCGGAAGCGATGGGAAGTCGCGTCCTCCAGGCGATGAACATCTGGCAGAAATCAGCTGAGGCAGGCGACGTTCGGTCGGCGCGGGCGCTGGGTGACCTCTTTAGCGATGAAGACATCTTTGAGGGCAAGCAGGAACTCAAGCCTTCGAAAACGGGTGTCATTCCCAATGATCCTGTGCAGGCCCTCGCATGGTACACCATCGCTGCGAGCCATGACTTCCTCGCCTTTGAGGACATCAATCCAAGCCCGGAAGAGATCAACGCCCGAGCCTATTCGCGGCTCCGTTTGCCGCTCCTTCGCGGACAGATGACCGACGTTCAGGTCGCTGACGCTGAAGAGCTAGTCGTCAATATCTTGAGCGCTGGCACCCAATACGACTTGGAGCGGGTCGGCCGTATGTTCGCGCAAGGCAATGGCCTGCCGAAGGACAACGTCCAGGCGCTTGTCTATTTCTACCTCGCACGCGGCAACGGCCGGGGCGCAAACGTCGCCGCTGCGCGTGAAGTCGAACGGCTCGAGAACCTTCTCGGCAGCGCAGAAGTGAAGTCAGCAAGCGATCAGGCGGATGCATGGCAGCCTCCCCGGTTCCGGGTCAGCGAGCTTTCGCGGGCGCAGGAAAACGACGCCGCAGAGCTGACCGACCTTGAGTATCAACAGCTGCGCGCTGGACTGGATAGGCTGGAAAGCGATTTCGGCGCGATCACACGCCGAGCGCAAGAAGCGCTCCGTGTGCTGGGCTATTACTGGGACAGCACCATTGATGGTGATCTCGAAACCAAAGCCAGCCGCGATGCGATTCGTCGTTTCCAGGGTGCTCTGTTCACAGAGGGCTTAGCTGATCCGAACGAGGTGTCCGACGCGGATAAAGAACGGCGTCGTCAGGTGCAGACGGGACGTCTGTCGGACGAGCAGAAAGTTGAGTTGATGCGCCGCGGCGCTGGCCGCAAACATCCGGGGTCGATGCACATCTACGGTGTGATGTTGGCTGAAGGCATTGGCGTGAAAACCAACGGCCAGGAAGCCATCGATTTGCTGACCGAGGCAGCGGCACAAGACTACATGCTCGCGCATTACTCGGCTGGCTATTACTACGCCAACGGCATCATCGCGCCCAAGCGGCTCGACCCGAACCTCCGGGAAGCCTGTTATCACTTAAGCCAGGCCAAAATTCTCGGATACCGCGACCGCAACGAATACCTCAAAAAGTATTGTAGCTTCAATTGAAGGGAGATCGATCGATGGTCACCATGACACATAAAGTTTCCCATCTTGCCATTGGCGCCGGGCTCGCGTTGGCGTTCGCTGCTCCCTCCATCGCGGCTGCACAGAACACCTTTGGCGGCCAACCGGTGAATAATCCGCCTGCTGTGGAATATGCAGAGCCGAAGACGACCACCACCTTCATCGTCGAAGATGGTGGACGAGGTCGTTATCAGAAGATCTCGCAGGCGCTCGCCGATGCCAAAGACGGCGATGTCATCAAAGTTCGCTCAGGAATTTATGACGAACTTGGTCTAATGGTCGACAAATCAGTGACGATCTTAAGTGAGGAAGAAGGCGAACGCCGCCCGATTGTTCGTGTTGGTGGTAATAGCAGGTGCCTGACCCAGACAGGACGCGATGTCGAAACATTTGTGGTCAACATGGTTTTCGTTAGTGATTCGGCAGAGTCGTGCATCGTCGTCAACAATGGCTCGTTCGCGATGCAAGACAGTGCGGTTTATGACAACGATCATCTCCCCCCACGGATGGATCATTTTCTGAATGGCGAAGGTTTTTCTTACGGAGCCGCCGACAGCTTCAAAGCTCTGAACGCGGGCTTCACTGACGCAAGTCCGGACGTCATGATCAAGGTGAACGGTGGGCGTGTTAATCTCTCGAGAAATCACGTTTTCGGCGGAACAAGGGCGGCTGTCGCTGTTTCCGAAAGCGCCAATAGTTTCGGCGCTGGACCGAGTGGCGTATCATTGATGGACAATGTCATCCAACACAGTGACTTACACGGCGTGTTGATTAGCGGTTCCGTGGACGTCAACTTTGTTAGCAATGAGATTTCCCAGAACGGTGATTACACCAAACAAGCTCCGAAGCGTGGGAACAATAAAGGACGCAACGCCACCGGATCCAAAGATCAGGCTAGTAATGGATATGGGATCTACAGCGTCGGCTATGGCACCATTAGTCTCACAGACAATGAAGTTCGTCGCAATAGAAATGGCATTTATTTCGGAGATGCGTCTGGGCACGTTTCGTTGCAGGGAAACACGGTGAACGGGAACGTTGACACTGACATGTTCGTCGGCGCCATCTCGATCTCCATGGGCGTCAATGATGTTGGTACACCACGCGGCCGTTCCAAGTGCAGTATCATCGACCACACCACTGCAGGGGTTTTCAGTGATGGCGACCGTCGCTCGAGGGGCAAGGTCTGTCGTAACTAATCGCGACGACACCGTGATTTAAGACAATAAAAAAGCAGGCCACCTCGCGGGGGCCTGCTTTTTTCGTGATGCAGAGATCGTGGTGCGCTTAAGAAAGCGCCGCCTGCGGATCGATCTTCACGCCCGGGCCCATGGTTGAGCTCACAGCGATCTTTTTAATATAGGTGCCCTTAGCGCCAGACGGTTTCGCCTTTTGCACAGCATCGATCATCGCGCGGACGTTTTCAGCGATCTTTGGTGCTTCAAAGCTCGCTTTGCCAACGCCGCAATGAACAATACCGTTCTTCTCGACACGGAATTGCACAGCGCCGCCCTTGGCGTCTTCGATGGCCTTTTTCACATTAGGCGTCACGGTACCCACTTTCGGGTTCGGCATCAGACCACGTGGACCGAGCTGTTTACCCAAGCGGCCGACGAGCGGCATCATGTCTGGGGTGGCGATCACACGATCAAAGTCCATCTCGCCGTTCTGCACCTTCTCAACGAGATCCTCAGCACCAATAATATCAGCACCGGCCTCTTTGGCCTCATCGGCCTTGGCATCGCGGGCAAAAACAGCGACCCGCACCGTCCGGCCTGTGCCGTTGGGGAGCGACGCGACACCACGAACCATTTGATCGGCGTAACGAGGATCAACACCGAGATTGATGGCAAGCTCAATGGTTTCGTCAAACTTAGCAGTCGCACGGGCTTTCACAGCCTCGACGGCATCATCGATCGTGTGCAGTGAATCGCGATCAAGACCCTCAAGGGCAGAGCGGAAACGTTTTCCTTCAGCCATGGATTAGCCCTCCACCTTCAGGCCCATGGCCCGTGCTGAACCAGCGATAATCTTCGCCGCTTGTTCGATCGAATGCGCGTTCAGGTCCTTCATTTTGGCCTCAGCGATCTCTTCGAGCTGTTTTTGGGTCACCGAACCGGCCACTTCACGGCCAGGGGTTTGTCCACCCTTTTGCAGCTTGGCTGCCTTTTTGAGGAAGTAGCTCGCAGGGGGCGACTTCGTTTCAAACGTGAACGACTTATCGGAGTAGATCGTGATGATCGTGGGGATCGGCATCCCCTTCTCATTCTCCTGCGTGGCCGCGTTGAAGGCCTTACAGAATTCCATGATGTTAAGACCGCGCTGACCGAGCGCGGGACCGATTGGCGGCGATGGGTTGGCCGCACCCGCTGGCACCTGAAGTTTCAGGTAGCCGGCAATCTTCTTTGCCATGGCTCACTTCCTTTGAACGGCCAAGCCGTCCTTTGTTGATGTGGACGTGGTCCGGGTGGCGCCCTCCCACGTAAGAAGCGCGCCGCCTAACGGTCGGCGCGCCGAAAATCAAGCGTTATGAACGGTCAAGCACAAGGGCAGACCTTAATTGGTCACCCGTGGTTTGATTACGTCTTCGCCCGTCAAATTATAGCGTTTGGCCCGACGATCGATGATGCTGGTCCAGTTCCCCATCGACATCATCTGCGCATAGAGCAGCGGCAAGACGCCATTCTTACGCAGCTCAAGAAGCTGATTGTCGGGAAGCGATTTGAGGCGCTCCTCATCAACCCCGAAATACCGGGCAAAGGGCTGTGCATTCTTCCCAGGTGGTGTGTACTGACCAAACTGTTCCGTCAAAAAGTCATAGCCCGAAAGCACCTGCGCTAGCTGAACGGTCTGCGCGAAATCACGCTCATAGCTTTGGCAATAATCCAGCGCCTGCTGCAGTGAAGCGCTCGGGCCGTCACCAGCGAAGAACTTGTTCTCGTCCGGCGCCGCGTCGCTCAGACCTTCAAATTCAGCATCAACAATCAACGCCATGCGCTGACCTTGCGGATCGCTGTTCTCTTTGTCCGTCGCCAGCGCAAAGGGATAGCGGCGAAGATAGCCAGGGATGTAGCGGCGTTCTTCCCACTCACCTTTTTCGTCGACGAACATGTTTTCGTCCTCAACAAGACCCAACACCGCCATCGGCATCGGCTTGTCTTTGTTGGTGAAGATGATCGGGTAGTCACGCATCGCCGTTGGAATTTCCGTCAACACCAAGGGCACCGCCCGGGCCGTGGCAGCAAAACCAAAGGGCTGGTCAGGCCGAACAATTCCCAAGCCGCCATGCGCTTCTTTGGTCAGGAGTTCCGGCTTACGGAACAAAAACATCGAGCCTTCCACGGAGGGGGCTGCATTGGTCGGAGTTTGGCTCATGTTGCTACCTAAGTGTACGATTTCGTTCGCGGGGCAGTAGCAAAGGCAGGCTGGCGGTTAAACCCCAATACGGGCGCTTAACCACGATGCAGCCTGGGAAATTTGCTCCACTGGCCACATATGGCCGCCCTCAATCTCCGAAAGCTTGGCACCTGTGGCCATAAAGCCTGGTCGAGCAAAGGATGGGAACGTCGAGTTTCGCGAAGCCACAGCGGTGTGAATAGGAAGCCCCTTGCGTCTGAGATGATGGATATGCGGCCAAAAACCAGCGGCTTGCGCCCCAAAAACAGCGCTTTCCCAGGCCGGCTCACAGCTTAGTCTGACCCCGCCAGCAGGGTCATCGGTCAGCCCTTCATCCAAATACCCCTCAAGCGCGCGCTCATCCCAGGTCTTAAAAAACGACTTGGTGAGATAATTTGAGTGGGCTTCCTCCCGTGAGCTAAAATGGGCACGACGTTTTGCCGCGTTCACCGCGATCGGCGCGCGATCGACGGTGAACCGCTTGAGCGGTGTTCGGGCGGCCAAGGAAAAGATCCGCGGCAAGGCGATCGGCTCGATCAGGATCAGTGATTTGGGCCGCCGCTTCCGTGCCACCAGCAGGCTGGTCATTGATCCTGCTGAATGCCCCGCCAGCGTCAGCGTGCCAAGGTCACCGAAAGTGTCGAAATCCGCGAGAAGGTCTTTCGCAAAGGTCCAATAACTTCTGATCGATCGCGGGTCGGCTGGCAAATCGGTGCCGCCATGACCACGCAGGCTCGGCGCCAAGATTCGACCATCGAAATCGAGGGCCTCGAGGAGTGGTTTGTAGGCAGATGCATTCAGACCGGTTGCATGCGTAAAGACCAGTGTACGATCTGAGTTCTCGGCGCCCAAGCGCAACCACTTCATCCGGAGGCTGCTCATTTAGCTCGCCGCGCGATCCCGGAAATTTGAACGCAAGGCCTCAACCCTGCCCGCAGCTCTTGCGGGCATTGGCTGAAGGACGATCGCGCGGGGTTCAATTTGGAAATTGGGATCGACCTTCGCTGACTTATAAAGCTTATAGAGCCACAGACTATCGGTCTTTGGGTCTTGCGCATAGACCGTGCTTTGCCCCAGCGCGGCGTTGAGAATGAGCGCCGCATCGATCGATTTTTTCCCCTCACGCACCAGTGTTTCGAGCGCCAGCCGATGGCCGCCCTCACAATGCTTGTCCCACGCAAGAAGCGACCAGTCCTCCGCCGGGACCAACAACATGGTGCGCACAGGCCCTGTCGAAAATCCCCAGCCCACCTCAACCGGCCACGCCGTTGAGGCGTAACCGCAGCTCACGACAGAAAGAAACGCAACGGTCTTGGGTGGAATAGGCACCATGATCTAGCCATGTCGGGCCTCGGCCGGTCCCGTCAAATTCGTTCGCCAGTGCAACACACGAAGGTGATCAATTTCTTTCGGGCATGCCGTAAACGCCGCTTTCATCCGCCACGAGGTCGATCACTGCACCATCCTTGCGACCCGATTTGCGCTTGCGAAGCCATTGAATGTGATCAGGCGCGTCACGCAGGCGCTTACGGATCGCCTTCACCGCGGTCACGGATCCAGCAGCTACAGCGGCGGTTGCCAAAAGGGCGGCCAGTGCGTTCATGGGATCAACCTAAAGCTGATTGGTTGCTATTCCTAGAGCCCAAAGCGGCTCCTCAAAGCCTTGTCATCGATTCGCTGAACCGCGGCATCGACAGCGTCCGCCGACATCTTGCTGGCCAATCGCGCCAGGAGGCCGGATTTCTGTGAGTTGATGGTGACAATCTTGACGTCGTGACCGTAGCGATCCTTCAACATCGCCCGCAAATCCCCTGTCCCATCGATCAACCCAAGGGCCTCACCTTCACTTGCGAGGAAAAAGTCCCCGCTAAAGGCAACTTCCGGGTCGCCAGTTAAGCGATCACCGCGGCTCTTTTTCACCATCTCTTTGAAAAGGCTGTGGGTTTCTGCAAGCAGCGCGGAGAACTTCTCCCGATCTTCTTCCTTTTCGGGTTGGAAAGGGTCCATCCGCAGCTTGTTGGTCCCGGCGGTATGCACACGGCGTTCAACACCCGCTTTGGCAATCAGGTCCTGAAAGCCAAATCCGGCCGATATGACGCCAATCGAACCAACGATGGCGAACGGATCGGCGAATATTTCCTCGCCCGCCAGGGCGAGCATATATCCCCCAGACGCGCCAACATCTTCGATATAGCTGATAACCGGAATCTGCTTCTCGATGCTGAGCCCGCGGATACGCTCCATGATCATCCGCGATTGCGCTGGTGCGCCGCCCGGCGAGTTGATCGACACGACAATCGCTTTGCTGTCCTTGTTTTTAAAGGCTTTGACGAGGCTTGCTTCGACCGAACTGGCCGACAGGCTGCGACCCCCTGGGCCGGAGGCGCCGATGGCACCGCGGAGCTCAACAACCGTGACAAGCGGGGTTTGGGGGAAGAAACGGCGAAACGGGGCGAATAACAGCGAGGAAAGGCGCGACATTAGCCTCAGATACGGACAGGCTTTTCATGGTTCAACACCGAGAGATTGCCAGCTAAGGCGCGGTTTGCCGCGTCCTTTTTTGGGCCTTGTGATCCAAGATAGAAGAAGCGGTCGTTCGGAGTTCACGCATGGCGCTAGCCGCACCAACCCAGGATGAAGGCCAACTGACGGCATTTCCCGATGCCGCAGCGCAGCTGATGGCGGCCCTCAAAGGTGAGCTTGATGCCACCAATGAGGTGATCCTTGCGCATTTGGGTAGCGATGTACCGCTGATCCCCGAGGTTGCGCGGCATTTGATAGGCGCGGGCGGCAAACGCCTTCGTCCTCTCCTCACCTTGGCCAGTGCTACAATTGCTGGAGCCTCTGGAGAAAACGCGCGCTATCTTGCTGCTGCGGTGGAGCTCATTCACGCCGCGACCTTGCTGCATGACGATGTCGTCGATGACAGCGCGCTTCGCCGCGGGTTCAAGACGGCCAATGTTGTCTTTGGCAATAAAGAAGCCGTCCTGGTTGGCGATTTCCTCTTTGCACGGGCTTTTGAGCTGATGGTCAAGACCGGACAGCTCTCCGTCCTCGACATATTAAGCCGGGCAAGCTGCACGATTTCAGAAGGCGAAGTGCTGCAACTCGAAACCCAAGGCAA
Organism: Pseudomonadota bacterium; assembly: GCA_039818345.1. Classification (GTDB taxonomy): domain Bacteria; phylum Pseudomonadota; class Alphaproteobacteria; order Caulobacterales; family Parvularculaceae; genus Parvularcula. The sequence goes on along the minus strand of JBCBUC010000001.1, from coordinate 169,645 downwards.
CATCGAGGCGACCGCATCGATGCATATGGATGTGGTGCGCGCCAAGACAGCCACGCTATTTGAGGCCGCTGCACGGTCGGGCGCTCTATCGATGGGCCCCTCGCCCCACGCAGACGCCCTGGCCTCGTTTGGTCTTAACTTCGGTATCGCTTATCAGCTCGTGGACGATGCGCTTGATTACGGTGCAGGCGCCAGTGAAATTGGCAAAACCGTCGGCGATGACTTCCGTGAACGGAAAATGACCATGCCGGTTATTTTGGCGTTTGATGCAGCTCGTGATGAACACGAGAAGACCTTTTGGAAGAATGCGTTCGACAAAAGCGCCCCGTCCGCTGACTTTGACGAGGCACTCAGGCTTTTAAAACGCGACGACGTCCCCGCCAAAGCGCTCAAACACGCGCAGGACTTCGCTGTCCGAGCAGCGAATGATCTTACGACACTGCCGTCACATCCGCTGACAGACAATTTGCGCGCGTTGGCTTTGGCATCGGCACAGCGGCCTTACTAAGTGGACGAAGGCGCGCTGGGCGCCTTCAGCGTCAGCATAATCGCTATGACGGTCGCCCAAATAGCGCCCAGGCCAATCGCGGCAGCCCAATAAGCCATCGGCGCGATATCGACATCAGGGCCCAGTCGCCGGCTTAAGATCGCTCCCAAGACGATCACAAAACCAAGCGCAACGGAGACAGCTTGGTGTGACCACCCAGCGGCCTTGAGCTGTTGATAGAGATGATCCCGGTGGGGTTCGGTGAGTCTCGCCCCCCGCCGGATACGGACGAACAGGGTGACAGCGACATCAGCAATCAGGGGAAGAGCGACCAAGGGCGTTAGCCAAAAGACGCGGCCTTCCCCTTCTGCCACCAGCGGTAAAGCGCCCAAAAGAAACCCTAATGCGAGACTGCCGGCGTCTCCAAGAAAGATCCGGCCCCTGAAAGCATTACACGCCAAAAAGCCGATGATTGCGCCTTCCGCGGCGAGAACCAACCATCCGATCTCACCGCCGACCAAGAGCCCCAAATTGACCACGACCAACACGACCGCGGTTCCAATCAGTCCATTCAGACCGTCCATGAAATTGACGACATTGACGATAGCCAAAAGCCAAAATGCCCCCACCGCCATGCCAAGAGGGGGCGACAGCGTAACCCAGCCAATGAGCGGGATCGGCACCTCTTCCACCGGCCCAAGCACAACGACCGCAAACCCTGACAGGACGCAAAGCATCAAAAGCTTCGCGCCTGCCGTCAGGGTGGTGAGATCATCAGCGAGCCCAATAAGCCCAGCAGCAAAGGTCAGCATGATGAGCGGTATCAGTGATGAGCTCATCAATCCCGCTGCCATCATGATCGCGGCTGCACCAGCAAAACCGACAAGCACGCCGGCTCCGCCAAGCCGCGGGGTGGGTACGTCGTGATTTGATCGCTCTGACACGTCATCAAGGGCAATCCGTAAACGGATGGCGACTTGGCAAAAGGCATAGGTGAGCAGGCAAGCAATAAAGGTGGCGGTTAGACCAAAAGCGATATCTGACGAGATCATCCCCACCACGATGCCCCCTCCCTAACCTGCCAAAAGAGAACTCGCCTCAGCCCAATGGCCTCGGCGGCGAAGATCGATTGCCGAGCGTTTGGCTGATGCGAAGCTTTTATGGAGGGCATAGCACGTGGCGCCTGATCCTGACATGCGCACCGCGGCCGCTCCATGGTGACCGGCCATCTCGGCTTTCAGTTCTTGGATCATTGGCCTTAGCGCCACAGCAGTCGGTTCAAGATCATTCCTCGTGGCAGCGAGTGTCTTTGACAAAGGCTCCCCCTTACGCCGCAGCGCTTGGCTCAGCGGCACTCTCGCACCAGCATCAAACGCCCGGAACACCTGACCCGTGGGAACAGGAAAACCCGGATTGGCCACCACGATGGCGCTCGGTTCGATCGTGCCCTCAAAGCTCAGCCGCTCGCCTATGCCGCGCGCCCGCCAAAGACCGCCGCCGCGGATTTGCGCCGCCATGCAGACAGGGCCGTCGGCACCCAAACCAATTGAGCGATCAATCAGCTGATCAGCACTGAACCCAAGCTCGAGCACATCGTTGAGCAACAGCATGGCCGCCGCACCATCGGCGGTGCCAGCTCCAACCCCTGACGCAACAGGGGTCATCTTGGTAAGGAAGAACCTCCCCTGAGGTTCGATTGCCAGCAACCCAAACGCTTTCCACACCAAGTTGGATTGCACATCCTCGCTAAGGAGCGGGGCCGCAAAGGGGCCAGCAAAATCGATCCCGGGCTCCCCGTCCAACTCATAGGTCAAAAGATCACCAATCGTTGGAAAGACGCAAAGTGTATCAACGGGATGGTAGCCATCAGGCCGCAATGGCCCCACATGGAGCGCGATATTGATCTTGATGGGCGCAAAGATCGTCGCCGTCACAGCCCGCCCCTGGTTACGGAATCTGGCAAAATACCGTCCGTGTCGCCATTGAGTTTAGCCGTTACCCGTGCGCGCAGTGCATCGTCCGCATCATCAAGGTTCAGCACCCGTTGCCACTCGTAACGGGCATCGCGCTCCCGACCGACGGCAAAATAAGCATCACCCAGATGATCTGTGATCACCGCATCTGCTGGTTCAAGCTCAACTGCGCGCTCAAGCTGCGTGATCGCTGCACCAAAATTACCCTGCTGATAATGCGCCCAACCCAGACTATCAACAATAGCGCCGTTATTCGGGTTGATATCAAGAGCCCGTTCGATCATCCCAAACGCGCGCTCAAGCTGCAAACCTCGTTCAACATAGCTGTAGCCGAGGTGATTGAGTACAATCGGCTCATCGGACGAAAGCTCAAGGGCTTTTTCAAGATCGTCGCGGCCGCCTTCCCAATCGCCGGCTTCCACCCGTCCTGCTCCGCGTGCGAAATAATAGCGCCAAAGCGAGGACGGCATCACCTCGAGCGCTTCTGCTGCTTTAATTGCCATATCCGCCGCTTCTTTGGCCTCATCATAGCGATCAGCCTGCAGAAGATAGCCTTGTAACTGTAAAGCCATTTGCGGTGATCCAGGATCGCGCCCGAGATCCATCCGCAAGGATTTGATAGCGGCTTCCTCGTCACCCGCCTGTCGCAGGGAATCCGCGACTTCCAATCGGGCATACGAATAAAGCCACGACGATGGCCTGACGGTAGAGGCGATCGCGAACGCGTCTTCGGTGTTATCGAACATGCTGGCGATCAACGCAGAGAGATAGTTTGCCATCGCACGATCGGGATCAACTTCGCGCGCCAAATTCGATAGGGCCAACGGCACCACCAGCGATGAGCGGCGCCGTTCAGCGGCAAACCGATCCCCGCCCGGCGTTTGCATAGCCTGTTCAAACCCTAGCCACGCATAGTTTTCTAAAGCGAGGGCGAACAGGTCATAACCATTGTCAGCAAACCGGGGTGCACGGCCCGCCGCGCGGCGAAAGCTCCGCGACTGGCCTTCGAGTTGGCCCGCTCGCTGAAGGCCCATGCGTCCTGCCCGGGTAAAAAGCCCCGCATCCTTCACCATACGGAGATAAATATCAGAGGCCTCATCCGCACGCCCCTCATCTTCAAGGTAACGGGCATAGGCAAGGGCTGTGACATCGGCGCGGGCTGCCCCAAGGGCCTGGCGAAAGGATGGTTCGGTGCGGTTATCCTCACCGTCCATCGCCAACATCAGCGCCACATGTTGAGGAACCAGGCCGTTAAACGTCCCGTTTTCCTGCTCTGAAAGGACCGCGAGCGCTTCGTCACGTCCGTCAATTTCATAGACGGCCGCCGATCGGAGCAACACGGCCAAAGACCGCGACAAGGCCGAGCCAAGCTGGTCTTGGTCGAGAAGAGAGAGTGCTTGCTTGGGGTCTCGGTCTCGCATGGCGATCGCCGCCAGGGTCAAACGAGGCAGATCGCGTTGGACCCCAAAGTCGTCTTGCGCTTGGTTTTGGTCAGCCGCGATGACAGCCCTTGCTTGTTGCTCCGCATCGGAACTCGAACCTGAGGCCAACGCATAAATGAAAGCAGTGCGGCTTCCTTCAGGACCCGGAAGACGTCGCGCCACATCGACAAAGGCTTCCTCAGCACGAGGAATATCAAATTCTTGGGCGGCGAAACGTCCTTGAAGATAGGACCCTGACAAGGAGGTTTGATTGGGCATCAAACCAAGGCCGCCCCCTCCCCCCACGCTTCCGCAGCCGGTGAGCGACAAAAGCGCTCCCAACATGATCAAGCGATGAAGAATGGACACAAATAACCTCATGACAGCGCGTCTCGCACGGACCGCCGTCCGGCTCAATGTCACCCGGAGCGGCCGGTTCCGCCAGCAAGCCGGGTTTCGAGCCCTTCCGCTTCGAAATAATTGTCGATGCCGTCAGCAATCGCCGCGACGGACTGTCGCCGCCAGGTCGGGTTGTTGAGATTGGCCTCATCGCGCGGATTAGAGAGAAAGGCGAGCTCCACCAAAACGGCTGGCACATCGGGCGATAAAAGCACCAGCAACGCACCGCGCCGCTTGGGATTTTTCAAGAGAAGCATGCTGGTTTTCATCGAAGCGACCAGAGCATCAGCGAGACGGTCGGAGCTTTGGCGGGCGTTCGATTGCGCAAGGTCGAGGAGAATATCGCCGACACCATCGTCGCTTGAAATTTCCACATCAAACAGGACGAACTCACCATCCTCCCTGAGTTCGTTCGCCATTTTGTCCGATCGCCGCTCCGACAAGGTATAAACCGATGCGCCGCGTAGGCTGTGATCCTCGTGGCTATCGGCGTGGATCGACATGAAAAGGTCAGCGCCCTCGGTGCGGGCCAATTGAATGCGGTTTGCGTGTTCGACGTAACTATCGTCTGACCGGGTGAGACGCACATCGTAACCGCGCTGCTCAAGCAACCGTTTAAGATCCTTGGAATAGGCCAGCGTCACGTCTTTTTCTTTGGTCCGCGAGACGCCCACCGCCCCGGGTTCATAGCCGCCGTGACCTGGATCAAGCACGATGATGGGCTTGCTTCTTGTTTCGTCCGAGGGCGGTGCGGCCTGGCTCACCAAAATCGGCACAGCGACCTCCTGCACACGGATCGGTTTGATGCTGGGGGGCGGCACAGGCGTTGAACGCGCCAAGAGCAAAGGCTCCGGTTGATCAAGTGGTTGCTGATCAAAGCTCGACGCCGCTTCGGCGAAATCATGGCTTGCGACCTGGTCGAGATCGATCACCAAACGATGGTGGCGGATATCGCCCTTGGGCGGCAGGACGAAGCTGCGCGTGGGAAGAGCGTGGCGGCGCAGGCTGATGCGCAGCAAGTGCGGCGCATAGCTGACACGGCTGATATGACCGCGGCCATCAACCAAGCCCGAGGTCTGACGCTCAGCGCCAAGGCCAAGAACGTTGAAGTCAACGCCCTCAAGTTCGACAACAATTTCAGGATCGACGTCGCCCTTCGCGCCGATTCGATAGGACGGACGGCCGTCGACATCGAGTACGATCCGCGTCTGACCTTGCGCGTCTTCACCAAGGCGAATGGCGTTCACCACGACAGGTCCTGACGGCGCTTCTGACACGGCAAGAAACCCGCACAACACGAGCGCAAGCAACGGAAACAGCAGGGTCAGGCGACGCATCGTTACTCCTTGGGGATCAACCCATCCGCTGCCACGGCGAGGCTTAATGCAGCGTTAAGCACTATGCCCGATTCGTAGCAGGCCTTGGCGCTGCAGCATTCTTGAAGTTCTTCGGGAAGTGGCGCAAAGGTTATCTTGTCGGCGTTGAGACCTGGCCGCTAAGAAGGATCTTGGCACCGCTCAATGCTTGAAGGGACATCGTTTTCGGTCCCCAAGCCTGGCCCAACAACCGCCGGCGACTCGAAAACACCAGATGGCACCCTCGTCGGTGCTGCGAAACCATAGCGCTGACTGACAATGACGTCCGATGCGCATCAGAAAGATACGTGATGGCCTCGACCGCATTCTATAGCGCCGCTTGTCCCCAGGGGACCGGACGCTCTGCGGAAGGCCTCGCCGTCCCCCATTTAACAGACACGGCTGGCCCGGCGCATCGCCGCAGCCGCGGAGTAATCAATGCCCAAGACAATGCTGATCGACGCTTACCACCGGGAGGAGACGCGCGTTGCCGTCACCCAAGGTGGCAAGGTCGAAGACTTCGACTTCGAGTACGCCTCCCGTAAGCCTTTACGCGGAAATATTTACCTGGCTCGCGTGACGCGGGTCGAACCGAGCCTCCAGGCTGCGTTCATCGAATATGGCGGTAATCGCCATGGCTTTTTGGCGTTTGGTGAAATCCATCCGGATTATTATCAGATTCCGGTCGCTGACCGTGAAGTTCTGCGCAAAGCCGAAGCCCTAGAAGTCGAACTCGCCAAAAAATTGGCGGAGCGCGACCAAGATAGCGACGATGATGTCGATCCCGATGATGACGATGAGCTGCGTGGCCGCTCTGATGATCAACCCGATGACGACGTCGAGGCGTCCTCTTCCGAGGACGACGACGAAGGCGGCGACGATGACCCCCGGGGCCTGATCGATACGCTGGGTGACACATCCGCTGCGGAGCCTGCGCCGTCAGACGAAGACCAGGAACCAATCTCGGCGACCGCGGTCGCCACTAATCCGGCCCGTGACGATGAATCCGAGCCGGCCTGGACCTCAGACGAAACCGAGGATGACGAAGACCCCAAGGACACAATTGGCCTTGACCACGATGAACGCGAAACCCGCGTCAGCGACGAAGCCGCTGTCGACAACGATGACTATACCGCCTCGGAGACGGACGCTGACGATCCCGTCGAGGCGGATGCGCCAACCGACGCCGACAGCGGTGCTGACGACATCGTCGCAGAAGCGATAGGTGAGGACGAGACGCCAACGGATGATGCCGGTCCCGCCGCTGAAGCGATCGACGAAAGCACCAGCACCGACGAGGAAACATCTGGCGATGATGCCCAGGCCAGCGAAGCCGCGGCGGTGGAACCAGACCCCGCCGATGAGGAGCTGCAAGCGCTGCGGGCTGAGTACGAGCAAGCCAAGCGCGACCGCAACCGCCTCCTGCGCGCGTATAAAATTCAAGAAGTGATCAAGCGCCGGCAAATCATGCTGGTCCAAGTCGTCAAAGAGGAGCGCGGCAACAAAGGCGCCGCGGTCACCACCTATCTCTCACTTGCTGGTCGTTACGGCGTTTTGATGCCCAACACCGCCCGCGGCGGCGGCATCAGCCGGAAGATCACCTCGCAGGGTGACCGCAAACGCCTCAAAAAATCGATGGCTGAACTCGATATCGCGCCCAATATGGGCCTGATCATCAGGACCGCTGGTGCGAAACGAACCAAGACCGAAATCAAGCGCGACTATGACTACCTGTTACGCCTATGGGAAACCATTCGTGAGCGGACTTTAGAAAGCGTCGCACCCTGCCTCATTTATGAGGAGGCGAGCCTCATCAAACGGGCCATCCGCGATCTCTACGACAAGGACACCGGCGAGATCCTTGTTCAGGGTGAGGAAGGCTACCGCGAAGCCAAAGACTTCATGAAAATGCTCATGCCGAGCCACGCCAAGAACGTGCAGCGGTATAAGGGCGATCTCCCGATCTTCTTAAAACATAAGGTCGAACAGCAACTCGATCAGATGTACCAGCCGGTGGTGCAGCTCAAATCTGGCGGCTATCTCGTTATTCAGCAGACTGAAGCCCTGGTCTCCATCGACGTCAACTCTGGCAAGGCAACCAAAGAACGCAACGTCGAAGCCACCGCGCTTAAGACCAACTCCGAAGCCGCTCAGGAAGTGGCGCGCCAATGCCGCCTGCGTGACCTTGCCGGCCTCATCGTGATCGACTTCATCGACATGGAGGAGAACCGGAACAATCGGACTGTCGAGAAAAAATTCAAAGAGGCGATGAAAAACGATCGTGCACGGACACAGATCGGCAACATTTCTGGCTTTGGTCTCATGGAAATGTCGCGGCAGCGGCGGCGGTCTGGCATTGTCGATGGTACGACCCAAACCTGCCCTGTCTGTGATGGCGCTGGGGCTGTGCGCAGTCATGAAGTCGCCGCGGTGCGCATCTTGCGCGCAGCTGAGGGGCTCGCGGCCCAGGGCAAGAGCGGCCTCGTCACCGTGAAAACATCGACCGACGTTGCGCTCTTTATCCTCAACACCAAGCGCGCATGGCTGGAACGGTTGGAAACCACCTATGGGGTGAAGACCAATATCCTGGCGGATAGCTCGAAGTTTGCCGATCAATACGAGGTGTCGGGCTCTGGTTCCCCAAGCAACGCGATGACGCTCCGCGACACTGTTGGGGATGAAACGCCGGTCGATACCGCCGATCCAACAGATTCGCCCAGCGACGATAGCGATAGCGACAACGCACTCGACGAGGAGACCTCGACCGAGGACAAACCCAAACGTCGGCGCCGGCGGCGGCGGCGGCGCGGCAGTGACGCGAAAACGGACGAGACAGAGGAAAGCCTCGAAACGCTTGATGAGACGGCGTCAGAAGACACAGCCGAGGAGACGGAAGCCACTGACGTGGCAGCAACCGATAGCGAAGACGGCGAACTTGATAGCGATGGGGAACCGCGCCGTAAAAGACGTCGTGGCCGTCGAGGCGGCAGGCGCAATCGGCGCTCAAAAGACGGCACGGAGACCATCGAGACGGCTGAGGCCTCTGAACCCATCGAAACCGAAGCGATGGCATCGGATCCGGTGGCATCAGAACCCATGGCTGCCGAGGGCAACGACGCTGTTGTTGCTGAGGACCCCGGCGCAACGGATGACGCGGTACAGTCCTCCGATACTGGCGAGGTGATCACCGACGACCCGATCGTTGAGACGTCGACAGCGCCCATTGCGCCTTCTGAAGAACGCGACACTGGCATTGCAGCCAACGATGCAGATGCATCGGACGAGTCGGAAACCGATCAAGAGCCCGCAGTGCCGATCGCTGCGGCCATCAGCCAGCCCCGGCCCGAGACCGAAACGACCTCCGATGCGCCGCGCCGGGTCGGTTGGTGGCAACGGGCCTTCCAAAAGTAAGGACTATCTTGAGCCATCTGACATGATGATAAGGTACGTTCGCGGGACAAGGGGAGCCGCGGACGTTACTTTAGGGGCGATGAGACGGGTATCGTGACCAGATTTCGTAGACGAGTGCTGATCGCATGGATGGCGACCCTGTTTCCCTTGTGGACAGGGTCCTCGAGCGCACAAGTCCTGCTGCGCGACGCTGAAATCGAAGCGTGGATCGCCAGCCTATCCTACCCGGTCTTTGAAGCGGCTGGATTACGTCCCGAAGGCGTCAACATTTACCTGATCGGTGACCCGACCCCTAACGCTGCCGCTGGTGGCATGAACATGCTGATCCACACCGGCCTTATAACCTTGGCCGATACGCCCAACCAAGTCGAAGGCGTCATCGCCCACGAAGCCGGCCACATCGCGGGGGGTCACAGCGTCAGGACCGCCGAAGCGATTGCGGCGGCGTCGCGCCCGGCCATGCTGAGCCTTGTGCTCGGCGCCGCCCTGCTCGCGGTGGGCGCACCGCCAGAGCTCGGCATCAGCGCCATTGGTGCGGGACAACAGATCGGTCAAAGCAGTTTCTTATCGTTCAGCCGGGGCCAAGAATCGGCAGCGGACCAAGCCGCGGTTAACTACCTCGAAGCGATCGGTTCTTCGAGCCTCGGTTTGGTGGAGTTCTTCGATAAGCTGCAGAACCGCCAACTCATCTCTGGACGGCAGCCGGTCCCTTATTTGCAGACCCACCCCCTTGCTCTGCAACGATCGACGGTCATTCGTTCCCGAGCCTCTGACTCGGAATTTTGGGAGATCAAGGATACGCCCGAAGAGATCTTCGAGCTGAACATGATCCAGGCGAAAATTGTTGGCTTTATGAATGAGCCCTTCGTCACGCAGCGGATCTATCCCCTCTCTGATCAAAGTGATCCCGCACGTTATGCCAGGGCCGTTGCCTATTATCGGGCGTCAGATCTCGAGGCTGCATCTCGCGAAATCGACCGGCTGATCGCAAAATATCCCAACAACCCCTACTTTCACGAACTCAAAGGGCAAATGCTGTTTGAGCACGGACGACCGATTGAAGCGATTGACCCGCATCGCCGTTCCACCGAACTGGCACCGCAATTTGCGCTCCTGAAAGTCAACCTTGGCCGGGCCTTGGTCGCGACAGAAGATGAAGACCATGTCAGCGAAGCGATCGGCATCCTGAACGATGCCTTGCGGATGGAACAAGACAACGCCTTTGCCTGGACAGAGCTAGCGCGCGCGCATGCTTTGGAGGGTGACAACAGCCTGGCCGCCTTGGCCCAAGCTGAAGCTTACTACCATTATGGCAACAGCCGCGAGGCGCTTCGTTTTGCCATTCGCGCGCGCGATGACCTCCGACCGGGGACCCCAGAACACCAACAAGCCCTCGACATCATCGTGGCGACCGCCGACGACGTCCAACAACAGCGGCGTCGCTAAGCGCTTTTAGAAAGATACGCCTTCTATGAATTCTCGTTCGTTTCTTGCCCTCACCGCGATGCTGGTGGCGCCGATCAGTGTGACAGCATGTGCCGAAGACGCGGTCGTTGCTGCACCTCAACGTAACTCCCAGCCACCAATTTCTGATGAGGAATTTGACCGTATGCTGCGCGAAGCACTGATGCGGCGCCCTGAGGTGATCATTGAAGCCATCGAGGCGTTCCGTACCCAAATGGAACAAGACGCTGAGAATGCGAGCCGAGAGGTCCTCTCCAACCTTGTGCCCGAATTGGTGGAGGCGCGCGCAGGTCACGCGATTGGCGCATCGGCCCAAGACGCCGAGCTCATTGTGGTTGAGTTCTTCGATTACCATTGCGGGTTCTGCAAACGCGCCCTTGATGATGTGATGGCGCTGGTCGACGACGACCCATCGGTTCGTGTGGTTTTTCAGGAACTTCCCATCTTAAGAGATGAGTCGCGGACGGCCGCCCTTTCCGCCATTGCGGCAGGAGTCGAGGGCGGGCCCGAGGCCTATAGCGCGGTCCACCTTGAACTGATGAAAGCTGAAGGCACGCTTGATCAGCGAGCGGTCGATGCCGCACTTCGCCGCGCTGGTTCGAACCCGCGTGACGTTGCACGGATCGTTGAAGACAAGAGCGACGAAATCGAAGCGACGCTCGATCGGTCAATCGAGATCGCCCGGAATGCGGGTGTGTCGGGCACGCCCTATTTTGTGCTGATCAATTCGAGCACCGATGAGATTGAACTTTTAAATGGCTACACGCCGGATCGGTTTGCGGCAGCTTTAGAGGCGATCAGCAATTGATCCAACCCGTCGCTTAAGACGGTTCCTCAATCGACTGCTGATATGGCCTCGCCTGCTCGTGCCCTTGAGCAGGCTTGGTCTGTCACAGTCTTCGTAGGCTGAAAACGGCAGCTCCCGGAGCGTATCGATCACAACTCCAGTAACTGAACAAAAAAAGGGCGGACCCGAGGTCCGCCCTTTCTTCATTTGATCTGTCTTCGAATTAGAATTCGATGACCGCGCCGACGAAGAAGCGGCGACCAAGAACGTCGTAGAGTGATGGGTCGGTACCTGCGTCCGAACCACCGTTACGACCGGTGAAGCCTGAACCCATAAGTGGTGGGCTCGTGTCAGCCAGGTTCTCAACACCCGCGTAGAGGTTGAGGTTTTCCGTGACATCGTAGCTCGCCGTGATGTCAACGTAACCCTGGATGTCGGTTTCTTCGAACGCCAGGTCGTCGATGGTATCAGCAGCGCCGTTGGTCAGGTTACCGATCACACGGTACTGAGCACGGACCTGCAGAGGACCAGTGACGTAGGTCACGTTGTTGGTCAGCTTCCACTTCGGCTGGTTGAAGTCACCAAGACCCGTACAGTCACCAGAGAAGATACCGTTACAATCGATAGCGTCTTCGCCGTCAGCTGGAACGAACTCGTTGGTGAATGTGTAGTTACCAGCTTGGAACAAGCTGATCGTACCCGGGATGTTCAAGATGTTGAGATCACGCGAGTAGTCGATCTGCCAGTCGATACCCTTACGGGTTTCCGAACCGGTGTTGATGAAGGTGTCTTGGATGAAGGCGATATCGCCGTTCGGACCACGAGTGAGCAACTGACATGCCGCACTGTTGACGTCGTTGCTGGCGATACACTGATCAGAACGGACCGTCGGTCCAAGCGTATCGATCGCGTCGTCAACGAAGATGCTGTAGTAGTCAGCAACCACTGTCAGACCTTCGATGATTGGCGACTCGTAAACGAAGCCAACAGTCCACGTCTCAGCAGTTTCAGCATCCAGGCTTTCGCCAGCAAGGATTGCACCAGTCGACTGAGTTGTCGCCTGAGCGTCTGGCGTGAAGTCTGCAGGATCTGGAACACCCAGTGCACCACAGAACGCCCGCTCGGTTGCATTGCCTTCAGTTTGATCACTTGCACAACCGTCGGTCACGGTTGGTGCACCAGTTGCCTGACCGAAGAGTTCAAAGATGTTCGGAGCACGAACAGCTTCTTGGTAAAGACCACGGATCTTGAGGCCTTCCACTGGGGTCCATGAGCCACCAGCTTTGAAAGCAGAGGCCGACCCAACCGATGAGTAATCGGAGTAACGGAACGCGCCTTCGATCTCGAGGGACTCTGCGAACGCTGCATCAGCAAGAACCGGGATCAGGACCTCGCCGAACACCTCGTGAACGTCGAACTGACCTTCAACTGGGTCTTCGTTGGTGCCTGGCCCAAGCTCTCCAGAGATCACAAACTGGTCAGGAATGTCGCGAGCGCTTTCGTCACGATATTCGTAACCAAACGCGACACCAACTGGACCTGCAGGGAGTTCCCATGCATTACCGCTGACGCTTGCGTTGAAGATCTGCTGTTCAGTGTCACGCACCACAGCAGCGGCTGGCGAGATGAACGGAACACCTTCTGGATCAATGCTGCCAGGACCAAAAAGGGTGATCGGCACACAGCCGCCCGTTTGGTCGATACAGACTGCGTTGCCGCCTGCATCGGTGGTCACGTTCACGGCTTGCTGGATCCGAACGTCCGACGTGTAGCTGCGGAGAGCTTCTGAACGGTTGGTTTTCGCGTAGCTGTAATAAACGTCGTAGTTCCAGTCCGAACCGAAATCCAAAGCAAGATCACCGCGAAGACCGGTGAGAACGCGCAAGGCATCCGATTCAAACGCCGTGAAGCGAGGACCCGCCTCAACCATCCGACGACGAAGGTCAGGAATGACAGCAACACCGTCAGCGTCGGCATCAAAGTTATCCGTCAGGAACGTGATCAGATCAGGGTTCGTGATCAGTGGGTTACCGTCGATAGGCACTTCCAGTGATGCTGGGTTGTCGGGAATGTCGTTCGCGTCGAACGCCAGCTGTTGGTTGACCGAGTTGTTCGCATACGTCGTTTCCATGTAGGCTTCGACGAACTCGTTGATCTCGTAACGACCCAACGTCGTAAACAACAGACGCTCTTGTGGGGTCACGATGAAGTTGTCTGGCTGGAAGTTAAACGAATCTGGGCCCGAGAAAGGCGTACCATCTTCGGTGAAGCCGACGCTGCCCGTCGTGCCCGTTTCACCAGGAACAGTGAAATCGGAGCCGAGGATCTGCGAACCAGGGATACGTGACGAACCAAGTGGGTCGAGAACGAAACCGCCGCCAAGGTCGTCGTAAGCTGTGTCCGCCCAACCGCGACGTGCCGCACGGACCTCATCACGGTAGGTGTAGTCTGCAAACATCGTGACGTTACCACGACCGTCAGATGTATTAACACCAAGGGTGACGTTGACGTTAGCGGTGTTGCCATCGCCATCTTCAAGAGCACGACCGCCTTGAGCACCAATGCGGACGCCTTCGAAGTCGTCTTTGAGGATGAAGTTCACAGCACCAGCAATAGCGTCCGAACCGTAGATCGACGATGCACCACCGGTCACAACTTCCACGCGCTCAATCAGAGCAGACGGGATGTTGTTCAGGTCAACGCGCTGCTGGTTGTCCGATGCCATGTAGCGGCGACCGTTGACCAGAACGAGAGTCCGGTTGGCACCGAGAGCACGAAGGTCAGCTGTTGCGATACCGCCTGGGCTACCGTTGTTGGTGGTGCCGCCAAGGTCAGGTGCGATTGCTGGGATCTCAGCGAGCACGGCTTCGACGTTGACTTCACCCGAGAAGAGGATTTGCTCTTGGCTCACAATGGCCACTGGGCTCGATGCTTGAAGATCGGACCGCGCGATCCGCGAGCCTGTGACGATGATCGTATCGTCTTGCGCAAAAGCTGGCGCCATTGCCGTAGCGGCAACGCCAACGCTCAGCGCGCCCATGGCCGCGCCGAGAAGATGACGGGATTTGATGCCCCGTCGTGAACGTTCAAAACCTTGCATGGTTTTACCTTTCAAAGACTGCCCCAGGGAAGCGCCACCACGACGAATCCCAAGTTTGGAATACGCAGAGCCCTGTGAACGCCGCGTAACCAAACCGTCGTATTTACTTCTGCATAACCAAAAAAAACCGTCAACAAGGTTCACGGCGATCGTCGATTCACGCTGTGCCATGATGTAAAAATGTCACGAAAGTTAGGCGATTATCGTCGATATCGGCCCAATTTCAGCCACTTTCGGCTAAGCGCAAGACCGGCGGACCTTTTCTGCCCGACCATTCATCGCGCATTGCCCGCTCAACATGATCGAATCGGGCCGGCGATTCGAACGCCGCGCGCACTCGTCGTCACGAGGAGATGAGATCCGCCTGCGGACTGCTAGCTGCGCCGTAGAGCTTGGTCGGCATACGACCTGCAAGAAAAGCCTCGCGACCTGCCTCGACCGCCAGTTTCATCGCGCGAGCCATCCTGATGGGGTCCTTCGCAGCAGCGATCGCGGTGTTCATCAGCACCGCGTCGCAGCCAAGTTCCATGGCGATCGACGCATCGGAAGCGGTGCCAACACCGGCATCCACCACCACGGGCACCTTCGCTTCTTCTGCTATAAGCCTGATATTGAGGGGATTTTGAATACCAAGCCCAGATCCGATGGGGGCCCCAAGCGGCATGATCGCGGCTGCACCTTCAGCCTCCAAACGCCTGGCCATCACCGGATCGTCCGAGCAATAGACCATCACATCAAAACCATCGGCAATCAGAAGTTCGAGCGCGCGCAACGTCTCGATCATATCAGGATACAACGTGTCGGGATCACTCAACACTTCAAGCTTGACGAGACTCCAGCCCCCCGCGTCGCGCGCAAGGCGGAGTGTGCGGATGGCATCTTCTCCGGTGAAGCACCCGGCGGTGTTCGGTAGAAAGACGAAGCGATCAGGCCGCACATAATCAACGAGCATAGGCTCATCAGGGTTGGTCAGGTTCACGCGGCGCACAGCAACGGTCACCATTTCCGCGCCTGCAGCCTCAGCAGCAGCCGCATTTTCTTCGTAACTCTTGTACTTTCCTGTCCCAACAATCAGGCGAGATGTGAAGGTCTGACCCGCAACGGTGAATGTATCGCGACCTCGAACGTTCTTCTCCGTACTCATCTCATCCACCTCCGACAAATCGTACAATTTCAATGATATCGCCGTGGTTGATGGTCGTGTCATCAAACACTGATCGAGGGACGATCTCTTTGTTGCGTTCCACTGCCACCTTACCGCCGAGCAAGCCAAAATGTTCCAGGAGGCCCGCCAGCGACAGGCCCGCGGGCACATTGCGGCCCTCTCCGTTAAGGGTGATGGCAATCTCGTTGGGCGCCGAGGTGCTTTTCGTTTTGCTCATGGTCACAACTCGCAGCTAAAAGCGCGGGATGGGCACTGCAAGTGATACTGGCGCGATTGCCGTTCTGAATGGACCAAACCTCAACCTTCTTGGGACGAGGCAGCCGGAGATCTATGGCACCGCTACGCTTCAAGATATCGAGGAGCTTTGCCGCGATAGGCTGGCGCACACCGGCCGCGTGCTTCACTTTTCGCAACACAATAGCGAAGGCGATCTAGTCACCGCCGTCCAAGAATCGAGGGATTGCGGCGCTGTTCTTATCAATGCGGCAGGCTACACCCACACGTCGATCGCGTTGCTTGACGCGCTTCTCACCGTCCCCGGCCCGGTGATTGAGGTTCACCTTTCCAATCCTCACGCGCGCGAGGCAATCCGGCACCGTTCGATCATCGCGCCTGCGTGTCGCGGTGTAATCGCTGGTTTTGGTCCACAGAGTTATACGCTGGCTCTTGACGCTGCGATCGCACTCCTTGATGGCCAGCCAGTCAAAGCTGAGGGATAAACAATAGGATGCCAAAGAGCATGGATGAGGACCTCCACGTCGTTCGTGAGTTGGCGGACGTCCTCAACGACACGGGCCTGACCGAAATCGAGCTTGAACGAGGCGGTATGCGCCTTCGCGTCGCTCGGATGGTCCAACAGACAATGATTGAGCCGCAAGCTGCCGTCGCCCCGTTGCCCATCGCTGCCGCGGCACCGGTCGCTGCCGAACCGGCCCCTGCCTCCGCTGCACCAACAGCTCCCTCAGGCGAGGCGATCCGATCGCCGATGGTGGGAACAGCCTATCTTTCGCCAACGCCAGGCGCTGCACAGTTCGTTGAAGTGGGCGGAGAGGTCAAAGAAGGCCAGACGCTCATGATCGTCGAAGCCATGAAGACGATGAACGAGATCAAGGCACCGCGCGCAGGCCGTGTGCAAGAGATCCTTGCCAAGAATGCTGAGCCCGTCGAATTCGACGAAGCCCTTATCGTCCTCGAGGCGTAGACCATGTTCAAAAAGGTTCTGATCGCTAACCGCGGTGAGATCGCCATGCGGGTCCACCGTGCCTGCCGTGATCTCGGCATCGCAACGGTTGCTGTCCATTCAACCGCTGACGCCAACGCTATGCATGTGCGCCTGGCCGACGAGAGCGTCTGCATTGGTCCTCCCCCGGCGAAGGGAAGCTACCTCAACATCGCCGCGATCGTCTCTGCGGCTGAAATCACGGGCGCCGATGCGATTCATCCAGGTTACGGCTTCCTGTCCGAGAACGCACGTTTCGCAGAAATCGTGAAAGCCCATGGGATCACCTTTATTGGTCCCTCCGCTGATCACATTCGGACGATGGGCGATAAGATTGCAGCGAAGCGCGCGGTTGGCGATCTCGGCATCCCCTTGGTGCCCGGTTCGGATGGCGCTCTTGCTAATCTCGAAGAAGCACGGGCAGCCGCTGAGACGATCGGCTACCCTGCCCTGATCAAAGCTGCAGCGGGCGGCGGCGGCCGCGGGATGAAACTCGCCCGTGATGCCAGCGAACTCGAAGGCGCCCTCGCAGCGGCCAGCACCGAGGCGGAAGCTGCCTTTGGCGATGGATCCGTCTATATCGAGCGATACCTTGAAACGCCGCGTCACATTGAAATTCAGATCGCAGCCGATAGCCATGGCAATGTGATCCATCTTGGCGAGCGCGACTGCTCACTCCAACGCCGTAACCAAAAAGTCCTTGAAGAAGCCCCCTCACCCGTTCTTTCACCAGAAGCGCGGGCGAAGATCGGTGAGACGACGCGAAAAGCGATCGAAGGGCTTGGTTACCTTGGCGTCGGCACCGTTGAATATCTCTACGAAAACGGCGAGTTCTTCTTTATCGAGATGAACACGCGGCTTCAGGTTGAGCATCCCGTGACGGAGCAAGTGACGGGGATCGATCTCGTCCGAGAGCAGATCTCCATTGCGGCGGGTAATCCGCTGAGCGTGAAGCAAGAGGATGTCAAAATCCAAGGCCACGCGATCGAGTGCCGGATCAACGCCGAAGATCCCGTGACCTTTGTGCCGTCCCCTGGTCGGGTTGAAGAGTTTCATGCCCCTGGCGGACTTGGGGTGCGGTTCGATTCGGCGGTCTATGATGGCTACTCGATCCCTCCTTATTACGACTCGATGATCGGCAAGCTGATTGTTTGGGGCGATAGCCGCGAGTTGGTGCTCAAACGTCTTCAGCGCTCTCTCGAAGAAACCGTCCTATCGGGCATTAAAACCACGGTTCCGCTGTTCGAGCGCCTCCTGCAGGAAAAAGACATTCTCGATGGGGACTACCATATCCATTGGCTCGGTGATTGGCTCGCGAGCGAAGAGGAGTAACGGGCATGACCCTCGCAAACCAATTGACCCTCTTACGAGCGATTTTGGTTTTGCCTTACGCCCTGTTGGTCATGACAGGAAATGCACTGGCAGCCGCCGCGGTGTTCGGTATCGCGGCGGTGACGGATCTTCTTGATGGCTATGTCGCCCGTCGCCGCCAAGAAGAAACAGCCCTTGGCCGCGCCCTTGATCCTATTGCGGATAAAATGCTGACGACCACCGCGCTCATCGTGTTGGTTGCCAATGGTACTCTGGTGGGACTGATGTTGGTCCCCGTGCTTGCGATCGCCATGCGTGAGCTGTGGGTAGCGGGTCTCCGCGAAGGCCTTGTTGAGCAAGGCGGTGAGTTGCCGGTCTCGACCCTGGCGAAGGGCAAGACCGCGACGCAGCTTTTTGCTCTCTTTGTTCTGACGATCGGTGCATCGATCTTTGGTTATGCGCTTTTGTGGATTGCCGCTGCGCTCACCGTTGTCACAGGTATTCATTACACGACTGAAACCTTCAAAACCCTAAGCTTCGGTGTCACCCCGCCGTCCAACGAGCAGTAAGCTCAGATGCGGACATACGCGCCCGCTCCTTGGGCGCGCTTGTTGCGGTACCGATATAGATAAAACCCGCCACCCGCTCGGTTGACGACAAGCCCATCGCTGACAACACGCCCTCGTCAAAGGCGTACCACTCCGTCAGCCACTGCGCCGCATAGCCCGCCGCGCCGGCGGCAATGATGAGGTTTTGGCAAACGGCCCCCGCGGTCAGGATCTGCTCCCACTCGGGGGTTTTGTGCTCAAAGTTCACCTTGCTGATCACCGCCAAAACAACCGGTGCGCGCATAAAACGTTCTCGTTCCAAGCGCAGACAGTCATCAGTCGCCTGCGGATCGCCGTTGATCATCGCTTCGGCCAAGACATCGCCAAAGGCGGCGCGCGCGTCACCATCGAAGACCAAAAATCGAAAGGGATGAACCCGCCGGTGATCAGGCACCCGCGACGCAATCTGGAGAAGCGCATCAAGCTCTTCAGGGGATGGGCCAGGTTCCATCATTTGCGCCGCAGTCAGAGAACGGCGCGCGGCAAGATACTGGAGCGTCTCAAGCCGCAAGCGCGGCATCTCCATGTCATCACCAAGCACGGGTGCGTGCGGGAGGTCGTTTGTCCAAGAAACCATGCCTCTCACCTAGGACACTCATCGGAGGATGCTAGAAGTTCTTTTTGAGCCAACGAAGCGCGCTGGACGCTTCGTTCGGCGCATCAAGCTGCAGCGCCATGGCATGGGCTCTTGGCACCGCGCCCGCGGCGAGCTGGGTTGCCCCTCTGATCATGGTCAAAAGCGGTGGGCTGGTTTTCGGAAGATCGATTCCCGGGGCACTGACCTTGGCACCGACAGCAGCCCAGGCCTCCACCACCCGCGGTGAGGCAGGCAAACCAACCAGCAAAACATCCTCCATGGAAAGCTCCGCTGCCATCGCGGCGTCCCGACAAGCCGCTGTCAGCTCATCAAGCCGCGCCGCCGCCACTTCTACCTTCTCAGCATCAGCGGCACTGCACCGATCAAGGATAAAACGCTCAGCGAGCTTTTCAGCCGCCGCGTCCGTCAAATCGAAACTGAGCTTGAGGTCGAGTGACAAGTGCCCTGAACCAATCGGTACCGTGATCGACGCGCCAACACCGTCGTTGGAAAGGGCGACAAATTTCGTCGTCCACGTATCGATCAGCAGGATTGATTGCCGGTTCGGACCGAGACTGGCTGACACGGCCTCTTCTGCGGCCATCACCCCTTTGAGTTCGAGCCCGCCTTGGGTCGCGACCTTTTCAAGATCGGATAGGATACTCAGTGGGCTAATAAAGGCAGTGACAATCATATCGAGCGTGCCCGCTGGCCTACCAACCGCGGAGCCCTCAACGATCGCGCCATCAAGCCTCACCTCTGTTGGCTCAGCGCAGATCACCGCAAAGCCAGGCGCGCCCGCCTTACGCAGCGCCGTCTCGACGGCGTCGCTGATGTCGCCATGGCTGACTTGGCGACCAATTTGGGCAGATACTTTGAGGGTCTGGCAGCTGGTCGCGCCAAGCGGTAAGCAAGCCACGACCTCATCACGCCGCCCCAAGCCTTCAAGATGGGTACCTGCACCCCGCTTCACCTGGGTCTTACGTGAAAAGAGGCTGGGTGCCCGCACCGCCTCATGCACCGGATCATAGGCGTCCGGTGCAACCAGTGCCGTGATGGCATCGGAGAGGAACAGCGTGCTGGTCACGCGGGCAAGACTACTCGTCCTTCGGCTTATAGTAAGCCCATTTCGGGTCGCGCAGATCGATGTAGTCGAGGGTCGCTGAGAGTCGCCCTGCACCGGCTTCAAGCGCCTCAAGACGGGTCAGCGCATCGCCAATATCTTCCTCGGGAAGTTTAGCGACAAATCCATTGCCGAAATGAAGATCAAAACGACGGTCACTGACCACTTCGATGCCTTTCACCCGTGTGAGGATCGCTGGGTGATCGCGCAGCAAACGGAGAAAAGGCGCAGCCCGGGACGGATCATCGGTACCACTGATGACGGGAAGGTCGGTGTACTCGGTTGGAGACGAAGGGCGTACAATGACGCCCTGGCTATCGACCACAAAGTAGGTTCCATCGCCATTGAGGTAGAGCGCACGTTCATCGCGTTCGAGAATGGACACATGCAAAGTATCCGGAAGAAGTTTTTGCACCACCGCCGCCTTGACCGGGTCGAGGCTTTCAAGCGCGTTTCGCATCGCATCGCCATCCAACGACAGAAGCGGTCGCCCCACGACGCTGCCGAACCGTTCATCCCGTAAGGCTTGCATCACCTCACGCTCGGTCAAGCTCT
Source organism: Pseudomonadota bacterium (assembly GCA_039818345.1). Classification (GTDB taxonomy): domain Bacteria; phylum Pseudomonadota; class Alphaproteobacteria; order Caulobacterales; family Parvularculaceae; genus Parvularcula. Next base: position 148,690 of record JBCBUC010000001.1, on the reverse strand, counting down.
CGCCGCCTTTGATGGTGACATGATAGACATTAAGCCCAAAGCTTCGGGCTGCGCTCTCGGAAAGCCATGCGAGCCGGTCGGGCAGCTGGCTTAATCGTCCTGATGCGGCGCTGACCACCAGCGCCAAAAGACCGAGCGTGATGACCGTCATGAACGCAAGCTGAAGAACGCCTTTGCCAAACGTCGTCACGGTGCTGTCGAGCTGGGCACCGATGGTCTCTAGTCTGCCTGCATTGCGCCGGGTGACGACCCGTTTGGCGGGGCGTTTTTTCTTTTTCGCGCTGCTGGCTACCTTAGGCACGAGGCGTCTTCGACCATCCACTGGCAAAGTTCAGCGAAACTGATGCCGCAATGTTGGGCTTGTTCCGCGGAAAGCGATGTTTGGGTCATCCCCGGTTGGGTATTCACTTCGAGGATAAACAGTCCCTTAACGCCGCGCTCTGGGTCCCAACGAAAATCCACCCGGCTCAGCCCCCGACAGCCAAGCGTGATGCCCGCGGTCTTCGCCATCGCCAGCGCTTCATCATAAACATCGTTCGGGATCTCAGCAGGGATCACGTGCGGCGCGGCGTTGGCGGAGTATTTCGCCTCATAGTCATAAAACGCGGCCTGAATTTCAGTCACGGCAAGCGGACGATCGCCAAGCAGCGCCACGGTGAGCTCCCGGCCTGGAATATACGCCTCCACGATGGCCCGGCCCTTATAAATCGAATCATCGAGGCTCGCCGCGGTCGGGGCGACGTCTGTTTCCTCACGGATGATGATCACACCAAAGGTTGAACCCTCCGCGATCGGTTTGATAACGTAAGGCACATCCATGGGATGGCCGCCCTGGAGGCTAGCGGTTTCGACCACGCTGCCCGCAGGCACGCGAAGCCCTGCATCACTCATGATCTTTTTCGCGCGCGCCTTGTCCATGCAGAGGGCGGAGGATTGGACACCGGAATGGGTATAAGGGATGCCCATCATCTCGAGCATGCCCTGGACCGTGCCATCCTCGCCGTAAGGCCCGTGGAGGGCATTGAAGACAACATCAGGACCTAAGCCGCCAAAGCTAGCGCGGATTTGCTGATCGATCTTGCGCGACACATCGATCGCTTCGACCTCGTAGGAATTGAAACTGGTCAGCGCTTCGACCGCGTTGTTTCCGCTTTTGAGGCTGATTTCGCGTTCGCTCGAAAATCCGCCCATCAGCACAGCGATCTTTTTCGTATCCGTCATGACCGTCCGATCCTTTTGATTTCCCACTCCAGATCGACACCCAATTGCGCTTTCGCATCCGCGCGGATTCCCTCACCCAGTGCTTCTAGGTCAGTGGCGGTTGCATGTCCCCGATTGATCATAAAATTGGCATGCAGCTCTGACATTTGCGCATCGCCAACAACACGGCCGCGACCGCCAACGGCATCCACACATTGCCATGCCGAGCGCCCGCCTGATTGCTCCTTGTCAGGATTTTTGAACGTAGAGCCGCCGGTCTTCTCGCGTATGGGTTGGGTTTCTTCGCGGCGGGTCATGATGGCATCAATCTCCGCCACGAGCTCTTGAGGCTCCCCAAGAGAGCCCTCAAACGTGGCTTCAATCAAAACGAGATCCGGCGGAACGTCCGCATGACGATAGGAGAAACTGAAGTCGGCGTGGGAGAGCTCCACCACGCGGCCTTGGCGATCGAGCGCACGGGCCGACACCAGGATGTCCTTGGTCTCCCCCCCGTAAGCGCCAGCGTTCATGCGCATTGCTCCGCCAATCGTGCCTGGGATACCAGCCATGAAGCTGATGCCGCCGACACCGGCCGCCGCCGCCTTGCGCGCAACTTTCGCATCAAGTGCTGCGGCCCCCGCCGTCACCCGGGTTCCATCCACGACGATAGAACCGAAACCAGGACCAAGGCGAATGACATTCCCTTCAAGTCCGCCATCGCGAACCAAGAGATTGGATCCCACACCGATGATGGTCAACGGATCGCTCGCTGGCATATCCGCCAGCGCGGTGCGCAACTCGGCCTCGTCCCGAGGCAAGATCAGACGATCCGCAGGTCCGCCTACCCGCAGCCAGGTAAAAGGAGCAAGCGCCGCCTCCTCCATCACCCGTGCATTCACGAACGGGCCTCAAGGGCGGCTGGGAGTGCCTGGGCGACTTTGGTGATGTCGCCAGCGCCAAGGCAGAGCACGAGGTCACCCTCTTTTGCCTCAGCGGCGATCAGACCTGGGAGTTCTTCAACACCGCTCAGGGCACGGACGTTACGATGACCGTTGCGGGCCATCCCTTGCGCGAGCGCCTCAGCATTAGCGCCTTCAATCGGGGTCTCCCCCGCCTCGTAAACCGGCGTGATGAGCACCGTGTCGGCTTCGTTGGCACAGGCACAAAAACTATCGAAAAGATTGGCCAGACGGGTATAGCGATGCGGTTGAATGACCGCGATGACACGGCCTTCGGTCACACCGCGGGCTGCCCGCAGCGTCGCGGCGATCTCGACCGGGTGGTGGCCGTAATCGTCGATGATGCGCACGCCGTTCCACTCGCCGGTCTCTGTGAAGCGCCGCTTCACCCCGCCAAAGCTTTCAAATCCTTTGAGAATTTGATCGTCCGTCACGCCAAGCTCGCGGGCAACAATCGCAGCAGCCATGGCGTTTTGCAGGTTATGGATCCCAGGCATGGGTAGGCGCACTCCCTCAATGCGACTTAGAGACCTGTGACGATCGCGAAAATGGATGTCGAAATGCTGAACACCATTGGCTGAATTGATATTCTCCGCACGCACATCAGCTTGCGGGTTCATGCCATAGGTGATCAGACGCCGATCGGTGATCCGTCCGACCAGCGCCTGAACCTCGGGGTGATCAAGGCAAACAACGCCGAAACCATAAAAGGGTGTGTTCTCGACAAATTGATCAAAACCAGCGCGCAACTCATCAAAATCACCCCAATGGTCCAAATGCTCAGGGTCGATATTGGTGATCACACTGACGGTGGTTGGTAGACGAACGAACGTCCCATCGCTTTCATCCGCCTCCACCACCATCCAATCGCCCTCACCGGGGCGAGCATTGGATCCATAAGCGTTGATCACGCCGCCATTGATCACGGTGGGATCAAGGCTTCCGGCATCAAGAAGAGCCGCGATCATTGACGTCGTGGTGGTTTTTCCGTGGGTGCCAGCCACGCAGACATTCCACTTCAGCCGCATGATCTCCGCCAGCATGTCGGCCCGCCGCACCACAGGAATGTGGCGCGCCCTGGCCGCTGCGACCTCGGGGTTGGCGGGGCCAATGGCGGTGGAAACCACCACCGCTGCCGCATCGCCAATATTGTCCGCCCGATGGCCAATGGCGACATCGATCCCGCGGCCCCTTAAAAGTTGGACAGTGTCACTCTCGACAATGTCCGAGCCGCCCACCTCATAGCCAAGATTAAGCATCACGCGGGCAATCCCGCTCATACCGATGCCGCCGATCCCCACAAAATGGATACGTCCCGAGGGGAACGGCAGGCGAATTTTGATATCGTTTTCAGTCAATAGAGGGGCCTTCTTTGGCTACGCCGCCGTAGAAGCCTTAGGGGCCAATGCCGCGACAAGATCAGCGAGCGTTTGCGCCGCGCCCGCTTCCATTCTCCCCTTCGCCGCCTCCGCCATGCGCGTCAAACCTTCGGGGTCACTCAGAAGCTTGCTGAGCGCCGAAGCGGCCGACCGCCGCGACAAGTCATCCTCGTGAATGAGCTGCGCAGCGCCCGCCTCGGTGAGCACCTGCGCGTTCACCGTCTGATGGTCGTCCATGGCAATTTTAAGAGGAACCAGAAGCGATGGACGGCCGATCACCGCAAGCTCTGCGACACTCGACGCCCCAGAACGCGCCACAACAAGGTGGGTCTGAGCGATCCGTTCGGGCAGATCTTTAAAAAACGGGGCGATCTCCGCCTCGACACCGGCTCGCTCATAGATCTTGGCGGTCTCTTCGCTGAGATCATCATTGACTTGATGGGTAACATTGAGGCGCTCACGGAGCGTTTGCGGGAGACTGGCAATGGCAGGCGCAAAGACTTTAGCGAAAAGAGACGCCCCCTGACTGCCGCCAAAGATCAAGAGACGAAGCGTTCCTTCTTCCTCTGGCGGGTCAAACGGGGCGTCGGCTGCGTCAAGAACGGCGCGGCGGACGGGGTTGCCCGTTTGCTCCAACTGGGCGGCCGCGCCGGGGTGCTTTTCTAAAATAGGAAAACCGTGGGCGATGAAACCGGCTCGACCTGCTGCCAAGCGGTTGGCTCGTCCGAGGACCGCGTTTTGCTCGTGGATCCCTGTGGGCAATTTGAGCCGTTGGGCTGCGACCATGGAGGGCGCAGAGGGATAGCCGCCGAACCCAACCACGACATCGGCGCCAAATTTTTTCAGCTCCGACCGCGCCTTCATGATGCCGCCCAACAGTGTAAAACCCGCGCGCAGCTTGGCCATGATGCCCTTTGCGCTCGGACTGGCTGCACTTAACAGCACCTTACGATTTGCCGGAAATCCCTCGGTGTACCGATTGCCGCGTGCATCTGTGAGCAAGAGGACAGACCATCCCCTGGCCTTTGCCTCTTCCGCCAATGCCTGGGCGGGAAACATGTGCCCGCCCGTGCCACCCGCCGCGAGCGCCAGCTTCATGTCTTTCGCTTTCTCGTCAGGGCCAAGAGCAGCCCCATGGTGAGCCCCAGTGCCAAGGTTGATGAGCCGCCATAACTAACGAACGGCAAGGTCATCCCCTTCGCCGGCAAGAGCCCGACATTCACGCCGATATTGATCGCCGCTTGCAGGCACACCGCGCTCGTCAGGCCCGCAATGGCGCAGCGCTTAAAGACATCGTCCGTTTTCAACGCCGCAACCAAGCCGCGCCAACCAATGAGCGCAAACAGACCGATAATGAGCAGACCAGCGATCACACCAAACTCTTCAACCGCAACGGCGTAGATAAAATCTGTATGCGCATCAGGCAGAGAGGCTTTAACCCCCGCTGCCTCATGAAGATCGTGGCCAAAGATTCCGCCCGAAGAAATGGCTTCGGCCGCCTTATCGGTTTGATAGGTCTCCCCGCTTCCGGGCGCGAAAAAGCGATCGATCCGGCTCCGGACATGATCTTGGGTGACATACCCCACCGCCATAGCGCCCGCAGCAGCAGAACCAAGGCCTCCGATCCAAGCCCAACTCCAGCCCGCAACGAAGAACATCAAAGCCCAAATGCCCGTCAGCAGCACCCACTGTCCATAGTCGGGCTGCAACAGCAGCAGGATTGAGGCCACACCATAAAGACAAAGGCTCGCAAGACTGCCGGGAAACCCATCCTCTGGCTTTGCCGAAAGAAACCAAGCCGCGGTCATGATAAAACCGGGCTTCAAGAATTCAGATGGCTGAAGACCAAATCCAGCGATATGCATCCAGCGCCTTGCGCCTTTTATTTCCGCACCGAACAACAAGACGCCAATGATCAACACCAGCGCACCGAGTGCAACCAAGACACCCAATCTGCGGGCCATCGTGATCGGCAACATCGCAGTAAAGGATACCGCGATGGTCGTCAGGGCCAAGAACAAAACATGGCGCTCAGTGAAGTGGAAAGGATCGGCGATACCAATACGCCCAGCTGCCACCGGACCAGCGGCGAACGACAACACCAGCCCCAGCACCGCCAAAGTGCCAAAGGCGAGGATCAGGAGCTGATCGAACCCGGCGAAAGCGCGCGACGTCCAGATCGGTGACCGCGCCTCAAGCCTTGCAAAGACAGCTTCAACCATGGGCGCGCTGTCCTTCGCTCAAGAACCCTAACGCCTTGATGCGGAAGAGTTCCCCTTGCCGCTCCAAACCATGTCCACCCGGGGAAAAGAGGATCACGGGCGTTGCTTGGGGTTCTGTGCGCATCACATCACTCGCTGCGCGAAGCGCCGCCGCGGTCGCCTCGTCGGCGTCCTTGAACGTGACAATCCCGTCGGCAGGAGGACCAGAGCCATCCGGCGGCGTGATGTAAAAGGAGCTTCTGATCGACGATTTGATCTTCTTCGGCAGGGGTCCGAGCGTCTGGCCAATCCAAAAGACATCCGGGCACGCAGCGATCGCCGCCTCCGTCGAAGCCAGCGATGTCGAGGCACGATCATCGACAAAGACAACCCGGCCATCCGTCCCGATACAGTCAAACCGTCCAGCAAGCCCACGGAAGCTCGCAAGACCGTTGCCAATGCTGGTGTCGTTGATGTGAAATTCCATGGCCAGCGCAACGGCCGCAGCCGCGTCTTGGGCTAGATGTGTTCCTAAGAGAACTGGGCTTCCGCTGAATTGAGCAATCCGGCGGGTGCGCCCTTTCGTGTTGGCATAAATCGATTGATCAAGCGCGAAACAGCCATCACTTAGCGTTGCTCCACCCGATATGGGGACCAAACGTTGATGGCCGGGCCGCATGCGCCGACGCGCGGTCATCATCAGGCTTTGAGTTCCCAAATCATCAGCGCCAAGAACACCAACCGGCGCTGAGACCAACAAATCGGCAGCCGCATCGCGCAAAGAAGGCGCAATCGGCCCGCCCTGCTCATCCGATAGGTTGAGGACCGCAACGACGCCTGGATGCAGGCCAATGGCCTCTCGGCAGGAGGCTGTGGGCACTTCTAAAAGCGCAGCTTCGCACTTCGAGCCCAAGATGTTGAGGTAGCCCTCGTCGTCCGAGACCCATTCGGCCTGCACGCCCCCTTGGAGCAAGAGATGCTGGGCCAGGACAGCTGTGAAGCTCTTGCCCGCAGAGCCCGTGATCACAATGCGATGGCGCGGTTTTGCCGTCATCGTAAGCTGGATCTCGGCGAGAAACGCCAAATCCGTCGCACATGGTAAGCCGCGCCGCTCGACCTCAGTCTGAAAGGCGCCGCGTAACGGATGGGTGCAGCCGATACCGGTGATCAGGCCATCGATGTCGTCTGGTAGATCGCTATCGGGTTGACCAGGAACGACCAGCTCGATGATCTTATAGCCCCTGCCTTCAAGCGCCGCGAGCGCTGAAACGGTCAGCGCCGGTCCAAGATAAGCCAGAAGGCCCTCTTCTGGAAAGCGGCCGCTCTTAAGCATCTTACCTCAACTTCAGTGTACTGAGCCCGATCAGGGCCAAAACAAAGGCAATGATCCAAAACCGGATCACAATGGTGGGCTCTTTCCAGCCCAATTGCTCGAAATGGTGGTGCACCGGCGCCATGCGAAAGACGCGTTTGCCGGTGAGCTTAAAGCTCGCGATCTGGATCATCACCGAGAGCGCTTCAAAAACAAAGAGCCCACCGACGATCGCCAGCACGATTTCGTGCTTCACCGCGACCGCGATGGCACCAAGCGCGCCGCCGAGCGCTAAAGAGCCAGTATCGCCCATAAAGATCATTGCCGGCGGTGCATTGAACCACAAAAAGCCAAGTCCAGCTCCGATCATCGCGCCGCAAATGACGGCAAGTTCGCCAGCACCCGGCACGTAGACGATCCCAAGATATTGGGCATAGTCGGCCCGTCCCGTGAGGTAGGCAATCAACCCAAAGCTTCCCGCGGCCATGATCACGGGAACAGTCGCCAGGCCATCCAATCCGTCGGTCAGGTTGACGGCATTCGACGAGCCGACGATCACCACCGCCGCAAAAGGATAGATCAGGATACCGAGAGGTAAGATCATACCAATGAAGGGAAGCGCGAGTCCCGTGGCCATGTCGAGATCCACATTGGCCGACGAACGGAAGATCGCGATCGACGCGGCACCAGCGGCAAAAGCAAGCGCAAATTGGACGACAAGTTTCATCGATCCAACCACGCCATCGGCCGTCTGCTTTTTCACCTTGAGATAGTCATCATAGAAACCAAGAAGCCCAAAGACCAAGGTGACCGACAACACCATCCAAACATAACCGTTGTTCAGCGGCGCCCAGAGCAGCGTCGAGACGACAACCGACAGCAGGATCAGAACCCCGCCCATGGTCGGCGTTCCTGCCTTTTCAACGATATGGGTCTGTGGTCCGTCCTTACGGATCGGCTGACCTTTGCCTTGCTTCGTGCGCATCCAATTGATGAGGCCAGGACCCACCAAAAAGGCGACGATCAGCGCGGTCATGATCGAACCGCCAACACGGAACGTGATGTACCTGAAAAGATTGAAAATTTGGAACTCGTCCGCCAGCGGAACGAACAAATGATAGAGCATTACTTCCCCTTCGAAGCCTCAATGAGGCTCGCCACAAGCGGGCCGACCCTAGAGGCGTTCGACCCTTTGAAAAGCAGAAGGTCGCCATCCTGGAGATTCTCTAACAAAACTTGAAGAAGATCCTCGGCGTTGTCCGTGTGCGCGCCGCGTTTATCGCTCGGAAGCGCCTGTCGAAGATGCTCCATCATCGGGCCGGCGGTGTAGACGAGGTCTGCGGCGGCCGCCGCATCGCTCGCGAGATCAGCATGGAGCGCGGCTGCGTCGGGGCCTAGCTCCCGCATCTCTCCTAAGATCGCGATCTTTCGGCCTTGAGGCTTTCGGCTCGCTAAAACCGAAAGTGTGGCCCGCATCGAAGCGGGGTTGGCGTTGTAGCTCTCGTCAATCACTGCGACGGAGAGATCGCCAAAGGTCAGCGACACCGTCGCACCGCGACCGCCGCCGGGACGAAACCCTTCAATCGCCTCAGCAGCCTGTTTGATATCGACATCGGCCAAGGCTGCGGCGAGCAAAGCTGCCACGGCGTTGGACGCCATATGAGCGCCCTCGGCGTGCAGGCGAAAACAAATGGGTTCGCCGAGAATATCCGCCTTCACCGTCAACCCCTCAGACAGCGTCTCAATGCCTTCGATCCTTGCCTCTTTGCCTGCTTCACCAAAGGTGGTGATCGCCACGGCACCCGCCTCCCGGCTGCGCTGAATAAGACGATCGATATAGGGATTATCCGCAGGCAGCACGATAGCGCCGCCGCGGCGCACGCCCTCCGCGATTTCTGCCTTGGCGTCGGCAATGGCTTCCATAGAGCCTAGAAACTCCAAATGGGCCGCGGCGATCGTGGTGATGACTGCAATATGCGGCTGAACCAGGGTCGTCAGGCCACGAATCTCACCGGCATGGTTCATGCCCATCTCAAAAACACCGATTGATGCCCTGGCAGGAAGCGCAGCCAGGGTCAGCGGGACACCAAGATGGTTGTTAAAGCTCTTGTCCGCGGCATGGACCTCGCCCGCAGGCGCCATGGCGAACCGCAACATCTCTTTGGTGGTGGTCTTCCCAGCGCTTCCCGTGACGCCGACCAGCTTGCCAAAATTCCGGTCGCGCGCAGCAGCGGCCAAGGCTTCGAGTGCTGTTAGCGTGTGCTTGACAACGATCTGTGGGCCGAATGTTTCATCCACGGGTAGGCTCACAAGGGCCGCGGATGCCCCAGCTTCAAAAGCTTGCGGTAAGAAGTCATGGCCATCACGCTCAGCTTCGATGGCGACAAATATGTCCCCTGGCCGCAGTGTTCTCGTGTCAATTGATAAGCCAGAAGCTGTCCAAGCTCCTCCGCCCCGCGCCGTCCCCCTCGTCGCAGCAGCCACTTGATAGTCTTTCCAAAGGGGGGATGCGTTCATGCGTTGAGCCTTTCGTGTTGGACCGCGGCCCGGGCGACATCCACGTCGCTAAAGGGATAGGTCACCCCGGCGATTGTTTGGCCTCGTTCGTGACCTTTGCCCGCGATCACCAACGTGTCATTGGCCGCAAGTTCTTGAACAGCCTCGAAAATCGCCTCACGCCGATCGCCGATAACCTTCGCGCCCGGCGCACCGGCGGCGACCTGCTTTCTAATGACAGCCGGGTCTTCAGACCGGGGATTGTCATCGGTGATGATCACGACGTCTGCGCCTTGGTGTGCGGCCGCGCCCATCTGGGCTCGTTTCTCCTTGTCCCGATCACCCCCAGCGCCAATAATCACATGAACCCGCCCTTTGGTATGGGGACGGATGGCCTCAAGGACCGTGGTAACCGCAGCCGGTGTATGAGCGTAGTCAACATAAACCCCAGCCGTGCCTGTGTCCGTCGTTAAGACGTCCGCGAGCTCCATCCGTCCGGGCGCAGCAGAGATCGTCTCGAGCTGAGGCAGCACATCCTTTGGATCATAACCGCTTTCGATCACAAGACCCGCAGCAACCAATGCATTGTCTGCCTGGAAAGATCCGACGAGCGGGAGGGCCAGCCGATAGGTCTCACCCAGCGCGTGAACAACGACATCAAGTCCGCTGGCCGTTGCAGCAACCGACACCAATTGAAGAAGATCGCCTTTGCGTCCAACGGTGACAGGATGTCGGCCCGCTGCTTTGGCATCCGCGACGGCTTGATCGGCACCAGGACCATCACTGCATATCACCACACTCCCACCACGCGGAAGGAGCTGGGTGAACAAGCGCCGTTTGGCCGCGTAATACGCCGCATGGGACTGGTGATAATCGTAATGGTCGCGCGTGATGTTGGTGAAGGCTGCAAGGCTAAAATTCACACCATCGGCGCGGTATTGCGAAAGACCGTGACTCGACACCTCCATCGCAAGATGGGTAGCGCCCATGCCTGCCATGGATGAAATCACCTGGTGCACTTCCACGGGATCAGGTGTGGTGTGTTTCAGTGCATACTCATAACCCGGAGCAAACGCACCGAGGGTACCCATGCTTCCCGCAGAACACCCAAGCGCAGTCCAGAGCTGGCTGGCGAAACGCGCCACCGACGTCTTCCCATTGGTGCCCGTCACGCCAGCAATCACCCGTGGCTGCCCAGGGTAGAAGGCCATGGCGAGCTGCGCCAAAGTCAGGCGCGGTTGCTCGCTTTCGATGACAGGCACAGGCGCCTCAGTCCCCGGGCGGGCAAGCACGGCCACAGCCCCGCGTTCCACCGCATCAGGAATAAACCGGCGCCCATCAACGTGGACACCCTCAAGCGCGGCAAAAAGAGACCCAGCTTGGACTTGTTGGCTGTTGGCTGTCAGCGCCTTGATCTCGACCTCCGGCAGACGCCGGGCAAGCGCTGTCATTTCCTGGAGTTTCATCGGGCGTCTCTGCCTGCCTCTCCGTTCGTCGTGCTGTCGGGAGTCTCGATGGTTGGAAGCTGGCGGTCAAGAAAACCGTCGGCCGCCTCATCCTCGCGGACGGGCATCACGCCTAAGACAGGCGCAAGCCGCTCGACAGCCCGGCGGAACGTCGGTGCCGCCGTCCATCCAGCGGTGGCATACCCATAGGTGTCCGCCGTGCCCTGCGGCTCATCGAGAGAGATCAGCAAAACGTAAGCCGGGTCATGGCCAGGGAACGCACCGATGAAACTCGAAAGCAATGGGCCGTCATCAAGATAGCCGCCTCGGACCGGCTTATCAGCCGTCGCCGTTTTGCCGATCACATAATAACCCATGGCCTCGGCGTTGCCGCCGGTTCCGTTCGTGATCACGGATCGCAAGCCCCGCCGCATCGCAGCGCTGGTTTCTGGACGAAGGATCGTTTCCTTTTCAATCGGATCATCTTGAAAGAAGCGCGGTTTGACCAAGTGACCGCCGTTCACCGTGGCTGCGAAGGCAGCGGTCAAGTGCAAAGGCGATACCGCGATACCGTGGCCATAAGACGCCGTGACGACTTCTGCTTCGCCCCAACGCGGCGGCAAAAGAGGCGTGCGGCCCTCCGGCAACGCGGTTTTCAGCCGATCGGTCAGCCCAAAGCGCGCCAAAATCTCAACAAAGCGATCCGAACCAAGCGCAAGCGCCAATTGGCCGGTGCCGATATTGGAGGAGGTCGCCAGCACGCGCTCGACCGACATCATCGGTTCCTTGATCGAGTAATCCTCGATCTCCCACTCGCCAATGACAAGCGGCGAACGGACGTCAACCTGGGTGTCGAGATCGGCGATACCGGTTTCAAGCGCCGCTGCAACCGTGAGGGCTTTGAGCGCTGAACCAAGCTCATAATTGTCCGAGACGAGACGGTTTCGCCGCGCGGCAGCCGGGCTTTGTCCTGGCACGTTTGGATCAAAGTCAGGAAGACTGGCCATCGCCGCGACCGAACCGTCGCGGGCATTCATCACAATCCCCCAAGCGGCCTTGGCGCTGAAACGTTGCATCGCCCGCTCAAGCTCACTCAGCAAAATCGTTTGGACCGTAACGTTCAGGGTCGTCGCTTGCGGCCCTTCGAGATCGCGCAGTGTGGCTGCACCCTCTAGGCCGGTCACGCCGCCTCGTCCGGGTATCTGATAGCCCACAGCGTGGCTAAAAAGCCTGCCCTGGGGATAGACGCGCTGCTCGGTTGGCGGAAAGCTGAGACCAGGAAGCCCGAGTGCCATGACCGCCTCGCGCTCGCCGTCATTGATCACCCGATCAATCACGACCCGCTGCTCCGCCGATAGCATCACCCGCAACTTGTCCGGATCAACCGATGGGAAAATCGAGGCAAGACCGAGCGCGGCCTCTTCAGGATCCCACACATCCCGGCCGTGAATGGCGAGGCCATAGGCCGGTACATTGATGGCAAGCACACGGCCTTCGCTGTCTTCCAGGCGGCTCGCCTCTGCCGTCGCCGCCGCGCGGGCCACATCGTAGCTTGGTGCCGGTGTATCGAGGGCAAGATCAATGCTCCTGACACCGAGAAGACCAAAGGCCGCTGCCAGACCGATACCGCACAGCATCAATCGACGTTTGATGCTGTCATCGGACGTTGTGGGTTCAATGTCCTCCGCCCGCTGACTGGCGATTTCGTCGAAGAGCATCTCAACCTGAAAACGCTCAGCGCCTGTGCTGCTCATCTTTCTTGCTCCCACCGTGCAACGGGATCGAGCACCTCGCGGAGGCCTTCACCATCCGCGGTCTGGCGCACGCTCCCAGGGGTGAGCGGTAAACGATCAGCGGTCAGCTCATGAAGGCGCGGCGCGGATGCTAAAACCTCCACCTCGAAGCGAAGACGGTCAAGTTCGGATTCGATATGGCCCTGCTCGCGATCGAGCCGAGCAAGTTCATGCCTTTCTGCCCTCACCACTGTCTCCGTATGCAAACGGAAGATCGCGCTAGCAGAAAGCGAAACGGCAAGAACACAAAGGGCAAGCACACGGATCATGATGAGCTCCACTGACGTTGAAGGGACGAAAAAACGAGGGATGGCGCACCAAGGCGCTGAAGGCGGTCATCGGTCCAATTGGTCACCGGCGCCGATGTACGAATCGCAGCGCGCAATTTAGCGGAGCGCGCGCGGGGGTTGATCGCGGCTTCGTCATCGCTAGCGGCAATCGCCCGTCGAGAAATAAGCTCAAGACTTGGCGCGTCGCGCATAATCTCGGGTTGATGGCGAGACGCTCCGCCCTCGCCGCCCGATGCCATCGAGAAAAAGCGTTTTACGATGCGATCTTCGAGGGAGTGGAAGGTGACAACGACCAAACGACCGCCTTCCTTTAACACCCGTTCGGCTGCCATCAGGGCTCTGACGAGCTGACCTAGTTCATCATTGACGAAGATACGAATGGCTTGGAACATGCGGGTCGCCGGATGAATCTTATCCTTAGCCCGCTGGACACCAGCGATCGCGGCAAGGCTTCCCGTGGTCTTGATCGGTGCCTTTTGCCGTTCTCGGACGATTGCGGCGGCAAGCGAGCCCGATCGCTTTTCTTCACCATACTGCCAAAGAATGGTCTTAAGGTCGGCCTGCTCTGCTGTGTTGACGAGCTCTTCCGCCGACGCGCCCTGACCCATGCGCATATCGAGTGGTCCATCGCGCATGAAGGAAAAGCCGCGCTCGGACTGGTCAAGCTGCATCGAGGACACACCAAGATCAAAAACAGCGCCATCGACGCTGCCAGGCTCAACCTCTTGATCAAGCGTATCAAAAGGGGCCTCGGTCAAGCGCAGCTGAGCGTGGTCAGCAAAGCGCTTTCGCCCTTCAGCAATCGCTTTTGGGTCCCGATCAAAAGCGATGACATGCGCGCCGGTTTCAAGGATCGCGGCGGTGTAGCCGCCAGCACCAAAAGTGCCGTCGACAACCGCGTGCCCCGCCTGCGGCTGCAAGGCTTCGAGCACTTCGGGGAGCATCACGGGAACATGATCGCTCATGACGACCTCCGTGATCGGACGGAGGGCAACATACGGGCACGGAGCGTTTCACGGTGCTTGGTAGCAGCCGCACGCGCGATATCACGGCGCTGATCGAGATAAGCCGCGGTTCCTAGAACAAAATGTTGCCCCCTGCCCGCAAACCCCAACGCGCCCTCGAGCGCTGCGTGTTCACCAAGCGATTTGGGTAGGCTGGTGCGGCCGGTGTCATCGATCCCGAGACGCATCACCCCGCCGGTGATTTCCTCTTCTAAGATCGCACGGTCCTCGTCGAATTCATCAAGCCCACCGAGGGCTGAGAGCAAATCGTTGACCAGCTGATCGTCACCGCACTGAAGAAGCGGCTCATCGAAATGAGGAAAGACGAAAATCTCATTGTTTTGGAGGCGCTGCCGAAATTCCGGCGGCACGACGATGCGGCCCTTCGCATCAATCTTGCCCGCGTACCGACCGGTGAACCGGGCGGGGCTCGCTTGCACCTCTTGAGAGGCCTGATTGTCCGTCGCGGCATTCATGGGATCCGCCGCACCTCTTGTCGGTCTAGATTGGTCAAATCTGGGATATCATGGGTCATCATGGGAAACAATGGGCTTTCAAAGCTCTGTGAAGATTTGAGCAGGTACCGACAGTTGATCACGCTAACGAAAACGCAACGAAGGTTAACGCTGTGAAGGTGTTCGCGGTTGGGGAAAAGTGCCAGGCGGCCTGTAAGCCGGGTTCTGTCCCAGGGTCCGCGAACGAACCCTTTCGGACGACCATTCATCTCATGGCGAGCGCTTGCGCACTCGCTCCTGCAACCAACCCGGACGGCTCAGCCTGGCGGCGGGCCTGCGACGTTCATGTGGCCTCAAAGGACCCAAGAGAACGCGCACGCCGTCCCTATTCGGTCTTGCTCCGGGTGGGGCTTGCCTTGACCCGAGGCCGTTGCCGGCTCGGCGGTGCGCTCTTACCGCACCTTTTCACCCTGACCCCTCGAAAGGGGCGGTCTGGTCTCTGTGGCGCTTTCCCTCAGCTCACGCTGGCCGGGCGTTACCCGGCACCCTGCCGCCAGGGAGCCCGGACTTTCCTCGGGAGCGCAAAAGAACGCCCACGCGGTCGTCTAGCCGCCTGACCAGGTCGAGATGAAACCGATCGGCTTGCTTGTCCACGGAAAAAAACCGCAGCGTTAAGCATGATCGTCAGCAGAAGGCGGCATGCCGCGGCGATATTCCGATGGCGTCAGACCCGTCCATCGTTTGAAGGCCCGGCGAAACGCGCGCGCTTCGGAGTAACCCGTCAGCGCAGCAACGGTTTCGGTGTCGATCTCGCGGTTACTGAGGTATTTTTCTGCAGCGGCGCGCCTCACATCCGTGATCAGATCATGAAGCGACGTTCCGTGTTGCGCGGCGAGGCGTTGAGCCGCACGGAGGCTCATGTTCACACCGCTCGCCGCCGCCGCCGCACTGAATTCACCGCGCGACGCGTTCTGGAGAATTCCCTCGCGCAAGCGTTGGACCTCAATCGGTAATCCATCGCGGTCTGCAAGCCGCAAACCTTCTTCGAAATAGCGTTCAATAAAGGTGAAAAGCTCAACATCAGCCTGTCGTAATGGCTTATCCAAGCTTGCCCGATGCAAGATCACGGCGGGTTCATCTTGCTGAAACCGAATGGGAACACGGAAGAACGACTGGTAGTGATGGAGAGGACCATGGGGCCTGTTGGTCAGCTCCATGCGTTTCACCGCTTCCTCTAGTCCAAGCACTTCACGGATAAACCGCACAACGAGGCCCATACCGACCTCTGCCCCGCGACCATCTTCTGAAGCGTTACGGGGATGATTGCAGGTGAATTTGTACTCGTCGCCTTGCTCCGAGAACGTCATGACCATCGTCGGTGAGTAAAGGAGGCGGTTACGGGCAATGCGTGTCAGTGACACCCTCAGCGACTTGGCAAACTCTGCGCCTGTGAACAGTGCACCGAACATTGTGTAGGGGGCGGACATCGCCATGCTGAGAGAAATCACCTCATTCGGGAAACGCGCCTCAAGCAATTGCCAAATCATGGCCGGAAAGTCTTCACTATGCGATCCATTAGGATCGAACAGGTCGTACCCTTTCATTCCCGTCCGCGCTTCGATCGCGGAAAGCGGAAGCCCCCGGCCCACAGCATAGGCCACCAACCCGGACATATAGCTTGACCTTGCCGACTGTCCGAAACTCGATCGTAGTGCCGATACGTCTGACATCGTTGGATCCCTCCATGGAGATCTAATCGTACCATAAAGTACACTTAGGACGACATATCCCTCGCAAAAATGCGCATCTCTCGAAAAAAAATGTAAGATCAATAAGGGCAGATCGTCCCGGACGAAAAACGACAGATTTTCGAAACGCGCCACAATTCACGACAGAATTCAGCGAAGTGGCGCCCAAAGTCCGGTAAAATGAAAGAAGTCGAGACTAATCGGGTCTAGTCAGGTCCAATTTTTACCTTAGGAGGGGCAAAGACTGACAATGGCCCTGGCGTCACAGGGACATTTGACGACTTATCGCCTTGGCTTCGGTAACGCCCAGCCGAAAATGATTGCCGCCCCTCGCAGGGTAAAGGCTGCTGCGCATGCCCCGAAAAACGCTGCCGCTTCCAACCCGGGCATCGACACCAGCAACACAAAGACCAACGCGCCAAAAAGCGCCGCGGTGGCATAGATGTCTTCCTTCAAGATAAGCGGCTCACGATTGGCAACCACATCGCGCAACAAGCCGCCAAACGTCGCCGTGATGAGACCCATCATCAGCACAACGACGGTGTTGTGGCCTAACTCATAGGTCTTTGCCGCGCCGGACACGGCGAAAAGAGCAAGGCCCGCAGCATCCGCCCATCGAAGCGGCTTCCATGCGTCAATGGCTGATGCGGCAAAAAACGCGGCGATCCCGCCCGCCACGGCGAAGAGCAGGATCCAAGAATCCGCCAGCCAAAACACCGGCTCATCGAGCAACAGATCACGCAAGGTTCCGCCGCCAACCGCCGGCAGAAACGCCAGCATCACGACGCCAAAGAGATCCATGTCCCGCCGGACCGCAGCAACACCGCCCGACAACGCAAAGACGAATGTCCCCGCGCGATCAGCAAACAGAAAGAAAAACTCAGGAACCAGAGGGTTAGCCCTTTTGCTTCATGATTTCAGCCTCGATCTGACCCAGTCTCTCTTTGCCCCAGAACATTTCATCACCGACAAAGAAAGTCGGGATACCGAAGGCGCCGCGCTCAACACTGTCATTGGTGCGCTCGATCAATTTGGCTTTGACATCCGGGGTTTGTGCCTTCTCAAAAATAGCCGCGCCGTCGAGGCCAGCATCATTAA
Source organism: Pseudomonadota bacterium (assembly GCA_039818345.1). Taxonomy (GTDB): domain Bacteria; phylum Pseudomonadota; class Alphaproteobacteria; order Caulobacterales; family Parvularculaceae; genus Parvularcula. The sequence goes on along the minus strand of JBCBUC010000001.1, from coordinate 131,310 downwards.
GCGCACCGAGAAGAATATCGGGGTCATCCATCTTCTTTCCGTCTTCCCACATACCTCGAAAACAGGCGTCACAGTAGGTCCGGAAATCGTCGGTGCCCTCAACAGCCGTTGCCCCGCGCATCATCATCAACGTCACCATTGGAAAGTTTGGGTTCAGAAGAAAGTTGGTGATCCCATGATCTTTTTGGAAGCGCGTGATCTCGAGCTGCTCATAGGCCACCTTCCCCTTCACATGGGCAAAGGCCATCCATGGCGCTTGGTTTTCGGTCGCTTTGAAAATACCGCCCAGCAGCACCGGTACCCATTGAAAGGTCACACCTGTGCGCTCTTCAATCTCTGGCAAAACGCGGGCGCAGAAATAGGCATTGGGACTTCCAAAGTCGAAATGGAATTCAGCGGTCACGGTCATCTTTGTCTCCTACCATTGTTCTTTCCACGGACGAAGGTCCAATTCATGGGTCCATGCGTCGCGCGGTTGATTGTGCAGCATCACATAGTTCTGAGCGATGTGGTCCGGGTTCAGAATACCATCGGTTTCGCGGAGATCATCGACCGCGGGAACGTTTTCCCTGATAAAGCGCGAGTCGATCATGCCATCGATGATGGTGTGGGCGACATGAATGTTTTTCGGCCCTAGCTCCCGCGCCATGGATTGTGCCAACGCCCGCAGCGCATGCTTGGCACCTGCAAAAGCGGAGAGATTTTCCCGGCCGCGGAAACTTGCTGTGGCGCCGGTGAAGATGATGGTCCCGCGCCCGCGGGGAAGCATATGACGCGTCACCTCTCGGCCCATCAAAAAACCTGAGAAACACGCCATTTCCCAGACTTTTCGATAGACGCGGGATGTCATCTCTAAAATCGGAAACTGCACATTGGCGCCGATGTTGAAGACGGCGACTTCAATAGGGCCAACATCCGCCTCAATTCTGTTGACCAGGGCGATCATTTCGTCCTCGTCCCGAGCATCAGCTGGCATCGCTATCGCCTGATGACCTTCGTCACGGATCGATTGCGCCAGCCCCTCAAGCTCTTCGGTGTTGCGCGGCCGTCGCACGAGGCAACTTGTGTAGCCCTCGCGGGCAAAGGCGCGCGCCACTGCACCGCCTGTGTCGTCACCAGCCCCGATGACAAGGCATGCACCCTTCTCGCTCACGGCCAACCTCCCTATTTTTGCGGTCAGCCTGCCGCGAACGGAGGATCAGAACAAGTTAGAATGACTGTTCCGGACTTTAGGATCGCCCCTCGCCTTTGAAAAGCGATCACTTAAACGGCCAGCACCTTAGGCCTGGGGTCAGCCCCCAATAGGATCGAGCCACCCATAAGTGTCTTCCGTGGTCCCATCAAAAAGACCGAAAAATGCCTCTTGGAGCTGCGAGGTCACCGGTTTGTTCCCTTGCTCACCAATCGCAATGCCGTCGACGGAGCGAATGGGTGTCACTTCGGCTGCGGTCCCTGTGAAGAACAATTCGTCTGCTGCATAGAGCATTTCACGGGAGATTTCTTGCTCCACGACGTCAATGCCGCGGTCTTTCGCCATGGTGATCACCGAATCGCGGGTAATCCCGCCAAGGATCGACGCAGCCATGGGCGGGGTGATGATCCTGCCCCGGTGCACCATGAATAGATTCTCGCCGGCGCCTTCGGAGACATTGCCGCTATGGCTAAGGCCAATTCCCTCCGTGCACCCACGGCCTTTTGCCTCGCTGGTGATCAAACGACTTGAGAGATAATTGCCCGCCATTTTCACGCCCGCAGGGATCGTTCCTGGCGCACTGCGCCGCCACGAGCTGACGCAAACATCGATGCCCTGCTTAATGCCTTCGTCACCCAAATAGCGGCCGAATTCGAAGGCGATGATGTCGAGTTCATCGGGGGCGCCGACGGCTGCTGGAGAAATCTCGCCATAGCCAAGATAAGCGTTCATGCGGATATAGGCCGACTGCAGACCATTTTCCCGCACCGTTTGGCGCGCCGCTTCCATCACTTCATCGCGGGTGTAGTGGATTCCGATGCCGTAGATCTTGGCCGAATAGAACAGCCGATCGATATGCGCCTCGTTGCGGAAGATCACCGTGCCCTTGTTGGTTTGATAGGCGCGAATGCCTTCAAAGGCCGACGTGCCATAGAGAAGCGCGTGGGTCATCACATGGGTGGTCGCCTCAGCCCAAGGGACCATCACACCGTTCCGCCAGATGTATTTGGATTCTTTAATCGGCATGGTGTTTCTCCTTTGGTCGTGTCGATTGGCGGGTTTTGGCGAAGCCAAAGTGGCATGGAAAGAAAATTCCGAACTTCGCTGAAAGCGCCACTGCCAAAGGGTAACAAGCAGCAATAGTGCCCCACCGGCCTGTGGCTTGAGTGCATTCATCTGTTTGATAGCGCACGGCAGGTAGCACATTAACCTAGGTTATCGCTTTACTATAATAATTGTGGTACGTTTTGTTTGTATGATCTAGCAAAGCGCCATTTGGTGTCTTCAAATTGGAGGCATCAATGAAGTCCGTTGCAGAACGAAACGCAGATATTCTGGCGCAACTCGCAATCGCTTATTTCGTAGGTGCTTTTCTCGCTGCCGATACCATCGCCGGCAGTGTCACACTCATGATGGCGGGCTTAATTTGCTATGGCGCTTGCATGGTCATTACCATAGCATCGACGGAACAAAGTGATTCTGAGAATGACGACGACGGAAGCCCTGATCATTAGCGGTATTGGCGTGGCCTTCGCCATCGGCCTCACTGTCTGGACGCGCTGGTGGCAAGAGAAACAGAAAAACCGGCGCTGATCACCCGTGGCCAAAACGCCTCCCCAAGATGTGCGCTCTATTGAGGGGCTGAAGGAATTGATGGCTGCTTTGCGCGATCCTGACGGCGGTTGCCCTTGGGATCGTCAGCAAGACCATCAGTCCATCGCGGCTTACTGTATCGAAGAAGCCTATGAGGTGGTCGATGCCATCGAAAACGGCACCGACGAGCAATTAAAGTCAGAGCTTGGCGATCTCCTGCTGCAAACGGTTTTTCATAGCCAAATGGCGAGCGAACGCGGCGCCTTTAGCTTTGATGATGTGTGCGAAGCCATCACCACCAAGATGATCCGCCGGCATCCCCACGTCTTTGACGCGCCGGATGGCCGCGACGCGGAGGGCCAGACCCTCGCCTGGGAGGAGATCAAAGCCGCGGAGCGGGCGGAGCGCGAAGAGGATGACAGCGTCCTCGCCGATGTTCCCGTCGGGCTCCCCGCCCTCACCCGCGCTGAGAAACTGACCAAGCGTGCAGCGCGCGTGGGATTTGAGTGGGACAAGCCCGAGCACATCCTCGACAAAATCCAAGAAGAGCTCGACGAGTTGCGTGAGGCCTATCACTCCGGAGATAGGGCGCATACGGAGGAAGAGCTCGGTGACCTCCTGACCTCCTGCGCCAATTTCGGCAGGAGACTGACGATCGACAGCGAGACAGCCACGAGAAAAGCCAATGAGAAGTTCGAACGCCGCTTCCGCCACCTGGAAACGCTGGTCAAGCAGTCTGGCCGAGGGTTCGAAGACCACAGTCTCGACCAACTCGAAGACTATTGGCGCGCAGCGAAGGCTAAAGAAGTCTAGGGTCGACACTCAACATGAATGATCGATCTTGGCCTGTTGTTGCCATTCGAGTGAGGGTCGCAACGGACCTAATCGGGCACGTTACGCTCATATTGGATTATATAGTTCCCATAAATATGGAACACGCTGATGGCTAACGTGGTCGTCGTATCAAATTGAGAGGTTTCGCCTGTCTATATCGCTGCAAAAAGGTGATGGAGGAGTAGAACGGCTCAAGATCAACGAATACGCCGTTGTTGTTAGCCCACTCTCGCATGACGCGCTTGCAACTGCGCGCCCATGACAACACCTCAATCGCCCATCCCATCTCGTGCAATCGTTTGATGTCGGCGAAGAACCCAATTCCTTCCTCCCATCCCGATCCATCACCTGTAAGCAGCACCAACGTCTCTGGCGGGGTAACGTCGTAACCTAGGCGGAGCATCCTAACTTGAAGCGCTTGGTCAACGGCTTGTTCGGTACCAGATGCCGCTCCGCGTTCGTAAGTCTCGGGATCTCTACCGGTGATTTGCCGAATATGCCCCCAAATCGCGTCAGTTGGGGGCGGAACCGACCCTACGCAGAAAACTTGTTCGACAGGTCTGTTATCGGCGGCAAGATCAATCAGGTGTCTAAAGTGGATACGAAACTCCTGCTCATGCATCGGTTCATTTTCTTCACACACTCGCTGCCCTGAGTGAAAAATGTTCGAGTTGTCCCAAATGATATGAACTCGTTTTGTCATAAAATACCAGTCTTTTCGGGGAACTATACGTAACTCGCGCGGGTAATTGTTGAAGTCAATCACTTCTTCAAAAGGAATAAGTCCCGTATGGCTAATGTACTCATTTGGCGAAACGCAGGCACACTGATTGAGTGCTGACCCTTGGGGGTTGCTGGGCAACCAGCGTCGGGTAAGCTCGTGCGTTAAGTGGGGGACCCATGGATCAGACACATAGCAGCGGACACCGCATAGCCGGTCTTTTCTTGATGCTCGGCGCCTTCTCCATGCCCTTCATCATCATCGACTATGTGACCATCATGGGCAGGCTGGAAAGCGGCTCAACGATGGCCGAACGCGCGGCCTTCATCAAAGAGAACTTCGATGCTTTGGCTTTGGGCTGGAAATTCGAGGTTATCGCGCTCGGGCTCATGGCGGCAGGAGCCATGGCGATGATCCCCCACCGTGTGGGTGTCGCTGGTTGGGCGCTTGCGGCAGCCGGCATTCTGATCGCTGCCACTGAGTATCCCATTATGCTTGGGGGATATAAGGAAGTCGTCTTTGCAGAGACGGTTGATCTCAACACATTAGCCACGTTGATCGGGACGACCACAGTGATGTTCTATGTCGGCGGCTTCCTCTACCACACTGGGTTTGGCATCGCGTTGGTTGCTGAAGCCTTGTTCCAAGAAAAAATGACGTGGAAGGTGATCCTCGGCATCGGGGGCCTTTCCAACCTGATCGGTGGAGCCGGTTTCGGGCTCGCTTTTTTGGGCAACACGGCAGCCTTCACCGCCCTAGGGCCGGCTGCGCTTCCAGCATTCCTTATCCTTGGGCTGAAAGGCGCCAAGCTGGCCCGCGGCTGACTTGACGATGCGCCTTTAGGGGCGCCCATAAGAGCGATGGAGATCATTCGTCCCGACGCCCCGCTGAACCCTAAAGAGAGCGATGCGCTGACCGTCGCTCTTGGTCAGATCACCTCTGTTTTTCTTGATCGTCAGGCGACGGCCGAGAAGATCGCCAAGACGGCCGCGCTCGCCGCCGATGAAGGGGCGGACCTTATCGGCTTTGGCGAAGGGCTGCTGCCCGGCTATCCATTCTGGGTCGAGAAGACCGACGGCGCCCGGTTTGAGAGCGCCGTGCAAAAAGAGTGGTATGCCCATTATCTTGACCAAGGCGTGGTGATCGAGCGCGGCGATCTTAAGCCGATCCAAGACATCGCCAAGGCGCGGAAGATCGCGGTTTATCTCGGCACGATGGAGCGCGCAGCGGACCGGGGTGGACACACGCTCTATTGCTCCCTCGTCTATATCGATCGCGAAGGCGAGGTGCGCTCCGCCCACAGAAAGCTTCAGCCGACCTATGAAGAACGGCTCGTTTGGGGACAGGGCGATGGCCATGGCCTGCGCGTTCACCCTCTCGGCCCCTTCACCGCAGGCGGGCTTAATTGCTGGGAGAACTGGCTGCCCCTCGCCCGCGCCTCTTTATATGGTCAGGGTGAAGATCTACACATGGCCGTCTGGCCTGGCGGTCCGCAGAACACAGAGCAAATCACACCCTTCATAGCGCGCGAAGGGCGGAGCTTTGCTCTATCGGTCTCCAGCGTGATGCGTGCGGAGGAGATGTCCATCGACCTCCCCGGCGCTGAGGCCATCCGGGAGTCTGCCGGCTGGCTGGCGCGAGGCGGCTCCTGTATCGCCGGGCCTGATGGCGCGTTCCTGATCCCACCGGTGAACGAGAAAGAGGCGCTCCTCATCGCCACCATCGACCATGCCGCCGTCCGACGCGAACGCCAGAACATGGACCCGGTGGGCCATTACAGCCGACCGGATGTTTTGGAGCTGACCGTCAATCGGCGCCGTCAATCAACTGTCACACTAACAGAATAACAGTTCATCATGCAGACAATCAGCAAAACCCCGCAACAACAGCCAAATCTTGATCAGGATCGAGAGCAGATCAATTTGGACTATGATAGGCTGTTTCAAAATCTGCTTCACTACGAACGACTGATGTACACCTCGACCGCGCCGATTTTAGCAATCTTGCTCCCCCTCGCTGGGGTGTCGTTGGGTGCTGGTAACTTCGAGCCTTTGGTGCGGTTTACGTCAGCGGTGAGCGGGGCGATCCTGTCGATCTTGGCATGGACGACAGCAATCCGTCTCACCAGCAATATCTATATCATTTCGCGCTATATGCGCTCGATCGAACTGGAAACAGGAATAGGCCACCGAGAGAAATATAAGCTGGACGTCACCTGGGTTCGAAAAGTGACGCCCAATATCTTGCGCTTGCGCTATTTGATTTTCGTGATCTTTATCGTATTCTTCGTGTACGTTGCATTTGTCGCCTATGGCGATGCCGACCCTCTACAATACATGCCTGGTGAGAACAAGTAGGCGCGATGGGCTTAAGCCACATCGCTTTCACTGCTGACGATTTTCCCGACAAGTCCGTACGCAATCGCTTCTTCTGGGCTCATCCAGTAGTCGCGGTCGGTGTCTTTCTCGACCTTCTCCAGCGGCTGACCGGTGGCGGCCGCGAAGATCTTGTTGAGGCGCTCCTTCATTTTGACGATCTCACGGGCCTGGATCTCAATGTCTGAGGCCTGACCACCTGCACCGCCCGATGGTTGGTGCAGAAGGAAGCGCGTGTTGGCCGTGCAGAAACGCTGCTCTTTCGGCACCGCCACATAAATCAGTGCACCGGCGGAGGCGACCCATCCTGATCCCACGATGTTCACCTTGGGGCTGATGAACTGGATCATGTCATGGATCATGTCGCCGGATTCCACATGACCACCGGGTGATGACACCATCACCGTGATCGGATCATTTGACGCTTGCGAGAGTGCCAAGAGGCGCTGTGACACGCTTTTCGCCAGATCCATGGTGATTTGGCCGACGATCAATACCTGTCGCGCTGCAAAGAGGTGTTTATCCACCGCCGGCGTCGGACGGGTATCCGCTGGGTTTTCGGCATTGTCATCAAGGCGAATGATGTCGGTCATGGTCTTCCTCATCGAACATTCTGTAGCGATTGCATCTAGGGGTGGTTGCTGCCGACGCAAAGGGGTTCAACCTGCCATCAAATGGCGCGCGTAGGCCTCCCAAACCTCAGCGTCGCCGGTGATCAACATCGGCTCGTTCTTTCGCGGGATGGCGCGGTAACGCTCCCCCGACGGCATCAGCGCAAAACGACCGCCCGCCTCTTCAACGATGAGCTGCCCCGGTGCGTGATCCCACGGGGTCATCACATATTGCACAAAATAGTCCTGAAGACCGCGCGCAAGCTCCGTGTAGCCATGCGCTGAACAGCGGCCTTGGTGGGTGCCCGCCGATCTCGCGACACCGGCGTCGAGAATGCTGCGGTGAGGCTCTTCAACATAGATCTTGCTGTAGTCGCCCGTCGCCTGGGAGAACGGCACCCCCATGCGCGGCGCCATCGGGGCATCGCCAAAAAAAGCGCCCGCCCCCTTCTCCGCCACCGCGCAGCGACCATCGACAGGAAGCAAGATCCACGACTTGATGGTCTCACCGGCGCGTAAGAACGCAACCATAACCCCGAAACGATCCGACCCCTGGACAAAATTATAGGTCCCGTCGACGGGATCCACGAGCCATAGGTCTCGGTCTTCCAGCAAAAGATCTTGCGATGTCAGCCCTTGGCTGACCGCCTCCTCGCCGATCACACGGGAACCAGGGACAAGCCGCTCGAGCTGTTCGGTGAGAAAAACCTCCGCCTCTCGGTCAGCCACGGTGACGAGATCCATCGGCCCGTCTTTCTCGATCACCTGTCCCTCACCCAAGGCGCGAAAACGAGGCATGATGTAATGATTCGCTGCTTCTCGGATCAGTGCTTCAACATCGTCGGTGGACGGATCGGTCATGACAGTCGCTCGGCTCTTTATTGCATGTCGTCTTAGGGCTTCAGCGCGTAAATTGATGCCTTGATCTCACCGTCCTTGGTCAAAACCGTGATAGGCACACGGGCGTACTCATCCCCTTCAAAAGCATCGAGCCGTGCCCAATGCTGAGGCAAGTCGCGCGACTCAAAAATATGAACGTCGATAGCCGGTCCATCGGGGTCAGGCGTCATCGCCGGACAGCCATGATCCGCACCCCAACCTTCCTCGATCAAATGGCCATGCACAACGCCCTTCGACCAATGTCCTGAAAGCGCCTCGAGCTGATGCGCGTTCACCCGGCCCGGAACCAACGTGCCATAGGTCGCCAGCCGAATGGCTGCACCTTCTGCTTTGTCGTCTGGATCACTCATCGCGCTCGCCCAACCTCAACCGAATAGGTCCCTTTGCCTCTTTTGGATCCACCACAGATCCTCGCTGGGTGACAAGGATCAATCCTTCCGCCACCAGATCGCGCGCGGCCTCTCGGATTGGGTCCATGGCATCACGCCACGTGTCGACACCGCTCACCAACCGTGCCGCTTCAGACGGACAGATTGAAGAGTCCGGGCGCCTTTGGCGCAGTAGATGGATGATCGCATCACGCGGTGTCATCACCAGGAGATAGGCGGCGATCGCTTGCCACCCAATGCAACATTTTCTGGCCTCCGCCACGGGTTTGCTTAGGCTCTTTCGCAACAATGTGGAGACACGCGATGCCTATTGATGTGCTAAGAACACCCGAGGACCGATTCGGCACCTTGCCCGGTTTTCCCTATCAACCAAACTACGTGGACGATCTATCTGGCTATGAGGGCCTGCGTATGGCCGTGATCGACGAGGGGCCCAAGGATGCACCCGTCTTTCTTTGCCTGCATGGTGAACCGAGCTGGTCGTATCTTTACCGCAAAATGATTCCCTACTTTCTCGAGGCTGGTGGCCGCTGTGTCGCGCCCGACCTTTTTGGGTTCGGCCGGTCTGACAAACCAACAAAGCGAGACGATTACTCTCACACGTTTCACCGCAATTCCCTGCTTGCGCTCGTTGAGAAAATGGACCTCCAGAACGTGACCCTGGTGGTCCAGGACTGGGGCGGCATCCTGGGGCTCACGCTCCCGATGGAAGCGCCCGAGCGCTATAAGCGGCTGATCATCATGAACACGGCACTCCCGATGGAACCAGAAGCGAGCGTCGTCGCCAAAGATCTCTTTGAACGCCCAGAAGGAACAGCGCCCACGACGGGATTTGGCGGCTGGCATGCGTTTTCCCAAAGCCGTCCTTCGATGAATTGCGGCGGCATCATCGCACGGGGCTGCGGCGCGGAACTGAGCGCAGAAGAAATCGCCGCCTATGATGCGCCCTTCCCCGACGAGACCTACCAAGCCGGAGCCCTCGTTTTTCCAACGCTTGTTCCATGGAGAAGCGATATGGAGGGTTACGCGATCAGTCAGCGTGCGATTGAGTTCTGGAACCAATGGGACGGTCAGACCTTTATGGCCGTGGGTGACCAAGATCCCGTCCTCGGCGTACCGATGATGGAGCGGATGCGCGATCTCATTAAGGGCTGTCCGGATCCTGTCCACATCAAAGGTGGTGGCCATTTCGTCCAAGAACGCGGCGACGAAATCGCCCCAGCCGCGCTTCAAGCCTTCGGCGGCAAGTAGACCCTTGGACATGGAGAGCCCGGCACGCTAGCTCCTCGCGAGCAAGTGTCGAGGTTCTTCTATGTCCGAATATGTGGCGATCGCCGGTCTTTCTGTTTCCAAGCCCCTGTATGATTTCATTGAGGGAGCAGCCACCGGCGCTGGCATGGGCGCCGAGGAGTTTTGGCGGGCGGTCGCCAAAATCGCAGAAGACCACACCGCCACCAACCAGGCGCTGCTCGATAAGCGCAAAGCAATTCAGGCGCAGATAGACGCTTGGTACACGGAAGGCGGGGACAAAGGCCCCGAGGCGCAAGAGCAGTTCCTCCGTGACATCGGCTATATCGTCCCTGAAGGGCCAAGCTTCACGATTGAAACCACCGGCGTCGATCCAGAAATCTCGCAGATTTCCGGACCTCAGCTCGTCGTGCCGGTCAAGAACGCGCGCTATGCGTTGAACGCCGCCAATGCCCGTTGGGGCAGCCTTTATGATGCGCTTTACGGGACCGACGCGATCCCAGAGGATGGGGGAGCAGAGAAAGGCGGCGGCTATAACCCCGTGCGCGGCGCCAAGGTCATCGCCTTTGCCAAGGCGTTTCTTGATGAGCATTTCCCGCTGACAAGCGGCAGCCATGCGCAGGTGACAAGTTATAGGATTGACGGTCAAACACTGGTCGCCGATCTTTCCGGCACGTCTGCGAACCTTCAAGACCCATCGGCCTTTCGCGGATACAACGGCGATACCGGCGCGCCCAACGCGGTTCTTCTGCGCAACAACAATCTGCATGCAGAGCTGATGATTGATCGCGGCCATGCCATCGGTCAGGAAGATCCGTCGGGCCTCGCCGATATCCTCCTGGAAAGTGCGATCACCACGATCATGGATTGTGAAGACTCCGTCGCCGCCGTCGATGGCGAGGACAAGGCGGAGGTCTACGCCAACTATCTGGGCCTGGTGAAAGGCGACCTCACCACCGACTTCCAAAAAGGCGGGAAGACCGTGAGCCGCGGCCTGGCGCCTGATCGGACCTACACCTGCTACGACGGCTCAGAGCTGGCGCTCAAAGGCCGCGTCGTGATGCTGATCCGCAATGTCGGCCATCTGATGCGGAACCCAGCGGTTCTTCTTCCCAATGGAGACGAGATTTTCGAGGGCATGCTCGACGCCTGTGTCACCGCTCTTCTCGCCAAATACGATGTCGGCGGAAAGAAAAACTCCGTGCATGGCTCCACCTATGTGGTGAAGCCGAAGATGCATGGCCCCGAAGAGGTGGCGTTTGCGGTGGAGCTCTTCACCGCGGTGGAAAGCGCCATGGGTCTACCCGCAAAAACCCTAAAAATCGGCATTATGGATGAGGAACGCCGCACCACGGTGAACCTCAAAGAGTGCATCCGTCAGGCCAAAGATCGTGTGATCTTCATCAACACCGGTTTCCTCGACCGCACAGGGGATGAACTGCATACCTCGATGAAGGCTGGCCCCTTCATGCGGAAGGCTGAGATCAAAGGCGCTCCTTTTATGGCCGCCTATGAAAACTGGAACGTCGACAACGGCCTCGCATCCGGGTTCCAGCGCCGGGCGCAGATTGGTAAAGGCATGTGGGCGATGCCGGACCTGATGGCTGCGATGATCGAACAAAAAGTTGGTCACCCGAAGGCAGGCGCTGACTGCGCCTGGGTTCCCTCACCCACCGGCGCAACGCTGCACGCCCTTCACTACCACAAGGTGGATGTTGATCAGATCCAAGACGATCTTCAATCGCGCGACCGGGCCTCACTCCATGATATCCTCACTGTGCCGCTCGGTAGCCCGAACACATGGAGTGCGGATGATATTCAGCAGGAAGTGGACAACAACTGCCAAGGTATTCTCGGCTATGTTGTCCGCTGGGTTGATCACGGCGTTGGCTGTTCAAAGGTGCCGGACATCAACGATGTCGGCCTGATGGAGGATCGCGCGACCTGCCGGATCAGCTCGCAGCACCTCGCCAATTGGCTCGAGCATAATGTCTGCTCAAAGGAGCAAGTCGAGGAATCGCTGCGCCGGATGGCTGCCGTGGTGGATGGCCAAAACGCGGGCGATCCGACCTACACACCAATGGCGGGCAATTTTGAGACCTCGTTGGCCTTCCGCGCCGCGTCGGACCTCATTTTCAAAGGCGCTGAGCAGCCATCGGGCTACACCGAGCCTCTCCTTCACGCCACGAGGCTCGAGCTAAAAGCTCAAGGATAACAACCACAATTAGAATTTCTGAAACGTTGCGGCGCCCGATGGGCGCCGCTTTTTTGTGCAGCAGCGTTTGATTAAGAGATCATCGTTGGCAGAAAAGCTGACCCTCTGATAAGTTGGGCTATCAGGAGCGATTCATGAGCACCATCGACCGCTACTTCAAAGAACACCCAGGCAGTGTCGGGGAGACCTATGTCGAGCATGCGGGCCAAGCGGGCCGCATCGGCCTTGTCATGATCGGCGGCGGCGTTGCGTGCTTTATCCACGCGATTTTCCCGTTCCTCTTTACAAGGACGGCGAGTAAGATGATCCGTTATTTGTCATTGGCCGCGAGAAAACGGCGGCCGCAGCGGGCCTAACAGGCGTCAAGACGGCGTTGGCTCGCATCCTCTGATATCGCGCCAGTATTCGTCCGCCACATCGGGATCAATTTCGACAGGTTTGCTGCTCTCTGGGTAGAGACGATCGTTCCCATCCTTACGTGGCCCTGAAATCCAGAATTCATCACCGGTTTCAACGTCAAAATAGTTGGCCTTAAAACCGCTCCCTTTGAGGCTCTGAAACGTCCTGCCATGGTATGTCAGAGATTTACCGGTTTTAGAAAAGGTCACCCGACCGATGCGCGCCGCACCGTTGAGACCCTGAGACTTATCCTCAATATACATGATCCGGCTTGGGGGCATGTCAGCGCTCAGAGAAGCATCGTCGCGGGGTCTTCGACGAAGGTCTTGAGCTTGGCGAGGAACGCTGCGCCGACGGCACCGTCGACGACGCGGTGATCGCAGGTCAGGGTCACGGTCATCATGTTACGGATGACCATTTCGCCATTCCGCACCACGACACGCTCTTCGCCGGTGCCAACGGAGAGGATGGCACCATGCGGTTGGTTCACGATCGAGGCAAAGCTCTTGATACCGAACATGCCGAGGTTAGAGATCGCGAAGGTGCCGCCCTGGTACTCTTCGGGTTTCAGCTTTTTGTTCCGCGCCCGACCGGCAAGATCCTTCACCTCCGCTGAGATGGTTTGAAGGCCCTTGGTCTCCGCCTTCCAGACGATCGGGGTGATGAGGCCGCCGTCGATCGCCACGGCGACACCGATATCAGCGTGATGGTGGTGCAGGATTGCTTCATCGGTGTAGGATGCATTGGCAGCAGGAACAGCCTTTAACGCTTGCGCACAGGCCTTCACCACAAAATCATTGACCGATAACTTGTAATGGCCCTCTTCGCCCTTGGGCGGCGCAGCGGCATTGATCCGTGCCCGCGCTTCAAGGAGGTTCGTCAGCTCCAGATCAATGTTGAGCGGGAAATGCGGCACCTCGGAATTGAAGCTCTGGTGCAAACGCTTGGCGATGACCTTCCGCATACCATCGTTCTTGATCGCGGTGTAGCTATCAGCCGGATAAAGCCGCGGATCGACACCAGCGACCGGCATGGGCGCGGGTGTCGACGGTGCAACGGCGGGGGCTGAAACGCCTTCCTTCATCGCCTTTTCCACATCGCGTTTGACGATGCGGCCATGCGGACCGGTGCCCTTGATCGCCTCGAGGGGTAGTCCTTCTTGCTTGGCCAAACGTTTGGCGAGCGGCGACGCCTTCACCCGCGCATCGCTGGTCGCAGCGGCGGGGGCCGTGGACGTCGGGGCCGCAGCAGGCGCGGCGTCATTCGATGGGGCGGGCATCTCGGGAGCTGCCGTAGTCGGCGCTGCCGGAGCGGGCGCGCCGAGGCTACCTTCGTCGATGTCCGCCGCGCTTTCTCCATCTTCGAGAATGACAGCGATCGGAGCATTCACTTTGACGCCTTCCGTCCCCTCGGCGATCAAGATTTTGCCGAGCTTGCCCTCATCGATCGCCTCGACCTCCATCGTCGCCTTATCGGTCTCGATTTCCGCGATGATGTCCCCAGAACTCACCGCATCGCCTTCACTCTTGAGCCATTTGGCGAGGGTGCCCTCCTCCATGGTGGGCGACAGAGCAGGCATGAGAACGGGGATAGGCATGGGGTCAGGTCTCCTTGCGCGGCGATGAACCGTAGCGGTTTTCGCCATCGGTGCCAGGGATGAGATACAGCCAAAAAAGCTGGATGGGGAGGAAGATCAGCACCGTTGAAAAACCGCCAAGACCGCTCGCGGTGAGATCATCATCGGTCGCCACCGGGTCTTGACCATCGAACAAAGCCGCCCAACCACCTTCGGCAGGGACATACTCACCAAGAAAAAAGGCAAAGCCGATCGCGTAGAAACCGAGAAAAACCAAGTTCCACTTGCCGGTTCGACCAGTATCATGAAGCCGCTTCCACGGTGTGGCCACGAGCAAGGGCCACGCAATCAGTAACCAGATGAGACCGCTGACCAGCGGATCGTTGCTCGCATCGAGCACCATCATCACAACAAAAAGCGGCAGGAGGACCGACAGCAGAAGGGTTTTACGGCTGAGCCGCCCTCGGGGATCAAAGTAGAGGTGCAAAGCCTTGAGCGGGCTCATTCCTTGTCCTTGGCTCGCGGATCAGGTCCGTATCGGTTCTCGCCTTTGTTGCCTTTCCAAAGGGCAAGAAACAGGACTTCGAGGAATGCGATCAGAGCACCAATGCTGGCTGAACGTCCATCCACCTGCGGCAGATCTCCGCCGCCTTGAAAATCGATCGCGGAGACAAACGATCCCACACGGCTGATCATTTCACCGGGAGGCGCAAGCGGTCCCACAACGGTGAACAGGATGATCACGACCAGAATAACCAAATGCACCTTGCCCGACAGGCCGACATCATGAAAACGGGCGATGGGCGCGGCAATATAAGCCGCCCACAGAAGAAGAAGACTGACCGCAGCAATACCGTAAGGCGCAATAGGGCCTGCCATGACGCGCAGCAAAACAATTGCGATCACCGCTACCACATTGGGAATGATCAGATCCCAAACGAAAAGCCGCCGCGTGATCCGCCCCCGCGGATCAAACACCATCCCTAAACTGTGACCGCTCATCTGCGCCCCCGCGCTGGCTCTATTTCCTTACAAGTAAAGCACTTTCTTCACCGCGGCGACAACACGCGCCGCATCCGGCAGGCTGAGCGCCTCCAAATTGGCCGCATAGGGCAATGGCACGTCTTCTTGCGTCACCCTTGCCGGCGGAGCGTCGAGGTAATCAAACGCCGCTTCGGTCACGGACCAGCCAACCTCAGCGCCGACACCCATCGGCGCCCAGCTTTCCTCGACGGTGACCAGACGGTTGGTCTTTTTGACGCTTTCAATCACCGTGGCGCGGTCCATCGGGCGGATCGTCCGTAGGTCGATGACTTCGGCATCAATGCCTTCACGTTCAAGCTCAGCTGCACCCTCGAGCGCTCTTTTCATCCCCTGGCCGTAGGACACGATGGTCACATCCTGGCCCGGACGAACGATTTTCGCCTTGCCAATCGGCAGGGTGTAATCGTCAAGATCCGGCACATCGAACTTATCGCCATAGAGCATCTCATGCTCCAAAAAGACGACGGGGTTTGGGTTGCGGATCGCGGCCTTTAAAAGACCCTTGGCATCCGACGCCGCATAAGGAGCAATAACGATGAGGCCGGGCACATGGCCATACCACGGCGCGTAATCCTGACTGTGTTGCGCCGCCACCCGACTTGCCGCCGCGTTCGGTCCCCGGAAGACTATGGGGCACCCCATTTGCCCGCCTGACATGTACCGGGTTTTCGCCGCTGAGTTGATGATGTGGTCGATCGCCTGCATGGCAAAGTTGAAGGTCATAAACTCAACGATCGGTCGAAGACCGGCAAAGGCAGCACCAACACCGACACCCGCAAAACCATATTCCGTGATCGGCGTATCGACGACGCGTTGCGGCCCAAATTCCTGCAAGAGCTCGCGGGTCACTTTATACGCACCCTGATATTCAGCGACCTCTTCACCCATGACAAAGACGGTATCGTCGCGGCGCATCTCTTCCGCCATCGCATCGCGCAGAGCATCGCGGACAGTCTGCTCTTTCATCGGGGTGCCCTCAGGCAGCTCGGGTTCAGCTATGACGGCGGTAGCGCGTGCAGGGGCTGCTGCTGGGGCGTCGTCGACGATCGCGTCGGGCGCAGGGCTCGCGGCAGCGGGCGCGGCGCTGGCGAGATTGGCATCGTCGATATCCGAGGCGCTTTCGCCGTCCTCAAGGATCACGGCGATAGGCACGTTGACCTTCACGCCCTCGGTTCCTTCTGAGATCAGGATTTTACCTAAGATCCCCTCGTCGATCGCCTCGACCTCCATGGTCGCCTTGTCGGTTTCGATCTCGGCAAGGATATCGCCGGAGCTGACCTGATCGCCCTCCTTTTTGAGCCATTTTGCGAGGGTGCCCTCCTCCATTGTTGGCGACAGGGCAGGCATCAGGACAGGGATAGTCACAACAATCTTCTCCCGGGAACGCATAGCTTCTTAGGTAGTGACTAGAGCTGCCTCGGCCCAATCGCAACACGATGAGATGGTCTAATGCGGACGCTACTAGCGCGCTACCTAGCGAATCCAGTTGCAAGCAATAACACTTCTATTGCCCCATACACGGTCGCTATCCCGTAAAGAGTTCTCGAATAACAGTTGGTAGACCCTTCTTGTACCCACCAAAACATAGTCTTATATTTAAATCTGTACTGGTCCAAGACCAGTCTTGGTACTCATGTGTACGTACATAGAAATACAGACCCCCACTGGACATCGATTTAGGAATATCAATCCAATTCGAGTCAAAATCCTGTCTTATATTCTTGCTCGATAACCTCGACACATAAAGAGCATTACTACCATTTTCATATCGAATCTTATTTTCCTTATCAAAAAAATAAGCATCGAATGCTGACCCATCATAATAATCAATAATTAGCCTGACGTTATTTGGAACAACAGAGATATCTTTATTTGTAACTTTAGAAGGAACAGATATATACTTTTTCCAGTCTGCACCCTCGATCACTGACGCATCTTCATTGATAATACATTGGCTGACCCAGACATCCTCCACACAGGAAGTGAGCGATAGAAATACACCGCTAATCACAACACAGCGCCACCTTTGGAAATGCACAAACCGAGCCATAAAACGTCCCCCAAAACCAACGCTTAGCGATACGACAAGAAGACCTGAGCTCAAATAAGGCCATCATGCAACACTTCTGAAAAACCAAATTTTATGATCCGTCAATTGGTTTTTACACTACCCTTTTGATGTATTTATGGAGCTTCGATGATCCGCTTGAGCACGGCATCGACCAAGGGTGCAGGAAGGAAGGAGCGCAGGGCTATGTTTTGAATGGCGCTCCGGGGCACCGCATAGCGCGTCCTTGGATTTGGTGCCGTCAAAGCCTTTTCAGCGGCGATGGCAACGCAGACCGGATCAGGCGCCACTTTATGGCCGTTCTCGTGATGCCACTTGGCGAACTTGTCCTGGAAGACAGCGTAGTCCGGCAGCCTATGTTTTGCGAGGCTCGCCTGCTCTTGGTCACCGAAGTCTGTGCGGACAAAACCTGGCCGGATCACTGAGACCTTGATGCCCTGGTCAGCGACCTCTCGGCGAAGCGCATCGCTCATCCCTTCGATCGCATGCTTCGAGGAGCCATAGGTGCCCATAAATGGCGGCACGACACGTCCGGTGACCGAACCGATCTGGACAATACGGCCGGCTTTCCGCTGGCGCATTTGCGGTAGGACGGCGCGGATCACGTTGGCCACGCCAAAGACATTGACCTCAAACTGGCGCCGCCATTCATCAAGGCCGACGGCCTCGACAGGACCCATGACAGAGACACCGGCATTGTTGATGACGGCTTCAACCGGACTGATCACAGGGATCGCCGCCTCAATGGACGCAGGATCAGTCACGTCCATCGTCTGAACCCGGACGACACCTTTGGCCTCAGCCGCCACCTTTTCGAGCGGTTCCGCCCGCCGACCAGCGGCGATGACATCGAACCCTTTTTCGGCGAGGTAGAGAGCGCAGGCCCGGCCAATGCCAGTCCCCGCGCCTGTAATAAGCACACGCATCATTGATCGAACTCAGAACTTCATCGCATCAGCGGCATCGCCGAGGCTGACCCCGCCTTCGACTTCGAGGATTGTCCCCGTCACATAATCGGCGCCGTCGGAGCAGAGCCACATCGCAGCATCGGCAATATCATCACGGTTGCCAAAGGTTTTAAGCGCGACCGCCTCTTCGGCCTTCTTTCTTGCTTCTTCAGTGGGCGCCAAACGGTCCATGCCTTCCGTGCCATCAATCGGCCCAGGGCTGATCGCGTTCACACGCACACCCGAGATGCCCCATTCCATCGCCAGGCACTGGACCAACATGTTCACCCCTGCTTTCGCCGCACAGACATGGCTTTGGTAGAGCCAAGGGCGTTTGGCCTGCGGTGCAGTGATCGCGATAAAGCTCGCCCCCGGACGATTGGCTCGGTGGCAGGCCGACCGGAAGACATTGAACGTGCCCAGAAGATCAATATCGACCACTGTTTTGAAGGCGTTAGCCGACATTTGCGCAGCACCGGCAGGGAAATTCCCGGCCTGTCCTGCAAGCACCATGTCGAGCGGACCGAATTGCTCCGCAGCCTTATTCACGGCCGCCTCGACATCCGGATAAGAGCGCGCATCCACCGCTGCCCCGTCGGCCGCTTCGGCGCCCGCTTCTTTCAGCATGGCGACGGTTGCTTCGACCTTCCCCACGGACCGGGAAACGACAAAGACCTTGGCGCCGGCTTCGGCAAAGCGGCGGGCAATCTGTTCGTTGATCCCTGATGTCGCGCCGGACATGAAACAGCTTTTGCCGCTCATGTCATATTTTGGTGCTGCTGCCATGATGGTTGATCTCCTTGGTATCGGTTTTTTTGTTATATAGCGCGAGTGCGCGCGTCGGCGCGTCCGGGCCGCTGGTCGATTTCCGATTCTAACGACGGCGCAGCACGCAGCTGGTCCCCTGCAGTCAAGGGCCGCGTTGTTCAAGCCACAGTTGCGCCCGTCGCGCGGCCGCACGGCCGAGGGCCAAACACGCTGTCATGAGGTAGCCGCCCGTCGGTGCATCCCAATCGATCATCTCCCCTGCGCAGTAAACGCCTGGGCATTTTTTCAGCATAAAGTTGTTGTCAAGCTCAGCCCACGGTAAGCCGCCAGCGGTGGAGATGGCCTCATCGATCGGTGCGGCTCCATCGATCGGTATTGACAAGGACTTGATCGCAAGCGCCAGTTCATCCGGTCGACTGAACACGGACGGAGACACAAATTCGCGCAACAACGCCGCTTTCACCCCCGTTAGCCCAAGGGTTTTCCGCAAATGGTTACTGATTGACTGCTTCCCACGCGGACGTCTGAGGCGAGCATCAATATCAGCGTGGCTTCGATCGGGCAAAAGGTCGACCAAAAGGCGGGCAGATCCTTGACTGATGATCGCATCACGGAGTTCTTGGGAGATTTCATAAACACCTCCCCCTTCAATCCCTCGTTCGGTCACCACCCACTCACTACGGCTCCGTGCGCCGTTCGGGGCCTCAAGCGCCGTCGCTTTCAGGGGCGTCCCGGCAAAGCGCTCCTTCATCACGTGCGACCAGGACACCAAGAAACCGCCATTCGAAGGCAAAAATCTCGACACGGACACACCGCGTTCACGCAACAGCGCAGCCCACGCACCATCCGACCCTAAGCGGCGCCACGACCCGCCGCCCAACGCCAAAATGGTGGCGTCCGCTTGCACAGCACGCTCGCCCGCAGGGGTTGTGAAGACAAGTCGGCCCTCGTCATCCCACCCGCTCCAGTTGGATTTGAGATGAAACGAGACCCCAGCTGCGGTCAGTCGCCCAATCCACGCTCGCAGGAGTGGTGACGCTTTCATCTGTACCGGAAATAATCGGCGCGATGAGCCTTGATGGACATCAATCCCAAGGCCGCGCATCCAAGCCGTGACGTCTTGTGGGCCAAAGTCTTGGAGTGCATCAACAAGCCTTGGATCACCCCGCAAATAGCGCGCGGTGAAATCCTCGATCGGCTCGTCTCGGGAGATATTGAGGCCGCTCTTCCCTGCCATCAGAAACTTGCGGCCCAGACTGGGCATGGCGTCGTAGACCCCGACGGAAAGATCGTGTGCAGATAAGACCTCGGCAGCCATCAGCCCCGCCGGACCACCGCCGATCACCGCAACATAGGGACGTCCTGACAAGACTTAACGAAGGCGCGACGCAATGCGGTTCATGACCGTGATCGTATGCCCCGCGAGTTCTTTGCAGCGACGGGGTGACCACCCTTCTGACGGCATCGGATTGGTTTTTGCGTCTTTGAAGGGCATCTCTAAGGTCATCGAAAGGCAGTGAAAACGCTCACCAACGGCATTGTTAGCGATGCGCAAATTGGCTTTGCCTGAGGGCGCGATGGGGTATCCCTCTTTATCCTGAAAGTCAGGGGTGGCTTCGATCAGCTGGTTCTTAAAGGTGGAGAGAAGCCCAGCAAGTCGTGGTTGCCAGCTGGGGATACCTTCTGAACCCGCGATAAAATTGTTGGCGATGGCTTCATCGCCATGGGCGTCGAGGAAAAGATCGCATCCCGTTTCATCCATCATATCCCGGACGACTTTTACCTCGGGGCTCATCTCCAATGATGGCTCGGCCCAAGACCGGTTAAGGTCCATCCCCGCAGCGTTTGTGCGTAAGTGACCGCGATAAACGCCGTCGGGGTTCATCATCGGCACGACATAGACAACGGCAGCATCCAGCAAGCCCGTCGCCATCGGGTTGTCGCTGTCCAAGAGGCCTTCGCAAAAGCCCTCCACAAAAAAGGAGCCCATGGATTCCCCAGGGTGCTGACGGCCAATCACCCAGATTTTTCGCTTGACCTCAGAAGCGTCGCCAAATTGCAAGAGATCAACGGGACGGCCATCGACGCTCTTCCCCAAAGGGATGCGCGTGATCCCCGGTTTGGTCTCCATGCGGTCAAGAAACTCTTCACTCTCAGTTGCTGTATACGGAGGGAAATAGGCGTAGTAGCACTCGTTCGATGGGATTGAGTGATCAATCGTCAGCACACCGTCAACATAGCGCGTCGGCGCACGCAGCCACGTCTCGCCATCCATTGAATAGCACGCCTGATAATCCTCCCAACCCCCTGGGTAGGACGCTTTGGCTGCGTTCATGAAGGAGATGGTCCGCGGGCCCGCTGGCGCGCTCATTTTGAAGTAGAACCATTGGAAGAAGTCCGCCTTGCCATCCATCTCGATCTCGACGCGAATGTCGGACGGATGCTCGGCGCTGAGCACATGAATATTGCCGCACTCAAAGTCTTTGGTGATGGTTATGGTCATAGCAGTGCTCCTCTGCCGGGGTGGTCACGGAACGCAGCGACCAAGTAACAAAGCCATAGGGCCGGTCGGCCAAACGGACAATATTGTGAAGCTTTCACCAGATCTGTTGCTGCAAGCTTACCGCCTTGGATATTTTCCCATGGGCGAGGCGCGCGACAGCACCGAGCTGATGTGGGTGAAACCCAAGCAAAGAGGGGTTTTCCCGCTCGATGCGTTCCATATCCCACGATCCTTACGAAAAGTGGTGAGGCAGGACGTCTTTGAGGTTCGCATCGACCAAGCCTTTGAAAAGGTGATGATGTTCTGTGCCAGCCCGGAGGCCGGCCGCGACGACACGTGGATTAATGAGGAAATCCTCAGCGCCTATGCGGACCTTCATGGTCATGGGCACGCCCATTCAGTGGAGTGCTATATCGACGATCAACTCGTTGGTGGTCTTTATGGCGTGTCGATCGCAGGGGCTTTTTTTGGGGAAAGCATGTTCAGCCTGGTCACCGACGCCAGCAAGGTTGCGCTTTGCCACTTGGTGGGGCGGCTGAGGATCGGTGGTTATCGCCTTCTCGATAGCCAGTTTTTGACGCCGCACCTGGCGCGGTTCGGCGCCGTTGAATGGCCCGAAGATGTCTACGAACGTCAGCTTGAGCTTGCCTTAGAAGCCGACGCCAGCTTTCATGCCGCTGGCAATCAGACGTCTGGCTCGATCATTTTGCAGTCGATCACCCAGACATCATAAGTCGGGTGCTCCAACGCATTGAGCGACGGCGTTGAGGCGAACATCCATCCGGTGAAAAGCGGTTCACCAAGAGCCGTGACATCGACTTCCCCATCAAAACTGATCGGGATCAACTCAGGCTGATCCATGTCCTCGCGCACACCGAGCGCTCGGCGACCGGCGATATCGTTCTCGCCGGAATAAACCTCCAGAAAGACCGTGGTTTCCGGAAATTCTTCCGGTGGCCTGGTGCTGCAGGTTCTTGGCAGCACGGTGAGCGTACCGAAGTCTTTCGGTTCACCGATCGGGACCTCAAGATCCGCGAACTGTGCAGTGACCTTGTTGAGGGCGCGCAGCGTCACCGACACGGGCTGGCGTAAGTCTTCGCCGCTGAAACCATAGAACCCAGCCGCGAAACCGGCACCCGAGGATGACTGAGACAAACGATCGAGCTCGGTCAGTTCCGCATCCCGCGCAGGCGCAGGCGGCTCGATCGTCCAACCGAGGATCTCCCGCGGCGGCTCGCTCTGTTGCATGGCGGCGGTGAGGGCCAAAACGAGGGCAAGCATCGGTCTCTCCAATAGCGCTGTCAGGGGCAAAAACCCCACCCAGCAATAGTCCTAACACATTAGATCGAGTCTGGTGACCAGGCTTCGTAGTCTTTCTTCGCCGATGGCGTCGACGCCTCTGCCTTCGGGCTTAAAAAAAGCGAACCGCTGGGATGATAGGCCATCGGTGTCCCAGTCATGTTGGGCAGGTAGGGTGTCTCAAACTTCTTGACCGCGAGAGCCTTTTCTGTGGGCGGCTCATCCCAAGTGTGATGAAGCCAGCCATGCCATTCTGGCGGCACACGGCTTCCCTCAGCATGGCCATGATAAATGACCCAGCGGCGCCGGCCACCCTCAGGGTAGCTGCCCTCTCCCGTTTCCTCGAAATAGCGGTTCCCTTGATCGTCTTCGCCGACCAGCCGCGCCTTTTTCTGCCACATCGAGAAGCTCGTGCCCCAGGTTGCCTGGTGCCACCATGAAAAGGTGCGTTTGAGGATACCGATCATACTCGCTCCGGCGTCTGGTGCCCTTTGGCTATGCAAAGGAACGTTGTCCCTGTCTAGGGAGGGCAAGGTTACCCGCAGATGACCCGCTTGACGATCCCGTCCTCGTCGATATGAATGTTCATGCGTTCTGCGACATATTCCATCGTCACCATGACGCCAGGCCTCAGCACACGAACCCTGAGGTCGTTGGGATAGGTCACCGAAGCCAAGGGTTGACCGACAAAGCTTTGATACCCTTCTGCGCCGCAGGGCGTCTTCTCCAGTGCCTCAGTGTCGACGCTGCGCATAACAGGGGGCGCGTCCTTCGCCCTGGTTGGTGCGGGCGGTGCTTCGGATGCGGCGCACGCCGCAAGGCACAGCAAACAGAAGAGTGTGAGGGAGTGACTGGCCATCGGTGATTCCTCCAGGCAAGAGCGGCGCCAATCTAAATGACAAACAGCGCTGCGACGCAGCTATCATGGAGGATCCTATGATTTCGCCCAATGAACTTTTCTCCGTCAAAGACCGTTTTGCCGTGGTGACCGGCGGCACGCGCGGCATCGGCTATGATCTCGCCGAGGCGCTCGTTGCTGGCGGCGCCACCGTGGTTGTCTCGTCTCGCAAGGCAGAGGCTTGCGAAACCGCAGCGGCATCGCTCTCCAAGCTCGGCACGGTTTATGGCTTTCCAGCCGACCTCAGCTCAGCGGAAGGCATCAATGCGCTGAAGGACTTTGTCGCGGAGAAGACCGATAAGGTCGATATCCTGGTCAACAATGCTGGCGCTGTGTGGGGTTCGACGCTCTCAGACTTCCCCGAAAGCGGCTGGGACAAGGTGATGGACATCAACCTCAAAAGCCCGTTTTTCCTGACCCAGGCGTTCTTCCCGATGATCAAAGCCGCCGCGTCCGCGGAACAACCTGCGAAGATCATCAATATCGCGTCTGTCGAAGGCCTCCGCCCTGCGAAAATGGAGACCTACTCCTACGGCGCCTCTAAATCAGGGCTCATCCACCTGACCAAGCATCTCGCCGATCAGCTCGCGTCGATGAACATTTGCGTCAACGCGATCGCCCCCGGCCCCTTCGCCACGAAAATGCTGCAAGGCACGCTCGATTCGTTCGGTGAGGATGCGATTTCCCAACAAGTGCCGCTCAACCGTCTTGGCAAGTCCGAGGATCTCTACGGCCTTGGCCTTTATCTCGCCTCATCGGCATCGGATTATGTCACGGGTCAGACGATTGCCATCGGTGGCGGCATGGGCACGATCGCTTAGAGCCGAAGCTGACATCGCGTCAGCGCCCCGCTTGCGAGGCAGGCGGGGCAGCTAAACCGCACGACAGCGCCGCGTTTTTTGGGCGCGGCGATCATTTATCCGCTCACTGATGAGAACCTCACCTGCCCCGCGCAACAGCCGCGATCGCGGCGTTGCGGAGTTAGCCGTCTGACAGCCCTGTCCCTTTTGCCAAAGGACAGCGACGCTGCCGTTCCTTGAAGAGACAGTGACGCACCGAATTGAAGGTTGACCCCGCCATCGCCGCCCCCTAACTGCGCCGTTCGGTCGGGCCCATAGCTCAGTTGGTAGAGCAGCTGACTTTTAATCAGCGGGTCACAGGTTCGAATCCTGTTGGGCTCACCAGAAATCAAGTCCCTCACGCAAAGTCTTTACAGTTGCCGCCAACCCCTTGTTTCGCGCATTCCTAGAGTATGTGCAGCGAAGGAGTTGGGTGGTGGCAAGAGATCTTCTGATCCTGGTCGGTGGCAACAGTGAGCGCTGGTTTGCCAGCAAAAGCAGCCTACTGAATCAAAAGGATGCAGTGCGCAAACAGTTCGCAGGGGCGGTTGGGCTCGGTTTAGGCGGCGGATCACCAGAGGCCGCCCTGCCCGTGCTCTACTTTTCTTGGACAGGAGCTCCAGAGCACGAAGACACTTGGATAGATTATGGCGGCGTTGCCAACGCGGTCGCGGGCTTCGCCGGAGGGTTTCTTCTGGGCAGCATGAGCTTCAACCCCGCTGGTGCCGTGGCGGCAGGCACAGCCGCGGCTGTTGGTGCCCATTCGCGCTGGGTCAGCAAATGTGACGACCGGATTATCGCAGAACTCCCTGAACAGGGTAAACCGAACCAACCGCAGACCATCCACATTATTGGTTGGAGCAATGGCGGAGACACCGCCTACCAACTTGCCCGAACGCTGAGTCAGCCCGGCAATAGTCAGTATAACGTTAAATACCTGATCACGCTTGACCCGGTATCGCGCTTCTCTGACGTTCGATTAGAGAACCCATTTTCAAAAGAGATGCCCAAGCCAGGCTCTGGTGTCTACTGGATCAATTGCTCCCAGATGGAACCCAAGCCTCTGCTCACCACTGGTGACCCATCGAGTGTCGGTGGACATTGGGGTTGGCAGGAGAACGCGGACAAAAATCTGCAACGGCCAGGGTGGGCCCACGGCAGCACAGGCGGGATGCTAAGCCTGGCGGTCGATCACCTTAAATCCGTAAAGCGCTAGACCTAAGCGTAACCAAAACGCTCGATCCAAGGGGTGAGGATGGGCATCACAGGATCCAAAGTGGACTGATAATGCGTGAACCGATTGGCAGCGGTTTGGTAGATTGGTTTCGCGATCTGGTTAAAGCTCGCGGTTCCTTTGGGACGATGGCTCGATTGATAGAAGCGCTGGAGCTGATCTTCCCATGGAAGACCCATTGCGTGGAGAACCATTTCAACAGTACCGCGAAGATCGGTGACGAGATCTTCGTACTTCACAATTTTGGCGTTGAGGCCGTGTCTCTCTTCAAGCGTCGTATGGAGCGTCATCATCAGATCGTACATGCGGGCAGCATCTTCAATGGTGAGATAGTTCGCGGTGTGATGGTTGGGGCCAAAATTCCTGAACCACGCGCTTAAGACTGCGTCGCATGGATGGCGCATCATCAAGAAAAACTGTGCACGTGGAAAAAGGTGTTTCATCAATCCCGCCTGGACCAAGCCCGTGGCGTGACGGTCGATCACAAAACGGCCAGGCTCATCGGTTGAAAGAGCGGGCTGTAGTGCATTGGTATAGTACTGACGCAAGTGGTCCGCTGCATCGGCCGTCATGTCCACAAGCTTGTTCCGGCCGCCCGGGATCAAGCGCTCAGCTTCCTGCCAACATTGATCCGCCGCATCCGCTTCTTCTGCGACGGCAATGGAGGAATGCATCCGCAGGATGGAGTCAATCAACGTGGTGCCGCTACGGGGGAAGCCATTGATAAAGGCGCGTCCCTCCCCGGCGCCTGAATGGTCTCGATCATCGCCATCTTGCGCGGCATATTGCGCGTACACCGATAAAGCGTCACGGGCATACTGCTCAAACAGCGTTTTGTCAGTACCCTGTCGTTTGTAGATAATGGACTTTCGCTGATTGGCCAGCGTGAATGCAGAGGCCGCTTCGTCATGGCGCCCAAGGGCGAGCAAACACTGGGGCTCGACATAGTGCGGAAACCAATCAGCGCTCAGCGCTTCGACGTTGGTCGCGAGGGCACGAATGTCCTGCAAGGCCCGTTCGTGATGCCCTTGCTCATGCAGGATCGTCGCTCGCAAAGACCACGCGCGCGGATGCCCAGGCTCTCTGTTCTCTATATCGGTGAGGGCAGCAAGCGCCTTGTCCAGCTGTTGGGCGCGCCAACAGGCCTCCGCCAAATGCAATGTCGTTTCACAAAAGGCGTTCTCTGATGGTACCAATGCCCGCGCACGCTCAAGCCATTCGATCGCAGCGCTGGTCTCGCCTAGGGTTGTGGCAGCGCGGCCGAGAAGCTCAAGCGTTTGCCAATGGTCAGGATGGAGCGTATCGGCTTTGACGAGCGCATCGCGCGCCTCTCGCGCCTGCCCCATCTTGAGGTAAAGTCGGCCAAGCTGATACCAGACCGGGAACTGATTGGGGTCGATGTCGGCGGCATCGGAGAGCGCGCCGACCGCTTCATCGAGCCGACCTGTCTTACCCGCCGTCATACCAAGGATCATCAGTGCTTTGACGTCTTGAGGATCCGCGCGGCGAACACTCTGCGCCAACGCCGACGCCTCGGTGTCATCGCCCGTCGCCAACAAGACCTCGGCCAGCTTGGTTTTAAGATCCGCGCTGCTAGGGCTTAATTTGATTGCCTTGCGGTAGTGACGGATCGCTTTTTTGTGATCCTGCCGCTGGACGGCAATAAAACCGAGATACTCATGCAAAAGAGGATGCGGTGCCGTCACCGCCTTAAGGCGCGTCAGGATCCGCTCGGCATCGGTGAGCTTGCCCTCAGTGAGGTGCTGCCGGGCCATTTGAAGGTCCGAGGTGAGGCTTTGTGCCGGCTGCGCCATTCGGTTTGCCCTGAGCTACTCGCCCACGCAGTTTAAGCGACGAGGTTAAAGGCGGGTTAGGCATCGCCTCACGAGAGCCATCCTAACCAAAGGGTTTGTTTTGAAGACTTCAAAGTCCTGTTAAAAAAGTTCCATCAAACCCTGGCTCGACGGGGGTTGTTGGGATGACAATTGATCAGAGAACGGTGAAGACGATGACCTCTCAATTGAAGATGAATTCGCTGCTGCTCACCATCGCAGGCGTGGGCGCGACGCTGCTCGCAGGACCTGCCTCTTATGCTCAATTGCCCCAGAATGAGGGGTGGTCGATCTCCGCTGGCTTTGGCGAGATATTCTCTCCCACCTATCTGGGCGACGATTCTTATCAGCTCTCGGTTCTGCCCAATATTGAGGCGCGTTATGGAAACAGCCTGACCATCAGTGTGAGAGGCCTTCAGTATACGGCGATCAATCACAAAGGTTGGTCGCTTGGGCCAGTGGCGAGGATTGGATTTGGTCGCGACGAAGACGGCTCCAACCCGTTCGTTGTTGGCGGCCCTGACACAGATGACCTTGAAGGCCTTGGTGAGATTGATCCGTCTGTCGAATTTGGCGGTTTTGTCTCTTATAAGCTCGGTAAAGTCACGACATCGGCTGAGGTGCGCAAAGGTGCCGGTGGCCACACGGGCGTCCTGGGCGACATCGCGGTGAGATATAATGACTTTGTGATCTGGCGCGGCAAGCCCCTGATTTACTCGTTCGGCCCAAGCATGAGCCTCGCCAACGAGGAATTTAACGACACGTTCTTTACGATCGACGCTGATCAATCCGCCGCCTCGGGATTAAGCGTTTTTGAGGCCGATGGCGGCATCAACTCTTACGGGTTTGATGTCTCGATTGTTCGCCCACTGACCAAGCGAATCTCGATGGTGTTCTTTGCCAGCTATGATGAGCTGCAGGGCGATGTCGCGGATAGCTCGCTGGTCGTTGAACGCGGATCCCGTGATCAAGGCACTGCCGGTATCTTCTACAGCTATCGTTTCTAAGCTGGGCCCTATGCTTCCTGATGCCGGCGGCGAAAGTCATCAGCAAACGACGAAAAGCGTCCCTCACCGATTGCTTGGCGCATGGCGGCCATCAACTCTTGGTAGAAATGCAAGTTGTGCCAGGAGAGGAGCATCGGCCCCAGATACTCCCCTGCCTTGAAGAGGTGATTGAGATAGGCCTTGGAGTAATCGCTGCTCGCTGGACAAGCACTGTTCGGATCGAGCGGCGTTTCGTCGTCGATAAAGCGCGCATTCTTCACATTGATCGGCCCATCCCAAGTCCACGCCTGGCCATGGCGCCCCGAACGGGTCGGTAGGACGCAGTCGAACATATCAATCCCTCGCTCGACCCCGCCCACTAGGTCGAGGGGTTTTCCCACCCCCATCAAATAACGAGGTTTGTTGTCAGGCAGCATCGGCGTCGTGAAGTCGAGCACCCGGAACATCTCGTCCCGGCCTTCACCGACGGCGAGACCACCGACCGAATAGCCGGGAAAGTCGATCTCCTGAAGCGCATCCGCTGACCTGCGCCGTTGATCCTCAAAAACCGACCCTTGCACAATTCCGTAGAGCGCCTGGTGCGGTCCTGCGAGATCTTGGAAGGCCGCCTTCGATCGTTTGGCCCAACGAACAGACATCTCTAGGCTTTCAAGGCTTTTGTCCGGTTCGATGGGGTATGGTGGGCACTCATCGAGCTGCATTTGAATGTCAGAACCCAAGAGACATTGGATCTCGATCGAACGCTCCGGGGTCAGCATATGCCGTGAGCCATCGATATGGCTTTGAAATTCGACTCCCTTCTCTGTCATTTTGCGTCGAGCACTGAGGGACATCACCTGATATCCCCCGCTATCGGTGAGGATCGGCTTATCCCAGCCGCCAAACTTGTGAAGCCCTCCCAGCTTCGCCACCCGCTCAGCGGTAGGGCGCAGCATCAGGTGATAGGTGTTCCCCAAAATGATGTCAGCGCCCGTCGCCTTGACGTCGCGCATTTGTACAGCCTTGACCGTTCCTGCTGTCCCAACAGGCATAAAGGCTGGTGTACGGATTTCTCCACGTGAGGTCGAAATGGCGCCAAGTCGGGCGCCATGGTCGGTTTTGTGAAGAGCAAAGGAGAACGGAGTGGTCATCGCGCGTCTCTGCCACGGACATCAGCGCAACGCCAGCGCCGGACCGCTCAATTGCGTCGCCGCGGCCCTGCGCCTAACCTTTCCGGATCTCATGCAGAATAGAGGACACCTCGCGCCCATGAGCGGGGTTCACCAAGGCAACGCACGGCCAGACAAAACGAAGCGACCCCTTTTTGGTTCAACCGTTATGACAACGTATACAGATTTAAAGAACTTATCCTCGCGGCCGCCGGTCTTCTCCGTTTACTCGGCGAAAACGCTTTGGACGGATCCGCACCTATCCAAGATGATGCTCGCCACCCATTTGGACCAAAACACGGCCCTCGCCTCTCGCCCGACAGAAGCCATCGATCGGGTCGTGGCATGGATCGATCAGTCCTTCGGGCTTGATGGGGCGTCGGTCTGTGACCTCGGCTGCGGACCTGGTCTCTATGCAAATAGGTTTGCAGCCCGCGGCGCGACCGTCGACGGCCTAGACTTCTCCCAAGGTTCACTTGCGTACGCACGAGATCATGCCCCCGCCGGCGCTGGCTCAGCCACTTACCGGCTCGCCAACTACCTTGAGGACCCGCTCCCCGAGCAGATGGATCTGGTCACCCTCATCTACTGCGACCTTTGTCCTCTGTCGCCGGATCAATGCCGATCGCTGCTCACTAAGGTGCGCCGGGCGCTGGCGCCTGGCGGGACCTTTATCCTCGATGTCTTCTCGACGAGTGCGTTCGAGCACGTTGTCGAAGGCGCCTTCTTTGAGCACCGCATGATGAACGGGTTTTGGTCCGCCGATGACTACTTCGCGTTCAAGCATACCTTTCGATATCACGAAGACAGAGTGTCGCTGGACCGCTTCACCATCATCGAGCAGGAGCGGACGTGGGATGTCTACAACTGGCTCCGGTATTTCTCGCGCGACGAGATCGCCCAGGAACTGAAAACCGTGGGGTTCTCCGATGTTCACTTTGCAGACGGGTTTGGCAGTAATCCCAAGGACGAGACCACCTTCGGTGTGGTTGCGCGCGCTTAGCTCGTCTTCCGCCGTTGTCGTCGTCCTCTCCGCACCCGCCTGAGGCGAAACCAGCATCTCTGCGTTTAGCGGCGCGGCCGCATTGTGCCGGCAGCAAGAGCGCGCCACGATGGGCAAAACAAGATCCAAGGAGGGAACCCATGACCACGTGGCAAAAACGAGGTGCACTCGGTGCGGGCGGATTTGTTGCGCTGCTTGCGGTAATTTGGATGTCGATCGGCCCCGATTGGCGTTCGCTGCTATCGGACCCACCGTCAGGAACCGACGTTCTTTTCTGGTCACAAGACCAGCGCGACACGGCGTTTCGAATGATGGACCGCGTGCCCTTTCTGGTCGATGCGCGCGAGATCAAGACTGGGTCATCGGTGCATGCGTTACCAGAGGGAGAGGCCCTTGATGTCGACGCAGCGCTCGACGCCTATTTTGACGAGGGGCGTGCAGTCTCCGTCGTGGTTCTTCACAATGGCAAAGTCCGTGCGGAGCGTTACGGCCTCAGCTTCGAAGCTGATGAACGATGGACCAGTTTCTCCGTTGCGAAATCGCTGACCTCCACCCTTGTGGGTGTGGCGATCAAGGACGGCTATATCGAAAGCCTTGATGCACCGGTTACAGATTATATCGAGGGCCTTAAAGGTTCCGCCTATGAAGGCGTGAACATCCGCCAGCTTTTGACCATGACATCAGGCGTTGATTGGAACGAAGACTATTACGACCCCTACTCCGATGTCGCGCAATTCGGCAACCATGTGCCGGAGGGCGATCAACCGATCGTCGTCAGCTATATGCAGACTCTCGGCCGCGCCCATGAACCCGGCACGGTCTGGAACTATTCCACCGGTGAGACCAATCTTATCGGTATTTTGGTCAGTGAAGCGACTGGTAAAACGCTGACTGATTATCTCACTGAAAAGATCTGGCAACCCTACGGCATGGAAGCCAAGGCGAGCTGGCTCGTCGGTGAGGACGGCGTGGAAATTAGCGGATGCTGTATCCAAGCCACGACCCGCGACTTCGCTCGTTTTGGGCAATTCATCTTAGATGGCGGCAACATTGATGGCGAGCCCATCCTGCCCGACGGATGGCTTGAGGATGCCACCACGCGGCAGGTTGGCATCGGTTTTGATCCGTGGGGGTATGGATATCAGTGGTGGACCTATGACGACGGTGCCTTTGGTGCCCGCGGCATCTTTGGGCAGACGATCTTCATCGACCCAGCCCGCAATTTGGTGATTGCCAACAACAGCTCTTGGACCACCGCGCTCGGCGATAAAGATGACGAACGAAACGCGCGGGAAGTGTTCATCCGCGCGGTGCAGGACGCTGTCGATCGCGACAATGCGGGTTAACCAGCCTTTCCCTTCAGACCAACCGGGCGGGTGCGCTTACGGCCTGGGTGGTTCTGAAAGGTGGCCGCGATAAAGCTTCCAGGCATCGCCCTCTTTGCGCGCGATGCCTGTAACGATGCCGTCGAAGGTGATCTCAAAACCTGACAGACGAAGCTCACTCTTGACCTGAGCATTGAAGGCTGCAGTGGCCGGGCCAAGGGGCTGCACCTCGATATCTGTCAGTGTATTCGTGAGCTCGATGTCTTGCGCGATGAGCTCATCGACGCCCACGGATAATTCTTCGATACTGCGATAGAGCGGTAAGCCGCGTTCCACCCACAAAAAGCCAGGCTCTGTGCTATAAACCGCCTTAAAATCCTCAAGCCGCCCCTCAGATAGCGAACGGCTCCATTCCCTCAGCAAATCGGTCACCTCGGCTTCAATCGCCGCATCATCCGTCGTCATCGTGTTGGCGCAGGAGGCCAGCAGCAAGGCTAAGGCGGCAATATTAGCAGGTAGCGAACGGAGCATGTCTCGGACCTCGCAATGAACGATCGTGGAACACACAGTTTTTCAGCTACGCGCAGCCATGACAACAGCTCGAAATGTAACATGGTGTATCGACAAAGAGCATTGGCAAGGCACCGCCACATGAGTTCGTTAGGAGCGCTCAAGCAAACAAGCATCCCCATACGAATAAAAACGGTAACGCTCGGCAATCGCATGGCCATAGGCCGCCTTTATTTGATCTGTTCCGGCAAACCCGCAGACCAGCATAAAGAGCGTCGACTTCGGGAGATGAAAATTCGTCATCAGAAGATCGGCTGAGGGAAAAGGATCGCCAGGTTTGAGAAAAATCGACGTATCACCAAGAAATGGCGCAACACCTGCACCGTCCCACGCGCTTTCGAGGAGCCGCAGCGAGGTCGTCCCAACAGCGATAATCCGTCCGCCCCCTTCTCTTGCTTGGTTGATGACGTCTGCCGCCTCCTCTGTGATTTGTCCCCACTCGGCATGCATTTGATGATCCGCCGTGTCGTCAGTCTGGACAGGCAAAAACGTGCCTGCGCCCACATGTAACGTCACCGCGACGCGGCGAACGCCAGCCTGTTCAAGCGCAGACAGCAGCGCATCTGTAAAATGAAGCCCGGCGGTGGGCGCTGCGACACTCCCCGACGCTTGGGCGTAGACCGTTTGATAGCGCTCACGATCATCATCACGCGCTGGACGACGACGGGCGATATATGGGGGTAGCGGCGGCATGCCCGCTTTCAGCAAGGCTGCGTCAAATGCCTCTTCAGCCGCATCGAAAAGAAGATCCGTCTCCATCCCATCGCGCCGGGTCACTTGCGCGGTAAGGCCGGAGAAATCGATCCGATCACCGACCTTCAGACGCTTACCAGGCCGGGCGAAACTCTTCCAATGGGCACGGCCTTCAAGCGGTTCGAGGTGCTCAATCAGATTGGCTTCCACCTCAACGCCTGCACCCTCTGCCCGCGCTTCGCGGGTGCCGGTGAGCGCTGCCGGGATCACCTTGGTGTCATTGACGACCAACAGATCCCCGGCGCGCAAGATCGACGGCAGATCGGTCACAGCACGGTCGTCAACAGAGGCGTTGGCGACATGAAGAAGCCGTGCGTCGGTCCGCTTTGTGGGCGGCTCGAGGGCAATCAGGTCGTCGGGAAGATCAAAATCGAAGTCAGCGGTACGCATCCGCAGCGCTCTAGCGTTGGCGCGCCGAGGTCACCAGCTGCTTCTAGTTTTCCGTTGGCTTTTTCGCCGCGCCGTCGACGCGCTGTTTTGCGAACCGTCCCATCAGCAACACCATGAGCACGGCACTCACTGCAAAGGAAAAACCGACAATCACCGTCCCAAGATGCGAAGCACCAAGAAGACCGACGATCAGCCCGAGCACCACCCCGCCTGCAAGCAGCATGGCAATACGAAAAAACAGGGTACGAAGCTCTTTTTTCAGGGTCTCGTCGTTATCAATTGCGTTCATCTGCCAGATCCCGTGTTTATCACCGAGCGCCCTCGGCATAGCACCGGCTGCGCGCCTTCGCCACTGCCGCATGCGTCAGCTCTTGCACGATCCAACACTTCGCCTTAGTTCAACGCTTCTCTCTCCCTGTCATTCAGCGACCACGCCGCCGGACGACGCGCCGGGAGGAGCTTATGTTTTCTCGCGCCTTTTCTCGGCGCGCCCGCCACGGAGGACCTGATGAGCGACAAACCTTTGATGCCGAAAGCGACGGCTGTCTGGCTGATCGACAACACCGCGCTGACGTTTGACCAAATCGCTGAATTCTGCGGTTTGCATCCGCTAGAGGTCAAAGGCATCGCGGATGGCGACGTCGCCGCTGGCGTGCGCGGGATCAACCCGATCACCAATGAACAGTTGACCCGCGACGAGATCGAAAAAGCCGAAGCGGATGAGGGATACCAACTCAAACTCCTCAAGAAAAAAGTGATCGTCCCGGCGGCGAAGAAACAGACCCGCTATATTCCCACATCGCGCCGGCAAGAACGCCCCAATGCGATTGCTTGGATTGTGCGCAACCATCCTGAAGTGCCGGACCGCGTCATCTCCAAACTGCTTGGCACAACGAAGCAAACGATCCAGTCGATCCGCGACAAAACCCACTGGAATTCGGGTAACCTCGAGCCGATGGACCCCGTCACGTTAGGCTTTT
This sequence comes from Pseudomonadota bacterium, assembly GCA_039818345.1. Taxonomy (GTDB): domain Bacteria; phylum Pseudomonadota; class Alphaproteobacteria; order Caulobacterales; family Parvularculaceae; genus Parvularcula. The sequence goes on along the minus strand of JBCBUC010000001.1, from coordinate 96,649 downwards.
GCACCCAGTTTGACCTCGACATGGCCGTGCAGAAAGCCTCCGAGGAACGCCAACGTCTGGAAGCCGAAGGTCAGATGCCGGAAGGTGCAACCCTGCAACCCGCTGATCAAAGCATCGAGCCGGAGGCAGAACCAGAAGAAGACACCTCCACCCCTGATCTCGACAAGGTGTTTGCCAATTTTGGCAGCAATGATGAGGGTTAGGCCAAAACCTTCCTTCTGACGCCGGTGGCAAGCGCCCCTTTTTATCGCAGGTTGCAAGTTGAGGCGCGTGCGCCGATGAAGCGCCGATGGCTCGGGCGGTAACAAGTTTAGACGAACGGCGGGAGCGAATTCTCACAGAGCCGGTGACGCGGGTGCTGTTCGCGCTTTCTTGGCCGATGACACTGGGCCTCTTCTCCGTCATCGCCATCAACGTCACGGACACGTTCTATATTGGTCGGCTTGGCGCGCAGGAGCTCTCCGCCATAGGCTTTTGTTTCCCCGTGATCTTCGGCATGTCGGCGATCGCGATCGGCATGGGCAATGGCGGCGCGGCTGTGGTGAGCCGCGCGATCGGCTCGGGCCAGAAGGAACATGCGCCCTATCTCGTTGCCAGCACAACGATCTTTGTTGCTCTCTTTGCCGTCATTCTTGGCGGTCTCATGCTGCACATCTCCGACAGCGTCTTTCTTGCCTTGGGTGCGCCGCCAGAGCTCCTTCCCCTGATCAATGCGTTTATGACGATCTGGTATGTCGGTCTACCAACCTTGGTGCTGCCGATTGTTGTTAATGGCCTCATCAGAGCTTCTGGCGAAGCAATGGTGCCCAGTGTGCTGATGGTTGTCGCAGCAGTGATCAATGCCGCCGTGTCGCCACTGCTGATCTTTGGCCTCATCGGGTTTCCTGAGCTCGGGATGCGGGGGGCTGCGCTTGCCACGATCTTTGCGAGGATCGTGATCACTGTTTTTGCCATTGGCTGGCTTCTCCGCGAACGGCTGATTGCGTTTGAGGCCGAGACTGCTCGAAGTTTCCTACCGTGTATCCGCCAGGTGCTGCGCTACGGCGCGCCCGCCTTCTTGGCGCAGCTGGTCTCCCCTATCGGCAGTGCCGTGGCGACCCGGCTCTTGGCTGATGCAGGACCAGCGGTGGTGGCCGGGTTTGCCGTAGGCGCGCGGATGGAAGCCTTGGCGATCATTCCATTCTTCGCTCTTCAGACAGGGATCACGCCGTTCATCGGCCAGAACGTGGGGGCGGGGAACGATGCCCGGGTGAAAGAGGCGGAACGCAATGTCTGGGGCTTTAGTCTTTTGTGGGGCGGGATCGGAGCCCTCATCCTCTGGAGCTTTGGCGAAAGCCTCGGCTTTCTCTTCACGGACGATCAGGCGATTGCAGCAGCATGCGATGCCTATCTCGAAGCCATCGCGATCGGGCTCTGGGGCGCTGGTTTGTTGATCGTGTCGGTCGGCGTTTTCAGCCCGCTCGGTTATCCAAACCTCTCACTTGCTTTGAGCGCCTTGCGTTATATCGGTCTTTATGCGGGCCTCTCTCTTATGGCGGTGCATGTGATGAGCGTGACGGCTGAGGGCGCTGTCTTCACCACGGTGTGGCTGTCTTATATCGCCGCAGGATTGGTGTCGGCGGTGTTCATCCACCTTCTCTTGCGCCGGCCCAATCGGTCAGATTTGGACACGGCAACGCCGATCACCGATAAGGCCGTCAGCACAACCAGCTAAGACTGATCGATCTTGAAAGCTTGTTCTTTCTTTGTTCTCATGTTGGCCTTATGTTCCGATCATGTCGAGATCAGCTGGCATTTCCTTCCAACCTGGCCGTGGAACCTTCACGGGTCGCGGCGCACGATCCAATGAGAGTGGTCGTTTTGAGGCGGAGAAGCGCGTCGCCTTTGAAGATGGGTGGGAGGCGGAGGATGAACGCCGCGGCCCCAAAACTGAGGTGACGCTGGAACCGGCAAAATCGATCGTCACCTTCAACGACAGCCCATTTGTCGGTTTTGACCGCTCTATCAATCCCTATAGGGGCTGCGAGCATGGCTGTGTTTACTGCTTCGCTAGGCCAACCCACGCGTATCTGGGCATGTCTCCGGGGGTCGATTTTGAGCGCAAGCTGATTGCCAAGCCAGGCGCCGCGCAGCTTCTGCGAAAAGAGCTCAAGGCGAAGACCTACAAACTCAGAACGATTGCCATTGGGACCAACACCGACCCCTACCAACCGATCGAGAAGCGATTCCGCATCATGCGGCAGATTTTGGAGGTGATGCTCGAGTTCAAGCATCCTGTCAGCATTCTGACCAAATCGGACTTGATCTTAAGGGACCTCGACCTTCTGCGAGAATTGGCGTCGATGAATCTGGTGCGCACTATGCTGTCGATCACGACCACGGATAAAAAGTTGGCGCATGCCATGGAGCCGCGCGCGCCAACACCGCAAAAAAGGTTTGAGGCCGTTCGGCAGCTCAGCGAAGCAGGCATCCCCACCGGCACGGTGCACGGTCCGATGATCCCCGGGCTCTCGGATCACGAGCTTGAAAGCTTGATGGCGGAGGCAAGAAACAAAGGAGCGCATTTCACCGCTTACACCCTTCTTTGGTTGCCGCGGGAGGTGGGGCCGATTTTTGAGGAATGGTTGGATGCCGTGGCGCCCCACAGCAAATCTAAAGTGCTCGGGCATGTCAGGGATATTAATGGCGGCAAACTTTACGACATCGAGCGTTCGCGAGGGCTGGGTCCGAAAAGCGCCTATGCCGACTTATTGAGCGTCCGGTTTCACGCCGCCGAAAAGCGGCTGGGGTTCAGCCCTATGCCGCCAATGAGCACCGAGCATTTCGCGCCGCCCAAGCAAGCATCACCGCAACGCGATCTCTTCGGGGAAAATCCCGCTTGAGGAATTAAGCTGGGCAAGGCCATCGTGACGCGATGCTTATTCCTTGCCCCGATTACGAAGCAAAGCTGGCCGACGGGTGGTTGGTGGTAGGTGTCGATGAGGTGGGGCGTGGACCATTGGCAGGCCCTGTTGTGGCAGCGGCGGCTGTTCTGAGCGGACCAATCGAGGGGCTACGGGATTCAAAAGCGCTCAGTGAAAAAAAGCGCAACGTTCTGACCCACACAATTGTAGCCGAAGCCGCGGTCAGCCTTGGTGCCGTCTCAGCGCGCGGGATCGACGACCTAGGGATTGAGAAGGCAACCCATCTGGCGATGCAGCGCGCCGTCGATGGGTTATGCCTCAAGACCGACGCCGTGGTGCTCGTCGATGGCAACCGCGCGCCATCCTTTGGTGAGATGCGCGTGATCACTGAGGTGAAGGCTGATGCCTCCTGCCCTTCGGTCGCTGCGGCGTCGATCATTGCCAAAGTCACCAGAGACCGCGCCATGACGCGCCTCGCAGAGCGCTACAATGCCTATCATTGGCACACAAACAAAGGCTATGGCAGCAAGGCCCATCGCGAGGCTATCCTTGCCCAAGGCGTCACCCGGCACCACCGCCATTCGTTCTTGACCAAGCTTCTTAGCTAGGCTTCGTTTACCTTCGTTAACGCCTACGGAACATGATGTTAAGTCTTCGTCAACTAAGGGGACTCAAGTCGGGGATTCGCAAGACGGAGATGGCGATGAAGAGCCTGCCTACGGATGAAATCCTTCATGGCTGTTGTATTGAGGAGATGGCGAAGCTTCCGGCTCAATCCATTGACCTCATTTTCGCTGATCCTCCGTATAATCTTCAGCTTAAGGATGGTTTGACACGTCCTGATCAAAGCCGTGTCGACGGCGTCGATGCGGCTTGGGATCAATTCGCGAGCTTTGAAGCCTATGACGCGTTCACGCGGGCATGGCTGACCGAAGCCCGTCGCCTCTTGAAGAAGGATGGTGCGATTTGGGTCATTGGTTCGTACCACAACGTCTTTCGCTTAGGCTCCGCCCTCCAAGATCTTGGGTTTTGGATTCAGAATGATGTTGTCTGGGTCAAGAGCAATCCGATGCCAAACTTCCGCGGCACGCGCTTCACCAATGCCCACGAAACGATGATCTGGGCGGGACGCAGCCAAGCCAGTCGCGTGACCTTTAACTATCAGTCGCTGAAAGCATCGAACGAAGACGTCCAAATGCGCTCTGACTGGCAATTGCCTCTTTGCACCGGACAAGAACGACTGAAGCAAAAAGGGCATAAGCTTCACCCGACCCAAAAACCCGAGGCATTGTTGCACCGTGTTTTGACCGCCACCAGCGAACCTGGCGATGTGGTGCTCGATCCTTTCTTTGGGACCGGAACAACCGGCGCTGTTGCCAAAAGGCTTGGTCGGCGTTTCATCGGTATCGAGCGCGATGAAGGCTATCTCGAAGCCGCCCATGCGCGGATCGATGCCACCGAACGTCCCGATGACGTCAAAGACGTCGCGCCTCTGCCCGCGCCCCGAAAAGCGCCGCGCATCGGTTTTGGCCAGGTGGTGGAAGCTGGTTTACTCCGTCCAGGAACAAAACTTTATTGCCCCAAACGCAAGCATTCCGCCCGGGTAAAAGCCGATGGCTCGCTGGCTGCGCCATCGGTCGAAGGCTCCATCCATAAGGTCGGTGCGACGCTCCAGAACGCACCGAGCTGCAATGGTTGGACCTATTGGCATTACGAAGAAGCCAAAGGCCAATACGCGCCGATCGATTTCCTGCGCCAAGCAATCCGTAGCCGCCCTAGCTAAGCGCGCGCTCTAGCGCCTTCACAAATAAGGTGGGCATGGCGCTTCGCGCCTCGTCCACGGTGATCCATTCACCATCAGTGGGCGGCGCACTCGATAGATAGACGTCAATCGACAGTTCTCGATGGGTCAGCGTATGACTGACCATGCCTTTGAGCTGCCAGGTGTCGATCGCCACATCCATCGCAACCGAGCCGTCCCAACCATCGCCCGGCAAGCCGAGCATCGAGCCAAAGAGCCCCTCATTTGGTCTTCGCACACAGAGAATTTTCCCCGCCGAGTTCTGGGCCACAAAAACCCGTCCTGACACGGTCTTTTTGGCCTTCTTAGGCGCCTTCACCGGAAGATTTTCCGCAATCCCTTGAGCCTGCGCGGCACAATGTTCCCTGACCGGACAGAGAAGACAATCGGGCGATTTGGGCCGACAAATGCGCGCCCCCAAATCCATCAACGCCTGCGCGTAATCGCCGGGGCGATCCCACGACATCAGGCTTTCCGCGAGCCGCTTGATCGCCTTTTTGCCCTTCGGCAAGGGCTCACCGATCGCGCCGACCCGCGCCATCACGCGCTCGATATTGCCGTCGACCACCACCGCAGGTTCCCCGCGGGCAATCGCGGTGATCGCCGCACCGGTGTAGTCGCCAATCCCAGGCAAGGTTTTGAGCGCTGCCTCGCCGCCAGGGAAAACCCCGCCGTGCTCACCCACCACGCAGCGAGCGCAAGCGTGCAGCGCTCGTGCGCGGCGATAGTAACCAAGACCCGCCCACGCATCGGTCACCTCGCCCTCATCAGCGGCGGCGAGCGCCTCCAATGTGGGAAACTTTTCGAGAAAGGCCGGGTACCGCTTTTCCACGACATGGGTCGTCGTTTGCTGCAGCATCACCTCCGACACCAAAACCTCATAGGCCGAGGCGCGTCGCGCTTCGCCGGGGGGGATACGCCACGGAAAGCGGCGCGCTTCTCGGTCGTACCAAGCCAGGATCGCCTCGGCGAATGCGTTCGAGCCCGTCTTGTTTTGCGGCAAGGTGTCGACCATCCTTCTGTCTATGCCCAGACCCGCCCCGCCAAGCCAAGCGTCAGAGGTTCGCACCAAACCGATCCGAAAAGCGGCGCCGCCGATCGGGCGTTCGCTCGGCCCGCATATCGCCAGGCTCGCCGCGGCATCAGGCGCCATGGACCCAAGGCTCGCCTCGGAATGGCCCTCGATTGCGGGACCTGAGATTGCCGCGCTCTGCCGACCTCTTCGGATCATCAACCGTGGCCGCAGCCAGGCCCTCGAGGTCGCGGTTAAAAGCGGCGCAGCGGCCATGAAAATTCAGTATGCTCAAGAGGCGCTGCTCGGCCGCATTCGCCAACATTTGGGCATGCCCAGGCTGCAAAGACTTGTGTTTCGCGAGGGCAAAGAAGCCCGAAATTGGCAGACGCGCAGGCTTTCAGCGGCGCCGCCTAGGACTGAGAACACGCGCCCCATGAGCGGTGATCTTAAGGCCGCGCTCGACTCCATGCGGCAAAGCGTGAGCACCAAAGAGGAGTAGGCGTCGGTCTAGAGCTGGGTTAGGAGGGCGTCATGATGACGATTGATGCGCGCCTCGCCCTGTTTTCGCTTTCTCTTTTCGCCGTGACCGCATGCGGGCAATCCGCAACGGAAACCGCCGAACCCGCAGAGACGACCCAAGAAGCCGAAGCCGCCGCTCCTACCGAAACGGCCGAGGCGGAAGCACAACCCGAACTCTTGCCGGCGCCTGAGGGCAGCCGCGCCGCTGAACAGATGGTGATCGGTAGCGCTGATGCATCGCTGACAATCGTTGAGTATGCATCGGTCACCTGCGGCGGCTGCGCCAATTTCCACGCCAATCTGTTTCCGGCGATCAAAGAGCAGTTCATCGACACCGGTCTCGTCCGCTTTGAGTATCGCGAATTCCCCACGCCTCCGGTCCGCCTATCGCAGGCTGGCTTTATTGTGGCGCGCTGCGCGGCCACGGCATCGGGACCTGAGGGTTATTACGCCGTGGTTGATGCGCTTTACAAAACCCAGCGCAATTGGATTTACAGCCAAGAGCCCGGAACCGAGCTGCGGAATCTCGCCGCGCAGGTTGGCATCGGCGGCAGCGATTTTGACGATTGCTTTGCCCGGGAAGACATCCGGGACGTGCTTGTTTCGTCGATCGAGTCCGGTCGTGACCTTGGTGTGGACTCAACGCCGACCTTGGTGATTGACGGGAAGATCTTCGATTACGGCCGCACCGAAGAAGAAATGATCGAGCGCATCGCGGCCGAGGTTGAAAAACGCAGCTGAGCCTCGAATCGTATAGGTTAACGATCTGTCGCGCAGTCCTTGCGCGCCGATGGGACGAACCTGATGCGCTTTGAACGCCTCCGCCTTTGCGGCTTTAAATCCTTCGTTGAGCCGGTCGATGTCGAGATCAAACCTGGCCTCACCGGCGTTGTCGGGCCCAATGGCTGCGGAAAGTCGAACCTGGTCGAAGGACTTCGCTGGCTGATGGGCGCGAACAGCGCGAAGGCCATGCGGGCTTCAGGGATGGATGAGGTGATCTTTGCCGGGACCACCGGCGGTCGCCCCGCGCGCAGTTGGGCGGAAGTCACGCTCGAAATCGATAACGCCGAACGCCGCGCACCGGCAGCGTTCAACGATTCCGACACCCTGACCGTCACCAGACGCGTGATGCGGCGTGCGGATGGTTCGATCTCGGCCTATTCAATCAATGGCAAAGAAGTCCGTGCACGGGATGTCCAAATGCTGTTTGCGGACGCCTCGACAGGCGCGACATCCCCCTCCTTGGTTCGCCAGGGACAGATTGCTGAATTGATCGCCGCGAAACCCACCGACCGACGCCGCTTTTTGGAAGAAGCGGCGGGCGTGACCGGCCTTTCTGCGCGGCGACACGAAGCGCAACTTCGTCTCAAAGCCGCAGCGGATAATCTTGAGCGCCTTGATGACGTGATCGGCGAACTTGATCTGCAAAGTGATCAACTGGCGCGCCAAGCACGCAAAGCAACCCGCTACAAAGAAATCAGTGACGAGATCAAATCGGCAGAGACAGCCCTGACCGCAAGCCGTGTCCGCGATGCCGTGATCGCCCATCAGGCTCTTCAACGAAAAAGCGACGAACAGATGCTCATCGTGGCAGCGACGACGGAAGACGCGGCACGCGCTGACCGCGAAGCCTCAGCTCTGGCGGATAGTCTCGAAGCGGCCAGGGCCACGGAGCGGGAAGCTGCGCAAGCGATGGCTGACGCCGAAGCTGATCTTAAAGCGTTTGAGAGCGCAGCGTCGCTGCGCCGAGAAGCGGCGGAGGAACGACAACGAACGCTTGAGCGATGTGCCGCCGATGAGGCCCGTGAGACCAGTTTACTCACGGAAGCGGATGAAGCGATTGCCACCGCGAAGGCTCGCATTGAACAACTCGAAAACGACATCGCCGCAGAAACAACAAGGCGTTCAGAACTCGAACAAAAGGCATTGGAGGCTGACACGGCGCTCGCCGAGGCTGAGAAAACATTTGAAGCCCAGCAGCATGAGCTCGCCGAGGCCGAGGCCGAGGCTCGCGCGGCCCAGCGCGACCAGATAAAAGCAGAAGACCTGCTCCGGTCTTTGCGGGCAGAAAAGCAAAAGCTGGACGAAAAAGCAGCGCACCTTCCCCTGATCCATGAGACCGACATCGAGGCCGCTCGTCAGTTGGTGGACGAGACCGAAAACCTTCTCCGGGCGGCAGAAGAGCATCTTCAGTCGCAGCAAGCCGATGCCGATGCGCAACGCGAAACCATGCGCGCGGCACAAGAAGCGCAGCGCGAAGCCAAGGAGCGCCTCTCGCTTCTCGATCGCGAAGCCGCGGTCCTTGCGCCACTTGTTCCGGACACCAAGCATCAAGGATCCGACGGCGCTCTTCTGGGCAATTTAAAGGCGCCGGAAGGCCTGCAAAAGGCGTTAGCGTCGGCACTCGGGGCTGGCCTGCACGCGGCCTTGGGCGAAGATGGTGATCGCAGCTGGACCGATCTTGGTGCATCGCCTATCGCGCTGCCCCCCCTTCCGGAAGGCGCAGAACCTCTCGCGTCGCTCATCTATGCACCCACGGCGCTCACCCGACGTCTCGCTTCGATCGGTGTGATTGATGGTCTGCCCGGTGACGATCAGCTTGCTGAGCTTCACTCGGGCCAGATGCTGGTCAACCGTGAGGGGCAGGTTTGGCGCTGGGACGGCTTTCGCAGCACCGGCGAGGCAGACGCTCACCTTCACGAACTGCTCGCGGCCTCATCGAGGCTGAGCGAACTCGAGCAAGAACGATCAGCGGCCTCAAGCGCCGCGGCACGCGCCACCCTTGTGGTGGAAACAGGCCGCGCATCGCTCGAGATCGCCGATGAAATCTTACAGACCGCGAAAGACCAAGAAGCAAACGCCCGTGCCGCTCACGACAAGGCCAAGGCTGACGCAGAAGCCATCACGCGGGAAGCCGAAACCAACAAGCTGCGCCGAGAAAACGTCGAAGAGCAGCTGACTGTCAACGCGAGTGCACTGGTGGATGCTGAAGCACGTCTCACCAATCTGCCGCAGATCGAGCAAGTCAGCGCACAGAAAAAACAACACCTTGAAATGGCACGTGAGGCTCGTGACGAAGCGAGGCGTCAGTCCGGGCGAGCGCGTGCGCAAGCGGCTGATCATCGCCGTGCTTCTGCTGAACGGCGCGATGTCCTGCGCCAAAGCAACGACACGATCAAAGCATGGAGCGATCGCCGTACCGCCGCGTCGGCGCGCCTTGGCGAACTGGAGCGCGAGCACCAACGGCTTGAGGCGGATCGACGTGCAGCAGGTGATGATCAAGCGAGCGAAGTGGCACGGCTCGCTGATCTTACAACCATCGCTGATGGGCATAAGGAGCTTTGGGGCCAGTCCCAAGCGTCCGTGGCCAACTTCCAAGAACAAATGAACAATGCCGATCGCGATCGACGCGAAGCAGAAGCGAAAGCAAGCGCGGCCAGAGAAGCGGCAGCGGAAATCACAGCTGAGTTGCGCGGCGCTCAAAGTAAGCTGGAAGAGGCGCAGCTTGAGGCGGGGGTCACCGCCGAAGAAGCCGCGGCTTCGATCGGCGGTGAGGCGTCCACGGCGACTGTCGACGAACTCACCCGTCGGCTTACCAAGCTCGAGAGGGAACGCGAGGGCATTGGCGCGGTCAATCTTCTTGCTGCTGAAGAAAAAGAACAGGTGGATGAGCGCCTCTTTACCATGCGGCGCGAGCGCGGTGACTGTGATGCCGCTGCCAATCAGCTGCGAAACGCGGTCAATTCAATCAATCGCGAAGGTCGGCAGCGGCTGCTTGCGGCCTTTGACACCGTCAACGGACATTTCCGGGATCTCTTCACCAGCCTTTTCGGCGGCGGCGAGGCCCAACTGCGCTTTGTCGATAGCGATGATCCGCTTGCTGCTGGCCTTGAGATCTTCGCGTGCCCGCCAGGCAAAAAACTCCAATCCCTCAGCCTCATGTCTGGCGGGGAGCAAGCCCTGACTGCCACGGCGCTTATCTTTGCAGCCTTTAAAACAAACCCGGCCCCAATCTGTGTGCTCGACGAGGTCGATGCACCGCTCGACGATGCCAATGTCGAGCGATTTTGTAATCTCCTGACACTGATGGCTTCGTCGAGTTCCACACGGTTTTTGGTGGTGACGCACCACCCACTCACCATGTCGCGGATGGATCGGCTCTATGGTGTGACCATGATGGAACGGGGCGTTAGCCAGCTCTTCAGTCTTGATCTTGAATCAGCTCGTCGCCTGGCGGCTTAAGACGGCGTCGAGCAAACTCTGAAGAATATCAGCATCATCTGATGCATCGGCCTGAAGCCATTCCTCTTCAAAGTCGCGCAAGATAGCGCCGACCTTCTCGCCCGGCGGAATACCGCCCTCGACCAAATCTTTCCCTGAGAGCGGCAACACCGGTACCGCATGCTTGCCCACTTGCTCCGTGAGCGCTGTATCAAACGGGGTTCCTCTCGCCTTGGCCAATCGAAGAGCATGGCCGGCCGTGTCGCGGCCATAGCGATAAAGAAGCCGAACGGCCGTGGTTCCCTGACGGATTTCTGCTGCCGCTTTTTCCAGCAACTGATACTCCGTTAAAAAATCCGCTGGCGGTTTAAACGCGGCCCTCAGGTCTGCGTTTGATCGCTGGGGCCAAAGTGCTGCGACCCCCAAGGCGGCCGGCGCATCCTTTAACCGATGGATGCCTTCAAACGCGGCAAGGTCAGGATCTTGATCAATGATATGACTGAGGACACCAACGCGCTCAGCCGTAGCCAGTGCCGATGGGGCTCTTTCCGCCGAGAGAATCCGAGAAAGCTCCGACCAGATACGTTCCTTCGACAATCGATCAATCAGCGGCGTCGCTGCCGCTATCGCCGTCAGTGCCTCCTCATCAAAACCATCGCTAAAGCGAGCCGAGAAACGGAAGAAACGCAAAATCCGCAGGGCGTCTTCTCGAATGCGGTCCTTCGCAGCACCAATAAACCGTACACGACTTTCGTTAAGGTCTTGAAGGCCTGATGTGGGATCCCATACCTCGCCCAGCCTATCCGCATAAAGCGCATTGATCGTAAAATCACGCCGACGCCAGTCAAGGTCCCAATCACGGGTGAAGGCGACCTCTGCATGGCGACCATCCGTCACCACGTCGCTACGAAGACTGGTGCATTCACAGACGAGACCGCCAATCACTGCCGTCAGTGTTCCATGCGCAGCACCAGTCGCGACCCACTTGATCCCTGAACGTTGGAACGCGATGCTCATCTCTTCTGGGTTGAGCGTGGTTGCGATATCAATATCGATACCGTCTTGTTCTAAGGGTTTGAGGCCTAAAAGACTGTCTCGGACACAGCCGCCAACCAGTCGCGCTTCGCCTTCAGCATGCAGAGCGGAAAAAACAGCCTGCAGTCGTGAATCGCTGACCCACGCAAAGTTATCCCTGGGCATCATAATGGAAAACCTCGGAAAACGTCCGAAGGATGCCAGCCGTTAGTCCCCAGATATTCCGTCTCACACCGCCTGTATCAAACACAGGAACAGCATGCATATCATAGGGCACGTTGTTAAAAGTCTTTTGTTCGATCACGTGATTGTTGCGATCGAGCACAGATGAAAGGGGCACTTCAAAGGCCTCTGAGACTTCGCGGGGACAGGGCTCCACCACTGCGACGGGATCAATGACGCCGATCACGGGGGTCACGACATAGCCAAGGCCACCATAATGAGGGCCAAGACTTCCCAGCACCTCAATCGCCGAAGGAACAAGGCCAACTTCTTCTTCAGCCTCGCGAAGCGCTGTTCCAATATCGCCGTCATCGTCGTCTTTTGGCGTACCGCCTGGCAGGCTGATTTGTCCGGCATGGGACGGCATGGTTGGTGCACGAACGGTCAGAACAATCGTGGGATCGTCTCCTCCGCGTACCCCAATAAGGACCGACGCAGGACGCGGCGCTTTGGGAGGTGAGCTCAGAATGGGTGCGTGGGCCAGTTGCGGATTGAGCTCTTGAAAAAGATAACGCTCGCGCTTGGCCTCAGGCAACAACAGGCCTTGAGCGATTTGATCCTGCCACTGATTCATGCGTCACTCGCTACAATGGGCAAAGCAAACCGGGCGCCCGCGCTCTCGATGACGACCGCCTCATCACCGTCCTCGGCGCCGGTTTCATCGATCAACCGATAATAGGCAGCCCGGCTCAGTCGCGCTTCAAGCCCGCCGCGGACGTGAAGATAGGGCGCATCATGACCAAGCGCTTTGCTGCGTCGCAGCGCGATGGGATGCTCTTTGGACAAAAGCACGCGGTCACCGACATTGGTGACGAACACCAAACCTTCGTCGTGACGATCAAAATCGACTGCAATGAAGGGCACATCGTCCACCGTGATGGTGACCTTTTCGGCGGGCGTCACCAACACATAGGCATCATCGTCACGGCGCAAAATGCGCGAGAACAAGCGGACCAGCTGGGGCCGGGTCATCGGTGTGCCCTCATGCCACCAGGAGCCATCGTCTTTGATGACGAGATCCATCGCGCCACAATGGGTCGGATGCCACTGGTCCACCGGCAGCGGTTGATCGCCACCGGCGTCACTCAACGAAGCAGCAAGGCGGCTGAGATCGGTCACGGGATTAGAAATGGAAGGGCCCGGCGTTGCGGTCAAGCAAAGCCAGGCCCTTCAAGGAAAAGTAGGACGAAGAGCCGCTTAAAAGTCTTCGCAAGGCAAGCAGCGGATATAGACGCCATTTGGATCGTCATGCGCCGCTTCTAACAGCAATTCCCGATGGGCGATCTGGGCCGCTTGGCCGACCGAGGTCTGCTCAAGTTTTCTAAGACCTAGCACGTCCTTAGGAAGAGCCGCTTCGAGGGCCGCTTCAGCCCCAAAGCTTTCTAAAAAGAGCTCAAACTGGGTCTTTTCGCGGGATGCGCCGACAACATCATAGTCTTCAAGCCCGGCAAGCTCAGCCGCCGCATCGAGTGCTGCATCAAGTCCGCCGATCTCATCAACAAGTCCAAGCTCCAACGCTTGGGTGCCGATCCACACACGGCCCTGCCCGCGCTCGTCGACCTCTGCAGGTGTCAGATTGCCCCGTCCTTTCGACACAGTCTCCAAGAAATCGCGATAGGCCTGCTCGACACTATATTGGGCGATTTCGGTGACGCTCTCCGGCAATCCGGCCAAGAGGGCGGCGTCCAATGCCGCGATGGGTGTTGTCCCGACACCGTCGACGCTGACACCGTAGCGGCCAGCCAAATTCTCGAAGGTCGGAATGAACGAATAGACGCCGATCGAGCCAGTGATCGTGGTTTCCGCAGCAAAGATCTTATCGGCCGGAGCTGAGATCCAATAACCGCCAGACGCCGCATAGGAGCTCATCGAGGCGACGAGCGGTTTGCCCGCTTTTTTAAGCTCGACCAGTTCCTCATGCATCAGCTGCGCGGCAAAGAGCGCGCCGCCGGGTGAATCGACGCGCAGCACGACGGCCGCAACATCGTCGTCTTCGCGGGCCTGGCGAATCCGTTTGGCGATCACCTCGCCTGAGGCGTCCGCCAGATCATCGTCACCCATCACGATGGCGCCCTCAACGGGGATCACCATCACGTTCGGCACATCACTGCGGTCCGTCGGCTCATCAATGCCGGCGCGATAGGTGTCGATATCGACGAAGTTGAGTTCACCCTCGTCGTTCTCCCCGACCATGTCAGCTAAGAAGGCCTGGCGCTCAACCCGCGAGCCGATCTCATCGACATAACCGCTTTCAAGGGCGGTCAGCGCCAAGTCACCGCGTGCTGCACGGACAAACTCAGGCAATTGATCCGAAAAACCCTTGGTTGCGCCATCGCCAAGACCGCGGTTCTCATCGATCCGTGAGGACACCGAGTCCCACATCACATTGAGGTAGGCCAAGTTAGCCTCTTTCGCCTCAGGCGACATGTCATCCCGGAAGTAAGGCTCCAGCGCTGACTTAAAGCTGCCCGCGCGGAAGACGTTCCGTGTCACATCGAGATTATCGAGCAATGTCGAATAATAGGTCCGATACCGACCAAAGCCTGGGAACACCACGGCGCCATAATCATGCATCAGCACCTGATTGGCTTCCGAGGCGATTAAGTATTGGGCTTGTCCGTAGAAATCTCCGACGGCGACGACATCTTTTCCGCTTTCACGGAAATTCTCGACGGCGTCAGCCAACAAATGGGCCTTGGAGAGATAACTCGACGGGATAATCAGTTGGTCGAGATCGAGCACCATGGAGCTGATCCGCTCGTCCTCGGCCGCTTCTTCAATCGCCTGCACGAGCTTATGAACGTTGACTTTGCCGTCACTTCCGCCGCCAAAGACTTCGCCAAGCGCCTCTTCGAAGGGGTCGGGGACTGGCTCAGTTTCGGCTAATAGTCCCACCGGATTGAACAAAAGCGAGGCGCCTGAGGGAATTTTCACGATCGGACCTTCACGGCCACTCGACACGTCGGGCGATGAAAGACCGCCGATCAGTGAAATCACCACCGCAAACAGCATGATGAACAGGAAGGCCTGCAACAGAAGCGCGCCGCCGATGACGACCTTCGCAAAACCTCGGAAAAACGACCAAACCGTCATACGCGAACCCGACGTCGCGTTGTCATGATTGCTCAAAATAAGCCTCCCAGACCAAACATTGAGGTCCGCACAAGGGCGAACACTATTCGTTTATCGATAAATAATCAATCAAAACCCCAACGCGAGGGTAAAATGCGTATTTTTCGATTGCCAATTCGCCATTTGCCCACGCTTTCAACGCATCCTAGCCAAGATCACCTAGGTTTGGGAGGACTTCTCTGTGGCGAATGATGATTTATCGGCCCTAGCGGCGTTTGATGCGCTCAGCATTCGTCTTGATAAAGCTCGCAAAGCCTTGGCGGACGTGGTCTTTGGCCAGGATGCGGTGATCGACGAGGTGATGATCACCCTTCTTTGTGGCGGGCATGGGCTGTTGGTGGGGACGCCAGGGCTCGCCAAAACGCGGCTTGTGAAAGCTGCCGGTATCGTTTTGGGCCTTGCAGCCAAGCGCGTTCAGTTCACGCCTGACCTTATGCCATCGGATATCTTGGGGTCAGAGGTGCTGGATGAAGACGGTGACGGTCGTCGTCAGTTTCGTTTCATCGAAGGGCCTGTCTTCTCGCAGCTGTTGATGGCGGATGAAATCAACCGTGCCAGCCCGCGCACCCAATCAGCGCTGCTCGAAGCCATGCAAGAACAGCAGGTGACAATTGGTGGAGAGATGCGGCCGTTGCCAGCGCCTTTCCACGTGCTGGCAACGCAAAACCCGATCGAGCAAGAAGGAACCTATCCCCTGCCCGAGGCCCAGCTCGATCGGTTCTTGATGCAGATCAATGTCGATCAACCAAGCCTCGAGGCCGAGCGGGAAATGCTCCGAGCCACGACGTTTGATCGCAGTGATGAACCCGAACAGGTTTTCACCCCAGGTCTCTTACAAGAGGCCCAGCATTTGGTGCGCCGGATGCCGATCGCTGACACACTCATAGAAACGGTTCTGGAACTCGTCCGATTGGCGCGGCCCGGTGGCCGGTTTGCTGAGTATTTGCGCTGGGGTCCTGGTCCGCGTGCGAGCCAGGCCTTTAGCCTCGCGCTTCGCGCCCGGGCTCTCTTGCGCGGCGCGCCGACACCGGAAGTTGAGGATCTTGTGGCGCTCGCAGCACCCATTCTCCGTCATCGGATGGCTTTAAGTTTCACCGCACGGGCAGAAGGTCAAACCGTGGAACCGTTGATCGCTGGAATGCTGGAGGGTGCGCTCTCGTGACAGCGCGTCCCGCAGACCTGGAACGGGAGGCTACCCGCGCAGCCAAAGGCTTACCGGAGCTGATCGCGGCAGCGGAACAAACCGCGCTCGCCGTCACCACGGGTCGGCATGCGCGTCAGCGACCAGGACGCAGCGACACCTTTTGGCAGTTCAGGGACTATGCGCCCGGTGATCCGGCCTCATCGATCGACTGGCGGCAATCTGCTCGCCTCGAACGCCGCCTCCTTGTGCGGCAAACCGAATGGGAGCAACCGCAGACGTTTCTTCTGTGGTGCGACGGCGATGAGGATTTTGACTTTGCCGGTGCTGAGCGTCCCAGCAAACGGTTCCGTGGGCTGACCATCGCGCTAGCCTTAGCGATTGTTTTGTTGCGGTCGGGTGAACGGGTTGGACTTTGGGGCGGGGCAGAGCCGCCGGTTAGCGGAACACAGAGCATTCCCTCGCTGGCCTACCAAATGTTGGCGCCGCAAGCAGCGCTCCGCAACCTCGTCCCTGCGGATCACGCGCGCACTGTTCTCATCAGCGATTTTCACCGTCCGCCATCAGAGCTTCACCTGGCCTTTGCTCATATTCGCCACGCCCACGGACGACCGATTGCTGTGGTGGTGGAAGACCCGCTTGAACAGCAATTCCCCTATCAAGGCGCAACGAATTTCGAAGGGCCTTTAGGCACTGCCCGCCGCCGCTTTAGCGACGCGCGCTCCATCAGCGATGCCTATCACACAGCACGGCATGAGCATCATCAAGCGCTCAATGACGCGGCCCGGCTTATTCATGAGACCGTTCGTTTCCATACCACGGATCAGTCGCCAGCGCCGCTTTTGTTGGCGCTTCTCCAACATATTCGCAACGAGGATTAGCCGATGGGTTTTGCTAATCCTTTTGTTCTCACGGGTCTGCTGGCATTGCCTGCTCTCTATTGGCTGCTGCGCGCTGTTCCTCCCGCGCCGCGCCGTGAGGTTTTTGGCGGCATGTATTTCCTGCAAGGCCTCTCCACACGGAAAAGCCAGCCTGTTCATACACCCCTTCTTCTTTTGATCGTCCGTATGCTGGCCGCGGCGGCCCTTATTCTTGGGTTGGCTGGACCACTTATCGGTGACGAACCAGAACAGACCCAAGGCCCCACGACCTTGCTTTTTGATGATGGCTGGGACGCGGCGGCGCACTGGGCCGATCGGCAAAACACAGCACGCGCCGTCCTCAACAACAGTGCTGGGCCAGTGACGCTGGTTCGCCGATCCGATGGCGCAGTGACGTCTGATCTCTCACCCAACGAAGCGATGCGGATGCTCGAGCGATGGGAGCCGCAGCCGACCTTGCCTGTCGAAGGAAGCGTCGATCCTCAATTCCTTCAGGAGGCTGAACGGCTCGTCTATATCGCAGGAGGCCTCATCACCGGTGACGAAACGGCAATGCTGCGGCGGGCGGAGGTGTCTCTTCCTCCAGCCGCCACAGTCGCCCTCGGGCGGGTCGTTGTGACCGCCGATGCGCTGACAGTCCCTTTCATCCGGAGCGATGATGAGGGCTCGGGGCGCTGGCAAGTGTCCGCCGTTGGTGCAGATGGTCGTGCTTTGTCGAGCGAAACGGCCGTCCTCGAACCTGGCGAGACGGCGGTTGACCTTTCCTTCCGGCTTCCTTTGGCGCTGCGCAATCAAGTCGTCCGCTTTGAGATTGATGGCGTCAGGAGCGCTGGCGCGGTTGAACTTCTTGGCGCAAGCGCGCGCCGGACCCTGGTTGGCATTGCGGCGCGTGGAAATGATAGCTTGCGCGAAGGCGGGTTCTATCTCACCCGTGCACTCGAGCCGCGTGCGGAGCTTCTTGAAGGCTCAATCGATGAGCTCTTGATCGAAGAGCCCGGGATGATGATCCTCGACGATATCGGGACCTTACGGAACCAAGATCGCGTGGGACTTGAACGCTATGTCGATCAGGGGGGTATCTTGCTCCGCTTTGCTGGGCCGCGTTTGGTATCAGGCGGCAGCGCGAGCCGGGATCCCCTGTTGCCGGCTCCTGTCTTAGGCGGCGAACGGGCGCTTGGCGGCGCGTTGACCTGGGCAGAGCCCCAACGCGTTGCGCGCATTGAGCCATCAAGTCCGCTTGCCGATCTTGCGCTGACTGAAGAGATCGCGGTGCGGCGCCAAATCCTCACGTCACCGGGATCGACCCCTGATGTTTGGATCACGTTGGCTGATGGCACACCGCTTGTGACCGCGCGTCGTCAAGGCGACGGGCTCGTCGTACTGGTTCACGTGAGCGCGGTTCCCACGTGGTCGGATTTTCCGATTTCGGGGCTTTTTGCCCAGTTCATGCAGCGGCTTGCGGCCTTAGCCGAAACAGCGCTGGATCAACCTGCCCCCGGGGCTGATGATACGCTTCCCGCAACCAAGCTCCTCACCGGGTTCGGTGCGGTGGTGGATGCTCCGCTTGGTACGGAGCCATGGCGCGCCGATGAAGAACCTGCACCGGGGCTTTATGGCTCGGCGACCAAAGAACTCGCCGTCAACGCCTATAGCGGCACGGCACCACTCCGTGGACTGACCCCGCAAACACTGCCCCGCGGCGCTCGCCTTTTGGGGGTCACCGAAGACACGCAAACAGATCTCGGTCCGCTTCTCCTCATCCTCGCAATCATCCTTCTGTCAGCGGATGCTTTCCTCACCATGACGGGTGGCCGCCTGATGCCCGTGACAGCAGCGATCATGGCCATCACCTTAAGCCCTTTATTGATGTCATCCGCTGACGCACAATTAAGGCCGCCGCTACCGACCCTCGCAAAAGACGCAGCGCTCGATATTCGCTTTGGTTATATCAAGACCGGTGATCGTGAGGTGGATGCCCTGAGCGAAGCTGGACTGCGCGGCCTTTCCGTACAAGCGACTTTACGCACCGCTTTAGAACCCGCGCCGCCGCAAGGTGTTGACCCTGATCGCGACGAACTCTCCGTCTACCCTCTTCTTTATTGGCCGGTGCATCCGAACCAGGAACCGCTCTCGGACAGCGCGCTTCAGCGGCTCGAAGAGTTTATGGCCGGCGGGGGGCTCTTGATCATCGACACACTGAATGTGGTAAGACCAGGTCTTGGCGAGGGAGGTCTCGGCGATATCTTGGCCAGGTTCGATGCGCCGCCGCTTGAACCCCTTGGCGCCAACAGTGTTCTGCTTTTTTCATTCTACCGCCTAGGTGATCTCGAAGGCCGCTCAACGGGGGGACAGGTTTGGGTCGAAACGACCGGCGCCCTTGATCAGCGCCGCGACGGTGTTCCCTCACTGATTATTGGCGGGCGGGACTGGGCATCAGCCTGGGCGCTGGATGAACGCGGTTATGCTTTGAGGCCAGCTGGTCCTGGGGGTGAAAGGCGCCGCGAACTCGCTTTCCGTTCAGGGATCAATATGGCAATGGTGGCCGTTACCGGCAATTACAAGGCCGACCAAGCCGACGTCCAGTCAATGCTCGACCGCCTCGGCAACCCGCAAGATTTAAGGGAAAAGCTTTATGATGGGCCTTGAATGGGATCCTCTTGTGCCCATTCCGCTGATTGCACTGATCGGCGTGATTGTGGTGATTGCGGCCGGCGTTCGGGCGGTCAGCTCAAAAGTTGGTGCGTTGTTCCGGTTGCTGACAGCCACAACGCTATGCCTGTTCCTTCTGGGTCCTGTGACCACGGAGCAAACCTTCGATCCCCTGCCTGATCAAGCCCTCGTGTTGATCGATCAAAGCGCAAGCGCACGCTTAGGGGACCGGCCAGAGATCGCAGCGGCAGCCGCAGCAAAGCTCCGGGCTCGGCTGAAGGACGCTGGCTTGGACGTTATCGAGACGGGATTTGGTGACGGCGAAGCCTCCGATCTGGCAGCTGGTCTTTCGAGCGGGCTCGGCGCAGCCGACCGCGATCAGCTCGCAGCCATTTTCGTGCTCACTGATGGGCAAGTGAGCGGCGCCGACTCGGCGATCGCCAGCGAGCTGCCAGTCCCGCTTCACACAATCCTATTGGGCGACGCGAACACAGAACGTGATCGCTCCGTGCGCTTTTTATCAGCGCCTCGTTTTGGGATCGTCGGTGATGAGTTGAGCTTCAGGTTTGTCGTCGATCAACGGGGATCGACCGAACCGGTACCCGCATTTTTGTCCGTTGACGGAGAGCGTCTCTCCAACCTGATGGTGCGCCCCGGTGAGCCAGGCGTGTTCTCTGTCCCCATCGAACGTCCTGGTACCCGGGTGATCGAAATTGACGTGCCGCAAACTGACGGCGAGTTGACGCTGCGCAACAATACTGTTTCGGTCGGTGTGAACGTTATTCGCGATCGTCTCCGTGTGCTGCTTATCTCAGGAGAGCCTCATGCAGGCGAGCGGGTCTGGCGCAATGTCTTAAAATCCGACCCGGCGGTCGACCTTGTCCATTTCACGATTTTGAAGCCCAGCTCAAAACAGGTCACTGCATCCCGCGCGGAACTCAATCTCATTGAGTTCCCAAGCCGCGAACTTTTCAGAGACAAGCTCGAGCATTTCAATGTCGTCATCTTCGATCGGTATACGTATCGTAACGTTATTTCAGCGTCGGAGCTCGCTGCAGTCACGCGTTATGTTGAACGCGGCGGTGCGCTCTTGATTGCCGCGGGACCTGAATTGTCCGGTGAGGGAAGCCTTGTGGCTCAAGCCACCTTGGCGCGGGTCCTCCCGATCGGTGCGATGGGACGCGCGGCCGAACGTGCCTTTGTGCCGCAGGTGTCGGCGCTCGGCCAACGTCATCCGGTGACGGCATCGCTCGAAGGGCGTGACGATTGGGGGCGCTGGTTGCGTCATATCCCCGCCGATGTCCGGCGCGGTGATGTGTTGATGACCGCGGGAGACAACGCGCCGCTGTTGATCACCGACCGGGTGGGTGAAGGTCGGATCGCCATAATGTTGTCGGATCACCTCTGGCTTTGGGCCCGCGGGTTCGACGGCGGCGGTCCCCACCGAGAGTTTCTGCGCCGACTGGTCCACTGGCTGATGGCGGAGCCCGAACTCGAAGAGGAGGCGCTGTCGGCTTCACTCTCAGAAAGTGGACGCCTTGCGATTAGCCGGCGCTCCCTCTCCGGAGAGGTCGGTCCGGTCAGGATCACGCTTGATGGTGAAGCGCCCGAAACGATGATCCTCGAGCCTCAAGGCGACGGTGTTTTTCTTGGTCAACGTGATGATGTGAGCGCGAGCCGCGTCAGCGTCGAAACCACCACAAGCAGTGGTGACGTTTTAAGAGCGGCCGCGCTTCGCTCGCTCAAACCCTCGCAAGAACTAACCGAAGTCACCTTAAACGAAGAGCGTTTACGCCCGGCGTCGCAAAATTCAGGAGGTGCCTTATTTGCCTGGAGGTCGGCCGATGCCGAGGGGGCTTTGGTGCGTTCTGTTCGTCCCGGACGATCAAACAAGTTTGGCCGTGCCTGGCTTGGCTATGTGCCAAGAAACGCCCGCACGATCTTGTCGGAAAGTTCAAGCGCGGTTGCACCGCGCTGGCTTTTTGCCCTGCTGGCCGGGGGGGTTTTAACCATGGCTTGGTTGGTCGAAAGTGGGCGCCTGCCCTCACTGAAGCGCGTCATGGGAACGCTAAGAACAGGGCCAGTCCCTAACCCAAATTAGGCAAGTCCATGACGAAAGGGTGACAGCGTCGTCATTTTGAGGCATCGTATACCCTACGAAGTTTGCAGGGGTTTTCTTCGTGAAACGCGCCTTTTTATTGTGCGCCGCAGCACTTTCATTGTGCAGCTGTGCATCCACCGGAGAAGCCATCACACGGGCGGCGGGCACGTCGATGTCAGGCATCAATAATGCGGCACTCCGCGCCACAGGCCGACCTGTTCCCGGCGAGGGTGGAGAGATCGTCCGCACCGAAAGCGGCGCTCATTGGTCCGAAGAATGGGTATGGGAAGGCGACATCGAACCAGACGATTCACCCGAGGTTAAGGATCAATACGCCAGCTCGGATGAGTGACCTCCTCTTTCACTCTTAACGACCTTCAATCCGGATTTCTTGAGGCCTTGCGTGTGGAACGGCGCGCGAGCGCGCACACGATCCGAAATTATGAAGCTGCTTTGCAGCGCTTTAACGCCTTTCTTCAAAGCCATACCGAAAGCGTCCTCAATGCAGACGGTTTGAACGCGCTCAAAACGCGCGATTTCCGCGCTTTCCTTGCCTGGCGTCACCGTGATGGGGTCGATCCAGCGACGCTGCGGCTCGATTTATCAGCACTGCGGAGCTTCTTTCGGTATTGGGACCGCCGTGACGTCTTATCGTCTGCGGCGCTGTCTGCGCTTAAATCGCCGAAACGGCGAGCCGTGCTTCCTCGACCAATTAGCGCACCGGATGCCGATGCTTTGATCGCGGCCTCGTCCCATGGCAATGGCGATCCCAGCTGGGTCACAGCCCGTGATGCTGCTCTTTTCACCCTGCTCTACGGTGCCGGCCTGCGGATCAGCGAAGCCCTGTCTCTTTCAGCAGATGGACCAGAGGGTCTTCTCAGGATCTATGGCAAAGGCGGCAAAACGCGGGACGTGCCTTTATTGCCTGAAGTATCGGCAGCGATCCGGCGCTACCAAACCGCGCGGTGTGATGCGGGCATGGCACCGAACGATGACGGTGATTCACCCTTATTCATCGGCGTTCGCGGCAAACGCTTGTCGCCCTCTGTGGCCCAGGCGCGGATGCGTCGTCTGCGCCAACAGCTCGGCCTGCCCGATTCAGCGACCCCCCACGCGCTTCGCCATGCTTTCGCAACGGAGCTTTTGGCCTCAGGGGCCGATCTCCGCGTGATCCAAGAATTGCTGGGACACGCGTCGCTGGCCTCTACCCAGCGCTATACAGCGATCGATCCTGATCGGCTTCAACGAGAACATCATCGCTGCCACCCACGCTCGCGCCGTCGCTGACCATTATTCGTTCTATTTCAGCCAAAGCTGCTTCTAAATGCGCACTCACCGTTTCGAACTCGTGCAGCCTAAAGTAAGACTCAAGTCGGATAAGATGATGGAGCGCCGGACTCACCACCACGCGAACTCTATCACATTCACTCATATTCACTTCACTCGACATCGCCGCCCCTTCGAAAACGACACATTACAACCTATAGGTTGTTTATTTCGGTACAGCAACTTCAAGTTTGCACGAAAAAACGAAGAAATAACCTCTACGCGTTGACACGATCACCACTCGCAACCACCTTCCCGCGCATTCTGCCGATCCCGAAAGGCCCCCTTCCCCCATGCAGGTCGTCATCGTTGAGTCCCCGTCTAAGGCGAAAACCATCGGCAAATATCTCGGCACAGACTACGAAGTCCTGGCCTCGTATGGCCATATTCGTGATCTTCCTTCTAAGGATGGTTCTGTCGATCCAGAAAACGACTTTGCGATGGTGTGGGACATGGACACCAAATCAAAGGCGAGGATGAAAGAAATCACCGACGCCATCAAAAAGGCCGATGGTGTCATTCTGGCGACCGACCCCGATCGTGAAGGTGAAGCGATCTCTTGGCACTTATATGACGTCCTCGAACGAAAGAAGGTTCTGAAAGACAAAGCCGTCCAGCGGGTCGCTTTTAATGCGGTCACCAAAAAGGCTGTGCAGGAGGCGATCAGCAATCCGCGGGTCATCGACCAGGATCTTGTCGATGCGTATCTTGCCCGCCGCGCGCTCGATTATCTTGTCGGCTTTAGCCTTTCTCCGGTTCTATGGCGGAAGCTTCCTGGCTCTCGCTCTGCGGGACGGGTTCAGTCAGTGGCGCTTCGCCTGATTTGTGAGCGTGAACTCGACATCGAGAAGTTCGCCGCAGAAGAATTTTGGACCGTCGAGGCGCAAGTAGCGGCAAACAGCGATCCGTTCACGGCGCGCCTCACCCATCTCGATGGCGAAAAGCTAGGGAAATTTTCCCTCACCACTGAGGCCGACGGCGCGCGCGCGCGCGGGCTGATTGAAGCGGCGGATTTCTCGATCGCTTCGGTGGAAGCCAAGCCAACCAAGCGCAATCCTGCCGCGCCGTTTACGACCTCCACGATGCAGCAGGAGGCCTCGCGGAAGATCGGCTTCTCCGCCAAGCGTACAATGCAAGCTGCCCAGCGTCTCTATGAGGCGGGCCTGATCACCTATATGCGGACCGACGGCATCGACATGGCGCCAGAGGCTGTGATGGCCTGCCGCGATGAAATCAAAACGCGGTACGGTGATCGTTTTGTCCCCGATAGCCCGCGCATGTACAAGTCAAAGCAGAAGAACGCACAAGAAGCGCATGAGTGCATTCGGCCCACGGATTTTTCCAAACACCCCGACGATGTCAAAGCGGCCGAAGACGAAGCTAAGCTTTACCGTCTTATCTGGCGGCGCGCCGTGGCGTGCCAAATGGCAAGCGCGGAGCTCGAGCAAACGACGATCGATATCCGTTCCTCCGATGACAAGATCGCTCTGCGCGCCACGGGCTCTGTGATTACCTTTGAAGGCTTCATTGCAGTCTATACAGAAGGAAAAGATGACGAGGAGGACGAAGAAAAAGAAGGCCGTCTTCCCAAAGTTACCCAAGGCACCGCCGCCGATGTCTCCAAAGTTCTTCCAGAACAGCACTTCACCCAGCCGCCACCGCGGTTCACCGAAGCGAGCCTGGTCAAAGCACTTGAAGAGAATGGTATTGGCCGTCCCTCGACCTACGCATCGATCATCTCGACGCTGCAAGACCGATCTTATGTCCGTATGGACAAAAACCGCTTCATTCCAGAAGATCGTGGCCGGATCGTTACGGCCTTCCTTGAGAACTTTTTCGGCAAATATGTCGAGTACGACTTTACCGCGCAGATGGAGACGACCCTCGATGATATCTCGGGCGGACGCGAGAATTGGCGCGCCTTCTTGACCCGGTTTTGGGAGGAGTTCCACGCCAAGATCGATGGCATGACGGGTCTGCGGATCACCGAAGTGCTTGATGCGCTCAATGAGAGCCTTGGACCGCACATTTTCCCGGCCAAAGAAGATGGCTCCGATCCGCGGCTCTGTCCCACCTGCGGCATCGGTCAGCTGTCATTAAAAGTTGGGCGGTACGGCGCTTTTATTGGCTGCTCGCGATACCCCGATTGTAAGCACACACGGCAACTTGGGAAATCTGAGGGGCAGCAGGTCGAAGACAAGGTCCTTGGCATTGATCCGGACACATCGACTGAGGTGTCACTCAAGTCCGGCCGATTTGGCCCCTATGTTGAGCGGGCAGCGGTCGAAGAAGGCGAGAAACCCAAACGCGGTTCGATCCCAAAAGGTTGGGATGTGGCCGACATCGACTTTGACAAGGCGATGATGCTCCTCTCTCTACCGCGCGACGTCGGTCCGCACCCAGAGGACGGCGCAATGATCGAGGCCGCGATTGGCCGTTTTGGGCCTTACGTGAAGCACGGCAAGACTTATGCGAGCCTCGAGAATGTCGATGAGGTGTGGGAAGTTGGTATCAACCGCGCGGTCACGCTGATTGCTGATAAGCTCGCCAATCCACGCGGACGCGGGCGGGCCGCCGCTAAGCCGACCCGCGAACTCGGTAACCATCCTGATACTGAAGAGATGATTGGTGTCTATGATGGTCGCTATGGCCCTTACGTCAAACACCAAAAGACCAACGCGACGATCCCTGATGGCCTCAAGCCCGAAGAGATCACGCTCGAACAGGCACTCGAGCTGATCGCTGAGAAGGAAGCCAAAAAACCAACGAAGAAGAAAGCTGCAAAAAAGAAAAAAGCGGCCAAGAAGAAGACAGCGAAGAAAACGACAAAAAAAGCGGCGAAAAAAACCGCGAAAACGTCGACGAAAAAGACGACTAAAAAAGCCGCCACCAAAAAGGCAGCGGCTTCTGATGACGAAGGCGCGAGCGACTAATCTGTATACGCTGGAGCAAGAACCAGGCTGTTTGCGAGCATGAGCGTCAGACCATGCAGGTAGGCTCTTGTTGCAGGATCTTGGGTATAGCCTATCGCCATACCCTCTCCAGATTGAGCAGCCACAAGAAGCGGTTTGAAGGCCAGCTGCGTTCGTACGTCTTCCCACAGATAGCCTGACGCGAGAAGGTCATCAGCGCCCTGATAGGTAAAAACGTTGATGCCGTCATTGCCGCGCATCGGTGTGTAGATCGTGTTGCCAGCAAAGGGCGTGATCGCTTCGGTGTAGCCGGAACTCAAGAAATGATTTTCGTTCGCGTCAGCCCGCACCAGGACGCCAGGCACATAGTCCGGGCGCGCCTCTGGATCGGCGATGGCCGAGGCATAGTCCTCGCGCGATTCAAGTTCGGTCCCCGGAATAGGGCCATCGGCCTCGTCCTGGACGTCATCGCCCTGGACCGCGTTTTCGCGGGTGAGCGGCAGCAAGCCCAATCCTTCTGACGATAAGGTCGAGACTGCGTGCCCCAAGCCAACCACGACGCCGCCGCCTGAAACAAAGGCTTCAAGGTTCGCCGCCCCGCCGTCGCCCAAGATGGCCGAAAAGCTTCCTCGCGTATGAGGGATCACAACGACATCATAGGCATCTAAATCAGCGAATCCCATACTGCGTACACGTATTGGTGTGATGGGAATGCCAAGTTCTCTTTCGGCCACATACCGGAAAGCGCCGGCGGACAAGGGGCCCACACCCTCACCCCATGCCAAAGCGACTTTCGGCATCTCAAGACGCGTGAAACTGCCCGAGCCAAAGGTCGGACCGCTTTCAGTCCAGCTCTCCGGCATGCCCACGACTTCAGCGCCGATCGAGGCGGCTATCTCGTTTAGCTGATCACCCAACTGCTCCGTGTTCAGGGCATTGGTAAAGACCACAGACCCACGCGGGAAGACCCGGCCGCCTTGGGTGAAATCCTTGTCAGTAGTCTTGCCAACAAGACCTGCTTTCAACGCCGCGACAACCAGCTGGGCTTGGACCTTGTCGTCCCAAGGAACCGCGTAACCAAAGGCTGCTTCATTGGCGAGCTTCGCCATGGGCGGCGTAGCAGCGGTGAGAGGAACAGTCCCATCGAGGCCGATCCGGTTACAGGACACCACCGAGACGTCATTCATCAAAGGCAATGACCAGGCGGTGATATCATAAAGTTCAGCTGGTAGGCCCCGATTGCGGCGCTCTTCCTGTTCCTCGACAAAATCTTCCGCCATTGGTGTATCGAGCTCGAGCAAGGTCGCAATGAGGTCGCCCTGCGGCTGTGCACGGTCGATGATCAGTGCACCTTCGGGATGTTCCTTCCGGCAGAAGGTGGCTCTTTCCTCTCGATAAAGAACGTCGATGCCCTGCGCGGCCAAGCGGCGGCCAAGGGCTTCTGCCTGACCGCGGCGCTTGGCCAGATCAATCACCGTGAAACGTGACGTGCTCGCCCGGCCGCGGGCAATGGCCGATGTGCGTGTCTCCGCAAAGACTCGCAAAAACCGATCCTTGTTCTCGGCCACCGCGTAAGCCGTCATCAGACTTGAGAGAAACTGATTGTCGACCGTCTCGCGATAGGTGAGTTGCGTGCCATCGGACCGATTGCCAACAAGACCCCGTGCCGAAGCCTGTTCAAAGGTCAGTGCTGTCGCCCCGCCAAACGCGGGCCACGTATCGCCATAGCCCGGATAAAGCTGATCGAAGATTTCACGGATGAAGTAAGGCTCCCCCGCATCATCAAAGGCCGATGCGATCATCCGTCCAATGATCTCTTGGCCGTCACGCGAACCTTCGCGGATATAGGGGTTAAAGGGCCGTGCAGCGGGCGGAAAGTAATAGGTGCTGTCGGTCCCCATCTCATGCACATCCGCTAGAACCACTGGATTCCATTCAAGAATGCTGGCGATCTTTCCGCGGGTTTCGGGCTGGGACAGCGTGAACCAGTCCCTATTCAAATCAAATAGTGCGTGGTTCAATCGCCCGCCTGGCCATGGTTGATCTCGTTCAGCCGACGCAGGGTCGCCTTGCGGCTCAAGGCCGCGTGCGGCTTTGAAGCTTTGGACAAAGCGCGCCCGGCCATCGGGGTTTTGCATCGGATCGATGATCACGATCGTCTGCTCACGAATACTTTGAACGCGGGGATCATCCTCAGCGGCGAGCAGGTGGTAGGCGAGCCCTAGAGCACCATCGGTCGGAGAGATTTCATCACCATGCACACTATAAGCAAGCCATGTCACCGCCGGGGTTTCGGCGATGATGGCTTCGCGCTCGGTCTCAACCAGCTCCCCCGAGGCTAGAGCGGCAAGGTCGGCCTTGATGTCATCGAGCCGTGCCATCACAGAAGGGTCCGCGATTACCGCGTAGATCAGTGGGCGTCCCTCCCAACTGTTGGCATAAGGAAATAGTTTGATGCGGTCCGGCGCGGCTGCCTGCAGCGCTTCTAAATAGTCGATGGCTTCATTTGGCGCCGAAATTTCTTCGCCCACGTCATAACCGAGAACATCGAGGAAGGTCGGTATCGATGGGTCGTAAGTCGCCTTATCAAGTGGCTGCGCTGCCACTGAACCCCAAATTCCTGACAAGCCAAACGCTGCCGCTGCCAAAAGTGCAAAACGCATAATAACCCACATTTTGTTTCTGCGGGACGCTAGGCGACAACAGGACAATATCCAAATGGGCTTGCAGCATGGGAGCAGACATGGTCACTCGCGCCATGTCCCATTTCTATCGCGATAACGCCCGCTGGCTTTTGGGCGGCTTTCTCCTGACCGTTTTTTCGGGTTTCGGGCAGACCATTTTTATTGGTGCAAGCGGTGGTGAGCTGCGCGCGGCCTTTGGAATGACCAATGGCGAATGGGGCAATCTTTATGGTCTTGCGACCTTGGCGAGTGCTGCCACCCTGCCCTTTATTGGACGGGTGATGGATTTTCGTCCCGGCTGGCAGGTGGCAGCAGCGGTGATCCCATGCCTCGCGCTCGCCTGCATCATGATGGCCTTTGCCCAGTCCATTTTGATGCTCGGTCTGAGCCTTTTTCTGTTGCGGCTTCTTGGTCAAGGCATGATGAGCCACATCGCGCTCACCGAGACAGCCCGCTGGTTCAAGGCATCTCGCGGTAAGGCGGTCTCCACCGTCGTCATCGGGTTCCAAGGGCAAGAAGCGCTCTTCCCGCTGACGTTCACGCTGATCGTTGGTGCCTATGGATACCAGGTTGGCTGGCTCACGGGCGCCGCTGCTCTTTTGCTTTTCGCGTTGCCGGTGATCGTCCTACTCCTGCGCAAAGAGCGCGTGCCGAAAGGCACTGAAGAAGACGTGGTGAGCCCGGTCCGTGATTGGACCCGGGGCGAGGTGATCCGTGATCCGCTCTTTTATCTGGTGCTGACAGCCGTCTTGGCGCCCGCCTTTATCGGTACCGCGCTCTTTTTCCACAGAGACCATCTGGCTGAGCTGCGTGGACTTGCGGAAGGAACCATGGCAGCCGGCATTCCGGTGATGGCGGTTCTGACCCTCAGCTTTGCTTTGTTGACCGGTCGCCTCGTGGACAGGTTCAGCGCGACGCAGATCCTTCCGATCTTTCTGGTGCCGTTAGCGCTTGGTTGCGCAGCGGTTGCTGGCTTGGGTGGCCAGGCCGGGGTGATCGTCTTTTTTGGCTTTTTTGGCGTCAGCTACGGCTTTGCCAACACCCTGATCGGTTCGTTTTGGCCTGAAGCCTATGGGATCAGACATCTTGGCTCGATCCGATCGGTGATCCAAGCCGCCATGGTCTTTTCCACAGCACTGGGACCGTGGATCACGGGCGCGTTGATCGACCGCGGCGTGCCCCTACCGACCCAATTTGGATGGATGTCCGTTTATTGCGTGATCGCCTGCGGCTCTCTTTATTGGGCCTCGCGGCGTATCCTGGAGCGGAATTAAACTTGCCAAAGACCAAGCAATCGCTTTCGTTACTGGCTCAGACGGGAGGCGGTTTGACCAGCGACGCGCAACGACTTGATAAGTGGCTATGGTCTGTGCGGATTTTCAAAACCCGCGCGCTTTCAGCCCAAATCGTGTCGGGAAAGAGTGTACGGATCACCCGCGATGGCCGCACCCAACGCACAAACAAACCCGCCTTTAAACTGCGGATTGGTGATACCGTGACGGTGATGCGCGGCCAGCAACTCTTTGTGCTCGACGTTCTACAATTGCCTGAGCGGCGGGTGTCAGCGCCGGAAGCGGCGCTTTGCTATCGCAACCAGGTGCCGCCAACCGATGACCGAGAAGGCCCATATGATGCTCGATAAATTGTTCAAATCCTTTCGCGGCAAGGCCGACGAGGCAGGTGATCCTGAGGCGGATCTTAAAAAAGCCGTCGCCGCCCTGCTGGTCGAAGCAGCGCGCGCCGATGAGGTCTATACGGACGAAGAAAAGAGCTTGATCACACAAATGCTCGCCAAGCGCTTTGCGCTATCCGAGACAGATGCTCTTGCGCTTCGTGCTGATGCTGAGGAAGCGCAAGCGTCGGCGAATGATCTCTACGGCTTTAGCCGCGTGGTGAAGTCAGGCCTCGATCGCGCAGGCAAAATGGCGCTGATTGAGGACATGTGGCGCATTGTTCTCAGCGACGATGACCGTGACCCGCACGAGGACATGATCATCCGCCGATTGATTGGTCTTATCTACCTCGAAGACACCGACAGCGCAGAGGCGCGCCGTCGGGCCGAGGCGTCATAGGCGTCTAAGCCTTCGCAAATTTGATGATCTTGGTGGGGCTGGCTGGCGGCTCGCCCTTTTCAATGGCGTGGACATGTTCCATGCCGCTCGTGACCTTGCCCCAGGCTGTGTACTGATTGTCGAGGAAGGTTGCGTCATCTAGGCAGATAAAAAATTGGCTGGATGCTGAGTTTGGATCCTGCGCCCGCGCCATGGAGACAACTCCTTCAACATGCGGCGTGTCATTAAACTCTGCAGGAATGTGCTCATCCGCGCCGCCCATACCGGTGCCCTCAGGACAACCGCCCTGCGCCATAAAGCCATCGATCACGCGATGAAAGGTCAGGCCGTCATAAAAGCCGCTTTCTGCCAAACGGGTGATCTGTTCGACATGCTTGGGCGCTTTATCGTCAAAGGTCTCGATGGTGACTTCGCCGGTTTCAAGGGTGAGTTTGAGTGTGGTCATGACGTAATTTCGCCTCCAATGCGGACCGGTACGTTGATGGAACAGATATCGGGAAAGAACCCATCATCGGTGATCCCGCCTATCGCGCGAAGCCATGCCTTGAAGCTTTCGCTGTCAGTCTTCAACACTTCAACGTCTCTTTGTTCCATCACTGGAAGGTCGGGCATCAAACGCAGACGTAGCATCGGGGTCGGACGATCGGGCGGCTCACCTCTGTTGATACGACGGACGTTGCGCTCGCCGGTGAGCACCTTACCCCATGCTGTGTAGCGTTGATCAAGCGCTTCGCGGCTATCGCCAATCATGATGAAGTACTGACTGTTCGCCGAGTTGGGGTCGCCGCTCCGCGCCATCGACATCACGCCCGGGCAGTGCATCGGCCACATCATCACATCATCCGTGTTCAAAAAAGATGTGAGGCTAGGTGTCTGACTGGCGACAGGCACGCTTCCAATAAAGCCGATCCGCGGTGATCGGGGGCCACGGCCCATATAAGAAATATCCTGAAACTGCGAGACAAAATGGACGAACTCGGCGGGCAGGTCCGGCAGGTCTGACCCCCCCGTGCCATCACCCAAGGGATCGCCGCCCTGCGCCATGAAGCCGTCGATGACCCGGTGGAACAACAGCCCGTCATAGAATCCCTGACGCACCAGTGTTGTGATCCGTTCGACATGGCGCGGGGCCAAGTCTGGCCGCATCTCGACAAGCAATTCGCCAGAGGGAAGGTCGAGGACCAAGATGTTCTGGGGTTCCACGGTCCGCCATTCATCATCGGTGGCGGCGTCAAGAATTCCTTGCACGACATCCGGAGCAGCGACGGTCTGTCCGAACGCGACGCCGTAAAGACACGCAGCAGCAAGGCCAAGGCAGGTGATAATCTGTTTCATCATGGCGTGGCTAGCGGATCGCGGGCGCTTCAGAAAGGCAGGCGAGACTTAAACGCATGTCAGGTGTTCACCTTGCTCGCGAGAGGCGCGATGACCGGCTCAGGCACGAAACTCTCAAATTTTCCGCCCAGTTTGGCGATCTCCTTGACCCATCGGCTCGCCACCGCCTGGTACTTCACATCGGCCATCAAAAACACCGTCTCAATATCTTCATTGAGCACCGCGTTCATACCAACCATTTGAAATTCATATTCGAAGTCAGAAACAGCACGGAGACCGCGAAAGATGACGCTCGCCCCAACGCCCTCCGCATAGGTCATCAGAAGCCCCTCGAAAGGCTCCACACGAATGGTTCCGCGCGCGCTTTCATCGACGCCCTCCAAGGAGGCACGAACGAGCTCCTGCCGTTCTTCAAGGTCAAAGAGAGGGTCTTTTCCCGAATGGACAGCAACCCCGACAACAAGCTCGTCACAAAGCTTCACGGCCCGCTTGATAATATCAAGATGGCCCACCGTGATCGGGTCAAACGTACCCGGATAAAGACCGATAAGCGGTTTGGTCATGCCGCCTCCTCCTTGCGAAGCCCGCCCGTCACAAGCTTACGAAGACGGGCCTGACGATGGGTGTAAAAAGCCTTGGCGAAAGCTGCAACAACGGGTGTCCGCCAGCCCGCATCAATTTCGAGGCGATCTTGATAGCGCGTGCCGTTGCCCTCTGGCGTGACCGATACCCAATGGTCCCAACGTTTGATCGAAGCGCTGTGGCCATTATCACGCAGAAACCGGGTCTCACCCTCTGGCGGGGGATAAGAAATTCCAATCACCTGTTGCCCGATTGGAAGAAAACCAAAAAGGCGCAGCGCACACAGATAATCACCATCCTCCCATCGCGCCGGCAGTGAAGGAGGATTGACAGGCTCAAACAACACCATCGGGGCGGCAACGTGATGCAGCGTGCTCGACGCAGTCGCTGCGTGCCAAACGTCGTCAGAAGACGCATCGAACAAGGCCGTCACGACGACCGTCGATGTCATTCTTCCGATCCTCCGTCGGTTTCAGTCTCACCAACGCCTTCAACGGAGACCACCCGCTCATCTTTCTTTGTCGAGATGATGGTGACGCCTTGGGTGTTCCGGCCAGCAACGCGAATGTCATTGATTGGTGTTCTGATCAGCTGCCCACCATCGGTCACGAGCATCACCTCGTCGCCATCACTTGCTGGGAAGCTCGCCACAACGCGGCCGTTTCGTTGACCAGTCACAATGGCAATGATGCCTTTGCCGCCCCGGCCCGAGGTCCGGTACTCGAAAGACGAGGTCCGCTTGCCGTAACCGTTCTCTGTCACGGTCAGGATAAACTCTTCGGCCGCCGACATTTCCGCAATGCGCTCGGGGCTCAGCGCGGCTTCGACGCCGCCCTCCTCGCTGCCTTCGGTTTCACCGTCACCAGCCGCGCGGCGCATCACCGCTGCGTGTTTGAGGTAAGCGCGCGCCTCCTCCGGCGTCGCCTCGATATGCCGTAAAATGCTCATGCCGATGACGTGGTCGTTATCGGCGAGGCGGATACCGCGCACCCCTGTCGACGTCCGTCCACTGAAGACACGAACCGTCTCCAGCGGGAAGCGGATGGCCATGCCCTCCGCTGTGGTGAAAAGCACATCTTCCTCAGGACGCGCGAGCTTCACACCGACGAGGACATCGCCCTCATCAAGCTTCATCGCGATCTTACCGGCTCGGTTGATGTTCCCGAAATCGGAAAGTTTGTTCCGGCGCACACTGCCCGACTGGGTCGCAAAGACGATGTCTTGCGCGTCTTGGTCCTCCGGCAGCGGCAGAATGACCGTCACCCGTTCGCCTTGCTCCAGCGGCAAGAGGTTCACAAACGCCTTGCCTCGCGAGGTCGGTCCGCCCTCTGGCAAACGCCACAGCTTCAGCTGATAGACCATGCCGCGATCGGTAAAGAACAAAAGCGGCGTATGCGTGTTACCGATAAACAGTTGGCTGACGAAATCCTCGTCCTTCATCGCCATGCCCGACCGGCCTTTGCCGCCGCGGCGCTGGGCGCGGTAAGTCGAAAGCGGGGTGCGTTTGACGTAACCCGAATGGCTGACGGTGACGACCATATCCTCGCGGGTGATAAGGTCCTCGTCCTCCATCTCAATGGCGTCAATGAACTCAGAGCGCCGCGGCGTCGCGAACTCCTCACGCACGGCCATCAATTCCTCTTTGACAATCGTCTGAACCCGCGAGCGGTTCGACAGGATGTCGAGGAAGTCTTCGATCTGGGCTGCAAGTTTTTGCAACTCATCACCAATCTCGTCACGACCAAGCGCGGTGAGGCGTTGCAAACGCAGATCAAGAATTGCTTTGGCTTGGACCTCTGAAAGCCGCAGCATCCCTTCATCGGAAAGCTTGTGCCGCGGATCAGCGACAAGGCGCACCAGCGGCGCAAGATCTTTTGCCGGCCACTCGCGCGCCATCAGTTCTTCGCGCGCGACCGCTGGGTTCGGCGCATTGCGGATGAGTTTGACGACTTCGTCGATATTGGCCACCGCGATGGCCATGCCGCAGAGCACATGGGCCCGATCCCGCGCCTTGGTGAGCTCGAACTTCGTCCGCCTGGTGACGACCTCTTCACGGAACTGGATGAAGCTCATCAAAACCGAGCGGAGCGTCATTTGCTCAGGACGCCCGCCATTGAGCGCGAGCATGTTCACACCGAACGATGTTTGCAGCGGGCTTTGCTTATAGAGATTGTTGAGCACGACATCGGCGACGGCATCGCGCTTTAGCTCGATCACCACACGGATGCCGTGGCGGTCACTCTCATCGCGCAGGTCGGCGATACCCTCGATCTTCTTTTCACGGACGAGGAGTGCGATCTTCTCGACCATCGCCGCTTTGTTGACCTGGTAGGGCACCTCGGTGACGATAATAGCAAAGCGGTCCTTGCGGATCTCCTCGACCTCCGTCCGGCCCCGCATAATGACCGAACCGCGTCCGGTCAGAAGCCCAGAGCGCGCGCCGGACTGTCCAAGAATCTGACCACCGGTCGGGAAGTCAGGACCAGGGACGATTTCGAGCAATCTTGCATCATCTGTATCCGGCGCATCGATGAGCGTGACAGCGGCATCGATGACTTCGCCCAAATTATGCGGCGGGATATTGGTCGCCATCCCCACCGCAATGCCGCCTGCCCCATTGACCAAAAGATTGGGGAAGCGCGCTGGCAGCACCGTCGGCTCTTCCCGCGAGCTGTCATAGGTCTCTTGGAAGTTGACCGTGTTTTTCTCGATGTCGGCAAGGATATTCGCCGCCGATTTGGCAAGACGGCACTCCGTGTACCGCATCGCGGCGGGCGGATCGTTATCGATCGAGCCGAAATTGCCCTGCCCTTGGATCAAGGGCAGCCGCATCGAGAAGTCTTGCGCCATGCGCACAAGAGCGTCGTAGATCGCGGTATCGCCATGGGGGTGGTACTTACCCATCACGTCGCCGACGACGTTGGCGGACTTTTTAAACGGCTTATCGTGGGCGAAGCCGTTCTCGTGCATCGACCACAGGATCCGCCGGTGCACCGGTTTCAGGCCATCGCGCGCATCGGGAATCGCGCGGCTGACGATGACCGACATCGCATAATCGAGGTAGCTTTTCTCCATCTCCCCGGTAATCGAGACCCCGGAGATACCGGGCGTGCTGTCACCATCATTGGGGGCGTTGTCGTTCGTCTGGTCGTTTTGGTCGTCGGCCACGGGGCGCTATGTCCTGCTCGGTTGAATCATGATCGCCGGGGGTTAGCAGTCTTCATGCGCTACCGCCAGGAAACGAGAGGAAGAGAACCCATGAAACGCATGACAGCAGGTCTTTTGTTGATCGCCATAGCCGCTTGCGGCGGCAGCGAGCCCGCGCCGTCGGTCAATCTTCCTGACGAGCGTAAGCAGATGACAGCCGACATCATCGGCGAAAGCGGCAACATCATCGGCGAAGCTGTTCTATCGACAAGCGTCCACGGCATGATGTTCCGGTTAAGCGCTCGCAGTCTTCCAGAGGGCTGGCACGGTGCGCATTTGCACACGGTGGGTGACTGTTCGGACTTTGCCGAGGGCTTCAAAGCCGCTGGCGGGCACGTCAATCCCACAGGCGATGAGCATGGCCTTTTAAACCCAAAGGGTTTCCACCTCGGCGCCAATTTCCCCAACCTCTACGTGTCGGCGGATGGTATGCTGCGCGTCGAAGTCTTCTCTCAGGATCTGACTCTTGAGGAAGCCAACGACGCCGATGGCTTCACGTTTATTATCCACATCAATGAAGATGACCATCTGAGCCAGCCGATCGGCGGCGCTGGCGGCCGAATCGCCTGCGCGGCCTTTAACCCGTCCTAGAGGCGCTGGCGTCGGGGAAGTCGAGCGATGCCTGCGCATCGACGTCTTCCTCGTCTTCATGCTCCGCCCGCGGGTCAAGCTCGAACAGTGCCGGCGTTGTGCGCATGACGGGAACATAGT
The DNA here is from genome assembly GCA_039818345.1 of Pseudomonadota bacterium. Lineage (GTDB taxonomy): Bacteria > Pseudomonadota > Alphaproteobacteria > Caulobacterales > Parvularculaceae > Parvularcula. The sequence continues at coordinate 60,200 of JBCBUC010000001.1, read as the reverse complement.
CCTCCCTCGTTTCGGGAGCACCGCGCGCGAAGAGCCGCAGAAAACCAAAGACCGCGAGGGTCAGGTAACAAAGCGCGACCCAATGATAGAGGCTGCTGGTGCCGAACACCGTAATCACCTGCGAGGCGATGAGCGGGCCCGCACAGGCCGCTGATCCATAAAGAAGAAGAAGCCCGCCATTGACGGCGACAATCCGGCCTGGCTCCACATGGTCATTGGCGTGCGCGATGGTGAGACCAAAGCCGGGCACCGCCGCTGCACCAAAAACAAGGCCCGTGATAATCAACGCCGTCTGAGAGCCCACCGCGGTCATCGGCACCATCATCGAAATCGCCGCGGCCCAGGCAGAGGTCCCGATAATCACCCAGCGCCGGTCGATCCGATCCGACAGCCAACCAAGTGGCCATTGTGCCAGCGCGCCGCCGAAAATCAGCGCACCCATGAAAAGGCCGGTCTTTTCCGGCGCGTACCCCATACCTGAAATAAAGAGCGGGCTCATCGACCAATAAGAGCTCGTCGTCAGGCCCACCATCACGGCCCCCATCGCCGCTAAGGGCGACACGCGCCAGAGGCCAGGGATATCGAGCTTCGCTTCGCTGGGGATCGCTGGCGCTGGCACGCGCGTCAGGGCGACCGGTACCAAAGCACAAGAAATCAGTATGGACAGCAATCCAAAAAGAACAAAACTGCGCGGATCAAAGAGCGGCATGGCTGCGAGGAAGAAGGTCACCGACATAAAGTCGGTGATCCGATAGATCGACAGCACCCGGCCGCGGTTCTCGTTTGACGCCCGCTCGTTGAGCCAGCTCTCGATGATCATCTGAAGCGTGGCAAAACAAAAGCCGGTGACAACGCGGCTCATGATCCAAAACCAACTCTCGACATAAAGCGCGTGAATAATCGCAGCCGCCGAAGCGATCGACGCGAAGGCCGTGAACGCGCGGATGTGGCCCACATCACGAATAATTCCCGGCGCACGTCGGCAGCCGATGATAAAGCCCACATAATAAGCGGTGAGAAGAAGCGCGATCTCTGGCCCTGAAAACCCCTCAATCGCCCCCCGCACGCCGAGCAGCGTCGCGTGCAGCGCATTGCTGCCGAGCAACAGCGCAGCGGCAAAGAGGAGCGAGAAGAGTGAGGCAATGATCGGCATGACCATGGTTGTTGACAGCTCAGGGCGCCAACGCAAGGGACCAAATGAAGTCTTCAGCAGACGGTATGGTTGTCGCAAAATCCAAGGCGATTGACGAACGCCCGTCCCACGTGATCTCATCAAACGAAGACGTTCGGGGGTGATCGGTGATGCGCGTTTTTCTCATTGGTCTTCTGGTCGGGCTTGGATTGATCAGCACGACGGCTGCGCAGTCTCAGGAAACGCCTGTTTTTGATACCTACTTCACGCTCTTCGAAACCCTGTCGGCGGATCATTTGCCGCTTACGGAAGATGTGACGTTCGACGGAACACTCCTTTCGGATACCATCGTCGGTCGTGAGAACGTGGTATCCTTCTTGAACCGCGCCGTGCCTTCCTTGGGCATCCAGTCGGTGGCGATCCAGCAGCGCTTTGAAACAGCTGATGGCGCGTGCGCCGAACTCATCTTCACTTACGAGACCAGAGGCACGGTGGAGTATGCGCATTGCCTTGAGATCGAGGACGGTGAGATCTCGGCCATTCGCCTCTATTTCGACCCCCGCCCGTTTCTCAACGAGTAGATCCCTCGGTCGACTAGAAGGGCCTTAGGCGTTCTCCGTCTCGCGCGTGTCGTCCTTCGTCATCGCGTGGAAGGGCTTGGTGATTTGATCGACTTTGGCATAAATCCCCTCAGATTTTTGCGCAGCCATCCGCGATTTATCACGGTCACGGAATTCCGCTTCAATCTCCGCGATCATCGCATCGTTCATGCCCAGATAGCCGAGGGTGCGGGACGCCATTTTGACGGAGCTCTCAAAGGTCTCACGGACCACCAGATCAATATCCTCGTCGAGAAGATCGATCGCATGCAGCCGATCCGTGGCGCGGACGATGATCTTGAGCTTCGGACAACGCTCACGCAGGGCCGCAAGCGTGTCCTTGAGCCGGACACGATCATCGACGCAAAAAATCACCGCACTGGCCGAGGTCACGCCCGCCGTCAGCAGCAAGCGGATGTTCATGCCATCACCGAAATAGACCTTAGCGCCAAATTGGCGCGCGGTTTCGATCCGATGCGGATCATTGTCGATGGCCGTCACGCTGACGCCTGACGCTTTGAGCATCTGGCTGACGATTTGGCCGATACGGCCATAGCCGACCACCACGACCTCATTGGTGACGCCTTCGGGACCCTCCGGCGCCTCACCAACCTCGGCAGGCCGTGTTCGCGTGATCAGCATCATGATCACTGGCGTCGCCACCATCGATAACGTGATGAGCGCAGAGACGATCGTTGCGAACTCGGTGCCAAAGATCCCGCTGCCTGCGCCAAGGCTAAAGACAACGAACCCAAACTCACCGCCCTGGCTCAAAATACCGGCCGCTCGAAGAGCCTGTGGTCGCTGCGCGCCAAACCCGAGCGCGAGACCAAAAATGACCACCATCTTGAAGGCGATGAGCCCGCCGGCGCCGAGCAAGACGATCCACCAAGCCGACAGCATGACCGCAAGATCGAGCTGCATCCCAACACCAATGAAAAAGAGGCCCAGGAGCAATTCACGGAACGGCTCGATGTCCGATTCAATCTGATGGCGGAACGAACTCTCAGCCAGCAAGACGCCCGCGATGAAGGCGCCCAAAGCCATCGAAAGGCCAACCCCGGCTAGAAGAAGCGCTGTTGTCGCGACAACAAAAAGCGCAGCAGCGGTGAACGCCTCGCGCGACCCCGACACCGCGACCAAACGGAAGAAAGGGTTCAGAACAAAGCGGCCAGCGAGGATAAGGACAACAATCGCCACGGTTGCCCGCACGATGGCAAAGAAGTCGATGGGTAAGCCCTGACCACTCGAGGAACTTGCCGCAACAAACGGGATGGCAGCAAGAAGCGGGATGACCGCGATGTCTTGGAACAACAGGATCGAAAACGCCTTGGTGCCGTAGGGCGTGTTCAGCTCGCCCCGCTCATCAAGCAGGCTGAGCGCAAACGCCGTCGATGAACACGCGAGCGCAAAGCCTGCCACCAATCCGGGCCCTGTCGTCAGTAGACCGAAGGAAATAAACCCCGCGCCGATCACAGCCCCCGTGATCAGCATCTGTAAAAGACCGAGCCCAAAAATAGTCCTGCGCAAGGACCAAAGCCTTGGCACGCTGAGTTCAAGGCCGATCACAAAAAGGAACAAAACCACGCCAAGCTCGGCGATTTGGAAAACGCCCTCTTCAGCTTGCAATAATCCGAGTGCGGATGGGCCAAGGATCACGCCCGCCGCCAAAAAGCCGAGGATGGTGCCAAGTTTCAATTTTTTGAAGATGGGAACTGCAACTGCGGTGGCCCCTAAATAGGTTGCTGCCTGAACCAAAAATTCCGAACCGCCTGCTGCTGCCATGTGCTCTCCCTTTTCACGGGAAGAGTTAGAGCAAACAGCTCCAAAAAGCCAGGAAAAATGCGCTACGCAGCGGTGATTTGCGCACCAATAGAATGCATCGCACGGGCAAATCCGGGAAAGGAGGTATCGACGGCCTCCGCCCCTTCGATGGTCATCGGTTCATCACTGTGCAGACCAAGAACCAATGCCGCCATCCCCATGCGATGATCATGATCGGTATCGATCAGTGTACCACCTTTAAGGGGCTTGCCTCCTGTCCCTTCGATCTCGAGCCAATCATCGCCCATTTCGCATGGGGCCCCAGCAGCCCGTAAGAGCGCAGCAGTCGCCGTCAGCCGATCGCTTTCTTTGACCTTGAGCTCTTCTAATCCCTCGATCCGTGTGATCCCCTCAGCCAACGCAGCGGCGACAGCGAGGATTGGCACTTCATCGATCATGTCAGGCACCTCATGGGCTTCGACCTTGGTGCCCCTAAGCAGCGCAGATGTGACGCGTAGATCGGCGACACCCTCACCGCCCACCTCGCGCGAATTGTCTTCCGCCAGCTGCGCGCCCATGCGCTTCAGGATCGAAAAAAGACCCGTTCGGCGGGGGTTCATCATCACCCCGCTCAAGCGAAGGTCCGAGCCTTTAAGGATCGTTGCGGCCACCGCGGGGAACGCGGCCGATGAAGGGTCTGCCGGCACGGCGATCGTCTGACCGACCAGTCGCTGACCTGGGATCAGGGTTATGTCCTCGCCCTTGGTCGAAAGTTCGGCACCAAAAGCAGTCAGCATACGTTCGGTATGATCGCGGGTTGGCACGTTCTCCACGACGGTGACCGGTCCATCCGCGCCAAGCCCCGCCAAAAGCACAGCGGACTTCACCTGAGCAGACGCCATCGGAAGCTTATAGCGAATGGCTTGAAGCGGCGCGGGCCGCAGCGTGACGGGGAGACGGCCGTCATGATCCTCCGCCTCAAGACCCATAAGACGCAACGGATCCAGCACGCGGCCCATGGGGCGCCGCCTCAAACTTGGGTCGCCGGTTAAGGTGCAGGCGACCTGCTGCCCAGCCACGAGGCCCATCAGAAGCCGGACCCCCGTTCCTGCGTTGCCAAGATCGAGCTGCCGATGCGGGGCGGAAAGTCGCGTGCCGCGCACCAAAAACTGGCCGCCACGCGTTTCGATCTCAACCCCCAGCGCCCGCAACGCTTGCGCGGTATGAAGCACATCTTCAGCGGTCAGGAGCGAATCGATCCGCGTCACCCCTTCAGCGATGCTTCCGAGGAGCAACGAACGGTGACTGATGCTCTTGTCGCTTGGGACCCGTAAATGGCCGGAAAGGCCCGAAGAACGCTTGGCGAGAAGTCGAGCCATAGGGCATCCGATGCATAACGAAGCCTCGGTTTTGACAGCCGCGCCCGGCTCTGCCAACTGGCGCCTTCGCAGGGCGACCTCTCCTTGCCCTCCTATAGACCCCCAGGCTGGAATAAACGTGGCGAACGAAGAACTTGGCACCAAACGCGATTGCCCCAACTGTGGCGCGCGCTTTTACGACCTCAAAAAAGACCCGGCTCTGTGCCCCAAATGCGGCCACGAGTTCACACCGGACGTGCTCCTAAAATCACGCAAGCGCATCCGTGAAGAAGAAGAAGAGGCCGCAAAAGCCAAGGCCAACAAAAACACCGACGACACCGAAGAGGATGATGTCGAGGAAATCGGCGAAGTCGACGCCGAAGCCGCCACCAGCCTCGATGAGGCTGATGAAGAGGCAAAGCCCGCCAAGTCGAAACGCGCCCAGTCGCTGGATGACGATGACGATGACGACGATGATGATGACGATGACGACGACGATGATGATCTCGACGGCATCGACGACATCGATCTGCCGGACGATGACGATGACAACACCACGATCCTCGGTGATGATGATGACGAAGATAATCCAATCGTTGGGATCCCCACTGGCGGTAATGATGAGGATGAACGTTGACGGACGCGCCCCTGCCCTTGAAACGGCTCACACAGCACTAAGGAGATAAGCGGAATGGCGAAGATCAAGGTCCAAAACCCTGTCATCGAACTCGACGGCGACGAGATGACCCGCATCATCTGGCAACTGATTAAAGACAAACTGATCCACCCCTATCTCGATGTGGATCTGCACTATTACGACCTCGGCATGGAGGAGCGTGATCGCACCGACGACCAAATAACCATTGATGCGGCCAACGCGATCAAAGAGCACGGTGTCGGCGTTAAATGCGCCACCATCACCCCCGATGAAGCGCGCGTCGAAGAGTTTGGCCTTAAGCAGATGTGGCGGTCGCCCAACGGCACCATCCGCAACATTCTCGGCGGTGTGGTCTTCCGTGAGCCCATCATTATCCGCAACGTGCCGCGCCTCGTTCCAGGTTGGACCCAGCCGATCATCATCGGGCGTCATGCTTTCGGTGACCAATACCGCGCCACCGACTTCCTCTTCCCTGGCAAGGGCAAGATCTCGATGAAGTGGGAAGGCGAGAACGGCGAAATCCAAGAGTACGAGATTTTCGACGCGCCTGGTGCTGGCGTTTCGATGGGTATGTATAACCTCGACGAATCGATCCGCGACTTCGCCCGCGCCTGCTTCAACTATGGCCTGCAGCGGAACTACCCGGTCTACCTCTCGACCAAGAACACGATCATGAAACGCTATGATGGTCGGTTCAAAGACATCTTCATGGAAATCTACGAGACCGAGTTCAAAGACGCCTTTGAAAAAATCGGTCAGCACTATGAACATCGTCTCATCGACGACATGGTTGCCGCCTGCATGAAGTGGTCGGGCGGTTATGTCTGGGCGTGTAAGAACTATGATGGCGATGTGCAGTCCGATACCGTGGCCCAAGGCTTCGGCTCGCTCGGGCTGATGACCTCAGTTCTTCTGACCCCGGACGGCAAGACGGCGGAAGCGGAAGCGGCCCACGGCACGGTGACCCGTCACTACCGCGCCCACCAACGCGGCGAGGAAACGTCGACCAACTCGATCGCCTCCATGTATGCCTGGACCCGCGGCCTCGCTCATCGGGCAAAGCTCGACGAGAATGACGAGCTGGCGAGGTTCTCCACCACGCTTGAGGAAACCATCGTCAAGACCGTGGAAAGCGGTTCGATGACGAAAGACCTCGCCCTGCTGATCGGCTCCGAACAAGGTTGGCTCACAACGACCCAGTTCCTCGATAAGGTCGACGAGAACTTCCAAAAAGCGATGGGCTAACACCCGACCTATTGAGCAACAGAAGCCCGGCATTGATGCCGGGCTTTTTTGTGCACTTTTCAGACACCAATCATGCGCCCAGCGGACAGATTCCTGGGTGCACCGAGCGATTGAACCGAGCTTTTCCAAGCGGTCCCGCGCGTAAAGTGTTGCAACTCCTTCGCGAATCTTGAACTGTATTCTACTTTTGATCGAGCGCAACGTTGGGACTAACAACGACGACTAGGGGACTTTGTTTGTTGTGTATCGGGATAAGGGCAATGACCGAGGCGTTTGATTGGCAACTGTTTTACAAGACCAGATCGACTGGAAAAGCTGATGATATTCTAGCATTTTTCCACGACTTAGCGGTGGTCGAGTTTGCGGGCTTTGGAAGGCAAACAGTTCATTTTTCGATGTCGGCTGAGAATGAACGAGCGAACCTAACCAGTAGACTGGCGCACGAGTTCGTTGAAGCATTCAAATGGACTGACTATCGAGTGATCAGTTTTGTTCAGTCCGGAAATGAAATCTTCGCTCGTCTCTTCGTCGAGTACACCTTCACACCCCATGACAAGAACGCACGCATGGAACTCTGCCACCACATTCGTTTGAACGATAAGCGCATCGTTTCCATCACAGAATTCGCCGATACGGCCTTGCTCGAGCAATTGATGAACCCTGAGGAGACGTCGTTGAGCGAGAACTAACGCTTCTTCTCTGTCGTGACGTCCCCAACCTAAATCGGCACTTTGGTCTAGGTTTGACACAAGCGCCAACTCGGAACCGGCAGACTGTTCCTTAGAGAAAAGACGCCTACCGTGGAGGCTCGCTCCATCACTCTTGGTGATGTCTTTTCCCTAGCGACCATCCGTTCTGGCCGATAAGCAGAGCGCGTGCGTCCCGCTCTGCTTAACCCCCTTTTTGCTGACACCACCACGTTGGACGGCGTCGGGCCTAAGTCTGCCGCGCTGATCCAAAAGGTCGCTGGCGGACGGATCATCGACCTTGTAATGACCCTGCCCACCGGTGTGATCGACCGCAGTCACCGGCCGCCAATCGGCGAGACACGGGACAATGAGCACGCCACCCTCCGCGTGCATATTGACGCGCATGAGCCGTCGCCTTCGGACAGGCCGCGTTCGCCCTATCGCGTCCTCTGTTCGGATTCGACGGGGTTTATCCGTCTTGTTTTTTTCCGTGCCCATCGTGATTGGCTCGAAAAGAACTTGCCCGAGGGCACTGAACGTTTGGTCTCCGGAAAAGTTGAACACTACGGCAACCAAAGACAGATGGTACACCCCGATGCGATCATTGATCCTGATACGGAAGGCAATATGCCGCGCGCCGAACCCGTCTACCCCCTCACCGCGGGCCTCACCGCCAAGGTGATGAAAAGGGCTGTTGACGGATCGATCAAGCATCTACCAGCCCTTCCAGAGTGGCAACGCCCGGACATCATCGATCGAGAGATGTTCCCAAGCTTCAAAGAAGCGCTGAGCGCCGTCCATCGTCCAGAAAGTCGGCTCGATCTCTCAGCCGATAATCCCGCCCGGCGCCGTCTTGCCTATGATGAGTTTTTGGCGAGCCAGCTTACCCTGGCCCTCACCCGTAAAAGACAGCGCAGCCAAGGAGGACGCGCCTTCCGCGCCCAAGGAGCACTCGCCAAGAAGGCCCGCGCTGCCCTTCCTTTTGCGCTGACCGGTGATCAGGATAGAGCTCTCGCCGCTATCATCGACGATCTGTCGACGGACCAAAAAATGGTGCGCCTTTTGCAAGGCGATGTTGGCTCCGGGAAGACCGTGGTCGGGCTCTTAGCGGCGCTGCATGTTATGGAAGCTGGCGCACAGACAGTTTTGATGGCGCCAACAGAGATCCTGGCCCGTCAACACATTGAGACCATGGAACCTCTTCTTGAAGCAGCGGGCATCTCCTCGGTGCTACTGACCGGGCGGGACCAAGGGCAAGCGCGGCGCGCTAAACTACGTGCCATCGAGGAAGGCTATGTGCGCCTGGCGGTTGGAACGCATGCTGTCTTTTCCGATGACGTCGTATTTGAAGACCTTGGCCTCGCAATCATTGATGAGCAGCATCGGTTCGGGGTTCAGCAGCGCCTGAAGCTTCAGGAAAAAGGTCAAGGCACAGATGTTCTTGTGATGACCGCGACACCGATCCCAAGGACCCTGGCCCTCACAGCCTATGGCGATATGGATGTGTGCCAGATCCGTGAAAAACCACCTGGCCGGAAACCAGTGGACACCCGCGCCATCCCACTCGCCCGTTTGCATGATGTGGTGGAAGGCGTTGGCCGCGCCGTTGCAGCCGGCGGCCAGGCTTATTGGGTCTGTCCACTTGTGGAGGCGAATGATCAGTTCGCTGCAACGGCGGTCGAGGAACGGTTTGCTTCGCTCAAAGAACGGTTCGGCGATAGCGTCGAACTCGTCCACGGCAAAATGAAGGCCGTTGAAAAAGACGCGGCGGTCGCGCGATTTGCCAATGGGGATTGCAAAATTCTGGTCGCCACCACCGTGATTGAAGTGGGCGTCAACGCACCCGACGCCACCGTCATCGTCATCGAGCATGCTGAACGTTTCGGCCTGGCCCAATTGCATCAACTTCGTGGCCGCGTCGGACGGGGCGACAAACCGGGAAGCTGCCTCCTTCTTTACGGCGGCGCTCCAGGTGAACTGTCAGAATCCACCAAAGCGCGGCTGAACATTCTTCGTCAGTCACAAGACGGGTTCGAGATCGCCGAAGAGGATCTGCGATTGCGCGGCGCGGGCGATGCGCTGGGCACGGCGCAATCAGGTTTTCCTGAATTTCAGCTCGCAAGCCTTTCCGATCACGCAAGCCTTCTCGATACAGCGGTCGCTGATGCCACGATGATCGTTGAGGACGACCCCGATCTTTCGAGCGAACGCGGGGAGGCTCTCCGGATCCTTCTTTATCTCTTCGGTCGTGACGACGCTGTCAGGCGGATGCGGTCAGGTTAACTGCCCGTCTCCACCTCACGCTCATACGCCTCACGCAATTCAGCATCGTCATTGGTCGCTTTTTTGCGCTTGAGGAATCGGAAGGCGCCCATGGCGGTTTCACCATCCGCATGCATCACCGCTGGCGGCTCTGGATCGAAATCGGGTGACACGAGGCCCGCCGAGAAGATCATTTTGGCACCGTCCTCCACGGACATACTCAAGACACGCAAACTCGAGCGCGGGACAAACAGCAAGAAACCCGATGTCGGGTTCGGCGTGGTCGGGACGAACACATTGGTCATGTCTTCACCAATATCGCTTAAGGTATGCTCAGGCTCGCCTTTTGTCCGTGTGACGATAAAACAAAGCGTCCAAATACCTTTGCGTGGGTATTCGATCATCGCGACTTCTTGAAAAGACTGCTCCGACTGCTGCAGAGCCATCTCAAAAACATTCTTGAAAAAGCCATAGAGGTTGCGCACCACCGGCATCTGATCAAGCAACCCTTCACCAAAGCCGATAAAAAATCGGCCGATGAAATTCCGCGCCATGATTCCGAGCAGCGTCAGGAGAACAACGGTCAAAAGAACGCCAACGCCGGGCACATACACATCCGCCCATTCCGGCGGCAGCAAGGCATCAGGGATATAGCTCTGAACGGTGCCGTCGATACGGGCGAGCGGGCCCGTCACCAGCCAATAAATCACCGCCGCCGTGATCAACAGCGGTGCCGCAATCACGATCCCGGCGAGAAAACTGTTTCGCAGGCTCGCAAAAGGGCCCACCTTCGCCAGTGGAAGGCCTTGCCGCTCCCCGGATTCTTTTTTCGCCATCGTCCCATCCATCTGAGGGTCTCTCGCGCAGCGTGAAATTCCCTCGAGTGTTGCATGCAATCACTTAGCGCTGTGCTAACCTTGCGTCGCGCGTTGGTTGTCCATGGGAGACGCTTCCACCCATGTCGGTATTTCTGAGGCTCCTTGCGGGGTTCGCCATCGTTTTGAGCGGAGTCGTAGCCTTGTCTTGGTTTTATCAGGACGAGGTAGCCCTTTCCGTCATCAACCCCAATAAGTCCTACGAGGCCTATGGGCCTCCGCCAGCCCCCGACTATGCCACGGCAAGCGACGCTTGGCTCGCCCGCGGCGCCGGAGAAGGGCCAGCTGACGTATTTTTCATCCACAACAACGTCTATCGCGGTGATGGCAATTGGAATGCGCCCTACAACCGCGACACCCAGCTTAGCTTTTTGCGGGATGTTCTTCTGCCGCTTGAGGGCGGCCCCTTCGCCGCACAAGGAAGGCTGTGGGCCCCGCGATATCGGCAAGCCACGTTGGCGGCCCGTTTCACACAAAAACACCCAGGCTACGCCGCCCGGGAGACGGCCTATGGTGATGTTCTAGCCGCGTTTGATCTTTTTTTGCGCGAACGGGATCCGGACAAACCCTTTATCGTCGCGGGTTACGGCGATGGGGCGCTTTATGCCGGGCAAATCTGGAACGACCGGATCAGCACCAATCAAGTGCTGAAGAACCGTCTAGCGGTGCTCTATGCCATCGGTATGCCGCTGCCGGAGCGCATGTTCTTTGACGATGTTTGCCAGGGCTTTGATGAAGCGCGCTGTGTCCTTGGTTTTGTGCCCATCGACGCGCGGTTTGAGACCTATCAAGAACGGCTTCGGGGAACGACGCTCACGCTTGCCTTAGGTGAGCGCGCTTATACCTCGACATCCGACGGCACCGAACTGTGCGCTCCGCCGCCATTGCCAAGGGATTTGACCGCTCTTCACATCGGTGACGAAGGAGAAGAGCGAATCCCGTTCACGCTGAAAGCGCGGTGTGACCGCGGCCTCCTTCTCGTCGAGCCTCCCTCTCCTTCTAAGCTTCGCACGGAGCGGTTTTACGGACGGCAGTGGATGGCTGGGCGGACAAACCTCTTCTATGAACCGCTCGCAGAGGACGCAGAAGCTCGGGTGATCGGTGCCCTGAGAATGCTCGCCAAAGAGGCAAATACGGTACCCCCTATGATGGAGGCGGAGGACATTCGACCCTCAGAGATCAATAAGGTTCCAGAATAAAATCTGCAAACCGCAGCTAGTTGGCGGTCTTTTTCTCAGCACGCGTTAATTCACGACGTTCCCGGACTTTGCGCCAATACCAGCGCGACGTCAGAATTGTCATAAGATAAACAGTAACAATCACGAATACGACGTAGACAACGCCCGCAACATCGAAGGTCATATCTGACTCGTCGATGATCCATGGAATGACGCCCCACCCTAAGGGCACCAGGACAGACAAACTTGCGACAATTGTTATCCACCTGACCCAGCCGGCGACGTGCATCAGTGTGGTGGCCGACATCTCACCTAGATCTCTATCGGCTCTTATCTTGTCAAACACGTACTAACCCTAGAACAGGCCGAAGAACCATTTCTTCTTACGACGCTTCCACGCATCTTGGCGATCTGCAGCATAAGAGAGGTAGTCGGACGAACCGCGCCGAACACGCATGTCGGTGGAGCGCAAGTCAGCCAAGAGCTGCTCATCAAGAACATCAGGCAATGGCGCGGGATCAGCGTCGAAGCTCATCTCTGGCTCACCCCGACGCCTCTTTGCGCCTTTAGCTTTGGCCTGAATATCAGCATGCAAAGCCTGAAACGCAGCCTGGACCGCGTCGCTTTCAGTGGATGGACGCTGCGCTTGGGTGGTGAATTCAGCCAAATCTTGGTCGATCTCCTCACGCCGTTCAGGGCGCGGAAGACTTTCAATATCAACAGCAGTCAAATGGACGCTGGTGCGGCCTGAAAAGTCGGTCCAAATCTGTTTGAGACGGTCTGCCATGATGATCTCCTCAAAGCTCCGCGCGCTCTTTGCCCATCACCAGTCCCTCATTGCGGGTAATGGTCGCAAGACTGATCGGTCCACCAACGGTCTCAATGGAATTCATGACCTTTTGTTGGAACGAGTTGAGCTTGATCAGCGATGCCGCAGTTTCGCCGAGTTCTTTTTTCGGCAGTGAGCTGATCGCCCGTAAAATCGGCATGGTGTGGACTTGGTACTGGAACTGATCGACGGACATGAAGAAAGCGCGCAAGGCGTTCGCCATGGAACCTTCTGAATAATCCTGCATCAGGCGCGCACGCTGTTCATCACTCAGGCCCGGCGCCCGGCCGATGACATCACCGACAAGCGTGGTCGAAAGCTTCAGCGTCTCACCGAACAAGAACATCCGCAAATGCTGATCCATCCCGGTAAGGAACGTTCTGATCATCCGATCTTGGGCGAAAGGCTGAATGACGGGACCTGAATCGGTGCTCATGTTCTGTGACCGATCCATGCGGTGCTTGAGGCGCCCAAGCACCACCGTCGATGTCAAGAAACTGCGCATCGATGGAAATTTATCGGACCGGCCAAATCCAGCAAAAACCACGCCCGTGTAATGCTCAAAAAACGCGTCCTGCACCACCGAAAGGACTGCAATATCCCTCAGCCTGGAAACCGTCTCGTTGCTGACGGCAAGCGCATTGAACTCGTTCTTTAAAGAGCTGATCAAGCTACCGATCAGCTCGTCGACCTCTGCACCGTACCGGCGCATAATCTGCTCTTCGGTGCCTTGCGGAAAGCAATCGAGCCGAGACCGAGGCGAGCCATCAAGGTTCGTGGTCAGATCACCATAAAGCTCGGCCACAACATATTCGAAGAGGGCCGATACGTGCTCGCGCGCGCGACCTTGGCCGGAGCGCTGGAACTGCTCGAGCTGATGATCAAAGTCTTGCGCGATAATCGAAAAGACCACCGCGATATGCTTGAAGAATTCCGTGTCCTGGTGCTCTTGCGGGAAAAGCTCGGTGTTGTTCGAGAGGAACGATGTAAAATCGAGCGCATGGGCCTCGAGCGAGTCGAGCGCACGGCCATTGGCCTGTTCACGATAAAGCGAGATCACCGTTTCCCACGGCGTGCTCATAAGCTCCGCGTTGTTGTAGATCATCACGCCGATCGGTTGACCGGTCACCAGCGGGAAGAGCTTATCCACCGACTGGTAGGTCTTCAGGTAATTGGCGCCGGATATCGTCACCGCGCTGTCCGCAGCCATTGCGACAGCTTGCCTATTCATCAAGACGACTTCAGACGTCATACCCCACCTGATGTTCCCTAGCCCATCCAACGCGCGGATCAGCGCAGATGGGTTGGCACCTGCGTCTTCCGCCCCAACTCCTTAAGCGATCAAGGGCCTTTGAACCAGGGGCCAGAACGACACGATTAACCACCGCCCATGGGTTGGTGCCGGAAACCGAGGTTTTATGCTGACTGCGCTCCAATATTTCATCATTCCGCTGGCTTTGTTGGCGGTCGCTGTCGTTTTGGGATTGGGCATCTTCTCGCTGGCCAAGGGCGGTGAGTTTTCTGCTAAAAATTCAAACAAACTCATGCGCTTAAGGGTGACGCTCCAGGCAATTGCCGTGGCTTTGTTGATGCTCTTTGTCTGGCTCTTGGGCCGCGGCGGAGCGTGACGGCGTGGTGAAGCTCAACAAGATTTACACCCGGACGGGCGATGAAGGCACGACCGGGATTGTGAGCCTCGATCAACGGCGCTTGTCGAAAAACCACCCGCGGATCGTGGCAATCGGCGATGTCGACGAGCTCAATGCGTCGATCGGCTTAGCGCTGAGCCATGATTTAGGTGATACGCTGCGTGGGCAGCTCCTGGCCGTTCAGAACGATCTCTTTGACCTGGGTGCCGATCTCGCAACACCGGAGACGCTGCAAGGCGAATTACGGCTCGATCCTGTGCGGATCACAAGGCTTGAAGAGGCGATCGACGGCGTGAACGATGATTTGCCGCCGCTTGAGAGCTTTATCCTTCCCTCTGGCCCCGGAGGCACCAGCGCCCTGCACATGGCACGCGCTATCTGTCGCCGGGCTGAACGATCGGTCTGGGCGCTGAAAGAGCTCGAGGGACCGGAAGGCAACGTCTCGCCGCCGGTGCCGCTTTACCTCAACCGGCTCTCCGATTTCTTGTTTGTGGTCGCGCGGAAAGTCAGCCGTGACGCAGGCGGAGAGGTTCTTTGGGTACCGGGAGCCGGCGCGGTTGACGACTAACCGCGCTGTTTGCGGCGGAGCGCAACCAACCCACCGATCGCTGTGAGCATGGGCCACAGCGCAGCGGGAACGGGAATCGGATTGGCCGCCGTCAGCACGCGAATGCCGTCAATGTTGCCATTCGCACCCGTTGGGATCTCAAGCGATTCAATGATCAAGGTGTTGGAGCCGAGAACGATCTGCAAATCGTCATCGGGGCTGCCAATGCCGCGCGCTGACGCGTCAGCACCGGTGGGATATGCGCCGAGCGTTGCACTCAGGCCAAAGTAAAAGTCCGACGTTGTGCCGCCTAGATTCGCATTGAGGTTCGCCGTCGACGTGATGACACCGAGGATCGGTCCATCAAAAACGATGCTGCCCTCACCCACTTGGCCAGTCGCTGAGGCCGGGTCGAACTGGATGTAGTGGCTGTTGACTAGCGTGCCGTCAGCAATTGCACCAAAATCCAAGACTTGGTCGGTGTCGAATGCGACGTTCTGCTGTTCGTCGAAGACGAAGATGGTGCCGTCCTGTTCAGGGGGGAAAGGACTACCCGTAAAAACAGCGGTGCCCGATGTTGAAACAACAGCTGCGTGTGCTGCGCTCAGACAAGTAACACCACCAAGAACAAGCGATAAAATGACGCGAAGCATCACGACCCCCCAATGCCAACGTGCTATATTATAGCCTGTCGAACAGCTCACGCAATCGTCGACACAAGAACCGCTCGCTCAACACGGGAAAGTCTTGGCAGCGATCTTCACATCACCGTTTTCTTTCTTGGCATCGCACTCCGTTGAGGGCTTAGCTTTGATGGGGCATTGGATCCGTTTTTGGACGGAGGATATCGGCTTGGGCGTCGACGGCTCAGCTTAAAGGCACCCAAACCCAAGAGAAACGCTGGACCGGCAGCAGGCAGCGGGACTGCAGACATGTCGGTTGGTTCTCCGAGGGGAAACGACACCCCTGCACCACCCGGCGTTTTGGGGCGCCGATCCGTGTTGATCGTGCTGAGCACGAGGCTTTCTACTCTTCCGCATGGACAAAGCTGTGACAGAAGCCCAGCGCGACTAAAAGGTATTGGTGCGGAAGAAAGAGCAACATGAAAGCTCGTCGGGCCTGTTTCGATCTGAACACGCTCAATTTGGGTGATCAGATCGTGAAGGGCGACCTTCTGTTGGAGATCATCGATAATCTTCATCCGGCAAGGAAAATCTGCGTCGGCGTTGACCGCATCCTTCAGCCGGTTAGCCCATTGAGAGGGGTCGAAGAGCTCGAACGCACGGTCTCCCAGTCCGTGCCTCACAAACTCTATTGGCTCGACGACCCGCCCTCCTGGGTGGCCCTTGGGGCCTGCAGCGCAGGGAGTTAGATCTTGGACAAAATGGGGGTCGAGTTCCAAGATCTTGGGCTCCTCTGGCGCCGACTTCTGTTGAGCGCGAAGGCACTGAACGCCGCACCGAAAAAAAGCGGGAATGCCCCCGGCACAGGAACAGCGTTCATGTTGCTATCCACACTGAAATTATCGAAAGCGATCCCAAGATTGCCGTTGCTGCGTTCACCGGTGAGCACGACCTTATAGATCATACCGCTCAGTCCCGACGCGCCAAACTTATAGACGCTGCGATCGCCGGTTCCTGTATCGCCAGATTGAATCGTCCGGGAGAAGAGGATTTCATCGCCCATACCCAGCACATCGATTTGGAAAATCTCTGGCCCATCGATATCGCCAAGATCAAAGCTTAAACCCTCGACGCCCTCGGAATATTGAATGGTGAGTTCTGTATACCCATCATCAAAGGCCGTCCCAAGAAAGTACTGGCCGAACGCATCTGATGGGTTCGGGGTGTCGTGCGGAGCAAAGCCGTTGGTCGGCCCACCCACTTGAATGATACGTAGGCCATCGTTCGAGGAGAAGGTGATGCCATATTCGTCCTCGAATTCCGTGCCAGCAACCGCTGCCAAATCGCCATTGGTCGCGCCAAAGTCTTCGAAATCGAGCATTTTTGCCTGAGCGGTGCCCAAGCAGAGGGCCGCGGACGTCATCATGATCGCAATTGGTTTCACGGTTTTTCTCTCCCGGTTTTGGGAGACACCGTCGCAATCGGCATTCCGCCGCGAAGAATGGCTTATTTGCTGGGTTTGCAGCTGATCGGGTGTGCACGCTCATGCAAATTGCAAAGGGCTTTGTGCAGATTGCCCATGCCTCTTGCCAAGAAGCGCATAGCGCGGCATGGCCCCGCGTTGCTTCTGACAGTCGCCGGGGTGTAGAGCGCCCGGCAAGGAAAAATGTCTAACCAAGGAGACACCATGAAGGTCCTCGTCCCCGTCAAACGGGTGGTCGACTATAACGTCAAAGTGCGGGTTAAATCCGACAATACCGACGTCGACCTCGCCAACGTGAAAATGTCGATGAACCCCTTCGATGAGATTGCCGTCGAGGAAGCTGTCCGCCTCAAAGAAGCTGGAACAGCAGAAGAAGTCGTCGTTGTGTCGATCGGCCCTGAAAAGGCACAAGACCAAATTCGCCAGGCGATGGCGATGGGTGCTGACCGCGGCATCCTTTTGACGGTTGAGAGCGATGTGGAGAGCCTGGC
Source organism: Pseudomonadota bacterium (assembly GCA_039818345.1). Taxonomy (GTDB): domain Bacteria; phylum Pseudomonadota; class Alphaproteobacteria; order Caulobacterales; family Parvularculaceae; genus Parvularcula. The sequence goes on along the minus strand of JBCBUC010000001.1, from coordinate 42,818 downwards.
TGTCGCCAAACTTCTCCAAAAACTGGTCGAAGAAGAAAGCCCAGAGCTCGTTGTGATGGGCAAACAAGCGATCGATGACGACCGCAATCAAACTGGCCAAATGCTCGCCGCTCTTCTTGGCTGGCCGCAAGGCACCTTCGCCTCTGAGGTGAAGAAGGATGGCGATAAGCTTCACGTGACCCGCGAGATCGATGGCGGTCTGCAGACCGTGGCGCTGAACCTGCCTGCCGTGGTCACCTCTGACCTTCGCCTTAACGAGCCGCGCTATGCTTCGTTGCCGAACATCATGAAAGCGAAGAAAAAACCGCTCGAGAAAAAAGCCGCTGCCGACTACGGTATCGACCTCACGCCGCGCCTGACCAAGATTAAGGTCACCGAGCCTCCCCAGCGCGAAGCCGGCATCAAGGTCGAAAGCGTCGCTGAACTGGTGGAGAAACTCAAAAACGAAGCGGGGGTCCTCTAATGGCTGTTCTCGTTATTGCTGATCACAACAATGAAGCGCTGAGCGACGCGGTTTTTAAAGTCGTCTCGGCCGCGCAAAAAATCGGTGGTGACATCGATCTTCTGGTCGCCGGTGAAAACGCTGGCGGCGTTGCTGAAGCTGCATCGAAGGTCGCGGGCGTCCGCAAAGTTCTTCACGCTGATGATGCGCATTACGCCAAACGTCTCGCGGAACCGATGGCAGAGCTGGTTGTCGGTCTCGCTAGCGATTATGATGCCATCGTTTCCTCAGCCAGCACCGACGGCAAGAACTTTATGCCGCGGGTCGCAGCCAAGCTCGATGTCATGCAGATCTCGGCCATCACGGGCGTTGAAAGCGCCGACACTTTTGTCCGCCCAATCTATGCGGGCAACGCCATGGCCACGGTCCAATCGAGCGACGCCAAAAAAGTGATCACTGTTCAGCCCACGGCGTTTGAAGCCGTCGGCAATGATGGCTCCGCTTCAGTCGAAACGATCGGCAACGGAGCGTTCCCCGGTATTTCGGAGTTCGTGGCAGAAGAGCTGACGAAATCGGATCGTCCAGAACTCGCGAGCGCCAAGATCGTCATCTCCGGCGGCCGTGCGCTTGGCTCGAACGAAGCCTTCGAAGAGTATATCTATCCACTGGCTGACAAAGTGGGCGCGGCGATCGGCGCTTCACGCGCGGCGGTCGATGCTGGCTATATGCCGAACGACTACCAGGTTGGCCAAACCGGTAAGGTCGTAGCGCCCGAGCTCTACATTGCCGTCGGGATCTCCGGCGCGATCCAGCACCTCGCGGGCATGAAAGACTCAAAAGTCATCGTCGCGATCAACAAAGACGAGGAAGCACCAATCTTCCAAGTCGCGGATTACGGCCTGGTGGCTGACCTTTTTGAGGCGATGCCAGCGCTTAAAGACGCGGTCTAACCGCAGCGTTCGACCACACGCAGTTGTGTTTCAGCCGCGGGCTTCGGTCCGCGGCTGAATGCGTTTAGGACGTCTTTTGTGGAGTTTGATCTCATCTTCGTCGGCGGCGGATTGTCGTCGAGCTTAGCGGCCTATCGCTTGCGCCAGACGCGGCCAGAGCTCCGCATCGCCATTGTCGAAAAGGACGAACATCTCGGCGGTAACCATACATGGTGCTTTCACGGCACCGATGTCACGCCGGAGCAACTGAATTGGCTCAGCCCCTTCATCACCAAACGATGGGAAGGGCAATCCGTGCACTTCCCAAAGCGAGAACGACACCTCACAACCCCTTATATCTGTTCGACATCACAGCGACTCGACGAGGTCATGGCGACGTCTGGCATCACCAAGATGAGCGGACATGCAGCGGTGCATATTGAAACCAGCCACGTCACCTTGGCCAATCAAACAACGCTTTCTGGCACGGTGGTGGATGGGCGCGGCCCTAATGATGCTGAAGAACTGAATATCGGTTTTCAAAAATTTCTCGGCCTCGAGTTTCGCTTTTCTGAACCCCATGGCCTCAAGCATCCCATCATTATGGACGCGACGGTGCCCCAGACCGACGGCTACCGGTTTATCTATGTCCTTCCGTTCACCGAGGACACAGCCCTGATTGAGGATACCTATTACGCAGACGGTCACCACTTTGAGCGCCAAGACCTGCGCGATGAAATCTACGCCTATGCCGCGGGTCGCGGCTGGGAGGTGGCGGAGGTGATTCGGGAGGAGGAAGGCGTCTTACCGATCGTCTTGGAGGGCGATCTTGAGGCCTATTTCAAACATTTCACGAATCAGCCCGTGCCGATCGGGCTGCGGGCCGCGCTGTTCCACCCCATCACCGGCTATTCCCTGCCCGAGGCTGCGGCTCTCGCTGATGTGATTGCAGCCCTCGAAAACCTCACGCCTGCAGGTATTTCCGAGGCTGTCCGCGCGCAAAGCCTAAAACGCTGGCGCGCCCACCGGTTCTCGCGGCTTCTCAACCGCATGCTTTTCCGCGCCGCCAAGCCTGAGTTGCGGTACGTTGTCCTGCAGCGTTTCTACGGCTTGCCGCAGCCCCTGATCGAACGATTTTATGCGGGACGGTCGACGCTTGGGGACCGGGCGCGTATTCTGGCGGGCAAGCCTCCCGTGCCAATTTTCCGAGCCATCAAGGCGCTGGCACCGCACGGCGTGGGAACAAGGACAACGGCATGAGTGAAGCCATTCGAATGGACGATGAGCCGGCGGTGCTGAAAGCCGCCAATGACAGCGCCAAGCCCACCGCTTGCGTTGTGGGCGCTGGCTTTGGCGGCCTCTCGCTGGCCTGTCGGCTCCAATCCATGGGATTCCAAACCACCCTGATCGAGGCACGCGACAAGCTCGGTGGCCGTGCTTACGTCTATGAGCAAGACGGCTTTAAGTTCGATGGCGGTCCCACCGTGATCACCGATCCTTCTTGCCTTGAAGAGGTCTTCGCGCTGTCGGGCCGGAAGCTATCCGACTATGTCGACCTGTTGCCGGTCGAGCCGATGTACCGCCTTGCCTGGGAAGACGGGACCCTGTTTGACTATTTCCAAGAGACCCAGAAACTCGAAGCGGAGATCGAAAAAGTCAGTCCACGGGATATTGAGGGTTACCGGAAGTTCTACAAATACTCCGAAGCCCTCTTCCGTGAAGGATACCTCAAACTGGGCGCCGTTCCGTTCCTTGATTTTTGGTCGATGATGCGGTGCGCGCCGCAGCTCGCAGGTCTTCAAGCGCAACGCTCCGTCGCCGGACGGGTCGGTGATTTCATCAAGAACGACAAGCTGCGCCAAGCATTCAGTTTCCATTCCCTTTTGGTCGGCGGCGACCCGCACAAAACCAGCGCGATTTATGCGCTCATCCACGCCCTTGAGCGTAAATGGGGCGTGTGGTTCCCACGCGGCGGAACGGGCGCTCTTGTCCAAGGCTTTGCCAAACTCTTCAGCGATCTCGGCGGCACAATTTTGATCGGTGACCCGGTCGAGGAAATCACTGAGGAAAATGGCCGTCTTAAAAACGTCCGGACCAAAAGCGGGTTTACGAAGGACTTCGACTGTGTCGCCTCGAACGCTGATATCGTCCACACTTATGGGAAGCTTCTTGGCAAGACCAAGCGTGGCCGGTCGGTCGAGCAGTCGCTGAAAAGCAAACGGTTCTCGATGTCCCTGTTCGTTATTTATTTTGGCACGAACAAAAAATATGAAGACATCGCCCACCACACAATTTGCTTCGGCCCGCGCTATAAAGAACTGATCGCCGAAATCTTCAGTGGGCCGAAATTGCCCGATGATTTCTCCCTTTATCTGCACCGGCCCACGGCCACCGATCCAGGTATGGCGCCGGAGGGCCACGATTCTTGGTATGTCCTCTCGCCTGTCCCCCATCTTGGCAAGGCTGCCATCGACTGGTCGGTGGAAGGCCCTCGGTACAAAGAGAAGATTTACGCTTACCTCGAAAAGCATTACCTGCCAGGCCTGCGCGAACACATCGTGACCGACACGATCCTGACACCGCAAGGGTTCAAGGACGACCTTCGCTCGCACCACGGCTCAGCCTTCAGCCTGGAACCTGTCCTCACCCAATCTGCATTCTTCCGTATGCATAACCGCGACGATGAGATCGACAATCTTTACTTCGCAGGCGCAGGCACACACCCAGGCGCAGGTATTCCCGGCGTGGTCGGCTCGGCCAAGGCCACCGCCCGGCTAATGGGCGAGGATTTCGGTCTCGACCACGGCATCAAAGACATCGCGATGGCAGCGGAGTAAGCCCATGGACGTGACGATCGCCCAACAATCAGCCAACGCGATCGCCAAAGGGTCGAAGAGTTTCGCCCTTGCCTCCCTTCTCTTTCGCCCGCACATGCGGCGTCATGCCCATATGCTTTATGCCTGGTGTCGGCACTGTGATGATGTCATCGACGGCCAGAATTTGGGTTTTGGCGAAGACAGTTTCGCGGGCCGCGATGATGCGCCGAGGGCTGAGGATCTAGAAAGTCTGTGGGCAGATACAAAGTCTGCCCTTAACGGGACCCCTCCCAACTCCTGGCCATTCGAGGCCTTTCAAACGGTGGCCCTTGAAACCGGGATGCCAAGCCAGCACCCTTACGACCTCCTGCGCGGTTTCGAGATGGACGTGGCGCAGCATCGCTATGAGACGCTCGAGGACACGTTACGCTACAGCTACCATGTCGCTGGTGTTGTCGGCGTCATGATGGCGATCGTGATGGGAGTGGACCCAGACGATAATGATACGCTGGATCGTGCCTCCGACCTCGGGATTGCTTTTCAGCTCACCAATATTTGCCGCGATATTATCGATGATGCCGCGATTGGCCGGATCTATGTTCCTGCGCTCTGGCTCGAGGAAGAAGGCGTTGAGGCTAAGCCGCAGCAAGTTCTCGCCGAGGCGAACCGAGAAGCGGTTTGGCACGTGGCGCTGCGGCTTCTGCAAGAGGCCAATAAATATTATCAGTCGGCAGCCCCAGGTGTCCGGAGGCTGCCCATTCGGGCCGGTTTCGCGGTGGCCGCTGCGCGCGGCGTTTATCGCGACATCGGCCGGGTTGTTCGGGTCAAAGGCCCGCTTGTTTGGGACCAACGGGCCCGGACGTCACGGCGGCGGAAAGTGGCGCTCGCAGGCCTTGGCTGCCTCCAAGGGGCGAGCGCGAAGTCGCAATTCTTCCGTGCGCTTCCTCCGCGACCGGATCTTTGGAAAAGACCTGTTATCGGGGGTGTAAGCTCGTGACACGAAGAGAGCGTGCGCTGCAGTCCGTGATCGGCCTGTCGCTGGCGGGCCTGGTCACCCTTGCCTGGGCCACGCTCCATGTCTACGGTGTTCATTTTTTTGAGATTTCGCTCAAGTCTTTGCCGTTGATCCCGGTCATGATGGCGGCGATCTGCTGGCTCAGCGTGGGTCTCTTTATCATCAGTCATGACGCCATCCATGGCAGTCTGGCGCCTGGTATGCCGCGGGTGAACCGCGCCGTTGGCTGGGTGGTCACCACCCTTTATGCCGGCTTCAACTACGATCATCTGTATAAAAACCATAACCTGCACCATGATGCACCGGGTACGAAAGATGATCCCGATTTCTCTGCGGATCACCCGCGCGCTTTTGTGCCGTGGTTTAAAGAGTTCTTCCTTCGGCATTTTGGCTGGCGGCCGCTGATTTTTGTCAACACGGTCGTCGCAATCTATTGGCTCGTTCTCGGCGCACCGATGATCAACATCTTTTTGTTCTATGGCGCGCCAGCGCTGACGAGTGCGGTTCAGCTGTTCTATTTCGGCACCTATCGTCCGCACCGGCATGAGGACGCAGGACCCGACTTTGCCGACGATCACAACGCACGCAGCTCAGGCTATCCGTGGCTCGTCAGCCTCTTCACCTGTTACCATTTCGGCTACCACCATGAGCATCACCTCTACCCGCATGAGCCCTGGTGGAGACTTCCGCGGCGGCGCGGGAAGATCTCAGCCAGCGAACCAGTAGGGGCTGCGGCATGATCCAGCTCGCGCTTTGGCAGAAACTCACCCTCGTGATTGGCACCGCCTGCTTTATGGAATTTGTTGCCTGGTGGGCCCACAAATACATCATGCACGGCTGGGGCTGGGACTGGCATAAGGACCACCACGAACCGCATGACAATATGTTCGAAAAGAACGATCTTTATGCGGTGGTTTTTGGGGTGTTCACCACTGTTCTTTTCACCGTTGGCTATCTCTATTTTCCGCCTGTTTGGTACATAGCTGCTGGTATATCAGTTTACGGATTGGTCTATACATTCGTGCATGATGGCCTCGTCCATCAGCGCTATCCCTATAATTGGGTCCCGAAAAAGGGCTATTGGAAACGCCTTGTACAGGCGCATAAGCTGCACCACGCGACGACCTGTAAAGAAGGCGCGGTGAGTTATGGCTTCGTCCTCGCGCCTGATCCGCAAAAGCTTAAGGTGAAGCTCCGGGAGCTGAAAGCCGCCCGCCTCACGGGAAGCTGATTAAGCCGCCAGCGTCTCTGAAAAATAAGAACCGATATACTCAGCCAGCGCCGCGAGCGGAGAGCTTCTTCCGGCTGCGTCCATGGCTGTTCGAAGGTGCCGCTGCGCAAGCATCATGCCGGAGCCAAGGCTCGCCTCCGCCCCGATCACTGCGGTCCGTTTTCCCGCATCCCGCCCGGTGGTTTTCCCGGTCATCTCTTCATCACAGGCCTGGTCCAGAACATCGTCATAAGCCTGGTAAGCAAAGCCCAGCGCCCGCCCGTAGGCGCGCATCGATCGGCGATCATCTTCGGTATAATCCGGCGCACAAAGACAACCGCCTTCGGCCGCCGCGACAAAGAGGGCCCCGGTCTTGCCCTCATGGATCGCATCCACGCTGCCGTCAGCACGAAGGTCGAGCGCTTGGCCATGGACCAGGCCATTCCAACCAACAGCGCGAGTCAAAACTTGGGTAATCTCCATCCGCCGATCACACGCAGGTGCGCTCGCCCGCGCCAGGACCTCATAGGCGCCGTTGACGAGGCCAATTCCGGCCAAGATCGCAATATCTTGCCCATATTTCGTATGCGCTGTCGGCATGCCCCGGCGGAGATCTGCGTCGTCCATGGACGGCAAATCGTCGATGATCAGACTTGCGGTATGGATCATTTCCACCGCGCAGGCGGTGTCGAGCGCGTCCTCAATGCGGCCGCCAACGCTTCGCGAAGCAATGAGCGCAATCACCGCCCGAAGGCGTTTACCGGGCGCAAGGAGGCTATGCCGCGCGGCAGCTGATGGTCCATGGGGGCTCCCTTCTGGGACAAGCTGCGCCAAGCGCAGATTGACCAACTCACATAAGCTTTCGAGATCGAGGGTGCGTGGAGCAGCCAGAACCATAGAGTTTCCCTTCCGTCGGGAAGGATATGGTGGTTTGCGCCCGTAGGGAAAGTAAATGGCTAGAAAGCCATGTTGGGGCAGAAATGTCCGGTTCGCCCTGTTTTCAGCCCAAAAAACGCCAATCAGCGGCGCCCACCAGCTTACAAGATTTCGTGAGCACCGTCGGTCAACGGTTTAGGCGTGGGCAGTGTCGCGGCGTAGGCGACGAATCTCGTCGAGCGCCGACTTCGCGCATTGTTCGATTTGCGCCTTCGCTTCGATGCGGCGCTCCCGGATATCGGTGCTGGCGCCTTTCATGCTTTCAGCTTCCGCGCAGAGATCCCCAATCTGCCAAGCGCCAATACCGCGCGACGCACCCTTCAACGCATGCGCGATGCTTCGCCATTCTTCATGGGGAGCATCAGGATCAAGGAGCCGCAGGCAACGCGCGACTTGGCTCTCAAAAATGGTCAAAACTTCTTCACGCAAAGCCACGTCGCCCGCGACGTAACGGTCCAAATGCGCAAAATCGATCGCTGCATCAGTCATACGCTCTGTTTCCCCAAATAGTGCGTTTTGGCTAACATGATCAGGTTAATAGGGGCTCATCGGAAGTGGTTAACGCGGTGGGCTGATCACTTGATCGACAAACCGCCGAAGCCCCGTCTGACGCCGTCTGCGTAGACGCTCGGCCGTTAAAATGCTGCTTAATTGCACCTTCGCCTGATCAATATCGTCGTTCACGATCACATAGTCATACTCAGCATAATGGCTGATTTCGGCGTCGGCCATGGCCATGCGTTGGGCCACGACTTCATCGGAATCTTGTGCCCGGCGTTTGAGACGATCTTCGAGGGCCGACCGCGACGGTGGGAGGATGAAAACCGAGACGAGATCATTCCGCGCGGTTTCTTCAAGCTGCTGCTTCCCCTGCCAATCGATGTCGAAGAGAACGTCGAGCCCAGCCTCAATGCTCTCCATCACGGGGCCTTTGGGCGTGGCATAATGGTGACCGAAGACCTCAGCGCTTTCGAGAAACTCGCCCTTGGCCTGCCGCGCCAGAAAACCATCGGCATCGAGGAAGTGGTAATCCTTGCCATCGATCTCACCAGGGCGCGGACGGCGGGTGGTGGCCGAGATGGAGAGTGTGATGCCCTCATCACTCCCCAATAAGCTTTTCGAGAGCGTCGTCTTGCCAGCACCAGACGGGCTCGAAAGCACAAAAAGCATCCCGCGGCGTTCGATGTTCCCAGCGGAAGTCATGCAATATTGAGCACCTGTTCGCGGAGGGAGTCGACAAGCTCTTTGAGATCAAGCCCATCGTTTTTCATGGCGGCGGTGGGCAGCTTCGCTGTCAGCGTGCTCGCTTCACGCATGAGTTCCTGGGTTAAAAACTCTAGCCGGCGGCCCGCAGCTCCACCTTTGACCAAGAGCTCCCGAAAGGAGGTGGTGTGGACCTCCAGCCGATCGAGCTCTTCGGTGACATCCGCCTTGATCGCCAGAAGCGCCGCCTCCTGGGCCAAGCGATCCTCGCTCACCTGCTCGGCCAAAAGCTCACCGAGCTGATTCCGCAACCGCTCGGCAATTTGTTCACGCGAGCCGACAATCTTCTCTCGAATAGTGGCCAGGCGCTGAGCCATGTCTTCGCAGCGTTCATCAAGGACCGCCGCGATCCGGGCAGCCTCCTGACGCCGTGCGAGAAGAAGGGCATCAAGTGCGGTGGCAAAGCCAGCATGGAGGCTCGCGAGCTCTTCCTCCGACATCGCCGTTTCTGGCGGCGGGGCCGACAAGACCCCGCGCATCGCAAGAATCGCTTCGGGGCTTGGGTCCGCGCAGGACACCTTGGAGCGGACTTTTTCGATGGCCGCGAGCGCTGCATCCAGCGCGTCATCGTCGATAGAAAAGGCCATCTCGTTGTCTTCGCGGTCAAGCTTGAGATTGGCGCTGACGGTTCCCCGGTGGAGAACGCGAAGCTCCGTGCGAAGATCGGGTTCAAGGACCTCGGTACCCGATGGTACACGGAACTTAATATCAAGGCCTTTGGCGTTGACGCTCCGGAGTTCCCAGCGCCACGACACAGCGCCAGCGGCACCTTCCGCCGCGCCATAGCCGGTCATGCTTTGAAGATCACTTGTTGCTGGATCTTCAAAACTCATTGCTGCGCTCGGGCACGTTCGATCCGGCGCCACTCCGCCACGTTCTGATTGTGCTCTCGCAAGGTCGAGGCAAACACATGCCCACCGGTACCATCGGCGACGAAATAAAGATCGTTGGTCTCTGCGGGGTTGAGCACGGCTGCGATGGACTCGCGCCCCGGATTGGCAATCGGGGTCGGCGGCAGTCCTCGGATCACATAGGTGTTGTAAGGGGTCTCCCCGCGAAGCTCCGACTGCCGAATACCGCGCCCGAGGGGCTCACCACCGGTCAATCCATAAATAATGGTGGGATCTGACTGAAGGCGCATACCGCGGCGCAGTCGGTTGACAAAGACCGCAGCGACCCGGGGCCGTTCTTCAGCCAAGGCTGTTTCCTTCTCAACGATCGAGGCGAGGATTACCGCTTCCTCCATCGTGTTGATAGGCAAATCATCCGCACGCTGCGGCCATAGCTCTTCGAGCAGTGTGTAATGATCATTGACCATGCGCTGAACGAGATCATCGGCGGTGTCGCCGCGTTGGTAAGCATAGGTCTCGGGCAGGAGCTCTCCTTCGCGCACTTCGAGGCTGATCTCCCCTTCAAGGATGTCTTCAGCATTGATGATCGCAAAGGCCTGGGTGACCGTCCGGCCCTCAGGGATCGTCACATAGTGCAAAATCGGTTTCGCCGTTTTGATAATCTCAGCGATGTCGAGCATGCTGGCGCCCGCCGGAACGGCGAATTCGCCCGCCCGCAACTCGGCGCCGAGGTCAGTCGCCCGCGCAAAATAAGAAAAAATGCGCTCATCGGTCAGCGCGCCCATGGTCACCAACTTGCCGGTGACCGTCTCCATGCCGTTGCCGCGCTCAATCCACAGCACCTGCTCCTCAAGGAGAGGGCCTTCTGTTGTCAGCTGCTTGTAAAGATAAGCTCCTGCACCTGCAGCGCCTGCCAACACCAGCAAGACAAGTGCGAAAAACAACCGGATGAAGCCTTGGGAACCCAAATCCCGTGCCTCAGACTTTGCGCATGACAATCGATGCATTGGTGCCCCCGAATCCGAATGAATTCGATAGCACGCAGTTGATGGATGTCTCTACCGGTGTTTTCGGCGCTAGGTTGATCGGTGTATCGACCGATGGATTGTCGAGGTTAAGCGTTGCTGGCGCCACCCCATCACGCATCGCCAAGATTGAGTAGATCGCCTCAATCGCGCCTGCTGCGCCTAAGAGGTGCCCGACGGACGACTTGGTCGATGACATCACAAGGCCGTCTGCGTCAGCGCCCCAGAGCTTCTCCACTGCCTTGAGCTCGGCTTCGTCACCGAGCGGCGTCGAGGTGCCATGGGCGTTGACATAATCGATCTCGGAAGGGCTGATCCCGGCACGCCCTAAGGCCATTTTCATGGCGCGGTAGCCGCCGTCTCCGTCTTCGAGCGGCGCGGTCACGTGGTAGGCATCGCCAGACAGACCATAGCCAATAATCTCGGCGTAAATCTTCGCGCCGCGTGCTTTCGCACGCTCATACTCCTCAAGCACCACAGCGCCTGCGCCCTCGCCCATCAAAAACCCGTCACGGTCCTTGTCATACGGTCGAGAGGCAGCCTCAGGCGCTTCATTGAACCCGGTTGTTAGGGCCTTACAGGCGAGAAATCCTGCGAACCCGATCCGACTGATCGGCGCCTCTGCACCGCCCGAGACCATCGCATCCGCATCACCATAAGCGATGAGCCTTGCCGCATCGCCAATCGCATGCACACCCGTTGCGCAAGCGGTGACCACCGAATGGTTGGGTCCCTTAAGGCCGTGCTTGATCGAGACCTGGCCTGCGAGAAGATTGATCAACGCTGAGGGGATGAAGAAAGGTGAGACCTTCCGCGGACCCTTTTCCGACAAGGTTACGCTTGTGTCCGCGATGGCGTTGAGCCCGCCAATACCCGACCCCATCAACACGCCCGAGCGTTCTAATTGGTCATCTGTATCGAGCGGAAGCCCGGCGTCGGCCAGGGCCATATCGGCCGCGCCCATGCCGTAGACAATAAACTCATCCATCCGCCGCTGTTCTTTCGGCGGCACCCATTCGTCGGCGTTGAAAAGGCCCTCGCCTTCGCCGAGCGGTACCTGGGCGGCGATACGGCACCCAAGATCAGACGTATCAAAGCGGTCTTCGGGAATAAGCCCGGCACCACTTTTTCCAGCAAGGATAGCTTCCCAAGGCCCTTGATAGGGTTTTTCACGCGATCCACTGCCAACGGGCGTCACAAGACCAAGTCCTGTTACGACGACGCGTCTCAGCATGACGACCTCCTTGCCGAAGCGTTAGGCCGGACCGACATGGATGCATGGGCCGCTCGCGGGTCCGGCGTGATCCCGCGCGGGACCTGGACCAGCTTAGCTCTGGCGTTCTTCGATGAACTTGATGGCGTCGCCGACGGTTTGGATCGTCTCAGCGGCGTCGTCAGGGATCTCGATGTCGAATTCTTCTTCGAAAGCCATGACGAGTTCCACGATGTCGAGGCTATCGGCGCCTAGGTCGTCGATGAAGCTGGCTTTCGGCTCCACTTTCGCAGCGTCCACATCCAGGTGCTCAACCGTGATTTTCTGAACGCGTTCGGTGATGTCCGACATGGGGAACTCCTTAATTCGTCTCTATGCAGTCAGAGGCGTTTGATTGTTTTCGCCCTCTAAGGGAAGCCCCATAGCGGTGCAAGCAGCGTCGAAGGCAATCGTATCTAGAGATGACGGCGGCCCGCGCTAGGGGTGGTCGCAATCATTCCTCAGGGAAAGAGCCATTCTGCTGCCCGCACAAGGCAACTGGCGATCAAACGGGCGCCGCCTTTTTTACTGCAGAAGAGTTCGTCAGGGCGCCGCTGGCAGCGGGCTTTAACGCTCAACCCTTCAGGCAGCAGGCCTTAAATCATCGCCATGCCACCGTTCACGTGCAACGTTTGGCCCGTGACGTACGATGCTGCGTCCGAGGCAAGATAGGCACAAGCGCCAGCGATCTCGTCCGGTGTCCCCATCCGGCCTGCCGGTATCGCGTCGTTGATTTTACTTTTCTGGTCGTCGGTGAGCACATCGGTCATCGGCGTTGCGATGAAGCCAGGGGCCACACAGTTCGCCGTGACGCCGCGACTCGCCACTTCAGCTGCGAGGGACTTGATCATGCCTATCATCCCAGCCTTTGAGGCCGCATAGTTGCTTTGACCCGGATTGCCCGTGACACCGACGATCGAGGTGATCCCGATGATCCGGCCATGGCGTGCCTTCATCATGCCTTTGAGGCAGGCCTTGGAGAGGCGCCAAGTGGCCGTGAGGTTCACCGAGATGACCTGCTCAAACTCTTCGGGTTTCATCCGCATCATGAGCTGATCTTTGGTGATGCCCGCATTGGCGATGAGGATCGAAAGCGATCCCATCGCCTCGGCCGCGCGGCCAGGCAGCGCGTCACAAGCCTCGAAGTCGGACAAATCAGCGGGCAGTACATGCGCCCGCTCACCAAGCTCAGCCTGGAGGCTCGCGAGCTTCTCTTCGTTACGGCCCGAGAGCGCAACGGTCGCACCCTGGGCATGCAGCGTCTTGGCGATAGAAGCCCCGATGCCGCCAGTGGCACCGGTCACGAGAGCGGTTTTGTCAGTCAAAGAGAACATGGCGGCGGGAATAGGCGCCTCGGTCCGGTCTGTCACGCCGGATCGACGGCTCCACTTTCAGAACACAAGAAACGGTGATAATTTGACCAGTTAAGTCGGGGAGTTGGGTATGAAAGCAGTGATCGTGGCGCTTGTCCTTGGAGGATGGGCGCTTGCCGCGTCAGCCTACGCAGCCCCCGTGACCATTTCCATGGAAGGCGCCATCGAAACCCTCGCACCCGTCCTTCCACCTGATGCACTTGAGATAGGTGAGACGGTCCATTTCGAGGTGACCTACGACACCAACGCCGTCGACCTTGATTCACAAGATCAATTCTTCAGCATCGTACCCCTTGAACTCAACGTCAGTCTTCCAGGCCTCGGTCTCGAATTCGTAGAGCAAGTGTCGTCGTCACGCATTCGCGGTATCAACAACTTCTTGAACGGCGATCAGATTGTTCTCTCCGGCAGCTTCGATTTCAGGGCAGCTGGGGCGCCGATGGTTGGCGGCAAGAGCATTAACGGGTTTACTCTGACGCTCAGCGACCAGAGCGCGACCGTTCTCTCGGACGACGGCTTTGGGGTCCTCCAAGACCTATCTCTGTCGGATTTCGATACGCTTAGTTTCATCTTAATCGTGGCTGAGAACACGCCGGATGTTACCGATCGCCACATTACAGGAAGCATCAGCAGCCTGACAGTCAGTGCCGTCCCTATTCCTGGAGCGCTGGCGTTGATGGCCCCTGCACTGATCCTTCTTCACCGCAGAAGGCGCCGCTCGAGTTGATTAGCAAGTGGGTAACCACGAAGACGATCTTAGGAAACGCCTGGCGAAGGTGCAGGGTGCCGGTAGACGCAATGTGGACCGTAGGTCAGGAGGTCGATCGTGTCCTCTAACGTCGCACCGAGCCGCTCAGCGACCCGCCGGGAAGGCGTGTTGTTAGGGTCAATATAGCTGACCAGAGACGATGCTCCCATCTCCTTATAGGCATAGTCACGACACCGAACACCGGCTTCGGTGGCGTATCCTTTTCCGTGGGCAGACGGCATGAGCCAATATCCCAATTCGAGCTCAGGCCACCCCTCGGGCTCTTGCAAGCCGACACAGCCAACAAACTTGCCACTTTCTTTTTCATCAACAGCCCACAGACCAAAGCCCTTGAGCTGCCAGTGACCGACCACAGCCGCTAAATGACGCCACGCCTTATCCCGGCTCATTTGGCCGCCGACATAGCGGGCCGTGGCATCGTCGGCGTAATAGGCGGCGTAGGTCTCAAAATCGTCAGAACGCCAAGGACGAAGCGTGAGACGCTCCGTGCTGATCTCGATGGACATGGGGCACCTCCTTCAAAGTGCAAACAGCCTGGTTATCCCCCCAGTTGTTCTTTGACCTTGTCCAAGTCTTTGGTCTCACCAAAATTCGCCAAGCCCACGCTGCCGTCAATCTTTTTCACCAGCCCAGACAGCACCTTGCCGGTACCCAATTCCAAAAACATCTCGGCACCGTGCGCTTTCAGCGTCGCAACGCAGTCTTGCCAATGGACCCGCCCGGTGACTTGAGCCGTCAGTGTGCTTTGCACTTTGTCCTTCGACGTAACGAGGGATGCATCGATATTGGCAATCACGGGCCGTTGCGGATCGCTCACCTCGACTTCAGCCAAGGCGTCGGCCATGCGTGCTTGGGCCGGCGCCATCCCGCGGGAGTGGAAGGCGGCCGAGACATCGAGCTTGAGCGCCCGCTTCGCGCCGCCCGCTTTGGCAAGCGCGCAAGCCTTCTCAATCGATGCCGTCGGACCTGAAAGGACAAGCTGTCCCGGGCAGTTATCATTGGCGATTTCAACACCTGCCTCGTCGGCGACTTTTTCAGCGGCGGCAAAATCGAGCCCCAAAACGGCAGCCATCGCACCTTCACCGAGCGGCATCGCCGACTGCATCGCCTCGCCGCGAATGCGAAGGAGCTTAGCTGTGGTGCTGAGATCAAAACTCCCTGCGCAGGCGTGTGCTGAATATTCGCCCAAGGAGTGACCGGCCAATCCGGCAACATCGTCGAGGCTCAACCCGGCCTCCTCACGCAACACCCGGAATGCGGCGACGGATACGGCCATGAGCGCAGGTTGCGCGTTGGTCGTGAGGGTCAGCTCGGCCTGATCCCCCTCGAACATAAGTGCCGATAATTTTTGTGAGAGCGCCTCGTCGACCTCGTCAAAGACATCCCGCGCCAGTCGGAAATTCTCTGCTAAATCATGGCCCATGCCGATTTTTTGACTGCCTTGGCCAGGGAAAATCAGGGCAAGCGGTTGAGACATCTGGGGCGTCCTCTCGTTGTTTGGGGAACGCCCCTAGCCGCTCCTTGGTCCAGGATCAAAAAGACCTACCGGAGTTTCACCGCCGTCCCATTGCAGCTCACCATCAGCATGCTGCCATTATTCGCGGTAATCGCCTCGTAATCGACGTCGACACCGACAATAGCGTCCGCGCCAATGGCTTTGGCTTCCTCGATCATATCGCCCATCGCGTGTTCCCGCGCCTCCCGCAACGCCTTTTGATAACCGCCCGATCGGCCACCAAGAATATCGCGAATACCGGCGAAGAGGTCGCGAAAGATATTGACGCCGAGGATCGCTTCGCCGGCAACAACGCCTAGAGGTTCAATGGTTTCACGGCCGGGGACGCCATCGGTGGTGGTCACGATCATGGGGGTTCTCCTTGCTGACTTCCTTTCAAGATCGCCCGGCTCGCCGTCAGATCAAGAAGGCCAGCTGGCTTTTTCAGCGCTTCATCGCTTGACCGGCCCACGATCCGCGAGCAACAGCCCGGCTGGTTGAAAGGATAAAGAAGATGGACAGCCTCATCGCTCTCGCCCTTGCCACCATGGTGCTTGTCACCATCCCTGGCCCGAACGTCGCCCTGATCGTGGCAAACAGCCTGCAGCATGGCTTCCGCTATGGCGCGCTCACGGTTTTGAGCACGACGGCTGGCGTGGCGTTGCAGCTCGTGCTCGTGCTGGGCGGCTTGTCCGCGCTTCTTGAAGTCGCCGCCGGTGCGCTGATTTGGATCAAATGGCTCGGGGTTGCTTACCTCATCTGGCTGGGCGTGACCGCCTGGCGCGCCGCGCCTTTCGACGCCTCGCCCGACGCAAACCAAGCAAAAGTCCGTGAAGCGATGATCGGCGGCTTTTCACTCGCTCTTCTTAATCCGAAGACGCTGCTTTTTAATGCGGCGTTCCTACCGCAGTTTATGCCGACAACGAACAATCCAGGATACGTCATCCTGCTTGGCGCTGTTTTTATCGGCGTCTTAGCTTGCGGCGATCTTCTCTGGGCAGCTTTCGCCCATGGCGCGCGCTCGTTTCTTCAACGCTTTGCTCATCTGCAGGGCAAGATCTCGGCCATGTTCTTTTGGGGGGCGAGCGCCGGTCTCGCCCTTGCGCGCCCAGGTCGCTAACCGTTTGACGCAGAAAACCCAGCAGGGTTTCCCCTTGCCGGGTTTCTTTTTGTTCTGATGCGGAGTTAAGCGGCCGCGTCGGCTTCGGTGTAGACCCGCGTTGCGTGGCCGGTGCCGTTCAGGCGGAAACCCGCGACCAACGTATCAAGCTGGTCGAACTCCAACTTGGCCTGACCGATGGCGTGATTGTTGCTGTCGACCAGGGTGTTGTTGCCCTGGGTCAAGCGATCAAGATCAGTCATCGCCAGGTTGATCTCGCGCAAGGTGAGCGTCTGGCTTTGCGTGGCCTGGCTGACATCATCGATCAGGGACACGTTGGTCGCCACTTCGTCGACGATCAGCTTGAGATCGTCCGCGGCGCGGCTCACCAAATCAACACCGCCTTTGATTTCGTCATTCGCAGCACTGATAAGTGTACTGATTTCTTTAGAGGCATTGGCAGTCGATTGCGCCAGGCTCCGCACCTCGGCAGCGACAACGGCAAACCCTTTACCCGCTTCACCCGCGCGCGCGGCCTCGACGCTGGCGTTAAGAGCCAAGAGATTGGTTTGGAAAGCGATCGATTCGATCACGGAGGTGATCTCGGTCACCTTCTTCGAAGAGGTCGCGACGCGATCCATCGCTTCGGTCGCATCGGTCATCACCTGACCGCCAGCTTCTGCTTTTGTTTGGGTCGCACGGGCATTATCCCGCATCTCAGCAGTCCTTTGAGACGTCTGCTCCACGGTGGTGGTGAAGGACTGAAGCGCCGCACTTGTTTGTTCGAGGGTCGCTGCCTGGGTTGATGTCTGGGAGCTCAGTTGATCAACGCCGCCCATCAGCTCGCTTAAGGACGCCCCCACACGGGTGGACGTCGAACGCAGATTGGTCAGGACATTGGCGAGCCCGTCAGCAGCAAAATTCACCCCATCGCGAAGATCCGCAAACGATCCTTCAAACTGACCATCAACACGTTGGGTAAGGTCGCTATCCCGCAGGGCACGGAGCACATCGACGGTTTCCGCTAGGCCGCCCTTCACTGTCCCCACCAATTGGTTGAGGTTCTCCGCAAGATCATTGAGTTCCGGATCGTCAAAATCAGCAGCCACGGATTTCGAGAAATCACCGGCGCGCGCTGCACGCACGACCTCGCCAATAGAGCTTGCGAGTGATTGGATCATCGCACGGCGCTCTTGCTCGGCGCGCTGCTGGGCTTCAATTTCGCGCTGACGTTCCCGTTCAGCCGCCGCCTCACGCTCTTGGCGAGCCTGCTCTTCAGCCGCTGCTTGCTCTTCAAGCCGACGTTTCTCGGCGGCAGCCTTTTGGCGCATGGCCTCGGCTTCGGCCTCTTGACGCTCTTTTTCGGCGATCCTTTCACGCTCAGCGGCTTCCTCACGGAGCTGACGTTCGCGCTCTTCAGCGGCCAGTTTCTCCTGGCGACGCTGTTCTTCTTCCTGGCGGCGTTCTTCTGCAGCCGCTTCACGTTCAAGGCGAGCCTGCTCTTCGGCGGCTGCCTTTTCTTCCATCAAGCGTTTTTCTTCTGCAGCGCGTTCGCGGAGGGCTTTCGCCTCGGCTTCGCGCTGGCGTTCGCGCGCTTCCATTTCCTTCGTCGCCGCTTCTTCACGAAGCTCGCGCTCGCGTTCCTCAGCAGCCGCACGTTCTTGGCGCGCTTTTTCTTCCGCCTCGAGACGCTCTTTCTCAGCACGAGCCTCAGCGGCGCGTCGTTCCTCATCAGCTTGGCGTTGCTTGCGCTCAAGCTCCATTTTTTCTTCCTGGGACGCGAGCATCTCTTTTTGCGTCTCGAGCATCTCGTTGTTGAGCTTTTCTGCTTTGATAGCGTTCTGCCGGAAGACTTCGAGAGCGCGGGCCATTGCGCCGATTTCATCCTGAACGCCGACGCCTTCGACTTCATTGCTCAGCTCACCATCAGCCACCGTGAGCATGACCGAACGGATGTCGCCGAGCCGGCGAAGAACTTGTCTGTGAACGTAGAAATACCCAAGCCAGATCGCGAGCGCCAAACTAAAGGCCGCACAAACAAGAACAGCCACCGATGAACGCTCAGCAGCCGTCAGCGAGCGACGGGCTTCGGTCTCCGCTACGGCACTGATCTCGGTGACCAGTCTGTTGACCGCCGTTGACTGGGTCGCAAGCGCGTCCATGGCTTCTAGTTTGGCTTGATGGGAGGCATCCATCGCGCCGAGTTCAGACAGTCTCCGCGCAAAAATGCCTTCGTCACCCTCACCCGCACCAATAAATGCATTGGCCAGTGCACGAACTTCCGGAGTCGCGGCACTGCCTAAAATGGCGATGTTGATGCGGACATCATCGGCATATTCATTGAACTGATCGGACAGCTGGTTCACCACCTCTGTGTCCGGAGCTTGCGCAGCATCGGCATAGAGCGTTCCAATTAGCGTACCGGATAGGCCAAGGCGCAAGAGCGTCTCGACATCAGCATCCACAGCTTCGTCAACCGCATCCTCGACTGCCAATTGAAGATCGTTACGATACTCGCTGGCGCTTAACCGCAAGGCGTCAAGTGCAATGCGATTATCGATGAAGCTGCGCTGCGCGTCGTTCACGGCTTGGGCCGCCTGGGACAAGGAGGAGAACGCGCTTTCCAGTTTGGCCATTTGCGCTTCAGACGCGCCGCCGTCTTCAATCAGCATGAGGAGCGGGGCAGCTCGTTTCGCTTGGGCTTCGTAATTGGCAAAACTCTCTTCACGGACCGATTGGCTGGAGGCAGCGATCACTGCGGTGATCTCATCGGCCATACGCTCGCCAGTAAAGGCGAGCTGATTGGCATAACCAACCTGCGGCAACCGCTCCATGCTAACCTGACGCACCGCGCCGGAGGTGATGAGCAGGGTAGCAACAGCGATACCCAGGGCCAGGACTTGTGATGCCGTTGTCAAGCCAAGGCCGCTTAACAAACGTGTTCGGATGGTCGTGAATCGATTCATGTGCCCCGCCCCGGATGTTCTCAGTACCGTCTAGACATCAATGTTGAACTGGAGCTTCTTCTTGATGCCGGTGGCGGCTTGGCCAGCTTCGAATTTCCATCGCTCAACGGCACGAACCGCTGCGCTGTCGAAGATGCCAGGATTGTCCGACTCAACCACCGACACGGCGACCACTTTGCCCGCAGCATCAACATCAATGCTGACGATGACATAACCCTCGATGTCGCGGCGCTCAGCTGCACGCGGATAATCAGGGGGCACGGCTTTCAGAAGTGCAGGCTCTGCAAGTGCCGACCCATTCGCCATTAGCGCAGCACTCAGCGCACCAAATGCTGCCGCGGTTCTCCAGAAGATACCCATGCGTCACTCTCCCTAGACTTCCCCTCCTGGCCCCTCGCCCTCACAGCGATGGTCCAGGCAAATATAGGATGTCATCAGGCCGCCATGACGCCATTAGCTGACCACGTGTTGATCAAACCCTGTGGCGGATCACCCTCATTGCGCCCTCATGTCATCCGGAAGATTGAGTAGCACCAGAATCCCTATGCCCGATAAACGTGCTTGGGAGACTTTTAATCAATCGCTCGAAGGTCAGGCTATTGTTTTTGAAGTACTTTCCACAGCGTAGGTGTGAAAGAGTGAGCGCGCACCTCAGTTCAGTAGTCGGTGTTCGGGTGGGTGGGCCGGCGGTTGCTCGCCAAAGCTAAAGGCCTCCCGCGCCTTAAGAGGTGTCCCGTTCAAGGTGAGCCCAGCATGCGTTGCGGACAGGGATAGGTCCGAGCCATCCTTCACGGTTCCGGCGAGGATGAGCTCAGCCAAAGGATCTTGGAGCGTCTTTTGGATGACGCGTTTGAGTGGCCGCGCACCAAACGCTGGATCGTAGCCAGCATTGGCGAGCCAATCGCGGGCCAAATCGTCAAGGCTGATCGTGATCTTCCTTTCGGCCAGGAGCGATTCAAGGCGCCCGATTTGGATGTCGACGATCGCCCCCATTTGCTCACGCTTCAGGCGAGAAAAGAGGATGATCTCATCAAGACGATTGAGGAATTCTGGACGGAACGCCGCCCGGACAGCGGTCATCACATCTGGACGGACGACGTCGACATCTGCGTCATCGGAAAGTGATGCCATGAACTCTGCACCAAGATTTGATGTCAGGATGATCAGCGTGTTGCGGAAGTCCACCGTGCGACCCTGACTATCAGTCAGACGACCTTCATCCAGCACCTGGAGAAGCACGTTGAAAACATCCGGATGGGCCTTTTCGACCTCATCGAACAGCACCACTTGATAAGGGCGTCGACGGACCGCTTCGGTCAAGACGCCCCCCTCGTCATAACCAACATAGCCCGGGGGCGCGCCGATCAGACGGCTAACCGCATGTTTCTCCATGAACTCTGACATGTCGATGCGCAGGATCGCTTGATCGTTATCAAAGAGAAAATGGGCGAGGGCTTTGGTCAGCTCGGTCTTTCCGACGCCAGTTGGCCCCAGGAAGAGGAAGGATCCGAGCGGACGATTAGGGTCCTGAAGACCAGCCCTCGCCCGTCGCACGGCCGCTGAAACGGCACCCACCGCCTCATCTTGGCCGATCACGCGATGGTGCAGTTGCTCTTCCATGGCGAGGAGCTTTTCGCGTTCGCCTTCGAGCATTTTATCGACAGGAATTCCGGTCCATTTCGAGACGACATGGGCCACGGCTTCTGCATCAACGACCTCTTGCACAAGATCCCCGGGGTCGGAGGCAACGGCTTCGTCGAGCTGTTTTTCCACCTGGGGTATGCGGCCGTATTTGAGCTCAGACGCGCGGGCGAGATCGCCTGTGCGTTCCGCATCGGCAAGCTCCACGCGCAAGCGATCAAGCTGCTCTTTAAATTCAGTCGACGACGCAAGGGCCGCGCGCTCGCCCTCCCACTGCGCTGTCAGGACCGCAGATCGTTGTTCAAGATCAGAGAGTTCCGTCTCTAATGTGAGAAGCCGCTCTTGCGAGGCTACATCGTCTTCTTTTTTCAGGGCCTCGCGCTCGATCTTCATTTGAATGATCTGGCGATCAAGAGCGTCGAGCTCTTCGGGCTTTGAATCCACCGCCATGCGTAGCCTCGATGAAGCTTCATCGACGAGGTCAATCGCCTTATCGGGCAAGAAACGGTCAGTGATGTAACGATTGGAGAGCGTCGAGGCTGCCACAATCGCACCATCGGAAATCCGCACACCGTGGTGCAGCTCATACTTTTCTTTAAGGCCGCGCAGGATCGAGACCGTGTCTTCGACCGTTGGCTCACTGACCATCACCGCCTGGAACCGTCGGGCAAGCGCTGCGTCTTTCTCCACATGCTTTCTATACTCATCGAGGGTTGTGGCGCCGATGCAGTGGAGCTCTCCGCGTGCCAGAGCGGGTTTGAGAAGGTTCGACGCATCCATCGCGCCATCAGCCTTGCCTGCACCAACCAATGTGTGCATCTCATCGATAAAGAGGATGACGCCGCCATCCGCTGCTTCCACCTCGGACAGGACCGCTTTTAGGCGCTCTTCAAACTCCCCGCGGTACTTGGCACCGGCGATGAGCTGGCCCATGTCGAGGCTTAAAAGCTGTTTGTCTTTAAGGCTCTCCGGCACATCGCCGTCGACGATACGGAGCGCAAGGCCTTCGGCAATCGCTGTCTTCCCGACGCCTGGCTCACCAATCAGTACAGGGTTATTTTTCGTCCGCCGAGAGAGGATCTGCATGGTCCGGCGGATCTCTTCGTCACGGCCAATAATCGGATCAAGCTTGCCCGAGCGAGCAGCTTCGGTGAGATCACGGGCATAGCGCTTGAGCGCATCATAGCCTTGCTCCGCCTGCGCTGTATCCGCGGTGCGGCCTTTGCGGACATCATTGATCGCGGCGTTAAGCGCCTGGGGCGTCGCTTTGGCCTTATAAAGAGCGTTCTTGGCATCACCTTCCATCGCCAGGGCGACGAGCATCCGCTCCGCCGTGACAAAAGTATCGCCCTCTTTTTTGGCAATGTCCTCAGCACGGGCGAGCACTTTGCCAGTGCCCGGCGCGAGGTAAATCTGCGCACCGTCACCGTCCACCTGGGGCAGTTTTGCGAGCCCCTGATCGGCCAGCTCCAAAGCAACCGCGGGGTCGCCTCCGGCGTGCCGGATCAGATTCGACGCCAGGCCTTCGCTATCGTCGAGTAGGGCTTTGAGAAGATGCAGCGGTGTGAGCTGCTGATGGCTTTCGCGCAAAACAATTGTTTGGGCAGCCTGAAGCAGGCCGCGGGCGCGGTCGGTGAAGTTTTCAAATTGCATGCGACCTCATCTTGAGCATCGATTTCTAATCAGACACCCCATTATGGCAGCGTCTGGCAAAGAGATGGTGAGCAAGCACCAACCGATCAATCCCTCATCGCGCAGAAGCCGCCGCTCAACGCACAACCGCTTGAAATCGAGGGTCAAACCTCTCAAACGCTGATATCGAATATCGAGAGGATACCCCATGAACCGCAACTCCCTTCGCGGCACCTTCATCACTGGTGCTGCCAGCCTCGCCCTTTTGGCGGCCTGTGGGCAGGACACGTCGACACCAGAAGAGCCCGCAGTAGCGCCGGCACCCAAGATGGATGTGAACGACGCCTTCGACCAAGCACTCGAAGCTTTCACCACCGAATTTCTCAACGCGTCACCAGAGAGCGCGACCAGCCTTGGTGTGAGTGAAGAACGCGCTGGTGGTCGTTATAAGGACCGTTATTCGGTGCCGGGTATCGAGGGACATACGATGTTCCGGGATATGAATAAACGTTTTGAAGAAATCTTGCTTTCGTTTGACCACGCAGAACTTTCACCCAAACGTCAGGAGTACCGCGAGGTCCTTTTGGGCGGTAGTCAAGCGGCAAGCGAAGCCTACGCTGTCGCCGATGCCAATGGTTATTACCTCGCTGGGGGGTTTTCGAGCCCCTATGTGGTGACCCAAATCGGCGGTGTTCATGTGAGCATGCCGCAGTTTGTCACATCGATCCACGCGCTTAGCAGCCGTGACGATGCGGTCGCCTATATCAGTCGGCTGAACCTCTTCGACGAGCAATTCGCCGGTACCGTGGAAATCATGATGGCCAACGCTGAGGCCGGCGTTGTCGCCCCGGATTTTGCCATTGCCGGTGCACTGACCAACACCAATGGTTTCATCAGTGGTCCATCGGATGAGAATATCCTCGTTACCTATTTGACTGATTTTCTCGACACGGTGGAGTTCGATAACGAAGACGAACTCGTCGCCAATGTGAAAGATGCCGTCGCTAACTCTGTCTACCCTGCCTACGCCAACTTGGCCGCGGCCTTGGAAGAGATCCAGCCGCTCGCAACGTCGGATGCTGGTCTTTGGGACTTGCCCGGCGGGTCGGCACTTTATGAGGCGTTGATTGAGGTTAATGGTGAGAACAAGCTGGACGGCAATGGGGTCCACGAACTTGGTCTTGCCGAAGTGGCGCGCATTCAAGAGGAAATGGAAGCCATTTTCGCTGAGTTGGGGATGACCGAAGGAACCGTCGGTGAGCGGATGTTGACCCTGACCCAACGCCCCGACCAGGTGTTTCCGAACACGGCGGAGGGGCGCGAGGAGCTTCTCGCTTACGTGCGCGAATTGTCGGAAGAAGCAGAGGCGGTGATGGATCAGTTCTTCCTCGTCACCCCGGAAGTTGGTTTTGAGGTGCGCCGCATCCCTGAATACGCTGAAGAAGGCGCGCCGGGAGGTTACTATAATGGTCCGTCTGAAGACGGGTCACGGCCAGGCCTCTATTACATCAACTTGCGGGACACAGCGACCCAACCGCGCCTTTCCCTCCCCACACTAACTTATCACGAAGGCGTTCCAGGTCACCATTTCCAAATCGCTCTCGGCGTCGAAGCTCGTGAGACACCGTTGATCGTTCGGCTCTCTGGTTCGTCCACAGGCATGGCTGAGGGATGGGCGCTTTACTCAGAGCGGTTTGCCTGGGAAATCGGTCTTTATGATGATGACCAACTCGGAAACCTTGGTCGCCTGCGGGATGAGCTCTATCGCGCTGTTCGTCTGGTGGTTGATAGCGGTCTGCACGCCAAGCGATGGACCCGCGAAGAGGCGATTGACTATATGGTCGCCAACACTGGCATGGACCCATCGGGCGTCTCGATTGAGGTTGAACGCTACAGCGTGTGGCCGGGCCAAGCCCTCGCCTACAAAACGGGTATGCTGAAAATTCAAGAACTCCGTATGCGTGCTGAAATTGAACTTGGTGAGAATTTCGATTTGCCAGTCTTCCACTATGAGCTCTTGCGCGACGGCGGTGCCCCGATTGAGGTGCTCGAAAAGCGGCTTGATCGATGGATAGCAGCCGGTGGACCGGCGCCGGATCTCGACTAGAGCTGTCTTCCAGCACGAGATAGAAAGGGCGGCACGGGCCGCCCTTTTTTTCTAGGTTTTTTCCTAGGCCACGCGGGCTCGATGATCGGAGAACAACGATGAGACTATTCAGCTACTGGCGATCAGGCACATCGTACCGTGTGCGTCTCGCCCTCGCTTTTAAGAGCGCCGATATTGAAATCGTGCCGGTGAATCTCTTGGAGGGTGCACATCGGCAGGACAAGTTCCTTCGGATCAACCCCCAAGGGCTCGTCCCCTCGCTCGAGCTTGAAGACGGCCAGATCATTTCTCAAAGCCCAGCGATCATCGAGTATATCGACGACGTGTTGCCGGGCCCAAAACTCTTTCCAGACGATCCGCTGGCCCGCGCGACGGTTCGTCAGATGGCGGCTTTGATCGGTTGTGATGTCCATCCTCTACAAAACCTCCGTGTCTTGAATTATGTGAGAGATCCGCTTGGCCACGGCGATGTTGCGGTTCGCAGATGGGCTCAACACTGGATCGGTTTAGGCTTTGAAGCGCTAGAGGCCCTCGCCCAAGACATCGCTCCGGATGCGCCCTACCTCACCGGCGATCAAGTGACGGCTGCTGAGTGCTATTTGATCCCACAGCTCTTCGGTGCGCGCCGCTACGGGCTTGATCTCTCCGCCTACCCACGGTTACTGGCGGTGGAAGACGCCGTGCAATCACTCCCTGCTGCACATTTGGCTCACCCCGATCAACAGCCCGACGCAACGCAATAAAAAACCGGTTCTCGCGAGAACCGGTTTCTTCGTTGTCAGGATGAGAAGCAGAAAAGCCTTAGCCGGCTTCTTCTTCGCTCTCAGCGTTCTCTTCAGCCTCTGCAGCCGCGCGAGCATCCTCGACCATTGACTGGGCTGTTTCACCTGCATCAACGCGAGCCAAGAGAGCACGGCACGCCGCAATCTCATCTTCAGGAACGTCCGTCCGTCCACCGAGTTCAATCACGTCGATAATGGAACCGCAGCGTTCAATTTGACGGGTCTGACGCTCAACCGCCTGGCTAAGTTCCACAGCTGCTTGTTGCTCGAGGGTGGATTCAATCGTGTCGATATACTCGATCCACGACGTCGCAATCCCAGCCGAGGTCGGCACATCGGAGGCCAACACGAATTCATCGCGCGCAGCAGTCCGTGCTTCTTTACTCTCGCTGTCCTGCTGAAAGAGTGCCGTACCGATCAGCACACGGGCGTTGCCAATGTCACGATCCGGCAAGCCGCCTCGGCGAATAGCTGAACGCAAATTGCTAATCGCACGACCATATTGCTCGTCAGCGAGATAGCTCTGACCGAGCTGGTAATAGAGACGTCCATCGCTCCGCTTCGGTGCGGCTTCCGTAAGGATGGCGATCGACTTATCCTGTTCACGTGCAGCAGCCCAGAGCTGTCCAAGCAGCTCTAGATTTTGCAGTTCACGATCAACATTACCCGCGTTCATTTCCGATTCGAGAAGAATAGCGCCGCGATAGGGGTTGTTTTGGTCGTAGTAGAACTGCGCCAACGTGATGATTTTATTTTCATCACTGATCAAACCGGCCGCATAAGCGACTTCAAGCGCCGCAAGCGCGTCAGCGTTTCTGTTTGCCGCGGAATAAGACGCCGCGAGCTGTTCCCAATAGGATTCTTCACCTGGGAAATACTCAACCATGGTTTCGAGAAGACGACCACGGAGGGTATCGAGATTGAGCTCGTTATAAACGAGGTTCAAAAGATCGTAGAACTGCTTTTTACGATCTGTGTCGAGCTGAACCGCACGCTCTGCCGGTCCACGCGCACCGCGGTAGTCGTCCAGCTGCACATAGGAAGCTGCAACGATGAAATAGTCGTTTGGTTCCGCCTCAGCGCCAGCTTCACGGATGTATCCTTCCATGAAGTTGATCGCCCGACGGAACTGGTCCGTCACATAGTAAAGTTGGGCAACGTTCCGACGGATTTGGCTTGTCCGATCGCTTGGTAGAACATCGAGAGCGAGAACTTGTTCATAGTCACGCAACGCAAGATCAAGGCGGTCCGAAGCGGTGTAAAGCTGACCGCGAACCTCAAGAGATGTCGCGCGGTCATACGGAGGAAGGTTATCTCGCGAGAGCAGGCGGTTGATCGATTCGATCGCTTCAGGAAGGCGCGGCGGATCTTCATTCGCGAAGTTAAGTGCTTCGTTCAAAGCGGTGCCAGTCCGAGCGGACAGTGTCTGGCGCGAACGGCGGCGATCTTCTGCCTCTTGCGCGCTATTTTGCGCGAAGGCGGGCGGCGTCATCATCGTCGCTGTCACGGCCCCAACAGAGAGCATCAGCGCAGCGACACCAGCCCGACGAACACCGAAAGTCATTTGACGGAACATCATGAATTATCCTTCGCCAATTTCGAAACGGATCGTTGTCCGGACGCCGCGGCGGGGAACCGCTTCGCCGTCCACGATCTTCGGCTGGTACTTCCAACGCTCAGCTGCGCGCACCGCGTACCGATTGAAACAACGGTCCGACGAATCAATCACTTCGACGTTCACAACATTCCCCGCTGGATCGACGTCAAACTCAAGTGCCACCGACTCGGTTCCCGTGTTGGCATCAATGCAACGCTCAAACCCGGTCGGGTTAACGCGAACCAAGGGTTGGGCATCCCGGTCAGGGTTGAAGCCAGAACCAATGTTCACATCGGTACCAAAGTCAGGCGCCGCAGCGTTCACCCCATCAACGGATGGTTCAAAATTTTGCCGTTCAATCGCCGGCGGCGGCGGCGGCGGCGTATCAAGTTTAGGCCGCTCGAAGCGGCGCTCGTTGCGAAGTTCAGAGTCTTCAAGTTGCCGCGTGATGTTAATGTTGACCGGTTCGCCTGCTTCCGCATCGGGAAGGCGGTCAGGAATAATCAGGCCATACATCACGAGGAACAAGCCGACCACGATCACCCCTGCAAGGGGAACGCCGATCACGCCTCGAAAAATCGTACCCATGGATCGTCCTCCAAAGAGCCCGGAGCGCTTATGCGCTCACACGAGCAAACCCCTATTTACTCAGCCAACGTCGAAATCGCGACGTCATTAATTCCTGCATCCTTGATCTGTTGCAGAACCTTGATCGTGAGATCAGATTTTGCCCCAGCGTCGGCCTGCAAGACCGCGTTGCCTTTCGGTGTCTCGCGGCGCAGCTCCTCGACGAGGTAGCGAACCTCGCTGAGATCTACCTCCTCATTGTTGATGTAGATCTCCCCGTCTTCGGTGACCGCCACCAGCACAGCTGGGTTTTGTTCGGTTTGTGTAACCGCCGTCGGCCGGGCTACTTCGACGCCCGGCTCCTTGATGAACGTCGACGTCACAATAAAAAAGATCAGCATGATGAAGACGATGTCGAGAAGTGGGGTGATGTTGACATCATCCTCACCATCATTCGCCGCTTGTTGCAGTGCCCGTCGAGCCATGGCTTTGCATCTTCCTCAATTTTTGCGCCGAAGCGCGAAATAAACCTTTATGTGCGGTCGCGCCGAACGCGACCCTAACCTTAGCCGCTAGACTGCGGTGCCAAGGTGATCGAGTTGTACCGTTCAGGACCCGCGGCTTGGCGCGCCTCATCCAGCACCGTGACCATCACGCCCGTCTCGCTGTCGGGCGCAGCCGAAACGATGACAACGCCGCGAGGTTCCTTGGCGAGAAATTCTTCCA
Organism: Pseudomonadota bacterium; assembly: GCA_039818345.1. Lineage (GTDB taxonomy): Bacteria > Pseudomonadota > Alphaproteobacteria > Caulobacterales > Parvularculaceae > Parvularcula. Next base: position 14,325 of record JBCBUC010000001.1, on the reverse strand, counting down.
CCACCGGCTCCGCCGACCGCGGATCGATCTGGCGAATATTATCGACAAGAACGAAACCATCAGCCTGCACCGTCAGCAGCAGCGCTGGTGGCGGTACAGAATCGTCTTCCTGCTCATTATTTTGCGGAAGGTTCGGTTGGATACCGTCTTCGTAAACAAAGGTCGCCGTCACGATGAAAAAGATCAGCATGATGAAGACAATATCGAGAAGCGGGGTGATGTTGACGTCGGCTTCGTCGCCGTCACCGTGTCTGCGTCGTCCGCGCATGATCAGCCCTCTTCCACAATACTGTCGAGACGATCCGCAGTGTCTGACACCGCGCTCTTCTGCTGACGTTCGAGAATATTAAGCGCGAGGATGCCGGATAGAGAGGCCACGAGGCCCGCCATCGTTGGGATCGTCGCTTTGGTGATACCGCCCGCCATCAAACGAGCGTTGGACGACCCGGTCACGGCCATAACATCGAACACTTCAACCATGCCAGTCACCGTTCCCAAGAGACCGAGGAGTGGCGACACCGCCACCAGGCCCTTGATCACGCCGAGATTGGTGCGTGTTTCCACCGCAACCTCGGATAAGAGTTTGTCGCGAATGGCCATGGCGTACCATGACCTGTGTTCAGGACGTGCTTCCCATTCGCGTTCGGCTTTTTTGATCAAAGAACCACGTGCGGTCCCAAAGAAAATAAACCGTTCAATGATCATCGCCCACATGATGAAGGTCACGATCATGATGACAACGAGGACGTTACCACCGGCAAAGAGAAAGTCCTGCAGACTATCGAATGGATCTAAAAAGACTCGAAGCATCAGCTAGGCCTCCCAGGCTAAAGGCAGCGCGCTTATGCGCGCGCCTCAGCGTGTTCAGCGATTAGGCCAGCTGCCTGCTCTTCCAAGATCGCAGCCACCGAACGGGACGTACCCGAAGCGAATGCGTGAACCAGGAGAAGCGGGATCGAAGCAATCAGACCCATCACCGTGGTGATCAGAGCGAGAGAGATACCGCCAGCCATGATCTGCGGGTCACCCGTACCGAAGAGCGTGATCTGCTGGAACGTCTGGATCATACCGACCACCGTACCGAGGAGACCAAGGAGCGGCGCAACGGCGGCCAAAACTTTGACCAGGTTGAGACCAGCTTCGAGCTTCGGCAGCTCTTTAAGAACAGCATCATCAAGCTTAAGCGCCAAAGTTTCGACGTCTGCATTGGTGTTGCTTTCATATGCGAGCATGATCCGCCCAAGCGGGTTGCCGCGCGATGGGCTCTTCCGGCGCATTTGACCGCGGACAGCTGACTTCGTCGACAGAAGCGACACGAAGCGGAACGTTCCGATGATCATACCTACGATCAGGATACCGGTGATGACATAACCAACCGGGCCACCCGACTGGAACCGCTCTTGGAAGGTCGGTGCGACGATCACGAGCGCGAGGATCTGGCCGAGTGAGGGATCAATCGTTGCGGGACGGAAACCCTCGCCCGAGAAACCAGCGATCGATCGGGCGTTCGGCACAGCATTGTTGGTGCCCGGGTTACGAGCGAGCTGGGTCAGGCGCGCACGGCCATCTTGTAGCTCTTTCATCACGTAGTAGTTGCCGCTCTCGTCAAAAGCGGTGAATGCCGCGATCCGCGTGATGGTCTCGGTGACCGTCTCGCCCGAAGCATCGACCACGTCCGCATCAAACGTTGCAACCTCCGACTGGGCAACGATCTGCTCGAACATCACATCAGTGACGAAGCGCAGTTGATCTTCCGAAGGAAGTGTATCGCTCTGCGCGATCTCTTGCAGTGGCTCAACCCGGCCCGGCAGCTCAGCCGAGATGACGGAGTCTTGCAGCTGCGCGGCAAAGTCACCGGCAGCCGAACGCGCGGCACCAAAGAGTTCGCCGAATTCGCCCTGCTCTTCTTGCAGGGTTTGGGTCAGGTCAGAAATCGTTCCGTCGTTCGCTTCAAACTCAGCTTGAAGGCGGTCGGATTCAGCTTCGGCTGCCTCAACCTGCGCCACCACCTGGTTCAGGCGAGCCTGCTGTTGGTTGCGCTCGGCCACGAAGCGCGCTTCGCGTTCGCGGTTTTGGGCTGCAGCTTGGGCACGCTCTTGGCGGGCTGCATCAAGCACGTCCTGAAGCGAAAGGTCCTGCGCAACACTCACAGATCCTGCTGCGAGGAGAGCGGCACTGGCCACAAGGCCGTTTTTGATCATCGAAAGCATGGTCATTCTCTCGTTCTCCCTTGCGCCTTACTCAGCCGACGCCAAGACGGGAGCGGTGACAGGAATCTCCAAAAGCCCTGGAGGTGTTTGTTCTTTAGCCATCCGCAAACCGGTGCGGACACCAGCGAGGTAACGGCCCTTATCGAGGTCGATAAAGCCGCCTGCATCGCGGTCATAAATACGAAGAAGACTGTCATCGGCAGACTTATAAATCAGCGCGAGACGTCCAAGGCGGAGGAACTCCACCGTCAACTCAGCGCCGTCTTCGGTCACGGTGCCTTCATAGGCCTCAATCGAACGACCATATTCGTTTTCGATCTGATAGGCCTCAACGATCAGGCGGAACCGCGACGCTGGTGTTTGTGTTGGGTCACTCATCACCTGATCGAGGCGAGCCAGGCGGCTTTGGCGCTCAGCCGGCAAGAATGGAATATCGGCAGCGACGATGGTCTTGAGCTGCGCAAGCATATCCTCGATCAGGGGGATCACAGCCTGTGCCAGGCCTTCCACGTTCGCGATATCGCGCTCGAGGCCTTGGATCTGGACCAATTGGTTTTCAATCTCGAGCCGCTGGCTTTCATTGAAGCGCGTAAGCAGGTCGAGCTGTTTCACATTGGCCCGGTACTCGTTCAGGAGCTCCGTGGCCTGCTGATCAAGCGCCTCGACGCGCTGCTGAGAAGCAGCGCCATCACGAGCTGTTTGACGGCTAATATCCAAAGCCTGACGGAATTGTGCCGTGGCGGGGATGCTCGCCGACCAAGCGACGACGATCGCCGAGCCAAGCAGCGCGAGTTTCTTGTGCATGTGCTTCACCTTCAAGTGTCTCCACCCATCCTCAAACCAAATCGCCGGCCAACCACGGCGACGATCGAAAAACCTACAAAATACGGGTACATCGCGCTGACGCGAACCACCCCCTCGTCCCAGCCACTATCAGCGGTTGACCAATCCTTACCGCAAACTATCCGTTTGGCAAGAAACGCTCCCGCTATTTGATCACAACCAGCCGATGATCTCTCCCGATCGCCGCCTGGTAGCAGTGTCTGCTCCGACAAAGACAACCGTGACGTAAAAACGTCGGTCGATCAATCTCTATCCACCGGAGTCAGATAAACTTCACGATAAAAATATGGGTGGCTGTTTCAACAGCTTCGTTTGGCAACCTTAATCGGCGGACGTCGGGAGATGGAAGTTGCGATCGGGCAAGGCCTCATTCGCCCTTTCACGAACGCCGATGACGCCCTTGGTTGGCGATCGCCTGGCGAATGAAAGAGCTGCCGCGTCGGGTACGGAGCGTCGATGCCGAACTCTTACGGCAACTACGCTGGTCGATTAATTTTAAGATTTGGCTGGGGTGGCAGGATTCGAACCTGCGAATGGCGATACCAAAAACCGCTGCCTTACCACTTGGCGACACCCCATCCGGGAGAGCGAGGAACTAACCATGTCCGGGACGGTTCGCAATCGAAAAACGGCCACTTTTCATCGCCCCATTTAAATCTGTTGTCACACCCGCGGGGCTCGGTCGCATTAGGCGGCGGCTCGCGCCAACCCATGAGGCCTGATAGAGGCAGAATAAGGAGGGCTGCCTCCGTTATAATGGCCATCCCCAATGGCCTGCACGCTCTTGAGGAGAAAACCATGTCGCGACGCTTAAACGACCATGTCACCGTCTCCCCGCAAATCAGCACGGATGACTTGCCAGCGATCAAGGACGCAGGTTTTCGAACGGTGGTCGCGGCCCGGCATGATGGAGAGGCGCCTGGTCAGCCAACATCAGCCGACATGGCCGCCGCAGCCGAAGCCCATGGCCTTGCTTTCTTATATGTCCCGATGCGTGGACCAGAGGTTGATCCCGCCGACGTCGCCGCCTTTGCGGCCAAGCTCCAGGACGGTCCGATCTGGGCCTATTGCGGCGCTGGACCACGGGCCGTGCTCCTGACGTCCCTCGCCGAGATCTTGAATGGTGTGTCGATTGACGCGGTGATCGATCAGGCTGCCGAAGCGGGTTTTGACATTTCCCCGGCCCTACCGTTGTTGCAAGCGTATGCTGAGCAAAAGGATATGCAGTCGTGAGTGTTCCGTTCGTTCACGCCCCTGACCTTCAACCTGGCGTCTCAGAGTCCCTCTCCGAGCGGATCACCCGCATCATCGCTCCCAATCCAGGACCCTTCACTTACACCGGCAGCGGCACCTATTTGCTTAAGGCCGCCGACCAAACGGTGGTGATTGATCCTGGTCCGGACGATCAGGGTCATATTGAGCTCTTGGCGGCGATGGCCCCGCTGCCGATTAGAACCATTTTGATCACCCATACCCATGCGGATCATTCGGGCGGCGCCCATCGCTTGAAAGAGCTGACCGGTGCCGCGACGTTCGGATATGGCCCGCACCCGTCCCCGCCTGGCGGCGCGGCGCCGGCCCTCGACGAAGGCGCTGATTTTGGCTTCACGCCAGATGAGCTTTTAAAAGACGGGGCTATTGTTCCAATCGACGGGCTCATGGTCACCGCACTCCACACCCCCGGGCACATCTCGAACCATCTCTGTTTTCATCTGGCCGAGGAGAATGCGCTTTTTACGGGGGATCATATGATGGGCTGGGCAACCACCGTGGTCGCACCGCCGGACGGCGACATGTCTTTATACATGTCGAGCCTCGACATCCTGCTCTCGCGGGATGACGCGATCTATTACCCCACCCATGGCGCACCGATCACCGATCCGCGCCCCTTCGTCGAAGCGGTGAAAGCCCATCGGCTGGGCCGAGACCATGCGGTGATGGGAGCGTTGGCGGATGGGCCAAAGACGATCCCCGATATCGTCGACGATGTTTATGTCGGCCTCTCGCCAACCTTGAAGATGGCCGCGGGGCTTAACGTTCTTGCTCATTTGGAAATGCATGAGGCCAAAGGCGATGTGGCCCGCGGCGAGGATGGTCTCTTCTCGCTCACAGACCGCTAACGCACATCCGGAGAGACACGGTCATAACGTCCTGAGGGGATCAGTGTCGCGCGCGAAGTATCCCAGGTGTAAAGATAGCTCTGTGCACGAAATTTCTCACCAGAGTCCAATGCGACATCGATAGGACGAAGAAGAAACTCGTAAGGTTCAGGCCAACCGGGTGCGCAGGCTTCGAAGTCATTAAATGCATCGAACACCGGATCAGGATCGATCACGCGATAGACGACGCCAAAGACTTTGTCCTCAGGCCATGGCGAGGGCACCGCACCAGGATAGGTGTTGTGGCCCTGGGCGTCTTCTTCTTCGATCATATAAAGGCGCGCTTGGATCGATCCTGGACCAATAAGGGTCGCATGGCGCTCAAGCAGTTGCCCCATCGGGTGCTGCGCCTCCGACAACAAAGTCCCATAGACAAAGAGATGGATGTGTTCCTCGGCCATGCCGGCCTTTGGGCGCAAAATTGTGCAGAGCACAAGAGGGGAATTGAGGGTGAAAAGGCCTTGTTTCCTGGCCGATCAATGATGACCAGATGATGAGACCTCTTCAGGCAGCGACAAGCGCCGACGCACTTCTGCTTCGAGCGTCTCTTGGCCTTCCGTAGGCGGCGTACCATCAGCACCGACAGACCCAAGAAATGCGGCCAGATCTTTCATTTCTTGCAGAGTGCAACTTGTTTTGATCGGTGCAAGGATGACGGCGAGGCCTTCTTCTGGACCCGGATCAATCATGGCTTGGGAGATCGCTGATGACCAAAGCCTCTGCGCCTCCTCCTCATCGATTTTGAATTCAGTTTGGAACCAACCCAATGCGCGCTCTTTGCCCATGTCTTCTGACGAACCGAGAACGACCTGGCGCGCGACAAGCAGTGCAGCCGCGTGAGTCGCAAGACGGCCCGGCTCAAACCCCGGATCAGGCTTTTTTTGGTTGATCCGGCCTGATCGTAAAACCCCGTAGGAACACCCCACGATCACCATCACCAAGAGGGAGAAAAGAAAATACACGGATCAAATCTCGTTCGCCTGGGGATCTTCTGCCACGGCATCAAGGCGCTCTGTCAGTCCTGGGAAGGCTGGATCGAGCCCCGCAGCACGCTCGTAAAGGACAGCCGCGCCGCGCACATTCCCCTCGGCGGCCTCAAAGTCGCCCATCGCGACAAGCAGCCCCGCATTGTCTGGTTCCAGGCCAGCGGCCGTTTCATAGTGGTCCCGCGCTTCGCTGACCCGGCGTGCGCCTTGCGCCACCTTGGCACGAACAACCCACGCGCCAGGATGGCTTGGCGCCAATTCCGTGGCCGTTTTTGAAAGACTATCCGCAACGCCAATCTCGCGCGCGTCGAGGGCAATTAAGGCACGATCGCACAGGATACCGACCCCGACCTCGGGCCCTTCGTCAGCTGAGCAGCGTTCGAAACCAGGCTTTCCGTCAAACGGAGCGGGAGCCGCCAACAGGGCGAGCGTCAGGAACAAAGCGATCACGCCAGCGAGGGTATCCCATCGAGGTTAAGCCGCCAAGAAGCGGAGAGATCACAATAAACGAGATTTATGGGGCCAGCCGCTTGCGCCGCGACGATGCATAAACTGCGGCACCAGCGATAAAAAGGAGACCCGCACCGGGGATCGGTGTCGCAACCGAGGCGATCTCAAGGGAGACCCCGCCGATATTATCGCTGAAATAGCTGTCGGCGATATAGAAGGTGACATCGGTGAGCGACGATAAGTTCAATTCAAACGGCGACGCATTGGCCAGGGCCTGCTCCGGCGTTTCGAACTTGCCGTGGCGACCAATTTTGTAAGTCGTGTCCTCAACATCGATGTTCACATTGGTCAGCCAACCCCGGCTACAGCCCGTTCCGTCCGTCTCACAGCCGGTGACGCGGCCCCATGCGTTCCAGCCGTTGAAAAGGCCATCGACAAAGCTGATATCGTAGCTGCCCGCGCCGAGCGACACGGTCACGCCATTGTCGGTCGGTTGGGAGTCGACATCCACCACCATCGTGGCGGCATTGGACGCAGAAAAGGCCATCAGTGTGGCGGCGGCAATGGCGAACAAGTTTTTCACAACGCAACTCCCTTGAGGGTTGTTGCGTAACATAATCACACACCAAAAGCAAGAAATGAGCAAATTTTATTCAAATAATTCAATTGGTTAATATTAACCACCAAACACCGTCTATCCGACCCTGAGACCCGCGAAGGTTCTCGAGAGACTGGTTAAACGGTGAAGAAACGCAAAAATCCGCGCCAAAAAAATGACGCGGACAGATAGCGAATAGCGTTTTCTGAGGCCCGCGGACAACGCCGCTTGGCGACGTTTTAGCCTTGGCGCGCTTTAAAACGACGCTGGGTTTTGTTGATAACGTAGATGCGGCCTTTACGGCGCACCACACGGCAGTCGCGGTGGCGATTCTTGAGCGACTTGATCGAGCTACGGACTTTCATCGAGATTCTCGCGGAAAAGAGGGAAACTGGTTGAAGCGCGGCTCATGACCGCAAATCACGGCGGAAGTCAACGTTCGAAGAGCGTGGCTTGTGTCTTCGGCGGCGCCTTTTTCGAGGATTTCTTGTTAGCCTTTCCCGCAATCACCGCTTTAACGGGCGCATCAGCGAAGGTGATCGTGACCTCCTCCGCCTTGGTCGCGTCCTTCGCCCGCTTGATCAACGATCCGTCAGCGTTGGTAACGAGCGCAAATCCGCGGTCCAGCACCCCGTGATAGCTGACGGATGCTAGCAAGCGTTCCATCTGGGCCAAGGAACTTGCTTTGGCATCGAGGCGCGATCGGAGAAGACCAGTGGGCAGACGCTGATCCAAGAGCCGTTGGGTAAGGTTGCCATAGCGCTGGGCCATACTCGCAATGAGCCGCTCACCAACGGTCGCCAGCCGATCAGACCGCCGCTGGGTGTCACCCCGCAACAGGCTGGGCGTAAGACGAGGAGCAACCCGGCCCAGCCGTAAATCTCGTTCAGCGATGGAGCGCCGCACCGCGTTCTGGAGCTGTTCATCCGCTCGATCTAGCCGTTGAACCGCGGGCTCAATCAACGCGCCAGGAGCACCAAGCCCCCTTGACGCTGCTTGTAGGCGAAGCCTTGCCCCTTCGATCTGAGCTGTCAGCTGACGGATCAACCGGCCCTCAAGACTTGCAATATCAGAGAGAAGCTCTGTCCGTACCGGGACGGCAATTTCAGCCGCAGCCGTTGGTGTCGGCGCACGGAGATCGGCTGCAAAATCGATCAGCGTCGTGTCTGTTTCATGGCCCACGGCAGAGATCAGCGGGATAGGACTGGCCGCCGCTGCGCGAACGACGTCCTCATCATTAAAGCACCAGAGATCTTCAAGGCTCCCCCCGCCCCGCGCCACGATCACCGTGTCCGGTCGTTGATCATCCGGCAAGGCGGCCAAGCCCTTGATCCCCCGCACAATCTGCGCCGGGGCGTTTTCACCCTGCACAACGCTTGGCCAAACAATAACATGGCTTGGAAAACGGTCACGCAGGCGGTGAAGGATATCCCGGATCACCGCACCCGATGGAGACGTCACAACACCGATGCGCCGCGGCAAGCGCGGAATGGGCCGTTTCCGCTCCGGTGCAAAGAGCCCTTCTTCAGCGAGCTTCTTCTTACGCTCCTCATAGAGCGCCATCAGCGCGCCCGCGCCAGCAGGGGCGAGGGTGTCGATAATCAGCTGATAACGGGACTGGCCCGGAAAGGTGCTCATCCGCCCAGTCGCGATGACCTCAAGCCCCTGCTCCGGCTTCACCGACTGCCGGGCGGCCGTGCCCTTCCACATCACCGAGGAGATCACCGCCCGCTCGTCTTTCATATCAAGATAGACGTGCCCGGACGCTGCTCGCGTGACACGCCCCAACTCACCCCGCACACGGACATATCCGTAGGTGTCTTCGATCGTGCGTTTGAGTTTTCCCGACAGTTCGGAAACAGAGTATTCAGGGACGTTGTCGCTTGCCATGGGGAGAAGATGGACCTGTCTGGTCAAGACGGCAACACCATGGTCAATCTCCTTGAAGGAGGGGCTGCATTCGCGCTCTGCCAAGCGCCGGGGAAGAGCCTAGGCTTTATTGATTCGAAGGCCTAGGGTTGAGCGTCTCGGGGGGCAAACTGATCAATGAAACAAAAGAACGAGCCTTTTTTCTTCTATATGGCGATCGTGCTGATCGTGATCGTCATCAGCGGTTTCAGCATCGTCGCTTTTCAACGACCAGGAGGCCCACTGGCGACGCCCTTCTTCCTTCATTTTCACGGCGCGGTGTTTCTATCCTGGTTCGTGCTGCTCGCCTGCCAAGCACGCTTGATCGGGGCGGGTTCTTATCAGCGTCACCGCCAGCTTGGCTTCACCAGCCTCGGGCTCGCGGTGGCCATCGTCATCATCGGTTACATCGTTGTACGGATGACCGTTCAAAAGCCCGATGGGATCATCGCAGGCCGCCCCGCCCTTATCGGTGCGATCTTTCCGACCTTAGACATCATCAACTTTGCCGTTGCCTACAGTCTCGGTGTTCTCAACCGAGGAAACGCGAACGCGCATAAGCGCTTTATGCTGATCGCGGCGATCATGATGATCGATGCCGCCATGGCTCGTCTCATTTTCGGCCTGGGCCTACCGGGTACACTGATCATCATGGCCGAGTTCAGTCTGCTGCTCGCGATCCTCGCCTATGACCTCTTCAAGTTGCGTCGACCCCATTGGGCAACGCTGATTGGTATGGGGCTCTATATTGCTGCCATGAGGTTCAAGCTGAACATCGGTAACGTGCCGTGGTGGCCAGATTTTTCAAGGGCTTTTTTTGGTTAGGTCAGCGGCCGCCTCACCTTCATTGCTGAACAGGGTGAGAGGCAGATCATCAAACGTAGGCTGATCAAAGATCGCTACTGATCCCCGCCTGGCTCTTCAAAAAAGATGCTCGGTTGAGGCAGCGAAAGGCTCGGCGCGGCGGGGTCATAATTGGCCGCGTCTTGGGATTGCTGCAGGGCCTCAGTGCCGACCTGGGCCTGGCCCTGCAATTCAAAGCGGCGGACTGCCTCGGCGCGGCGACGGGCCTCAAGCTCAGCCGCGTAAAGCGCGCGAACCTCTCTTGGTACGGCATAAGGGTTGGCTTGAAAGGACGAGACGGTGCTGTTCGGCGCTGATCCGCGCAGCGGGCCATACCGGATCTGCCGACGCTCTGTCCCGAGCTCTTCGGCGAACCGGTCCCAGTCCTCGCCGAGCTCCGCGAGCTCTGCGCGCCAACCGGAGAGAATCGCCCGGCCAGCGCATTCGCGGGCTTTGTCTTCGTCTTCAAAGACCGCATAGCAATCCACACCGACAAATCCCTCGGGGCGCCCCTCGCCCGCGTCGATATCGGGAAGCGCGATCGAGGGGATATCAATCCCGGCCTTGGCCACCGCGATGTCTTCGCCAAGATCAGCGTTGGGCGCGTCGTCGCCGGCTTGCTCGCCTTCAGCATCGCCGTCGGTCAGCGCATTTCCTTCCGGGATGCTCTCAACGCCCATTTCCGCTTCTTCCTCGAGCACCTGTTCGGCATCATCCTCGCGCACCTCAGGGATTTGTTCGTCTTGATCCTCGGGCGGTGAAAAGAATGAAATCGCGACCACACGCTGCCCCGGCCCCGCATTCGGCACGCCTTTGGCGACAAAGGACTGGTAGCCAATAAACAAAACAAAGGTCAGGAGCGCGTTGAAACCCGCCGACGCGACAAACGGCAAGGCACGCCGCAGGCGATGCAGCTGCCGCGCGATCTCTGGCCGCTGGCGCCACCGCCGCAGCCGCACATAAGAGCGCGCATACCGTTTTAATCTCATAGACTTCCGCATGGGGCCCCGCTTAAGGCCCGTCACGTGATTTAAGAGAAGGAAAGCCGATTTGAACATCCTGCTCATCGGCAGCGGCGGTCGCGAACATGCACTCGCTTGGAAAATCGCGCAAAGCGCCCTTGTGAAGCGGCTGGTCTGCGCACCGGGAAATCCAGGTATGGCAAGCGTTGGTGAGTGCCGCGACGTGCCTGACCCGGTGGCCTTTGCAAAAGCCGAAGGCATCGACCTCGTGGTCGTGGGCCCTGAACAACCCCTAGCAGAGGGTCTGGCCGATCAGCTCGAAGAGGCAGGCATTCCATGCTTTGGCCCATGCAAAGAAGCTGCCCAATTGGAAGCTTCCAAAGCCTTTACCAAGGATCTTTGCGCTGAAGCGGGTATCCCGACTGGCCGCTATGGCCATTTCACTGATGCCGCTGAGGCCTCGCGCTTTCTTGAAACCTTTGAGCCGCCTTATGTGGTGAAGGCCGATGGGCTTGCTGCTGGCAAAGGCGTGGTCATCGCGGACACGCTTGAAGAAGCTCGCGACGCGGTCGCATCGCTTCTTCCTGTCTCCGGCAGCTTGGTGATCGAAGAGTTCTTGCACGGCCGGGAAATGAGCCTCTTCGCTATCACCGACGGCGAGCGTGTCGTCCGGTTTGGCAGTGCGCAGGACTATAAACGGGCCTATGACGGCGATGAAGGACCCAACACTGGCGGCATGGGCTGTATCACGCCGCCGCCACATTTCTCCGAAGCGCTCGAAGACCAAGCTTACGCAACGATCCTTGAGCCGACGATCAACGCCTTAAAGAAGCGCGGCATCACCTATCGCGGGGTCTTATACGCAGGCCTGATGATCACCGCGTCAGGACCGCAGCTGCTTGAATACAATTGCCGATTTGGTGACCCTGAATGCCAGCTCCTGATGCGTCGTCTGACCTCTGACATTGTTCCTCTGTTGTTAGGCGCCGGAAATGGAACGCTCGGGGACCAAGAGGTATCCTGGTCCAATGACGCCGGTACACTGATCACCTATGCGACCGAGGGCTATCCCGTCAGCTATCAAAAGGGCTCAGTGCTTGGCGGTCTTAGCGATGCCAACAACCAGGACGGCGTTGTTGTCTTTCACGCAGGCACTGCTCTTCAAAACGGAACGCTCGTCGCAGTGGGTGGTCGGGTGCTGTCCGTGACCGCACTGGGCTCCAGTCCAGAGGAAGCGCGATCTCGCGCTTACCGCGGTGCCGAAGCGATCACCTGGCCCGAAGGCTTTTATAGACGGGACATTGGTGCGTGATGACCTTGGCAGTTCTCAGAGATGCGTTGGTCACCGCGTTCGTGGTCGGACCGATCTTAATTGCGATCAACTACGGCGATCTCTTTCTCGACGGTCAGGATCTGCCCATCGGCAAGATGGCCCTGACGATGACCGTGCCCTTTCTCGTTGCCACGTTTTCCGGCATGCGCGCAGCGTTGCGGCAACAGCGCAGCGGCACTAACGGAACCTAAGCTCAATCAGTTTCCACACCCCGGAGAACCACGCCATGAAGATCTTCATCGACACCGCTGACACCGCCGAGCTGAAGGAGGCCTTCGCCACGGGCCTGGTGGACGGCTGCACCACCAACCCCTCGCTGATCGCCAAGGCTGGACGGGACTTCAAGGAAGTGATCGCAGAGATCTGCGACATGACCGACGGCCCGGTCTCCGCGGAGGTGGCATCGACGGAAGCCGAGGTGATGGAGAAAGAAGGCCGCCTTCTCTCTCAAATCGCACGCAATGTTGTCGTCAAGCTTCCGTTGACCTGGGCTGGCCTCAAGGTATGCCGTTCCCTGACGGATGATGGGATCGATACCAACGTCACCCTCTGCTTTTCCGCCACCCAAGCCTGGCTCGCAGCAAAAGCAGGCGCGACGTATATCTCTCCGTTCATCGGACGGCTCGACGATATCGGTGTTGATGGCATGGATCTGATTGGAGAAATCAGAGCACTTTACGACGCGCAAGACTATGACACCCAGATCCTCGCAGCGTCGATCCGCGGCCCACAGCATGTCAAGCAAAGCGCCCTTCTCGGTGCCGATGTCGCGACCATTCCGCCTAAAGTATTCGGTCAGCTGTTGAGCCATCCGCTCACAGATAAAGGGCTGGACGCGTTCGTCGCCGACTGGGCGAAAACTGGGCAATCAATCCTTTAAGAAAAAACCCTCCTCCCGAGGGAGGAGGGTTCAAGCGCCGGAAAGGTACAAGGGGGGGGTGAGCCACCGGCGCCCGAATTCAAGCGCTCTTACTGTCCAGCGACGACATAGCTGCCGGTGTGGATGGCCGACACGCGGGTGTCGTCAAGGTTGGAGACCATCGAGTCGACGAGTTCGTTGCTGCATGCGGATAATTGGCTCATGCGGCGCGTTTTGGAAAGGTCGTTCCGGCAAGCGCTGCGTGCAGCATCTTGCATCTCTTGGTAAACAACTTGACGGCCAGCTTTGGTGTCAAGCAAATCGCTGTCGATACGAACACTGACGTCTTGGGCAAACGCTGGTGCAGCAGCGATAACGAGGGCGGTTGCGGTGGCGATAGCAGTCTTCATCATGATCTTCCTTCCTTTTCGATCAAGTCTTCAGTGTCCGTCCCGGGCACGAGGCAGGGTCCCGGCGCGAAGGCCGACCTGCCCCGGTGGTGGCGCCCGGGACGTCCCATGCAAGTGAACGCGGATTATTCCCGCTTCTTTTTGATAAGGCGGCGGTCCCTGCCCCCTTATCGTTATTCGATGTTGCCGTTTTTCGGAAAATTACAAGATACAAAACGGAAAAAAATTGCGCCTTCAGGACGGCTCTTGGGACAAACGTGGTGAACGGATCAGCGCTGTCGATCAACGGTCATTGACGCCGTTCATCGCATACCCCATGACCAATTTTTTAGGGAATTCAATGGGTCGCCCAACACATAAGGAGCGCAGCCCATAAAAAAGGCGGCCACACTTGGCCGCCTTTTCCTGGTTATAGCCCTGGCCCGTTAGCTTGGAAGGCCCAAGCGCATCACCTTAGACCAAGCAGCCACAAAGTCGTTGACGAAGACGCTTTCTGCGCCATCAAAAGCATAAACTTCGACCACGGAGCGAAGCTCTGCATTCGAGCCGAACACAAGATCAACTTCGGTCGCGGTCCAGACAAGCTCTCCGGTCAAGCGATCGCGCCCCTCAAAGACACCATCACCTGCCGGTGCCCAGCGTGTGCTCATATCAAGTAAGTTGATGAACACATCATTGGTCAACGCACCCGGACGGTCGGTGAACACGCCGTGTTTCGCGCCGCCGACATTGGCGTCCATCGCCCGGAGGCCGCCGAGGAGCAC